>CAWBLN010000007.1:0-74416 GCA_963789705.1 uncultured Thermoleophilaceae bacterium
CGGCACCATGGAGCACGTGAAGGGCTCGCACCTGTGGCCCAAGACCCCGCCCGACCGAGGCAGCTTCCACGCGCCCGAGGACTGGCTGGCGCCGGTCGCCGCCGCCACGCCCGCCGGCGTGGAGGCTGAGCGGGTGCCCGTGGTGGTCAAGGCCGGCGGCGTCGCGTTTCACCACGGCTGGACGTTCCACGGTTCGGGCCCGAACGAGGCCACCGTCGAACGCCGTTCCCTCGTCACCCACATGGTGCCGGTCGAGACCCGCTTCCACCCCACGGAGACCGACCTCATCTACTCCCGATACCGGCGCCGCGGCGATCTCTCGCTCGACGAGTCGTTCTTTCCCGTCCTGTGGGATGACACCGGCGCCCGCAGCGCCTGGCTGAGCGAGCTTCCCGAGCTCCCGTAGTCAGCCGAGCGACAGCACCACCATCCCAACCAGCACACCTGCCACACCCACCAGCTGGTACCAGGCCACCCGTTCGCGAAAGCCGAACAGGCCCACCAGGATGGGAATGAGCGGATAGGAGGAGGCGGCCGCGCTGGTGATCGCCACCTCCCCAAGCTCAGCGCCGCGGTTGTACAGCATGTAGCCGATCGCATCGAGCACGCCCGCCACCACGCACGCAGCCAGCAACACCCGCCCGAGCGGACGCCGCTCGTGGTCGCGACGGGCGGCGAAGTACGCGGTCATGAGCGCCACCGCCACCGCTCGCGTGAGCAGAATCGGCAAGAGCCAACCGAGATCATCCGCCAGCGTGGCGAGAAAGAACACATACAGGCCGAAGACGACGGTGGCCGCCAAGGCCAGCCGGATGCCACTGCCGCCTCGCAGCCGCACGGCCGCCGGCTCGAGCGACGCGAGCACGACGAACACGAGCACGAGCGCGACTCCCACTGCCTGAGCGGCGGTGAGCGACTCGCCCAGCACGATCACCGCCAGGACCACGATCATCGCGCCGTTGGTCGAGGCGATCGGGCTGACGATCGCGATAGGGCCCAGTTCGAGCGCCTTGTAGAAGCCCGCGTAGGCGCCCACCGACAGGGCGCCGAGTGCCGCGATCGCGGCCACCTGCCCACCGCTCAGCGACATGTCCACCCCGAGCCCGACCGCGAGCAGCGCCAGCAGGAGCACGCCGGAGGCCTGAACGGCCAACAGGGTGCGGAAGAAACCGACCCGCCGCGCGGAATGGACGACGAGGATGTCCGCGGACCCCCACGCGAGGGCGGCGAGCGCCCCCAGCAGAAAGCCGTTGCTCACGCCCCGGCGGGGGCGGGCACGAGCCGGCGCAGGCGCTGGAGCGCGCTGCTCAGGCGGTCGACCTGGTCGCGGACGTCGCCACGGTTGTCGAGCCCCTCGAGCGCCAGCGGCAGCTCACGCCCGTCGAGCCCCGCGGCCAGAGCCGCCCACAGAGCGGGCAGGTCGGCCACACCCTCACCCGGGTAGCGGTAGAGCACCGAGAAGCCGCGGCGCCGCTCAGGGTCCCGGACGACGATCCCGATCTGGCCGGGCGGGCGCCCGGCGATCGCCGGCAGCGCGGCGCTCACGCGTCAGCCGTACGGCCGGAGCTCGGGTCGTATCCCAGCGCGCGAGAGCTGTCCTGCGCGGCGGCCTTGATCGCCTCGACGTTCGCCTCCTTGCGTTCGCCCAGCACGCTGGGCTTCGGTCCGCTGAAGGAGATCACAGCCCGAAGCTTTCCGCGATAGTCGAAGATGGGCGCGCCGAGCGCGGCCATTCCCACCACCACGTCCTCGTCGCTGACGGCGTATCCGCGCTCGCGCACGAGGCGCAGATCGGCCAGCAATGCGTCGGGGTCGGTGATCGAGTGCTCCGTGAACGGGGTCAGTTCCCCGTCGGCCAGGTACTCCGTCCACGCGTCCTCTCCGAGGAAGGCGAGCAGCGCCCGCGGGCCGCCGCCGATGTGAAGGGGCAGGCCACCCCCCAGCGTGAGCGCCATGGACTGCACCCAACGCCCGTCGATGCGCTCGATGCAGACCGCCTCGCGCCCGCGCAGGACGCTGAGGAAGACGGTCTCCTCGGTGCGCTCGTGGAGGCGCTCCATCGCCGGGAGAGCCGCGCGGCGCTCGTCGAAGCGCGAGATCACCGCGCCGGACAGCCGCAGGAGCTTGATGCCGAGCCGGTAGGTGCCACGCCGGCCGGCCGGCTCCACCAGCTCAGCCTCTCGCAGGCCGCCCAGCAGCCGGTACACCGAGCTGCGAGGCTCCTCCGCGGCGTCGGCGAGGGCCTGCACCGTCATCTCGCCTTCCTCGGCCAGCAGGTCGAGCATGCGTGTCGCCTTCCCGAGCACTCGGACCGGATTTTCCTGCACGGCCATGGACGACGAGGTTATCGTGATCCGAGCCTAGCTGTCCACGGAGTGAGAATTACGAGGAGACTAGGATGACCACCGGAAGCGCCTCCGACTCCGTCGCCGAAGTTCGAGGATGTCGTCATGCGCGCGTTCACAGCCGGCGAGATACGAGGAGCGCGCACCTGTGCAGCGGCCAGGAGGCGACATCGGTGGGGGTCTGCGAGGCGCTCGGGCCAAACGACGTCGTCCGCCGCAACCTATCGCGGGCGCGGCGCGGCTCTGGGGCTCGGCTGTGACCCGCAAGCACTGTTCGCGGAGTTCTTCGGTCGGCGCGAGAGCTGACCGGGGGTTAGCCCGCCTGGCCGAGGCGCTCGTAGCGCCCGCCGTGGAAGAGCAGCGGGGTGCCGGGGTTCTGGCGCGCATACTCCACCCGCCCCAGGAACAGCGAGTGGTCACCGCCCCAATAGGAACGCTCCACGCGGGACACGAAGTGGGCGAGGGCGCCGTCCACGAGCGGCGTCTCGCGGACCAGGTCGAAGCGTGGCTTGGGCAGATCCTCGCCCGGGCGCCCGGCGAATCGGTCTGACAGGGCGCTCTGGCCGTGGGACAGGACGCTGACCCCGTAGCGACGCCCCTCGTGCAGCAGGCCGCACATCTTGGTCCGCCGGTCGACCGAGATCAGAACGAGCGGCGGCTCGAGCGAGACCGACATAAACGCGTTCGCGGTCATCCCGTGGACCTGCTCGCGCTGGAGGATAGTTATGACGGTGACCCCGGTGGCGAACATGCCCAGCGTCCGCCTCAGCGCGAGGGCCGGATCCTGCCCCTCTTCGTCGCAAACGTCGGGCGCCTCCGACTCGGAGAACTCGTCGAAGGGGCTCGCGCCGATCCCGTCCGGGCCGCTCCAGCTGATCGGAAAGTCGAACTCAGCCGGTCGAGCGGGCTCGGTCACGAGCGTGGCTTGGTCTTGTCCGGATCGTAGAAGGGCACACGCACCACCTCGGCCGGGAGGCGCTTCTGCAGGCCGTCGAGCTTCCCCACCTCGACTCTCGTTCCGAGCTCCGCGTACTGCACGGCCATCCGGCACAACGCGATGTTCTTGCGCAGGACCGGGCTGCGGGTGCCGCTGGTGATCACGCCCACGCGGCGGCGGCCGTCGTAGACCTCGTCGCCGTGCCCGCAGACCTCGTTGCCTTCGATCTCGAGCCCCACGAGGGTGCGCTGGGGATGCGCGGAGCGCTCTACCAGCGCCTCCTTGCCCACGAAGTCGTCTTCTGAGTCGAGCTTGACCGCGAAGCCGATGCCGGCCTCGAAGGGATCGACCTGATCGTCGAACTCGTGGCCGGCGAAGATCAGGCCCGCCTCTATGCGGATCATGTCGAGCGCGTCCAGGCCCAGCGGCTTGATCCCGTGCGGCGCACCGGCCGCGTGGATCGCGTCCCACACGGCGGGACCGTCGTCGGGGTGGCAGAACACCTCGTAGCCCAGCTCGCCGGTGTAGCCGGTGCGCGAGACCACCAGCGGTATCCCGTCGTAGTCGCCGATGCGCCCGACCGTGAAGCCGAACCACTTGAGCTCGTCGAGCGGCACCTGTGTGGGCGGCGTCCAGACGATCTGCTTCATGATCTCGCGGCTGGCCGGACCCTGGACGGCGACGTTGTGCAGCTGATCGGTCGAGGGCTTGACGAAAACGTTGAGCCCCATCCGCTCGGCCAGCTCCTTGAGCCAGACGCCGTCGTACTCGTCGCCGCCGACGAAGCGGAAGTTGTCCTGGCCGAGGCGGAAGACGGTGGCGTCGTCGATCATGCCGCCGGTCTCGTTGCAGACCGCGGTGTAGACCACCTTGCCCACGGCGAGCCGGCGTATGTCGCGCGTGACCGCCTGCTGCATCAGCGACCTCGGAGTCCGGGCCCAGCACCTCCCACTTGCGCAGCGGCGAGAGGTCCATCACCACGGCCTTCTCGCGGCAGGCCCAGTACTCGGCGATCGCGCCCTCGTTGTTGTAGCAGTGCGGCAGCCAGTAGCCGCGGTACTCGACGAAGCTCTTGGTGAGCTCGCTCGTGCGCGGGTGGAACGCCGTCTCCTTGGTCAGCACTGGCTCTGCCTCCGGGGTCACGCGGTGGGCGATGGCCGTCGAGAAGCGGTTGTCCGGCGAGTAGACGCGCACGTGGATGTCGGTGCATCTCCCAGCCGTTCGCGGGGTCGATGTCGTCCGGGCACGCCGACGACGCGCACACCAGGTCGCTCATCGCCCGCACGAGCACGTAGTCGCCGGGCCGCGACCACGGCTCGTCGAGGATCAGCTGGTTGTCGCAGTCAAGCGCCGTGTTGTAGAAGAAGTTGAGCGCCTCCCAGCCCTTGCGCTCGGCGATGCCATAGGGCGTGACCTGCCGGTTGAAGTTGTCCGTGCAGTTGATGTGCCCTGGGTACCCCATGTCCTCGTAGTACTTGGCCTGGCAGGCCAGCGCGAACATGTCGTGGCGGCCGACGGTGTCGCGCACCAGCTCGACCAGCGGGTCCATGTCGACGTCGAAGTACTTCGAGTAGAGGCCCGGCGTCGGGCACCGCGGCGGCCATCAGGGTCCGCGTGGTCACGCCGTCGATGCCCCGCTCGAGGCCCGCTCTGAAGCTTGTGCTCGTGGAAGGCGAGGAAGTCCGAGCACTGCTTGCCCTTGACGTCGATGATCTGGATGTACTCGCCCTCCTTGACCTCGTAGGCCAGCGCCGAGGCCTTGTCCACGCGGAAGTCGAGCCGCGGCTCGGCCAGCGGCGGAGGCAGCTCGAGCTCGATCTCCTCGCGCGGCCGCCCGCTGTACCTCCACCACCAGCGCCGAGGCCGGCGCGAGTCTCCGTCCACGAGGCGGCTCGCCCGGGCCGCCACCACGGCCAGCAGCACGTCGCGCTCGACAGTCGAACGACTGTGAGGCGCCCGGGCGCCGCCGTCCCGGCGAACAGCCGCAGCGCCCGCGCGTCGTGCGGACGCAGCCCGCGCGCGTGCAGCATGCCGACGAAGCCGTCGCCGCCGCTGTTTGCGACCAGCCCGCGCACCACGCTCGCGTCGGCGTCGGCCGTCGCGCCGAGCGCGGCGAGGTCGTCGCGCCCGTCGGACGCGAGCGCGGTCAGCTCGGCCACCTGGCCGCCGTCGGGATCGATCACGGTGACGCCGGTCGCCCGCGCGCAGCTCCACGACCGTAGCCGACCCCGGGCGCACCCACCAGCTCTCGAAGCCGCGGTCGACCGGCTTGAGGCCGGAGACCAGCGGTGGTGGGCGCGGCCCCAGGTTCACGTCTTCGGGCCGGCTCCTTGGCCTCGTCCTTGTCGGCCTGCTCGGACGAGCTGCTTGGCGAGGTCGCGCTTGGCGGCGGCGTCGAGCTTCTTGACCTCGTTCTCGACCACGCTGCGGTTGTACGTCTGGTTCCAGTAGTCGAGCGCGTCGAAGCCCAGCAGCACGGCCTTGCCCACGAACTGGCGCAGCACCTCGTTGGTCGGGCCCATCACCCAGCCGGCCTTGGCGTCGCGCACGTAGCGCTCGAGCTCCATGTCGCGCTTGTAGCCCGATCCGCCGCAGGCGTGCAGCATCTTGTCGACGTGGTGGGCGGTGTTCTTCGCCGCCTCGAACTTGATCTGCCACGCCCAGTGCAGGTAGTCCGCGCGCGCCGTCTCGCCCGACTCGAGCTCCCGCCGGTTGTCGTCGGTCACCCGGTCCATGGCCTGGGCCACGCGAGGACGAACACGCGGCAGGCGTTGGTGTCCATCACGGCCTCGCCCACGTAGTCCTGGATCGTCGGGTAGTCGGCCACGCGCATGCCCACGTCCACGTGGCGCTTGCGGGTGGTGTGACGCTTGGCGATGTCGACGCGCCCATCGTGATGCCGTTCCACACCGACGATGAGCCGACCAGGAACCAGGGGTCCACGGCCTCGTCGTTGGACGTGGCGCCGTCGCCGATCGGGCCGACGATCTGGTCGTCGGGAATCTGCACGTCCGTCGACCTCGATCGGGCCGGACTGGTTGCCGCGCAGGCCGAGTGCGTCCCAGAGCGAGGGCTGGGCCTTCACGTGCGTCGCCGTCGATGACGAACACCGACAGGTCGTCGTAGCCCTTGAAGTCCGGGCTCGTGGTCTGCACCACGTAGAAGTCGGCGAAGCCTCCGGAGGTCGTCCAGGAGGCCTTCTTGTTGACCTTGTAGCCGCCGTTGGAGCGCTCGGCGCTCGAGGAGAACGGGTACCAGAAGTGCGAGCCGGTCTCGGGATCGGAGTAGGAGAGCGTGCCGATCTTGCCGTCGTTCAGCGGGCCGGATGTACTTGTCGACCAGCTCGGGGGTCGGCCGCAGCATGATCGTCGCCACCGCGCTGATGTGCATCACGTAACACATCGCGGTGGACGCGCAGCCGTAGCGGGCGAGCGTCTCGCAGACCATCGAGTAGGCCACGTGGTTCTCACCCAGGCCGCCGTACTCCTCGGGCACGGTCAGCGAGCCAGGAAGCCGTTCTCGGCCATGATCTCGAAGTTGCGGCGCGGGTAGAGGAGCTCGTCGTCGGACCGCTTCGCGTTGGCGCGCAGCTCCTGCTCACACAGGTCGATCAGCTTGGCCCGCAGCTCCTTCTGGCGCTCGGTGAGGAACCAGTCCGGATCCCACTCGTAGCCCAGCCCCCAGAACGGCTCGCCGCCCCACGTCTTGTCCGCCATCTCTTCTCCCCGTTCGAGGCGCTCTTCGAACAAATATGTTCAACAGGTTTCTACCGCATCGGACCTGTGCTGTCCACAGTGCCGCAGGCTAGAGGTCCTCGATGACGCGAGCGATCGACTCGCCGCATGAGCGCCCGAGCCTCCGTCCGCCGGAGCGGGCGCGATCCACCGCCCGACGGCGACACGCCTCGGACGCGGAGGTCGCGGCCGCGTGCTAGGTTCGCGGCGCAGTGTCTGTGACGCGAGAGCTCCCAACGAAGGCGCTCATCGGTGGTGAGTGGGTCAGTGGCGGCGGCCCCGCGATGGAGGTGCGCTCTTCGTGGTCGGACACCGTTGTCAGCCGTATCGACACCTGCACCCCGGCGGACGTGGATCGAGCCGTCCAGGCTGCGCGAGCCGCTCAGCGCCTGTGGGGCGGGCTTTCGCTCGTCGAGCGCGTCGAGTTGGTGCGGGAGATGCACCGCGTCGTCGTCGCTCACGGCGAGGAGCTCGCCCAGATGATCACGCTCGAGACCGGGAAGACGATCTCGGAGACGCGCGAGGAGATCTACGAGTACTCGGCGCCCGCGTACCAGAAGGCGGCCGAGGAGGTGCTCCGCCATCGCGGGATGACCTTGCCCTCGACGCAGGAGCGCGCCAACAACAAACGGCTGCTCATGTCGCACCGGCCCGTCGGGGTGGTCGCGGTGATCACCCCGTACAACTTCCCGACGGACATCGCCTCGATCGCGATCGCCCATGCGATCGCCTCTGGAAACACGGTCGTCTGGAAGCCCTCCGAGTTCGCAGCCACGAGCTGCGCGATGCTCGCGGAGCTCTTCGCGGAGGCGGGCTTCCCGCCAGGCGTCGTGAACCTCGTGCAGGGCTACGGGGAGACCGGGGCCGCGCTCGTCGAGCACGAGGGCGTCGACGCGATCTTCTTCACCGGCTCGACCGCGACCGGCGAGCAGATCAGTCGCGCGGCCGGGCTCAAGAAGCAGCTGCTCGAGCTCGGAGGCGACGGGCCGCAGATCGTCCTCGCCGACGCGGACGTCGATTCCGCCGTGGAGGGTGCGGTACTCGGAGCCTTCTACCTCGCCGGCCAGGTCTGCACCTCGGCGGAGCGGATCCTCGTGCACGAGGACGTGCACGACGAGTTCGTCGAGAAGCTGAAGCGACGGACGGCGCAGGTTCGCCTCGGCGATCCGACGGACGAGGCGACGGAGATGGGGCCGCTCTGCAACGACGCCACCCTCGCCCGAGTGACGCAGCACGTCGAGGGCGCCCGGAACGATGGTGCCGAGGTGTTTCAGTTCGGCGAGCCCGACGGCGTCTTCTATCCACCGACGATCCTGACCGGCGTCACCCCAGACATGGAGATCGCGCAGAACGAGACGTTCGGGCCCGTCACTCCGGTCATCAAGATCCGCTCGGCCGACGAGGCGATCGAGATCGCAAACGCGAGCGATCTGGGCCTGAACGCATCCGTCTACACGCGCGACCTCGCGGCCGCGTTCCGCGTGGGGGAGGCCCTGCAGCACGGAACGGTGAACGTCAACGAGAGCACGAACTACTGGGATCAGCTTGCGCCGTTCGGCGGGACCGGCAAGAGCGGCATCGGCCGTGAGCTCTCGCAGTGGTTCCTGAACACGTTCACCGAGATGAAGCTCCTCAACATCGACCTGAACGACACGCCCAAGGGCGACCGCCGGGTCCTCCGCGACTAGCGGCGTCGTGTTCGACGCGCCGCTGCGACCGGCCGGCGCGATCCGGGCGCACTGGCTCCAGGGACTGCTGCCGGAGACGCCCGCCCATCCGGCCCTCGACGTCTCCACGCGCGCCGACGTTTGCATCGTCGGTGCAGGGTTCACCGGTCTCTGGACCGCGCTCGCGCTCAAGCGGCGCTCACCCGGCACGGACGTCGTGCTGATCGACGGCGACGTCTGCGGCGGTGGCGCGAGCGGCCGCAACGGCGGGTTCGCGATGACGTGGTGGTCGAAGTTCCCGTCGCTCCAGAAGCTGTGCGGCACGGATGCCGCCGTCGACCTCTGCCGCCGCTCGGAGGAGGCCGTCGCGGACATCGGCCGCTTCTGCGAGGAGCACGGCATCGACGCCTGGTACCGGCAGGCGGGATGGCTGTGGGCCGCGACGAACACAGCGCAGCTCGATGCCTGGTCGGCGACGCTCGAGGCGATCGAGCGCGCCGGCGCCCGTCCGTTCGAAAGGCTGGAGCGCGACGAGGTCGCCGAGCTCTCCGGATCACCCGTGCACCTCGCGGGCGTGCGCGAGGCCGCGGCGGCGACGATCCAGCCGGCGCTGCTGGCGCGCGGGCTCGCGGAGGTCGCGCGGTCGGCCGGCGTCAGGGTGCACGAGAGGACGCCGATGACGGCTCTCGTGCGCGGCCCGAGCCCGCAGGTCGTCACACCCCGTGCGACGATCACGGCCGGCTGCGTGGTGCTCGCGCTGAACGCGTGGGCCGCAGAGCTTCCGGAGGTGGCGAAGTCGCTTGTCGTCGTCGCGAGCGACATGATCGCGACCGAGCCGCTCGGCGTGCGTGGAGAGGAACTGACGTGGCCGCTCGGGCTCGCGGTCTCGGACTCCCGCCGGCTCATCAACTACTACCGGCGCACGGACGACGGCCGGATCGTCTTCGGCAAGGGCGGCGGCTCCCTCGCGCTCGGCGGACGGATCGGCGCCTCATTCCACGGCCCGTCTCCACGACTCGACGAGGTGCGAGGCCAGTTCGGTCGGGCGTATCCGCAGCTGGCGGACACGACGATCGCCGCGAGCTGGCGCGGCCCGATCGACTACTCGATCTCGGGGCTTCCCTTCTTCTGCCGACTGGACGGGAGCCCTCAGGTCCTCGTGTGCGCGGGATTCTCCGGCAACGGCGTCGGCCCGTCGCGCCTCGCGGGCGACGTTCTGGCGGAGATGGCCCTGGAGCGACGGCGACGCGGACCTGCCGCCCGCGCTCGCCCGGCTCCCGAGCAGCCGGCTCCCTCCCGAGCCCTTCCGCTACGCCGGCGGGCGCCTCGTCCGCGAGGCGGTCGCCCGCAAGGAGCGACTCGAGGATCGCGAGCGCAAGCCGGATGTGGTGACGCGCGTCATCGCGGGGCTCGACCCGACGAGCTTCATCGACCGCGGCACGCCGTAATCGCTCCTTCGACGCGTCGGTAGGCCCGTTGCAAACCTTCAAACAAATTTGTATGGTCGCCCGGCAGCGTCCGCTGAGACGCCCGAATCCCGAGGGAGGCTGCATGGCTGAAGTTGTCGTTGACCAACGTCGTCTCCTCAAGACGATGAGGTGGTACGACGGGGTCGTCATCGGCCTGGCAAACCCGGGTTTCCTGCTGGTCGGGCTCGCCTTCTCGATCGTGTACCTGGGCGGAACGTGGGCGCTCACGCTGTGGATCATCTCCGCGGTCATCGGCGCATTGCAGGCGTACATCTACTGCGAGCCCGCGGCGATGTTCCCCGACAAGCCGGGCGGTCTCTCCGTCTACGCCCGTGAAGGCTGGCGCAAGCACTTCTCGCTTGCTGGGCCGATCGCCGTCTTCGGCTACTGGTTCGCGTGGTCGAGCGTGCTCGCGGTGTACGGAAGCTTCATCGGCCTGCTCCTGATCGGCGAGTTCGCCAGCGCGGACTCCGGCATCGCGACCTGGACCTGGGATCCGATCGCGCTCTCCGCGGTGACCGCGGCCAAGCTGATCGGCATCGGCGCGATCATCGTCTGCTTCGTCTTCAACGTCCGCGGCATGCGCCCGGCCGTGGGGCTCAGCTACGTCGTGGCGGCGATGATGGTCATCCCGATCGTCGTCATCGCCTTGGGCGCGTTCCTCACCGGCGACGTCGCCAACCACGAGGTCGGGTCGAACTACGTCGCGGCCTCCGTCGAGTTCTTCGGAAACTCGCCGGGTTGGTTCAACGAGTTCGCGCTCATCATGGTCTGGCTCTACATCCTCGGCTGGTCCACCTACGGGCCCGAGGCCGCCGCGTCGTTCGCGCCGGAGTACAAGGACACGAAGAACGACACCCGCAAGGCGCTTGCGGTGACCGGCGGGATGAACGTCGTTCTCGCGTGTCTGCTCCCGATCGCCGTGCTGGGGACGGTCGGCTACGACGTGATCGTCGGCGACCTCACCGGCGTGGTCTACCTCATCGACGTCATGCACACGATCGCCGGGGACGGGCTCGGGACGGTGCTCACGCTCTGCCTCTGCGCGGGCCTGCTCCTGTCGATGAACACGGCGACGATGGACGGCTCGCGGGCGCTGTACGCCCTGTCCGAGGAAGGAATGACGATCAAGCAGCTGGGCGTGCTGAACAAGCACCACGTACCCGCACGCGCGATGACGCTCGACGCGATCCTGAACATCGCGCTGATCCTGATCTTCCCTGGCATCTTCTTCATCCTCGCCGCGGGCAACCTCGGCTACATGCTCTCCCACGTGCTCGCGCTGAGCGGCGTGCTGCTCCTTCGCCGCGACCGTCCGAATTGGCCACGTCCGTTCAAGCTCTCGAGATTCTGGATGGTGCTGGCGGGGGTCTTCGCAGGGCTCAACCTGCTGTTCATCCTCTTCGGAATCGTGTTCCTCAAGTACACGGGGTACGCCTTCGACCCGGCGGACACCGAGTTCACCGACCCGACCGCCTGGGTGCCGCGCATCATCATCGTCGGCGTCCTCGCGCTCGCGGCCGGGATCATCGGCTATGTCGTGGCGCAGCACCAGCACGGCAAGAAGTTCAGCTTCCGCGACCCGAGCGACGAGCAGCCGTCGCAGGAGGCACTGGAGTCGGCCGCGCCGGCGGCCACCACCACGCCGGCCTGAGCACGAGACCCTGATCGTGGGGACGAGCTGATGCTCGTCCCCACGATTCGCTCTACACTCGGCGCAGGATGCCGGAGATCCCGATCGCGCTGAGCTGCGAGTGCGGCCGCACGCACCAGGTCGAGCTCGGTGACCAGGTGCAGTGCGCATGCGGCAAGTCCTACGACACGCGCACGCTCGACCAGACGCGTCTCATGGGCGTCCGTCGCTCGCAGGCGAAGATGCGCCTCTACATCACCTTCGGGTTGCTCTTCATTGTCGGCATCTCGTTCGCGACCTTCGCGCTCTGGGGCCTCAAGGGCGTGGCGATCGGGCTTCCCGCGAGCGCCATCGCCTGGTTCCGGCTCATCGGTCCGATCGTGCGGCGACGCGTGTTCTACGGCGCCGGCGAGCTGCCGACCTGGCGGCTCAAGTCGACGAAGGTCGAGCCCGAGCCGTGAGTACCGGCGGCATCGTCGTCGCCGACCGAGGGACGGCAAGCCCCGCCGCCGCCTCGGTCGCCGGGCCGGTGATGCTGCTCACGTGCAACGTGCCCTTCGAGGCGGCGGCCGTGCGGGTGGCGGTCGACGCAGCCGGCGAGTCGGGCGCCGAGCTCTACATCTGCGACGCCATCCCGCTCGGGTCGTTCGCGTACATCGACCAGATGGCCCGCGTGTTCGCGGAGCACGCCAACCGTGGCGAGCTCGACGCCGTCGCGAGCGACGCGCGGGGCAGGGGGATACGCACGACGCAGATGGCGTTCCACAACCGCAGGCCGGTCGCGACGGCGCTGGAGGTCTGCCACGAGCAGCGAGTCGGTCTGCTCGTCTTCGGCGCCGACCGACGCAGGCTGGGCCGCTGGACGCACCGGCGGGCGGCCCGGCGGCTCCGGCGCGACGCGCGATGCCTTCTGTGGGTGGCCGACGACAACCCGTGTTAGCCCCAAGCGGGATTCCCTGCCCGAGCTGCCGTAGCGGTATAGGTTAGGCACTGACCGCCGACCTTCCCCAGCTCCGCCCCCCGAGCGCCTGCTCTGCGGCCCCGGGCCCACCACCGTCGATCCCGCCGTCCTCGAGGCGATGCAGAGGCCGATGCTCGGCCACCTCGACCCGGACCTCAACGACATCAGCTGGAGCCGGGCGACACCGCGATCGTCGCACCATCCGGCTGCTTCGGCCGGCGCATCGTCGAGATCGCCGCACGCCTCGGCGCCGATAGCGCAGGCTCAGCTTGCGGATCTCCTCGTGCTGCTCGCGGGGTATTCGGCTCGTGTCCACGAGCGGCCGCACTTCTCGCAGGTCCAGCGTTCGCCGTAGGCCGGCTCGCGTTTCTCGCCGCATTCGCAGGTGAGCGTTATCGGGGGCCCTTGGTTATCGCTCCCGGCTTCTCGCGCTCGCGGACCCGGGGGCGGGCGCGGCGTCGGCGTCGTCCGCGCCTGCTCATGTCCAGGGGTACGGGCCCTTGGAGGCCGTGTGCAACGCGCCGCGCTCGAAGCGGTCCAGGCGAAACGGATCGAGCCTCGGGTCGTTGCCCGCGTCCAGCTCCCGCGCCGCCAGATCACCCATCGCCAGCGTCTTGAAGCCGTGACCGGAGTCCACGAGCGCGTACACGTTGTCGAGCACCCAGTCGCAGACCGGATAGTTGTCGGGCGTGTGGGCCACGATCCCACCCGCCGCGGTCAGGCTCCAGTCGTCGGCGCGGCCACGAAAGCGAGGGAGCGCCGCGGCCAGGCCCGAGGTGAAGAACTCGCGAAACGCGGGCTCGGCCGCGTGTTCTGGATTCTCCGGCCCGTACGGATCGAGGTTGGGGTGCTCGAGGAGCACGGGCAGCCCGCCGCCCGTGATGCCCGTGCCGGTGCGCCCCATGCGGAAGTAGATTCCCCAGGGGCCGTCGACCAGCACCGATCCGTCGCGGTCCGATAGCAGCGGCCCGGACTGGTCGAGGTGCACCACCGGAGCCTCGCCGCCCGCCCGCCGGGACAGCCCCGCTCCCGCGAGCGCGAACTCCCCCTCCTGCGCCTTCCAGTACTCGATCAACGGGCGACGCCGGCCATCCACCTCGACGTGCGGTTCCAGCCCGAGCATGCGCCACGTCCGCTCGGCCCACGGGCCGGGGGCGGCCACCAGTGTCTGGCACTCCAGGGGGCCACGGTCGGTCAGGAGGGCGTCGACTCTGCTCTCGCCGAGCTCGAAGCCCACGACCTCCACGCCCTCATGGATCTCGGCGCCGGCCGCGCGAGCGCGCTCGGCCAGCCGGCGCACAGTCTGCATCGAGTCCGCCCAGCCCCCGCGGCGCTCGTGCAGCAGCGCCTCCACCGGCGCCTCCCAGTCGGGCCAGCTCCAGCTCAGGTACTCGCGGCAGGCCTCGGCGCCGCTGACCAGCTCGGACTCGTAGCCGATCCGCGCGTGCTGGTCCGCGATCGCGGCGAGGTCGTCCGCCTGGGTCTCGGGTACGGCGGCGAGGTAGCCCACCTGGCGAAAGCCGTAGGCCTCGGGATCCTTCTCGAACATCTCGACCGACAGGCGGACAAGCTCGGTGATCGGCTCGGAGCGGTAGTAGTTGCGCACGATCCCACCGGCGATGCCCGACGCCCCGGCGCCGATGCGGCCCTTGTCGAGCACGAGCACGTCGGCGCCGCGCTCGGCGAGCCCGCGCGCGACGGAGAGGCCGTTGACCCCGCCGCCCAGGACGACGTGGGAGGCCACCGGTGAATCAACTCCAGGGGTACGGGCTGTGCGATACCGGGTGGAGGTCGCCGGTCGCAAAGCGCTCGTAGCGGAACGGGTGCAGCAGCGAGGAGTGCTCCCCGGTCACCACGCGGGCCACCTCGCGCCCCACGGCGATCATCTTGTAGCCGTGGTTGGAGTCGGCGGCCACGAACACGTTGGGCCGCATGTAGTCGAACACCGGGAAGTTGTCCGCGGTGAAGGCGCCCACGCCGCCGGAACGGGTGGCCCGGTACCTCGGCCGCTTGCCCTCGAAGCGCTCCATGCAGTGCGACAGCGCGGCGCACCACATGTCGGGAAAGCCGGGCTCGACGGTGCCCGTCGGGTACGGGTCCACCTCGAACTCGTGGCCCTGGGGCAGCGGCTCGGCGCCGCCCTGCACCGAGTGCTTGTCCTGCTTGAAGTAGATGCCCCACTGCTCGTCGGTGATCAGGCGCCCCGAGTCGTCGTGCAGCGGGGCGTGGCTGTCCACGTGCATCACCGGCGGCAGCGAGCCGTCCGCGGTCACGAACATCGACGGGTCCACGTCGATCTCGCCCTCCTGGAGATACCAGTAGGTCCACATCTCGCGCTCGCTCGCCGGCCACCTCGAGGCGGCGCGGCAACCCGAGCATCTCCCAGAGGTTCGGCCACCCACGGACCGACGGCCACCACCACCTGCTCCACGTCGATCGGCTCGGCGTTCGTGTGCACGCGGGTGACCGCCCCCGAGCCGTCGAGCTCGAAGCCAGTCACCTCGACGCCCTCCTCGATCTGCGCGCCGGCCGCCCGGGCCTTGCCGGCCAGGCCGTGCATCGAGTCCTTGTTGAAGGCAAAGCCGCCCGAGTGTTCGTGCAGGCACACGCTCAGACCCGGGCGCTCGCCAGTCGGGAAAGAGCGAGCGCATGTGCGCCGCCACGTCGGCCTCGCCCAGGATCAGCTCGGAGTCGTAGCCGATCCGCTGCTGGCGCTCGTGGACGGCCGTGAGGTCGGCCTCCTGGTCGCCGTCGCCGAGCGCGATGTAGCCCGAGCCGTGGTAGGCGAAGGTCTGCGGGTCGGACTCCCAGATCTCCACGCAGGCGGCCATCAGATCCTGCATGGCGGGCTGGAAGTAGTTGTTGCGGACGACGCCGCACGCGATCCCGGAGGCGCCGGCGGCGACGCCGGTCTTGTCGACCAGCAGGACGTCCTCGCCGGCCTCGGCCAGGTGCCAGGCGGTCGAGAGCCCGTGGACTCCGGCGCCGATCACGAGGTGCTTGGCGGAACGCATCGGGACGTTAGTGGAGCGGCGGTTCCCAGCCCTCGAGCACGGGCGGCTGCCAGTCGGCGCCCACGGTCTTCGAGTTCTCGACCCAGGGGCCCAGCTCGGGCTGGGGGAACTTGCAGTGAGCTCTCCTTGAGGCGGATGCCGTACGAGTTGCCCGACTGCAGGTGGGCGATCAGGACCTTGCGCGCGATCTCGTTCTCGCGTCCCTCGGGGATCGGGAAGTAGATCTTGAGAAAGGAGTTCGAGTAGCGGTCGAAGACGGCCGGCGAGCCCTCCTCCTCGAGCAGCTCGATGTCCTCGAGCCAGTTGATGTCCTTCCCCGGGGTGGCCGCCTCGAGATCGATGTCCTCGATGAGGCCGATGTCCTCCTGGTAGGGAAAGCGCCGGCCCGAGAGGAACTCGGCGTCGAGCGCCTGAACCTTGTCCGGCTCCCTGAACTCGTCGACGCGCGTCATCGCTGCACCGTCGGGGCCTCGCGCTCGGGCAGCTCGTCGATCGGGTTCTCGAGGTAGCGATCGAGCATCGTCTTGATCTCCTCGAGGGCCCGGGACTCCGACACGCCGGGGACGTAGTCGGTGCCGGCCAGCGGCACGCGCGCCATCGCCGCCGCCTCGGTGGTCAGGGCGGCCAGGTCCTCGGGCTCGAGCGAATGGATGTTGGTCTTCCCGCACGCGCGGGCGAGCATCTGCACCTCGAGCGTGAGCGTGTGCAGGAAGTTGTAGACGCGGTTGGCCGCCTCCTCCACGTTGAGGCGCTTTCGCAGCTCCGGGTCCTGGGTGGTGATGCCCACGGGACAGCGGCCCGTGTGGCAGTGGTAGCACTCGCCCGCCGGGACGCCGACCGAGCCCATGTAGTCGGTGACCCCCGGGATCTCCTTGTTGCAGTTGAGGGCCATGAGCGCCGAGTGGCCGATGGCGATGGCGTCGGCGCCCAGCGCGATGCACTTGGCGACGTCGCCCCCGTTGCGGATACCGCCGGCCACCACCAAGTCGATCTCATCCGCCAGGCCGACGTCCTCGAGCGCGCGGCGCGCCTCGGGGATCGCGGCCATCAGTGGGATCCCCGTCTCCTCCGATGCCGTGTGCGGCCCCGCGCCGGTGCCCCCCTCTGCGCCGTCGAGGTAGATGATGTCCGGCCCGCACTTGGCCGCCATCCGCACGTCGTCGTAGACGCGCGCGGCACCCAGCTTGAGCTGGATGGGGATCTCGTAGTTGGTGGCCTCGCGCGTCTCCTGGACCTTCAACGACAGGTCGTCGGGCCCCAGCCAGTCGGGGTGGCGCGCGGGTGAGCGCTGGTCGATGCCCGCGGGCAGCGAGCGCATCTCGGCCACCTGCTCGGTCACCTTCTGGCCCATGAGGTGACCGCCGAGGCCGACCTTGCAGCCCTGCCCGATGAAGAACTCGACCGCGTCGGCCAGCATCAGGTGGTGCGGGTTGAACCCATACCGGCTCTGGATGATCTGGTAGTACCACTTGGTCGAGAGGTCGCGCTCGGGCGGGATCATCCCGCCCTCCCCCGAGCAGGTCGCGGTACCCGCCATCGAGGCGCCCTTGGCCAGCGCCATCTTGGCTTCGATCGACAGCGCGCCGAAGCTCATGCCGGTGATGTAGATCGGGATGTCCAGCTCGATCGGCTTCTTGGCGAAGCGCGCGCCGAGCACGGTCTTGGTCACGCACTTCTCGCGGTAGCCCTCGATCACGAAGCGCGTGAGCGTGCCGGGAAGGAAGATCAGCTCGTCCCAGTGCGGGATCTTCTTGAACATCGAGAAGCCGCGCATGCGGTAGCGACCGAGCTCCGACTTCATGTGGATGTCGTTGATCACGTCGGGCGTGAAGATCTTCGAGCGCCCGAGGACCGTCTTCTGAGACGGTGCGTTCTCGTCGGCCATCTAAAGCACCAGCTTTCGCTCGCTCGGCTCGAGGCTGTCGTAGTTGTAAAGCTTCTTGCCGCACACGAACTTCGTGAACTCGGGCGGCGTGCCGAGCCCGTAGATCGAGAACTTGCGCTCGATCAGCTCGGTGTCGGCGTCATTCCACTCGCCCTCGACGCAGTCGATTCCGAGCGCGGCAACCTTGCCCGCCACATAGAGCGTGCCGTCGTACATCGAGTCCCCGAGACCCGGGCCGACATCGCCGCAGATGATCTGCCGCCCGCGCTGCATCATGAAGCCGGTCATCGAGCCGGCGCTGCCCATCACGATGATGGTGCCGCCCTTCTGGTCGATCCCGGTGCGCGCGCCGACCTGGCCCTTGACGACGAGGTCGCCGCCGCGCAGCGCGGCACCCGCGAGTGAGCCGGCATTCGACTCGATCACGACGCTCCCGGACATCATGTTCTCGGCCACCGACCAGCCCACGCGCCCGTTGACCTGCACCTCGGCGCCGTCGATCAGCCCGCAGCCGAAGTAGCCGAGGCTGCCCTCGAAGGTGATGTGGCAACGGGTAAGGATCCCGACGCCCAGCGAATGGCGCGCGCTCGGGTTGAGCACGGTCACGTTCTTCACGCCCTGCTCGTAGAGCAGCCACTTGAGCTCGGCGTTGATCTTGCGCGTGGACAGGTCCTTGGCGTCGAACCGCGCCTCTTCGCCCTCGATCTCGGAGATCCGGGGGGTCGTCCCGTCGAGCTCGACGAGCCCGCGGGCGTCGTAGGTGATCGTGATGTCGCCGCCGTTCTGGCCGGCGGAGGCCTGGTCGCTCACCGGCTCCACACCATCACCGCGCCCTCGTAGGGGTCATAGGTCTCGATCTCGCGATCCACGACCTTGCGTATCGCGATCTCCTCGGAGGCGAGCGCCACGATGTCGTCCGATTCGTATAGCACCAGCGGCTTCGCGCCGAGCTCGTCCTTGGCCACGCCGAGCGCGTCCTCGGTCACGCAGATGTAGGTGAACACGCCGTCGAGCTCGTGCAGGCTGCGGCGCATGGACTCCTCGAGCGAGTCGCCCTGGGCCATGCGCTCGGCGAGGTATACGGCGATGATCTCCGAGTCGCACTCCGACTGAAAGCGGTGACCGGCGCGCTCGAGGCGCCGCTTCCACTGGTGGTAGTTCGTCAGCTGGCCGTTATGAACCACGGCGACGTCGGGAAACGGATACGCCCAGTAGGGGTGGGCGTTCGCGATGTCGACGTCGGACTCGGTGGCCATGCGCGCGTGCCCGATGGCGTGCGTGCCGAGAAAGCCGTCGAGCTTGTATTCAGAGGAGACCGTTTCGGCGTCACCGAGATCCTTGATGATCTCGAGCGAGCGCCCCAGCGAGAGCACCTCGGTGCCCCTGACGTCCTCGATGTAGTCGGCCAGCCGCTTGAGGTCGCCGTCGAAGCCGAACGAGACCGTGATCGCGCGCTCGGTCGCGGCTTCGATCGAGCCGACCGTGGCTCCCGCCTTGGCGAGGCGCGACTCGATCTCCGCCCGCTGGCGACGCAGGCGATCCGCGAGCTCGAAGTCCTCGCCCTGCCCGTTGGCCTCGGCGAGCTTCACGTGCATGACGTAGCCGTCCGACTCGGGTCGGTACAGCGCGTAGCCCGTCGAGTCGGGCCCGCGATGCTTCATGGCCTGCAGCATCGCGGTCATGTCCCGGCCGACCTGGCGCTCGCCGCCCCCGTCGCGGTAGATGATTCCGGCGATTCCGCACATGGCCTCTAGGGGAGCACCTCCAGGTACTCGTCGCGCTCCCAGTCGGTGACCGCCGCCAGGTAGCGCTCCCACTCGTCGCGCTTGTAGTGCTCGAAGACCCTGTAGAGGCGGCCGGGCATCGCGCTGCGCACCACCTCGTCCTTCTCGAGCTCGACCAGCGCGGCGCCGAGCGAGTCGGGCACCTTCTCGAGGTCGGCGCCCGCCTGCAGCAGGTCGTAGGTGTTCCCCTCCTGGGGCGGCCCCGGGTCGATCTTGTTGCGCACGCCGTCGAGCCCGGCGCGCAGCAGGGCCGCGACGGTCAGATAGGGATTGCTCGAGGAGTCGACCCCGCGATACTCGAAGCGGCCACCCGACGCCACGCGCACGGTGGTCGTGCGGTTCTGCCAGCCCCAGTTCTTGTAGATCGGGGCCCAGAAACCGGTGTCCCACATGCGGCAATAGGAGTTCACCGTCGGGTTGCCGATGCACATGAGCGCGTGGAAGTGATCGAGCAGGCCGCCGAGGAAGTGCCGCGCGGTCTCCGAGAGCTGGGCGACCCCGTCGACGTCGTGGAAGACGTTGTCGCCCTCTCCGTCGACGAGCGTGAAGTGGTGGTGATGGCCGTTGGCCGCCACGCCCGTGAACGGCTTGGGCATGAAGGTCCCGAGCAGGCCGTGCTTGCGTCCCACCGCGGCGATGATCTGCCGGTAGGTGGTGATGTTGTCGGCCGTCCGCACGGGACGGTCGAAGCGGAAGTTCAGCTCGAGCTGGCCGGGGGCGTCCTCGTGGTCTCCGTAGCTCATGTCGAGGCCGAGCGCCTGGCCGTACTCGACCACGTCCAGGAGCACGGGACGGAGCTCCTCGAACTGGTGGATGTGGTAGCAGTAGGGCTTGGTCACGCCCTCCGGCACCTCGCCCGCCTCGGGCTTCTTGAGCCACATCATCTCGGGCTCGATCCCGATCAGGAAGCTCAGTCCCAGCTCCTCCTCGAACTCGCGCACGACGTTCTTGAGGTTCTGCCGGCAGTCGGCGTCGAGCAGGTCGCCGGTCTCGGTGTCGTAGCAGTCGCAGTAGACGCGCGCCACGCGCGGGTCCCACGGCAGGACGGCGAAGGTGTCGAGATCGGCGATCGCGGCCAGCTCGGACTCGTGCGGGTCGAAGCCGATGTAGTTGCCCAAGCGGTCGGTGAAGAGGTTGGCAGTGGCCCCGTAGACGAGCTGATAGCCCTTCTCGGCGACCTGGGGGAAGAAGTCCGCCACCACGCCCTTGCCCATCACCCGGCCGGTGACCGACACCTGCTGGAAGAAGACGTACTTGATGCCCTGGTCCTGGATCCTGCGGGTGATCTCCTCGATGCGCTCGCGCCGGCCGGGCTGGTTGCGCGCCTCCTCGAGCGTGGCGGGCGGAGGCTCGGCCCGCGGGGTCTCGAGAACGGTGCTGACGGTGCCGCCGAACCCGTTCGAAGCCGCCGTGTCGACGGTGGCGCTGGCATCACTCATTCGCAAGTCCTCCAAGTGTCGATGGGCCGCCGGGGGCACCGCCCGGCGCGGCGACTATACCATCGCTTTGAGCAAATTTGTATAGAGCCCGCAAGGGCGTGGGTCAGCGTGGGCTCGAGGCTTGGTTACGGCTGATCGCGGGCACCGGGGGCAGGTCTTCGAGCCAGCGCATGACATGCAGATCGAGGCTGCGCGGGAGGAACACATCCACCGAGTGCTCGACCGCCGTGCCCTCCGCGGTGCAGGTCACGTGGTCGATCTCGAGCGCGGCCACCGTCTCGCTCACGGCGAGCGCCCGGCCCACCCGGTCGCGCCTCGTGAGCACACGCGCGGAGATGTGCGCGCGCGTGTAGGCAACGGGCACACCCTGGGCGCGGATCACGTCCAGGACCATGTCGCCGCGTTCGAGCGCCTCGCGCAGCTCGGCCGTGGACGGCATGTCGACTTCGGGATGGATCACGTCGCGCATCCACGCCCCCGGCTGACCGTCCATGAGCAGCGTGCGGGTGACGGTCGTGGCGCGCGTGGCGGGGTCGAGCCCGAAGAGCTCGGCCGGCTCGGGCCCGACCCTCTTGGCTTCGATCTCGAGCGCGCCGAGCTCGAGCGTGACGCCGCGGCGGCGGGCGAGCTCGCTGTAGGAGACGAGCTTCTCGAGCCCCTCGTCGAGGCTCGTCGAGGTGGCCCGTCCGACGTAGGTGCCGCTGCCCTGGCGACGCACGATCTCGCCGCTCTCCTCCAGCCGTCGTAGAGCGGTGCGCAGCGTGCCTCGCGAGATCCCGAGATGAACCGACAGCTCCTGCTCGGGAGGCAACCGCTCGCCGGGGCGGTGGCGGCCTGTGGCCAGCCAGGTGCGCAGGGCGTCCTCGGCGATGTCGACCAGGGAAGGCTTCGCCTCCCTGGCGACCGTCGCGGAGTCCGCCGGCGTGCTCAGAACAGGCCCACCGTTCGCCCGTCGTCGTCGATGTCGACGTTCAACGCGGCCGGCGTCTTGCCCAGCCCGGGCATCTGCTGGATGTCACCGGCCAGGGGCACGAGCCAGCCCGCGCCGGTGTAGGCCCGGATGTCGCGCACCGGCAGAACGAAATCCTCGGGCGCGTTCAGCAGCGCCGGGTCGGCCGACAGCGACAGGTGGGTCTTTGCCATGCAGATCGGCAACTTGTCGAGATCGTCCTGGTGAAACTGGCGGATCTTGCGCTGTGCGTCCAGGTAGAAGACGACGTCCTTGGCACCGTAGACCTTCTTGGCGACCTTTTCGATCTTGAGCTCGATCGGGTCGTCGTCGGCGTAGAGCAGCTCGAACTCGTTGGGCGCGTCGCAGGCCGCAACCACGGCCTCCCCCAGCGCCGCCGCGCCCTCGCCGCCGCGCACGAAGGCCTCGTTGACCTCGGCGCCGTGGGCGCCGGCGTCGAGGGCAAGGCGCTTGACGAGCTCGACCTCCTCGTCGGTGTCGCCCGGGCGCCGATTGACCGCCACGACACAGGGAAGGCCGAATGTCTTGACGATGCCGAGGTGGCGGCGCAGGTTTGCGGCGCCCTCCTCGACGGCCTTGAGGGCTTCCCCGGGGCCGACGCGCGGATCGTCCTCCAGGCCGCCGTGATGCTTGAGCGCGCGCACCGTGGCCACCAGCACCACGGCGCTGGGCTCGATGCCGCCCTTGCGGCAGACGATGTCGAAGAACTTCTCCATGCCCATGTCCGAGCCGAATCCGGACTCGGTGACCACGTAGTCGCCGAGCTTCTGGCCGATCAGGTCGGCCACGAGCGAGGAGTTGCCGTGCGCGATATTGGCAAAGGGGCCGGCGTGCATCAGGCAGGCCTGGCCCTCGAGAGTCTGGATCAGGTTGGGCTTGAGGGCGTCCTTCAGAAGAACGGTCATCGCGCCGGCCGCGCCCAGATCATCGGCCGTGACCGGCTTGCCGCCGTCGAACGAGTAGGCGACGGTGATGGCGCCCAGGCGCCTACGCAGGTCCTGGAGGTCGCGCGCCACCGCCAGGATGGCCATCACCTCGGAGGCCGCGGTGATGTCGAAGCCCGACTCGCGCGGGTAGCCGTTGGCGCGGCCACCCTGGCCGAGTGTGATCGCGCGCAGGGCGCGATCGTTCATGTCGAGCGCCCGCCTCCAACCCACTCGCAGGGCGTCGATCTTGTGCTCGTTGCCGTGCAGGATCGAGGCGTCGAGCAACGCGGCCAGCAGGTTGTTGGCCGCCCCCACGGCGTGGATGTCGCCGGTGAAGTGGAGGTTGAGGTCCTCCATCGGCACAACCTGGGCCAGCCCGCCGCCCGCGGCCCCGCCCTTGATTCCGAAGACGGGACCCAGCGAGGGCTCGCGCAGACACAGGAGCGGCTTCTTGCCGATCGCGCCGAGCCCCTCGGTCAGCGACACCGCTGTGGTGGTCTTCCCCTCGCCCGCCCTGGTGGGCGTCACCCCGGCCACGCAGACGATCTTGGCGTCGGGCGCGTCCTCCATGCGCTCCAGCACGTCGAGCGAGACCTTGGCCTTGTGGCGGCCGTAGGGCTCGAACTCATCGGGCGTGAGCCCCATCCGCTCGGCGATGTCCTCGATCGGGAGGAGATCGGCGTCCTGTGCGATCTCCAGGCTGCTCTTCATGGGCTCTCTCCTCGTCGCTCTCTGATCAATGGCTGACCGCCGCGGCGGCGAGCTCGGAAACAAGCTTGTCCTCGTAGAAGCGCTCCAGTGCGAAGGGCTGGATCAGCTCGGGCTGCTTGCCGGTCGCGGTCAGCTCGGCCAATGTCTTGCCCACGATCGGCGCGGCCTTGAATCCGTAGGTTCCCCAGCCCGAGCTGACATGGAAGTTCTCGACCTCTGTCTGCCCCAGGATGGGGCTGTAGTCGGGACTGAGATCGCAGAGTCCGGCCCAGGAGCGCAGGATGCGCGCACGTTCGAGTTGCGGAAAGAGCTCGAGCGAGTGGCGTGAGACCTCCTGCAGGAAGTTGAGCGTGCCCTGCATGCGGTAGGTGGTCCAGGGCTCGATCTCCGCTCCCATCAAGAACTCGCCGCGGTCGGTCTGGGAGATGTACACGTGCATCTGTGAGGAGACGATCACAACGTCGAGCAGGGGCTTGAGCGGCTCGGTCACACACGCCTGGAGGATGTGTGTGGTGATCGGCATCTTCACACCCGCCATGTCGGAGATCAAAGAGCTCCAGCCCGCGGTGCAGTTGAGGACCGCGCCCGCCTTGACGCGACCGCGGTTGGTGTTGACCGCATCCACCCGGCCGTTGCTGCGCTCGATCCCGGTGACCTCGGTGTAGGGATGGATCTCCGCCCCGCCCCGATCCGCGCCGCGGGCCAGGCCCCAGACGACGGCGTCGTGGCGGATCACGCCGCCGGGTGGGTGATAGAGCGCGCCCATGATCGGGTGGACGGCGTGCGGGTTGTCGACCTGCATCGCCGGAGCCAGCTTCTTGATCTCATCCGGATAGATCAGGCGCGAGTCGATGCCGTTCAGACGGTTGACCTCCGCCCGGTTGGCCATCACGAACATGGCGCGGTCCGTGTGGGCCAGCGTCAGGTGGCCGTTCTGGGAGAAAAGCAGGTTGAAGTTGAGCTCGGCGCCGAGGCCCTCGTAGAGCTTGAGCGAGGCGTCGTAGAAGCGGGCCCCCTCCACGGTCTTGTAGTTGGAGCGCAGGATCGTGGTGTTGCGTCCCGCGGCGCCGGAGCCGATGTAGCTCTTCTCGAGGATGGCCACGTCCTCTATGCCGTGGTCGCGCGCGAGGTAGTACGCGGCCGCGAGGCCGTGGGAGCCGCCGCCGATGATCACGACGTCGTAGGAGTCCTTCAGGTCTCCGGATTTACGCCACATGCGGCGGGGACGGAAGATGTCACGCACGGGCCGGAGCCTCCTCGCGGCGTGAGAGCTGGAGCGACTCGACGCCGACCGGTCCGCCGCCCAGGCTCTCGGCGGCGTCGGCCACGACGGTCCAGACGTACTGACCGAGCGCGGCCCCGAAGAGCATCAGCCACCGGTCCTCGGACTCGCGCAGGATCGCCCCCGGGGTGCGCGCGACCGAACCGGGACGGAAGGCGCCCGGCGGCGTGACCGCGTCGCGCAGGTCGAGCGCCGTGAGGCGCGCGAACGTCTCACGCGCGAGCGGACCAAAGAACACGAGCGCCCCGAGCGCCGTGCTCACGTCGATCACGCTGGCCAGCCCGGCGGCGCCGGCAGCGGCGTCCTCCAAGCGCGAGCGCAGGCCGGGAAGTGCCGCCGGCTCGCAGAGGGCGATCGCGCGCTCGGGGGTGTGGGGAAGCCACCAGCCGCCGTCGACGGGCGTGCCGTGGCCGAGGCGCAGCTCCTCGCCCGCGATGCCGGCCAGCTCGTCCTCCCCCGCCTGGAGCTCGATCTTGCCCAGATAGGAGAGATCGGCGAAGCCCACGCTCACCAGGCGGCGCTCGCGCTCGGCCTCCTCGCCGTCGAAGCGGACGGCGACGTTCCACCCGTCACGCTGCTCGAGCTCGGCGCCGGCCGACAGCGCCTGGCGCTCCATCGGGCTGCGTGCCGGCGCGTCGGCCGAGGGCGACAGAAAGGCGAGGCTCACGAGCGCAGCACCTCGCCCTCGGGGTCGTAGAAGGGCTTGGTCACTACCTCGGCTTGCGACCGCTTGCCCTCGTCGGAGATCGTGACGCGCGTGCCGTCCTTGGCCAGCGGCGCCGGAACCCAGGCCATGCCGATGACCTTCCCGAGCTGGTGGGAGTAGCGCGCGCTCGTGACCTGTCCCACCGGACCGTCGCCGTCGGGCAGGATCGCCGCGCCCTCGGTGGGCACGTCGCCGTCCGAGAGCTGCAGGCCCACCAGCGACGTCTCGGGGAGCTCCTCGGAGAAGCGCTCGAACGCCCACTTGCCGATGTAGTCCTGCTCCTTGTCGAGCTTGACGATCCAGGGCATGGCGGCATTGAACGGGTGCGACTCGGAGTCGGTGTCCTGGCCCACGATGATGTGCATCTTCTGCAGCCGCAGCAGGCGCTGGGGCTCGAGGCCGAACGGACGCAGGCCGTACTCGGCGCCCGCCTCCATCAGCGCGTCCCAGAGATGCTCGCCGTGGGCAGAGGGAAAGTGGATTTCGTAGCCCACCTCGCCCACGAAGCCGATACGGAGGAGCAGCGAGGGGACCCGCGCCACCTCGGCCTGCTTGCCGTCGAGGTACTTGAAGGCCTCGCTCGAGCAGTCGAGCTCGGTCAGCTTGCCCATGATCTCCCGCGCCCGCGGACCGGCGAGGTTGACGGCACCCAGGCCCTGGGTCACGTCGGTCAAGTGAACATCCAGGCGCCAGTCGGCGAGCCACCACGAGAACCAGTCGTAGACCGCGCCGGCGCCACTCGAGGTGGTGGTGACGTAGAACGACTCGTCGTCGAGGCGGCAGACCGTTCCGTCGTCCATGATGCGACCCGCGTCGCTCGCGATCACGCCGTAGCGGATGCGGCCCGGCGCCATGTTGGAGAAGCGGTTGGGGTAGAGGCGATCGAGCAGCTCGCCGGCGTCCGGTCCGCGCACGATCAGCTTGCCGAGTGTGGACACGTCGATCAGGCCGGCCGCCCTGTGCACCGCGAGCGCCTCGGCTCTCGGGTCGCCGTAGTCGTAGGCGCGCCGCCAGTCACCGGCCCACATCACGTTGGCGCCCTGCTCGGACTGGCGGCCATGGATCGACGAGCGCTTGGCGGGCTCGAAGGGCCGGCCGGCGAGCGCGCCCATGGGTACGGCGTGCCAGGGCGGGCGCGCCGTGGTCGTGCCCACCTGCTCCAGGCTCTGGCCGGTCTCCTCGGCCATCTGGCGGATCGCCGGAAGCTGACACATGCGGCCCTGGCAGGGGCCCATGGTCGTGGTGGTGTAGCGCTTGGAGAGCTCGATCGAGTCGTAGCCCTCCTCCACGCTGAGGTGGATGTCCTTGGCCGTCACGTCCTCGCACAGGCAGGCGAAGCACTTGCCCTTGGCCTTGCCCGGGACGGGCGATGGAACGGCGACCTCCGCCGGGCGCTTCTGTGTGGCGTCGATCCGCTTCCGTCCCTCCCGGGCGCGGGCGAACGAGTCGGCGTCGCCGAAGCCGAGCGCGTGGGCGGCCTCCTCGCCACAGACCCGGCCCGACAGCACGGCCTCCTCCAGCGAGACCGGTCCGCAGACCTCGCCCGCGGCGTGCACGCCGTCGGGGACGTGCGAGAGCGCGAACACCCCTTGCTCCTTGCTGTACGACGTGCGCGCTCCCGACTGGGCGAGCAGCGACGTGGCCGGGGCGCTGCCGCCGGACACCACCAACAGGTCACAGTCGATCTCCGCGCCGCCCTCGGCGCCGGGAGCGCCGAGCACGGCCTGGTTCACGTGGCCACGCCCGCGTGCCTCGAGCACCGTCGATCCGCGCTTGATGCGCACGCCACGGCGCTCGAGCCCCTTGAAGGCGGCCGACGAACCCGCCGCGCGCAGGTCCGCCACCGCGACGACGTCGACGCCGTGATCGAGGAGGGCGAGGGCCGCCTCCAGGCCGCGGTCGCACACCGTGGCCACCACCGCCCGGCTGCCGGGCTTGACGGCGTACAGGGCGGCGAGGCGTCGCGCGCCGCCGGAGAGCATCACACCGGGAAGGTCGTTGCCGACGAACAGCAGCGGCTGCTCGATCGTCCCGGTGGCGTAGAGCAGGCGCCGGGCCCGCACCTGGTGCAGCGTGTCGCCCTGCCAGACGGGCACCAGCCCGTCGAAGGCCCCCAGTGCCGGGGCGTTCGCGAGCACCTCGACGCCCGCCTCCTGGGCGCGCGCCGTCAGCTCGCGCGCATGCGCATGGCCGCCCTCGGCCAGCAGGCGCCCGCCGGGCTCGGCCCCCTCGTCGCAGAGGACCACGTCGGCGCCCAGCTCGGCGGCGGCGATCGCGGCGCACAGCCCGGCCGCGCCACCGCCCACCACGAGCAGGTCGGCGTGCCGGCGACGGTACTCCGTGCGCCATTCGCGCTCGGGCTGTGACTTGCGCAGCCGGCCGAGGCCGGCGGCGTGGCGCAGCACCTTCTCGTAGAGGGGCCACAGACGCCGCGGCCGGATGAAGGTCTTGTAGTAGAAGCCGGGCGGGGTGAACGGCCCGGCGAACTTGTCGGTCGCGCGCATCACGTCGAAGTCGAGCGCCGGGCTCGCGTTCATGTGATGGACCTTCATCCCCTCGCGCACCGGCTCGGTGCAGGCCCGCACTCCGGGCGCGTCGTCCACCTGCACGAGGCAGTTGGGACACTGGCCGGCACAGCACATCAGCCCGCGCGGGCGGTGGTACTTGAACGAGCGCGAGAAGGTGCGCCGGCCCGAGTCAAACAACGCCGACCCGATCGTGTCGCCCTCGAGCGCGCTCACCTCCTTGCCGTCGAAGGTGAAGTGCAGCTCGCGCCCGCGGTCGATGCGCTCGCCGTCGCGCTGGGGCAGGCGTGTCACAGCGTCCCCGTCGCGCCCAGGCCGCCGGCGTCGCCCGCCGCTCCCGGAGCGGGCCCGGCCCCCGGCGCGTCCTCGTCGGCTCCAGGGAGCGCGGTCATGAGCACCTCGTTGGTGCGCGTGTCGCGCTCGGCCAGAAACCAGGCGCCGCAGCCCGCGCGGTGGCTCCACCACTCGCGCTGCACCCCGGCCACGTTGCGGCGGAAGTAGTTGTAGGTGTTCAGCTCGCGCCGGCTCGGGTTCGGCCCCGGCCGCGGGTTGACCTCACCCCCGAAGCCGAAGTCGGTGACCTCGCGCGGGCCGCAGTTGGGACAGGTGAGGACGTAGGACACGGTGTAGTCGGTCGGGGGCGCCGAGCGACGATCGTATACAAATTTGTCTAATCGGACAAGCCGGGCACCCACGAGGTGCCGGCCAGCGGAACGCGCGCCATCGCGGCCGCCTCGATCGTGAGCGCCACGAGGTCCTCCGGCTCGAGATTGTGCACGTGGGACTTGCCGCAGGCGCGAGCCAGGGTCTGAGCCTCGAGCGTCATCGTGCGCAGGTAGTTGGCCAGCCGCCGCCCACCGAGCTCGGGATCGAAGCGGGCGGCGAGCTCCTCGTCCTGCGTCGAGATTCCCGCGGGGTCGCGCCCCTCGTGCCAGTCGTCATAGAAGCCGGGGGCGGTGCCGATCCGCTCGTACTCGCTCGCCAGCTCGGGCGCGTTGTCCCCCAGGGCGATCAGCGCCGCCACGCCGATGGACACCGCGTCGGCGCCGAGGGCGAGCGCCTTGGCCACGTCGGCTCCCGAGCGAATGCCGCCGGAGACCACGAGCTGCACCTTGCGATGCATGCCCAGCTCCTTGAGCGACTCCACCGCCGGCGGGATCGCCGACAGGATCGGGATCCCCACGTGCTCGATGAACACCTCCTGGGTGGCCGCCGTACCGCCCTGCATGCCGTCGAGCACCACCACGTCGGCGCCGGCCTTCACGGCCAGCGCCACGTCGTAGTAGGGCCGAGAGCCGCCGATCTTCACGAAGATCGGCTTCTGCCAGTCGGTGATCTCGCGCAGCTCGCCGATCTTGATCTCCATGTCGTCGGGCCCGGTCCAGTCCGGGTGCCGGCACGCGCTGCGCTGGTCGATCCCCTTCGGCAGGTCGCGCATCTCGGCCACGCGGTCGGAGATCTTCTGGCCGAGCAGCATTCCGCCACCGCCGGGCTTGGCGCCCTGGCCCACCACGATCTCGATGGCGTCCGCCTTGCGCAGGTCGTCGGGGTTCATCCCGTAGCGCGAGGGCAGGAGCTGGTAGACCAGCGTCTCCGAGTGGGCGCGTTCCTCGGGCGTCATGCCACCGTCGCCCGTGGTCGTGCACGTTCCCACCGCGCTGGCTCCGCGCCCCAGCGCCTCCTTGGCCGGGGCCGAGAGAGCCCCGAAGCTCATGCCGGCGATGGTGATCGGGATCTTGAGGTTCAGCGGCTTCTGAGCATGGCGCGAGCCGAGCACCACGTCGGTGTCACAGCGCTCGCGATAGCCCTCCAAGGGGTAGCGCGAGACGCTCGCACCCAGGAAGAGCAGATCGTCGAAGTGGGGAACCGGCCGCTTGGCGCCAAAGCCGCGGATGTCGTAGATGCCCTCGTTGGCAGCGCGCTGGATCTCCGCGATCACGCGCCGGTTGAAGATCGCCCCCTCGCGCAGCGCGCTCGCCGTGCGCGAGGGCGCGGGCTGGCCCGCGCCGGAGCGACAGGTTTCATCCAACGACATCAGTACGCGCCCGCGTTGTCGACGTCGAAGTTGTAGAGCTGCCGCGCCGAGCCGTAGCGGCGAAACTCGGACGCGTCGTGGTGGGCCTCGGCTCGCTCCAGCAGGGCGCTCAGCTCCTCCACGTGATGCTCGGCCAACTCCTTCTCGACGCAATCGGCGCCGAGGCCGGCGACGGAGCCACGTACGTAGAGGTGCGACTCGTAGATCGAGTCGCCGAGCGCCTCCCCGGCGTCGCCGCAGATCACGAGGCAGCCCTTCTGGGCCATGAACGCGCTCATGTGCCCCACCGAGCCGTGCACGACTATGTCGACGCCCTTCATCGAGATCCCGCAGCGCGCCGCCGCGCTGCCCCGCACCACCAGCAGGCCGCCGCGGCCGGTGGCTCCGGCCGACTGGCTCGCGTTGCCGTCGACCACCACCGTCCCCGACATCATGTTCTCGGCCAATCCCACGCCGGCGTTGCCGTGCACGCGCACGGTGGCCTGCTTGTTCATGCCCGCGCAGTAGTAGCCCACGTGCCCATCGATCTCGATGTCGAGCGGAGCGTCGACCCCCACCGCCACGGCGTGAGCGCCGCGCGGGTTCAGCACCCGCCAGCGGCCGGCCTCGTCCGCCGCGACCTTGTGCAGTGCCGCGTTGAGCTCACGCAGCGGAGTGACCGCCAGGTCGACCTCGGTCACCGCCGGGGCGCTCGACATAGACGCCATTCCTAGGCGACCTGGCGCTCCCAGCTGTACACCGTGGCGGGCTCGGGCTCCCACATGCGTGCCCCGTCCGCGCCGGGCAGCACTGCGATCGCCCGGTACTCGGAGGCCATCGCCACCCAGTCTTCGGTCTCGGCCATCACGGCGGGCTTGCACGCGATCGGGTCGCGCAGCACGGCGAAGCCGTCGACCGTGCCCACGGCGAACGTGTAGAAGCCGTCGAGGTCCTCGAGGCAGCCTTCGAGTGCGGCTTCGAGCGAAGCCCCCTCACGCAGGCGCCAGGTCAGGTATCCCGCCGCGACCTCGGTGTCGTTAAGCGTCTGGAACTCGATCCCCTCGGCACGCAGCTCCTCGCGCAGGCGGTTGTGGTTGGACAGCGAGCCGTTGTGGACCAGGCAGAGGTCGAGCCCGGTCGAGAAGGGATGAGAGCCGTCGGTGGTGACCTTGCTCTCGGTGGCCATGCGGGTGTGACCGAGCGCGTGCGTGCCGCTCATCGAGGCCAGATCGAAGCGCTCGACGAACTCCCGGGGCAGGCCCGCCTCCTTGTAGATCTCGATGGCCTCGCCGGCGCTCATCACGCGCAGCTCGGGAAAGCGCTCGGCCAGCCAGCCGGCCGCGGTGTCGGCGTCGGTGTCGACGACGATCACCGCGTGGCTCGCGCGCACCTCCACCGGCCCCGCTCCGATCCCAGTGTCGAGCGCCGACTGGACCCGGTCCCAGTCCTGCCGGGGGTCCGCGGAGTGCAGCGTGACCTTGGTCGAGCCCGCCGGCACGCGGTTGCGGTAGATCGCGAGCCCTGCACTGTCGGGCCCGCGATCGCCCAGCTGCATGAGCATCGCGGCCAGATGGCCTCCGAGCGCCGCCTCGACCTCGGGCGACTTGCTGAACAGACCGGCGATTCCGCACATGCGAATCGAGTCTAGGGACGGTTCATGGGCCCTCCCAATGGCCGCCCACCAACAATTCCGCCGGGACCTATGTCGGGTTCACACATGGCCGCGCCGCCTCGAAGCGGATACGTTGCCGCCATGAACGAGTTCTTCACAGCGCCGAGCTCCCGAGACGACGTCGAGCGCTACCTGCGTGACAACGACGTGGAGTTCCTGTTCGCCCAGTTCGTCGACATGCACGGCAAGCCGAACGCCAAGCTCGTCCCCGCCCGCCATCTCGACGGCCTCCTGGAGGACGGCGCCGGCTTCGCCGGGTTCGCCGCGGGAGCGATCGGCCAGCGCCCCAACGATCCCGACATGGCGGCGATGCCGGACGTGCGTTCGCTGACGCCGCTGCCGTGGCGACCCAACGTCGCCCGTCTGGCCTGCGATGTCAACGTCGAGGGCGAGGAGTGGCCCTACTGCCCACGCACGATCCTGCGGCGCGTGCTCGATCGGGCGCGCTCGATGGGCTTCGAGTTCATGGTCGGCGCGGAGCTCGAGTACTTCCTCGTGCGCAAGCTCGACGACGGCTCGATCGAGCTGGCCGACCCGCTCGACACGCTCGACCAGCCCTGTTACGACATGCGTGCGCTCACGCGCAACCTCGACTTCATGTCGGAGGTGTCGCGACACGTCACGGCGCTCGGCTGGAACAACTACGCGAACGACCACGAGGACGCCAACGGCCAGTTCGAGCAGAACTTCGACTATGCCGACGCGCTCACCACCTGCGACCGCGCGATCTTCTTCCGCTACATGGTCGAGTCGCTCGCCCAGGAGCGCGGGCTGATAGCGACCTTCATGCCAAAGCCCTTCGGCCACCTCACGGGCAACGGCTGTCACTTCCACATGAGTCTGTGGAAGGACGGCGAGAACACATTCGAGGTCGACCCGTCGGACGACCCGCGCGGCCTGGGCCTTTCACCCGCGGCCTACAACTTCATCGGCGGGCTCAAGGCGCACGCCAAGGCCTACATCGCTCTCACGGCGCCCACGATCGGGTCCTACAAACGGCTCGTGGTGGGCACTCGCAGCGGCTCGAGCTGGGCTCCGGTGTATGTGAGCTACGGCTACAACAATCGCACCCAGATGTTGCGCATACCTGCAGCGGGGCGCATCGAGGACCGGACGGTCGACGGCTCGTGCAACCCCTACCTGGCGGCAGCGGCGGTCCTGGCCGCCGGCCTGGACGGCATCGAGCGCGAGCTCGACCCGGGCGAGCCGACCACCGAGCTCAACCTGCACGAGCTGAGCGATGCCGACCGCGCCGAGCTCGGCGTCGACCTGCTGCCGGGCAACCTGCTCGACGCCACGCGCGAGCTCGAAGGCTGTCACGTGCTGCGCAAGGCACTCGGTCACACCGGCCGGGAGGACTACGTCGACTACTTCGTGCGCACGAAGCGCGAGGAGTTCCAGGAGTGGCACGACCAGGTGACCCAGTGGGAGATCGACCGCTACCTACAGCTGTTCTGAGCGTCTAGGCGGCTTCGCGGCCGAGCGCCGGCGCCTGCTCGATCGGGTGTGCGCCGTCCAGCAGCCCCAGCCGGGCGGCGAGCCGGCGTGCGGGTAGGGCCTGCAGCACGAGGGTCAACACCACGGCGAGCGCGACCACGCTCGCGTAGATCTCGATGTTGGGGACTCCCAGGCCGGCCAGCACGCCCACCAGCGCCGCCGGCACCACGCCGGTCTCGCGCGTCCAGCACAGGAAGAGGATCTCCTGCGGCGTCCAGCGGGCGCGCCGGTCGGGCAGCGTGCAGGCCAGGACCACGATCGGGCGGGCCAGGAGCAGCAGCACCATGAGCACGGCGAGAGCGGGAAGCAGGTAGTGCCCGAGGTCGTCGAAGGGGATGTTCGCGCCCAGCACGACGAACACGAACAACGTGACCAGATCCGCGCCCCCCGCCGCGAATACGCGCATCTCCTGCTCGTGGTGGCTATGCATCGCCAGCCCGAGATGGTCCATGTTGCCCACGATCAGGCCGGCCAGGAAGGCGCCCAGGTAGCCACTGCCGCCGGCCGTGTCCAGCGAGAAGAAGCTGATCGTCACGACCGTGAGCACCGCCAGCGCGGAGGACTCGCGCCAGATGCCGGTGCGATGACTCGAGATGGCCGCGGCCAGCCCCAACCCCGCCACGATCCCGATCACGGTGGAGATGCCCAGGTCCACCGCGAAGTCGGCCACGGGCTGGCCCACCGAGCTCTCCCCCGTGATCACGACTCCGGCGAGCGCCAGGGCCAGGGCGGCCCCGGTCGGATCGTTGAAGGCCGACTCGGCCACCACGGTCTGGGCCACCTTGGGCCTCAGGCGCGTGCGGATAAACAGCGGGATCAGGATCGCGGGGTCGGTGGGAGCGAGCACCGCGCCCAGCAGCAGCGACGCCGTAAGAGACAGGTCGAAGACGAGGTAGGCGGCGAGCCCGACGACGCCCGCCGTGACCACGACCCCCGGCAGCACGAGCAGTCCCAGTGCCACCCACACGCGGCGCAGCACCGGAAGCGACAGGTTGAGACCCCCGTAGAAGAGGATGAGCGACACCCCCAGGGTGAACAGGAGCTGCGCGCCCAGCGAGTCGATCGGCACCTCGATCACGTCGAGCGCGTGCGGCCCGAAGAGGGCGCCCACCAAGACGAGCACCAGGATCTCCGGCGTGCGGATCAGGCTGGCCACAAAGCGTGCCACCAGAGCCGCCACCAGCAGCAGGCTCAGCTCGAGCAGGACGTCCTCGGTCACTGGCCGACCCCCGACGGCGGGCCCCGGCGCTCGCCCTCGAGCGCGAGGCGAACCACATCCGAGGCCGTCAGCAGCAGCAGGACGATCACGAGGCCGGCGCCCAGCGCGACGAGGATCAGGCGCTTGCGCGCGTCATCGCGCGTGTCGCCGAAGGCCCTCTCGGCGGCGGTGGCCCGCGACTCCTCGTACCGGGCCAGGCGCTCGCTCGTGGCGGCCATGGACTCGAACAGGTCGAGCTCGGGTCCGAGGAAAATGCGGCGTACCTCTGCCTCGCGGCCACTCTCGAGCGCCCGAAAGGCGACCGCGTCGAGTGCCATGAAGTTGTTGAACTCTTCATTGAGCCGGCGCACGAGGGTTTGCTCTCGGGGCGCGTCCAGGGTTCGCCGCGCCTCGTTCAGGTCGCTGCGAAAGGCCGCCACCGAGTGCTCGAACTCGGGGCGCGACGCGCCCGAGTCGTACCCGTAGGCGGTCTGCCAGCCGTTCACGTCGGTCACACCGAACTTCAACTCACGGGCCAGCGCCTCGTGCTGGGCGCGTGAGCGGACCTCGTCGAAGCTGTCCCCGAGCTCGGCCTGGCCGTGAAGGGCCACGGCGATGGTCACGATCGGCCCCAGCACGGTCAGGACGATGGCCGCGTAGAGCTTTGCCCTGATGGGCATGGAGCGGGGCTAGACCTCCTGGCGACTGCGACGGCGGGTCGCGAGCCAGATTCGGAAGCCGAGGTAGCCGACCACGTTGGTGATGAACACCAGCAGCACCCACCAGGCCTTGATTAGGAAGGGCAAGTCCTTCTCTCCCCACAGGTCCCAGACGGTCAGGTAGCAGAGGATCACGAGGGCCAGTAGCAGGATCGTGGGGATCTGCCCGGTGAGCAGGAAGAGGAGCACGGGCTAACTCTGCCTGACCCGGTGAAGCTGCGCGACCTTGAGCGCCAGCTCCAGCGAGAGCAGGTCGGCCTCGTGAAGGTCGAGTCCGGTGATCTGCTCGATGCGATCGAGACGCTGGCGCACCGTGTTGGGGTGGATGTAGAGGGCGCGGGCGCTGGCCGCCACGCTCGAGCGAGAGCCGAGGTAGCTCTCGAGTGTCCCGACGAGCTGGGCGTTTCGCCGGGCGTCGTACTCCAGCAGCACCTCCACCGCCTGCCCGTAGCGGTCGTGCGGGGCCTCGTCGAGCTCGAGGTGGACGAGATACCGGTAGGCGCCGAGCTCCTCGTAGGAGGTCGCGCCCCCCTGGGGCGACAGCGAGCGAGCGATGCGCGCCGCATCCGCCGCTTCGCGCATCCGCCGACGGCCGCCGGCCGCGCCACTGCCCGGGCCGCTCATCCCGACGAGCAGCCCCCCTTCGCGGGCCAGCTCTTCACAGGCCTGGGTCAGCGTCTCCACGGAGTCTTCGTCACGCGCCGGCAGCGGAATCAGCGCACGCATGCTGTCGTGGCGGACGTCGACGAACGCGCGTGGGTAGAGCCGGCGCAGGCGCGCACCGACGCGGTCGGTCAGGTCGGGCCAGGCGGTGCCGTCGCCCGTAGCACCTCGCTCGAGGTGCAGGAAGACGTGCCGGCGGCCGAGGTCGCAGCGGGCCTCGGCCGCCTTCGCTTCGGCGGCCGCCTCCGACCCGGCCGCGAGTGCCTCGAACATGTCCTTGACGATGTTCTCCGCCGTCAGGCGTTCGATCAGCTCGGCCTTCTTCAGGCCGACCGCGGTCTGATTGGCCACCGCCCCGAGCAGCTCGGCGTCCTCGTCGCCCAGGTCGCGGCTGCGCGAGATGCAGCAGAGAACGCCGAGCCCTTCGTCGCCGGCCACCAAGGGCGCGACGAGCAGCCGCTCCCCCGGTTCGACGCCGCGCACCGGCGTGGCCGAGCGATCGCCGGTCTCTCGGCCCATCAAGTCGAGCATGAGCGCGGCCCGGTACTCGCTCGGGCTCGACTCGGGAGCGTCCCCCGGGTCGGTGGCGGCGAGCACCAGCTCGTGGGCGTCGGAGTCGAAGCGCCAGATCTGGCACGCGTCGGCGCGCAGGAGCTGGCGGGCACCATCTGTGACGGCGTCGTAGAGGTCTTCCCGCAGGGTCACGGAGGCGAGTGACTGGCTGAGCTGGGTGAGGGTGGTCAGGGCGTCGACCCGGCGGCGGGTCTCGCCGAAGAGCTGGGCGTTCTCGATCGCGCCGGCCACGAGGGACGCCGTGTGGACCAGGAAGTTGAGAACATCGTCCTCGAACTCCCGGGGCGCCTGGGTGTGGAGCACGATCACGCCCAGCACGTCGCCCACCTTGTCGAGTACGGGCACGGCGATCATCGACTGGAAGCGCTCCTCCTCGAGCTCGGGCACGTACTTCATGCGCGGGTCCTCGAGCGCGTTCTCGCGGATGAACTCGGGAGTCTTCGTGCGGGCCACCCAGCCGGTCAGGCCCTCGTCGAGGCCCCACTCGAGCTCGCCCACCAGATGCGCGTACTCCGGCGACGCCGCCCGCAGGATCAGTCGCTCTCCCTCGAGGAAGTACACAAAGCAGGCGTGGCAGGCGGTGGCATCGGTGGCGATCTCGACCACGCCGTCGAGGACCCGCTCGAGCGCGAGCGAGGAGGACACGGTCTTGATGACCGCGTACAACGTCTGGTTCTCGCGCCTGACGCGGCTGAGCGCGTCACCGCCCTCACTGACCGGGGCCACAGTCACCTGCGCGAAGCCCTCCTTAGCCGTGGTCGGGGTCATCGTAGCCCCCGGATCACCATCCGCCATATGTGACCTTCTCACACTCGTTGCCTGACAAAGCTGTGTGCATCGCACATTGCGCGCGCGTGTGCCCCAAAATACCGTCGCCTTCGATCAGGTGATCCGTGTCGAAAGTTCCATGAGCGCTCGGCGCGCCCCGGTACGCCGAGCATGGGGGAGGGCATGATCGACTTCGTCTTCGCGCAGGTGGAGAACCTCGAGGACGCGGCCAGCGCCGCGGGCCAGACCACCGACGCGGCGATCCTCGGTGAGCAGTTCTACTTCTTCACCGTCGTGCTCATGTGGCTGATCCACGTGGGGTTCATGACATACGAGGCCGGCGTGGCGCGCCGCAAGAACGTCATGGCCACCGCGATGAAGAACATCCTGACGATCGCGGTTGTCACGCCGACCTTCTACTACGTCGGCTGGTGGATCTACAACTGCAACCAGCCGGGCCTTCCGATCGGCCCGAACAGCACGGACTTCACCGCACTCGCCTGCCAGGGCGGTATTCCGTGGTCGGACGCCTTCGGGCCGAATCTGGCCAACAACATCAACCTGATCTTCTTCCTGGCGTTCTTGCTCTTCTCGTGGACCACGGCCTCGATCATGTCCGGCGCGGTTCTGGAACGCGTGCGGATGTCCGCCTACCTGGTGCTCGCGGCCGTGCTGGGCTCCGGAGTTTGGATCCTCGATGCCGCATGGGGATGGAGCGCAGGGGGCTGGCTGACCCTGCGGTTCGGCTTCCACGACTCGATCGCCTCGGGCGTGGTGCATGGAGTGGCCGGCGCCTTCGCCCTCGGCGTGCTGTTCAACCTCGGACCGCGCATCGGGAAGTACACGCGGGAAGGGCTGGTGCGCCAATTCAGGCCGCACAACCTCCACATGACGATCATGGGCCTGATGCTGATCTTCACCGGGTTCTACGGCTTCTACGCGGCATGCCTCGTCATCTCGTCCACCTCCGCGCCCGGATGGGCCAACATCTACCTAAGCCCGACCACGCTGGGCTCGATCACGATGGTCATCACGTTCGGTTTCGCCGGTGGCTTCACGGGCGGGTACTTCGCCAGCCGCGGCGACCCGTTCTGGACTGTCTCCGGCGGTCTGGCGGGCGTCATCGGAGTGTCTTCGGGAGCGGACATCTACGCGCCGACGCTTGCCTACCTGCTGTCGGCCGCGACCGCCGCACTCACCGTGTACGCGGGCAGTTTCATCGAGAAGAAGATGCGGGTCGACGACGTCGTCGGCGCGGTCGCCGTTCACGGCGTGGCGGGGTTCCTCGGTATGTTCTGGGTCGGCGTCTTTGCCGCCGGGTACCCGACCGGCCTGAACAACGTCGACAGCTCGATCGGTGGTCAGCTGATGGGGATGGCGACCTTCCTGCCGCTCGGCTTCCTTTCGGGGTGGGTGGCGTCCTTCATCCTGAAGAAGCTCAACCTGCTTCGTGTTCCGCCCGAGGTCGAGCTCGAAGGCCTCGACGTCTCTGAGTACGACGAGGATCTCTATCTCCCCGAGACGGCAAAGCTGGGCGAAATGATCGTGGAGCCGGACGGGACGCTCGTGCCGTCGGAGCGAATACTCGTGGAGGCCGACCGGGAGGTGGTGAGGTAGTTGGAAGCGGTGGCCGTCATCGTCTTCGTGGCCCTGCTGTGTCCCGCGGCGGTCTGGGGTGTGACCCGGGAGGACGCAAAGCTGCGCCGGCAGGCTCGGCGCTACCGCGAGCTCGAGTTGGAGGGCATCGAGCATATGCGCCCCGATGACCCGTACCCCGAGGAGATTGCTGTGCGAAACGGCTACCTGCGAGAGCCAGACGGCCGTGCGAGTGATGCAGACCGGGTGCTCTACGACGAGCTCCAGCGCGCACGTGAGTACACACTGCGGAGAGGAAGGGGGGCGGCATGCCCGCTCTGATCGACAGCTCGCCTGCATGCGTGGTATCGAACGAGAGCGCCGAGCCGGCCGACGATTCCGCTGACTTCATCCTCCAGGCCAACTACGAGGACTGCATGGGATTCATGACTTTCGGCCCGGGATCGACCTATGGGGACGAGGGGACGGCGGCGGAGACGGCGTACTACATTCTCACTGTGCTCGGAATCATCGCGACCCTCGCGGCGCTGGCCGCATGGGTGATCTACGAGAACCGCCAGCTGGTGAGCCACGTGGCGAGACTGAGAGGCCGCAGCCCGTTGCCGGATCCCCCGGCGCCCCAGCCCGGCACTCAGAGGGAGGGGATCTGATCATGATCAACAACGGCAGCGGCAAGCGCCAGATCGAGTTTGCCCCGCTCCAGACTCACGTGAAGTCCTTCGAGACCGCGATGCTTGTGATCTCGATCATCTGCATGATCGTCGTGTTGGTGATCGTGCTCTTCACGGACATCGGGAACGGGTTCCGTCCCACCCTCTGATCGGACGTCATCCATCCGGCCCACGTGGCCGCGTGTGCTCGTCATCATCGGGGTGCTCGCCCTCGCCTTCGTCGTCGCGCGGGGCTGCCAGCAGTCGCAGGTTCGGATTACGGAGGAGCAGGCGATCGCGACCGCCAAGGAAGAGGTCGACTTCAGGCCGCGACGCACCACCATCCGGCTACTTCGCCAGGGCCTCGGCTCGGAGCCCTACTGGTTCGTGAACCTGTCTGTGCCAGGGCAAACGCAGGGGAGCATCCGCCGGCTGTCCGTGGTCAAGCTCGACGCCAACACGGGCGACGTCGTCGGGATCGACAAGCAGCGCTAGGTGCGCCGTCCCGCACTCGTCCTGTTCTGCGCGGTATGCGTGGCCGGCTGCGGCGGAGGCTCCGGCGGCGAGCAGCTGGTGGAGCGCCTGCCGGGAGACGCGCGAGCACTCAGCGTGATCGACCTCGCCGCGGTCAAAGAGCGGCTCGGATTGCCCGAGGACGCCGACCCGACGCGGTCACCGGGCGACGCAGGCGGCGTGGCCCAGGCCCGGCTGTTCGCCTACGCGGGCGGCGCCTTCCCGTATCTCGCGCGCTTCGACCGGACCTTCACCGAGGCGATCGACGAGAGCCGGGTGACCCAGGCGGCGGCTACGCCGGTCTCGGGTCCCGACACCGTGGTGGTCCTGGCCACCGACCAGTCCTTCGACGATGAGATCGCCGGCCGGCTCGAGCGCGCGGGCTACCGGCCGCGCGACGAAGTGCTGGTGAACGAGGATGACCCGGGAGGCGGCCCGGCGAGCTTTCCCGCGGTCGGCGGCGAGGACGGCGTGGTTGTGCTAGCCGGGGACGCTCAGACCGTGAGGCGCACGCTCGATGGAGTGCCGCCCGATGGGCCCACGCGCCGGCTACTGAACGAGATCGATGCCCCGGTCCGCGATGCCACCACGCTGGGTGCCGGTGGCGACACCTGCGTCCGGGGAATAGCGCTGGGCGACAGTGTGGATCCGGCGGAGGTCGAGTTGGTCGTGAGCGTGGAGGGCGATGCCAGCGCCGAGCGCCTCGAGGACCCGGGCAGCGCCGTGGGCGACGCCTTCGAGCCCGGAGATCCGGAGACCGACGGCAACCTCGCGCGACTGCCGCTCTCCTATCGCCCGCGCCCCGGCGCAGCGCCGATCCAGGCGCTCGTCGCGCGCCTTCCCCCGCCCTACCGCTGCCCCGGGTAGGTCCAATCACGAGAGAGGCCCCGCGCTGGCGGGGCCTCTTCGAGGCTACTCGTCTTCCTTGGCCTCCGGCGGAGGTGGCGCGTCAGGCACGTCCGGCAGGACCTCCGGCTCGTCCGGCAGGTCCGGCGGGCTCTCTGAGTTCGGGTCCTCGGAGGAGCCCTCCTCGCGGGCGTCGCCCTGGCCGCCGACGGTGACGGTCTCGCGCTTTCGCTCCTTGGGCTTGATGATCGAGATCTTGATCTCGCGGGGATCACCCTCCGTGGACTCCGCCAGCTGGGCCCGCTCGTCGTCGCTCAGCCGGTCGACCTCGACGGTCGAGCCGGGCGGCATGCTCTGGGAAAGCACCTCGTCGGCCAGCGGGTCCTCGACGTAGCGCTGGATGGCCCGGCGCAGCGGGCGTGCGCCCATCGCAGGGTCCCAGCCCTTCTCGACCAGCAGGTCGGCCGCGCCTTCGGTGAGGTTGAGCGACAGCTCGCGCTCGGCCAGCGACTCGCGGATCCGCTTGAGCAGCAGATCGACGATCGTGGTGATCTCCTCCCTCGTCAGCTTGTGGAAGACGATCACCTCGTCGATGCGATTGATGAACTCGGGCCGGAAGACCTTCTTGAGCTCGCCCATGATGCGGGTCTTCATGTCGTCGTACGAGAGGCCGGTCTCGTCGCCGACCGTGAAGCCGATGCCCGTGTTCTTCGCGATCTCCGAGGCCCCGATGTTCGAGGTCATGATCACGATCGCGTTGCGGAAGTCGACCGTCCGGCCCTGAGCGTCGGTGAGCCGGCCGTCCTCCAGGATCTGGAGCAGGATGTTGAAGACGTCCGGGTGCGCCTTCTCGATCTCGTCGAGCAGGAGCACGCTGTACGGCTTGCGCCGCACCGCCTCGGTGAGCTGGCCGCCCTCGTCGTAGCCGATGTAGCCGGGAGGCGAGCCGACGAGCCGCGACACGGAGTGCTTCTCCATGTACTCCGACATGTCGATCCGCACCATCGCGTCCTCGTCGCCGAAGAGGAACTCGGCCAGAGTGCGGCCCAGCTCGGTCTTGCCCACGCCCGACGGGCCGAGGAAGATGAACGAGCCGGTCGGGCGCTTTGGGTCCTTGAGCCCGGCGCGAGAGCGGCGGATCGCCTTCGACACGGCCTCGATGGCCGCGTGCTGGCCGATCACCCGCTTGTGGAGCTCCTCCTCCATGCGCATGAGCTTCTGCGTCTCGGCCTCGGTGAGCTTGAACACCGGGATCCCGGTCCACATCGACACGATGTCGGCGATCTCCTCCTCGCCGATTTCGGGACGCTCGCCGGACTCGCCCGAGCGCCACTGCTCCTCGAGCTCGCGCTTCTTGTTGGTGAGCTGACGCTCGGTGTCGCGCAGGTTCGCGGCCTTCTCGAACTCCTGAGCCTCGATCGCCGCCTCCTTGTCGCGCCGCGTCGTCTCGATCTCCTCCTCGAGATCGCGGTAGACGGGCGGTGCGGTCATCGACTTGATGCGGGCCCGCGACGCGGCCTCGTCGATGAGGTCGATCGCCTTGTCCGGCAGGAAGCGGTCGGAGATGTAGCGGTCGGCCAGCTCGGCCGCCGCCTCCAGCGCCTCGTCGGTGATGCCGACCCGATGGTGGTCCTCATAGCGCTGGCGCAGCCCCTTGAGAATCTGCACGGTCTCGTCCGTGGTGGGCTGGTCGACGCGGATCTGCTGGAAGCGCCGCTCAAGCGCCGAATCGCGCTCGAGGTACTTGCGGTACTCGTCGAGGGTGGTGGCGCCGATCGTCTGCAGCTCGCCGCGCGCCAGGGCCGGCTTGAGGATGCTCGCCGCGTCGATCGCGCCCTCGGCGGCGCCGGCGCCGACGAGGTTGTGCAGCTCGTCGATGAAAAGGATGATGTCGCCGCGCTGCTGGATCTCCTTCATCACCTTCTTCAGGCGCTCCTCGAACTCACCGCGGTACTTGGAGCCCGCGACGAGGGCGGCGAGGTCCAGCGTGTAGATCTGCTTGTTCTTGAGCAGCTCGGGCACCTCGCCGCTCGTGATGCGCTGGGCGAGGCCCTCGACCACGGCGGTCTTGCCGACGCCGGGCTCGCCGATCAGGACGGGGTTGTTCTTCTGGCGGCGGGAGAGGATCTGCATGATCCGCTCCACCTCGGTCTCACGACCGACGACCGGGTCGAGCTTGGCCTCGGCGGCGAGCTTGGTGAGGTTGCGCCCGAACTGGTCGAGCAGCTTGGACGACTTCTTGCCCTCGCCCTGGGCCCCCGCGGCGGCGCCGGCGCGGCCCTGACGGCCTCCGGGTCCGGACAGCATGCGGATGACCTCGTTGCGGATCTTCTCGGAGTCGGCATCGAAGTCGAGCAGGATGCGGGCGGCGACGCCCTCGTTCTCGCGCACGAGACCGAGCAGGATGTGCTCGGTGCCGATGTAGTTGTGGCCGAGGCTCAGAGCCTCACGAAGCGCGAGCTCGAGCACCTTCTTGGCGCGGGGGGTGAAGGGGATCTGGCCTGAGGTGACCTCCTCACCTGACCCCACGATGCGCACGACCTGAGCGCGAACGCGCTCGACCGTGATGTCGAGCGACTCAAGGACACGGGCGGCGAGGCCCTCCTCCTCGCGAAGCAGGCCGAGCAGGATGTGCTCGGTGCCGATGTAGTTGTGCTTGAGGATGCGGGCCTCCTCCTGGGCGAGGACGACCACCTGCCGGGCCCGTTCGGTGAAGCGCTCAAACACTGCGATGCCTATCTGTCGGGGAACGTCAGGGCGGGGGTTTCCCGTGTTCTTCCCTTTAGATCGGCAAATGCGCCGATCCGCTGAGAGGCAGTACGGGTTCCGCCGGCCCGTGGATCGAGTCTACCAACGGGTCCCCCGGCACTTTGCGCCTGTAACACGCTCTAAATCCCGCTCTCTCGGAGGTTTTTTGGGTAGCCTCGGGCATCTATGAACCGGACTCGCCTCGCCATGGTCATGGCCCTCGCTGCCCTGCTCGCCCTGCCTGCCGCCGGCTGCGGCGGCGACGACACCGACCAGTTCCGCGAGGACTACAACGCGGCCGTCGACAAGCTCAGCAACATCAACACATCCATCGGCTCGGCCGCCGGCGACGCGGCCGACCAGTCAAACTCGGCGATCGCGAAGGAGTTCAACCAGATCGCGGACACGGCGGAGCAGACCCGCTCCGACCTCAGCGAGCTCGAGCCGCCCGAGGACGCCAAGGAGGAGTTCGACAAGCTCCTCTCCGCGCTCCAAACGGGCGTCGAGGACCTCCGCTCCGTGGCCGATGCCGCCCGGGCCAACAATCCCGAGGAGGCCAACCAGGCCGTGAGGAAGCTGGCCGAGACCGGCCAGGAGATCACGGAGGCCGAGAACGACGCTCAAGAACGCGGTTGATAAATGACAGCCGGGGGCTAGCGCCCCCGGGCCCCCGTTGATTCCTGGCCGCGTCCCGAGGGTTAGCTACTGGTCGCGCATCGCCGGGAAGAGCACGACTTCCCGGATTGAGTCCCGGCCGCTGAGGATCATCGCGAGGCGGTCGATGCCGACTCCGATTCCTCCGGCCGGGGGCATCCCGTGTTCCAGGGCGCGGACGTAGTCCTCGTCGTAGGGCTGGGTCTCCGCGTCGCCCGCCGCCTCGTCGCGGGCCTGCTGCTCGAAACGCGCGCGCTGCTCGTCCGGGTCGTTGAGCTCGGTGAAGGCGTTGGCGAACTCCATGCCGGCGGCAAAGCATTCGAAGCGCTCGACGAGCCCCGGCTGGGAGCGGTGGTCCTTCGCGAAGGGCGAAAGCTCCTTCGGGTAGTCGAGGATGATCGTCGGGTTCTGGAGCACGGGCTCGACGTGCCTCGAGAGGAGGCCGTCGACGCGCTTGGCCCAGGTGCCCTCGCCCGGCAGCTTCTCGTCCCCCGCGATGTCGACGCCCGCCTTGTCCAGGATCGCCTCGCGCAGGGTCACCCGCTTCCACGGCGGTGAGAAGTCGATCGGCCCCTCATAGCCCACGTCGGCGGCGACGAAGGCCACCATCTCCTCCAGCCCGGCGGCTATGTCCATGTAGTCCGCGTAGGCCTCGTACCACTCGAGCATCGTGAACTCGGGGTTGTGCTTGTGCGAGATGCCTTCGTTGCGGAAGTCCTTGCCGATCTCGTACACGCGCTCCAGACCGCCCACGAGCAGGCGCTTGAGGTAGAGCTCGTCGGCGATCCGGAGGAAGAAATCGCGGTCGAGCGCGTTGTGGTGAGTCACGAACGGGCGGGCCAGCGCGCCGCCGTAGAGCGGCTGCAGGATGGGCGTCTCGACCTCCAGGAAACCGCGATCGTCCAGCCAGCGGCGCACGGCCCGGACCACCTTCGAGCGCAGGATGAACAGCTCGCGGATATCGTCGTTGGCGAGCAGGTCCACTTCCCGATGGCGATAGCGCGTCTCGACATCCTCCAGGCCGTGGAACTTGTCCGGCGGCGCGCGCAGCGACTTGGCCAGCAGGGTCCACCCGGTCGCCTTTAGGCTGAGCTCGCCGCGACGTGACCTGAACGCGGTCCCGTCCACGCCGATCAGGTCGCCGAGGTCGAGGTGGGTGAGGGTCTCGAAGGCATCCTCGCCGAGCACGTCGCGCTGGGCGTGGACCTGCAGCTTTCCCGAGCGATCGACCACGTCCAGGAAGGCCGCGCCTCCGTGACCGCGACGCCCGGTCAGGCGCCCGGCGATGCGGTACGCGCTGTCGGTCTCCTCCCCGGCGTCGAGGGCGTCATGCGCCGAGTGGACCTCCGAGATCGCGATGACCCCGTCGAACTCGTGCGGAAAGGGGTCGATGCCCCGTTCGCGCAGGCGCTCGAGCTTCGCCCGGCGGTCGTCCATGGCGGAGAAGCTACCGACCGCCCGGGAGGGGGGGTCCGGGGGCGCGAGCCCCCGGCCGGCCTAACGTTCGATCTTGGTGATCTTCAGCTTGCGCGCGGGGCCGCGCGGCACCGGCACGGTCACGGTCTGGCCGCGCTTGTGACCGAGGAGGGCACGCCCGACCGGCGACTCGTTCGACAGCCGCTGCTCCGAAGGATTGGCCTCGGCCGAGCCGACGATCTTGAACTTGGTCGACTTGTCGGTCTTCTGGTCCTTGACGTGCACGATCGCGCCCACGTTCACCACGTCGGTGTCGACGTCCTTGGCGTCGATCACCCGAGCGCTGGCCAGCTTGTCCTCGAGGTCGGAGATCTGCTTCTCGAGCATCGCCTGCTCGTTCTTCGCGTCGTCGTACTCGGAGTTCTCGGCGATATCGCCGAACTCGCGAGCCTCCTTGATCCGCTCGGCGACCTCGCGCCGGCGCTCACCGCGCAGGTAGTGGATCCGGGTCCTGAGCTCCTCGAGGCCTTCAGGGGTGAGAACTGTTTCGCGTGCCATAGAAAAACCCTCCGCGGACGCCGGGCCGGAGGGACGCAGCAGTGTAGCAGGGGTCGGGGCTCGACTGAGGCGATTGCCTTGCCCCGAACCGGGACTTACGGAGGCGGCGAAACTATGCGGCCAGAGCCGACTCCGCGGTGCCCAGAGCTGCGAGCGCCTCGCGCGCCGCGGCGGTTGTCGGGGCGGTCACGAGAGCCTGGCGCTCGCGCCTGGTCAGGCCGAGCGTGTCGGCGTACCAGGGATAGAACTTGCGCAGGTAGCGACCGGCGCGCTCGCGGCCGAGATGGTCTTCGGCGGCGGCGATCACCCATTCGAGCTCGGCGACGATCTCCGCGGTCGCCGGCTCGCCCTCGTAGGTGCCCAGGAGCCGCCCGAACCGCCACGGATTTCCGAACGCCCCGCGGGCGAGCATCAGCGCGGCGGCGCCGCTGGCGGCGTACGCGCGCTGCGCCGACTCCTCGTCCGAGAGCCCGCCGGAGAGCATCACCGGCACTTCGAGGGCGCCCGCGAGCTCGCGTGCGAGGGAGTAGTCGGGGCCTCCCGAGTGCTGCTGCGACGCGTGGCGCGGGTGAAAGCCGATTCCGGCCACCCCGGCCTCCTCCGCGAGGCGCCGGGCCAGCTCCACCCCGGCGCGATCCCCCGGTGCCTGCCCCGGCCGGAGCTTGACCGTCACGGGCAGGCCGCCGCCCTCGCGAGCGGCCGCGGCGATTCCGATCGCACGGGCCGGATCGTCGAGCAGCGCCGCCCCGGCGCCGGTCTTGCAGACCTTCTTGACCGGGCAGCCCATGTTGATGTCGATCAGGTCCGCGCCGGCGTCGGCGACCATCGCCGCGGCCTCGCGCATGATCGCGATGTCGTGGCCGAAGAGCTGGATGCTGACCGGGTGCTCGCCGGGATGGATCCGCAGGAACTCCCTGACGGTGCGCTCGTTGCCGTAGGCGAGGCCGAAGCTGGAGATCATCTCGGAGACGACCAGGCCGGCGCCGAAGCGCTTGGCTTGGAGGCGAACGAACCAGTTGCCGATGCCCGCCAGAGGGGCGAGGACCAGCCGGTTCGCGAGCCGCAGGCCGCCGAGGCTCCAGGGCTCGGTCAGCGCCGGGGGCTCGGTCAGCGCCGGGGACTCAGCCACCGCCACCTCCGCAGCCTCCCCCGCCTCCACACGAGGAGCCGCCTCCTCCGGAGTCGCCGCCGGAGCCTCCGAAGTCGCTCGACCCGCCTCCGAAGTCGCTCGAGCCTGCGCCGGAGTCGCTCGACCCGCCGCCGAAGAGGTTGCTGAAGAAGCCACCACCGCCACCGTCGCCGGGACCGGTGTCCTGCACGGCGGGGCCCACCCCATGCGAGCCTTCGGCCGCTGCGACTCCCTCTGTCGCCGCAACCCCTCCGGCCGCCGCCACCGGAAACACCCACACGCTGTTGTCCATGTGCCCGGGGGCCGAGGCGCGCTGCTCGTACGCGCGGCGATAGGCCTCGGGATCGGGCGCACCGGTCGGCTGGTGATGGATCACTCGGCCGAAGCGCTCCTGGCAGTAGTGCTCGTAGTCGCGCGTGTGCAGGATGAACGCGTGCCAGGCGACATCGACCGCCTCCGGCGGCGAGATGAACTTCTTCGAGTCGGCGACCATGTCGAGGAACACGAGCATCTCGTTGAAGTACGTGCGGGCGGTCTCGCGGTCGACTCCCGCGTCGCGCTGGATGCGCTCGACCACGGACTCGTTCCAGTAGTTGGGAAGGCCGCGCGCCTGCCGCTTACCTCTGCCGAACAGCTTCATGACGCCAGGGTAACCGGCTCGCCGCCGAGCGGTTCGCGCTCGGTCTTCGTCCAGTCGCGGCGCTGGGTCGCCTGGCGCAGGGTCGAGCGGATCAGTGCGGGCCAGAGCAGCCATGAGTAGAAGGCGTAGACCTGACCCAGGGCGACGCCGGTCAGCCATCCGCCCACTCCGCGCCCGCTCCGGGCCGACACGCATCCCAGCACCGTGCCGCCGAAGCCCAGTAGGTAGAAGAACGCGAGTTGCCACCACGGCCCGTCGCCCCAGAAGCGGAACTGGCCCGTGGCGGCCAGCACGATCGCTGCGACCAGGCTGGCCCCGACGATGCCCTGCCACACCGGCATGAGGAGGTAGGCGAGGGATTCCAGGCGAGCCAGCCGGGAGACCGGGGCGCGCCAAACCGCGCCCATCAGGCCCATCGCCTGGAGGTTGCCCTGGGACCACCGCGTGCGCTGGCGAAACAGCCGTCTCAGTCCGGGCAGGCCCTGCTGCTCCACCACCGCGCGCAACTCCTGGCGGCCCCTCCAGCCGGCCGCGATCAGACGCAGCCCGAGATCCTGGTCCTCGGTGAGCCGGTCGCGCCACGGGCCGCCGTCGTCGGCCACCGCATCGAGGGCGCTGAGCCGGTTGAACTGCCCGTTGCCGCCCATCCCGGCCGTGCCCCAGCCGGTGCGACCGGCCTGGTAGAGGCAGGCGTAGACCGAGAACTCGACGTCCTGCATGAACGTCAGCGGGCGGCTGCGGTTGTAGATGCGCACCAGGGCCTGCACTCCGCCCACTGCGGGGTCGGCGAAGTGCGCGGCGGCGTAACGCGGTGCATCGGGCCGCAGGCGGCCGTCCGCGTCGACTACCACCACGATCACCCGCTCCCGGTCGGCGCCGGCCAGCAGGCTGTCGAGAGCGGCGTACGCGTGGTTGAGGGCGGCCGCCTTTCCCCTCCGGGCGTCGGGCGGATCTCGCCGCAGGACGTGCAGATCGGGATGGGTCAGCTCCCTCAGCAGCTCGGGTGTTCGGTCGACGGAGCCGTCGTCGACCACGACCACCCTTCGGCGCGCCAGCGGCACGTCGAGCAGACGCCGCACGCTGTCGCGAATCGTGATCTCCTCGTTGAGGGCCGCGACGATGAACACCCACTCGAAGTGACGGGTGCCCTCCGCGGGCGCCGGGACGGGCCGGCGCCGGGTCCTCTGTCCTCGCGTGAAGAGCAGGGCCGTCCAGGAGAACATCGCCAGGATCACCGCCAGCGCGAGGCTGAACAGGACCAGCCACACCTCCGGCATCCCCTCGAAGGGCAGGGTCAGCTCGGCCACAGGGGATCCCCGGCATGGTCCTCGGTCGACTCTCCGCGCTCGTCGGAGGGCACGTGCACCGGGTCCAGCCCGTCCTCATAGCCGGCCGCCTCCAGCACCGCCTGCCGGGTGTAGCCGGAGCCGAACTGCCGCGGCGGCTCGCCGCCGAGGTAGAGGTTCGTGAGGGCGGCCACGATGCGGGCCGCGGCGCGGCCGTCGCCGTACGGGTTGGTCGCCTGGGCCATCTCCGCGTAGGCCGCCTCGTCGCCGAGCAGGCGGCTGCCCTCAGCGGCGATCAGATCGGGGTTGGTGCCGACCACCCGCAGCGTCCCGGCCTCGACGCCCTCGATCCGCTCGGTCGAACCACGCGCCACGAGCACGGGCTTGTCCAGCGACGGCGCCTCCTCTTGGATGCCGCCCGAGTCCGTAATCACCAGACAGCAGCGGCCCAGCAGCCTGGCGAACTCGCCGTAGCCGAGCGGCTCGGTGAGCAGGACGTTGGGCTCCTCTTGGAGAGGAGCTCCGAGCTGGGCGCGAACGCGCGGGTTCGGATGGAGCGGAACGACAAATCGGACGTCCGGTTGGGCGCGCGCGAGTCGCTTGACTCCCGCGGCGATGCCCTCCAGGCCGGCGCCCCAGTTCTCCCGCCGGTGGGCTGTCACCACCACCAGGCGCTCGGGCGAGCGCTCGAGCTCCTGGAGCTCCGGATCGCTGAACGGGAGCTCGAGCCGCGAAGCCCAGTGGAGGGCGTCGATGCCCGTGTTTCCAGTCACGAAGACCTGATGCGTGGGGGTGTGCTCGCGGACCAGGTTCTCCTGGTTGGTGGCGGTCGGGGCGAAGTGAAAGCAGGCGATGCGGGAGATCAGCTGGCGGTTGAGCTCCTCGGGAAAGGGCGTGAGGTTCCTGCCGCCGCTGCGCAGGCCGGCCTCGAGATGCATGACCGGTATGCGCAGGTGGAAGGCGGCCAGGGCGGCGGCCAGGGCAGAGCTCGTATCCCCGTGCACCAGGACAGCGAGCGGATAGCGGCCCGCCACCACCTGGGCGCCCGTGGCGATCGCGTTGCCGTCGTCGTCGAACCACTCACGGGAGAAGTCCTCGAAGCGACCCATGACGGCCGCGACCCGGTCGTTGAGCCGGCTACGGGCGTCGCCCGCCCACAGCTCTACGTCGGTGGTGATCCCGGCCAGGTCGAAGATCTCCCGGACCATCCGGTGGTGCTGGCCGGTGGAGACGACGATCGGATGCAGGCATTCGCTCTCTCGAAGGGCGAGGATCACCGGCGCCACCTTGATCGCCTCGGGCCGGGTGCCGACCACGACGGGAACGGCCAGGGTCGGCGGCTCGAGGTGCGGCGCTCCGTCGGGGGCGGCCACGGTCAGCGGTTGTGCGGACGCGGCGAAAGACATCGCCCCGGAGATCGGCCGGCCCGCCTCAAACATGAGGGCGTCCGCGAGCGCGCCGCCCCAGGCCGCTCAGAGGAGAGCGTTGAGCGCGAAGACGGTGAGCAGCGCGGCGAAGACGAAGCAGACGGCGGCGCCGATCTGGTCGCGGTGCTCGGTGAAGGCGCGGTTGAGCCGCTCCAGTGGAGGCCTCGCCCGCTCGCCCAGCACGCCGACCACGAATGGCGGGCCAACGGCCGGCAGCATGGTGATCGCAAACACGAGGACGAACGCGACGATCTGAGCGGTGGCCCCGGCGTCGGAGCTGCCGATCTCGTGCATGGCGGGGAAGTACAGGATGAGGCTCGAGAAGTTGGTGGCCATGAGGCCGGCCCCGAGGGCGAAGCTCCGGCCCAGGCGTGGCTCGTCGGGCCCCCTCGCGGGCGCGGGCGCTTCGTCCTTGCCTCGCCTGCGCAGGGTCCTCACCCCGAGCAGCACGAGCAGCGCCGCCGCCACCAGCTTGACGATCGCCCCTGGTGTGGACGACCCGTCGGACCAGCCGGTGCCACCCGCCAGCGCCAGCGCGATTGCGCTCTCGACGAGGAGAACCACCGCGCACCCGGCGGCGAGCAGCCAGGCCCGCTTCAGCGGGGACCGGGGAGCGCTCAGGGTCAACACCTGCACGCCTACGATCGTCGGGGTGATCGCCGCTCCCAGCGCCAGCGGCAGCACGATACCCAGCAGGTGGCCCACGGAGCGAAAGGCTAATCCCGCGGTCGGCGTGCCCCGCCGATCAGGTCCGGTTGCGCTCCCAGATCAGCTTGAGGCCGGTAAGGGTCAGGAGGTCATCGACCTCGTCCACCTGGTCGCAAAAGGGCACGATGGCCCCCGCGAACCCACCCGTCGCGATTGCCGTGGCCTCCTCGCCGAGCTCCTCGCGCAGGCGCCCCAGGATGCCGTCGACCTGTCCGGCGAAGCCGTAGACCACGCCGGTCTGAATCGCCTCCTGCGTGCCCTTGCCGATCGCGTGCTTGGGCCTCTCGATGTCCACCCGCGGCAACCGGGCCGTCCGGGCGGCCAACGCCTCCAGCGAGATCTCGACCCCGGGGGAGATCACCCCGCCCAGATACTCCCCGGAGCTCGAGACCACGTCGTAGTTGAGCGCGGTCCCGAAGTCCACGGCTATGCAGGCGCCCCCCACGCGGTCGTAGGCGGCCACGGCGTTGACCAGGCGGTCCGCGCCCAGCTCCTGGGGGTTGTCGATCCGAATCGGCATTCCCGTCCGAAGCCACGGGCCCACCAGCGTCCCCCGTCCCTCCAGGTAGCGGTCGGAGAGCTGCTCGTACTCGCGCGCCAGAGTGGGCACCACCGACGAGACGATCGCCGCGTCCACGTCGGGCAGGTGCAGGCCGCGGAGGTCGAGAAGCGAGGCGAGCCCGGCGGCCAGCTCGTCCGCCGTGGCGAAGCGAGCGGTGGCGAAGCGCCAGTGCTCGATCAGCTCGTCGTCGCGGAACAACCCAAGGTGGGTCTGGGTGTTGCCGACGTCGATTGCTAGCAGCACACGGCGATTATCCCGTCCCGTTCACCGGTGAGCCGATCCGCAGTAGGTTGCCGTCGCGATCGACCACGGCGAACTCGCGCAGGCCGTAATCGGCTTCCTCCGGGGCGCCGTGCAGCCGCGGGATGCCCTGACCGGGCAGCCCCAGGCGGTCGTACTCCGCGTGGAGGGCATCTGCGTCGTCGACGTAGAGGTAGCAGCCGGCGTCCGAGCGCCACCTCGAAGGCAGGATTGGAGCGACGGCGGCCACCGGTCAGGATGTCTCGAGCGGCGCGCCCATCGCGTGAAAGCCGCCGTCCACGTGCACGATCTCGCCGGTGATCCGGCGCGAGAGATCGGACAGCAGGAACAGCACGGTGTCGGCCACCCCGGCCGGGTCGCTCGTGTCCCAGCCGAGCGGCGCCTGCTGGCCCCACATCGAGGCCAGCCCGTCGAAGCCGGGAATCCCGCCCGCCGCGGGGGTCTCGATCGGCCCGGCCGAGACGAGGTTCACGCGCACGCCCGCCGGCCCGAGGTCCCGCGCGAGATAGCGAGAGACGGACTCCAGCGCCGCCTTGGCCACCCCCATCCAGTCGTATACCGGCCACGCAACGGACCCGTCGAAGTCCATGCCCACGAGCGAACCGCCCTGGTCGCCGCGAAGGAGCGGCAGCAGGGACTCCGCGAGCGCCTTGAAGCTGTAGGCGCTCGTCTGAAAGGCCAGCGCCGCCGACTCCGGCGGTGCGCTCATGAACTTGCCTCCCAGCGCGTCGCCGGGAGCGAACGCGATCGCGTGCAATGCCCCATCCAGCCCGCCCCAGCGCTCCTCCAGATCGGAGGCCAGCGCCGTGAAGTCCTCGGCGTTGTTCACATCGAGCTCGAGCACATCGGGCGGAGAAGGCAGCCGCGACGCCGCCCGCTCGGTCATCCGCCGCGTGCGCCCGAAGCCGGTTAGCACGATCTCGGCGCCCTGCTCCTGCGCCCGCTCGGCCACCGCGTAGGCGATCGAGCCCTTGGTCAGCACGCCGGTGATCAGGAAACGCTTGCCCTCGAGGAGCATCGCGCTAGATGAGGGCGGGCTCGGCGCGCCAGACCACCTCGACGCTCATCCGCATAACCATCTTGTTGTCCTGGTTGAGCACCTTCCAACGGCACTCGACCAGGCCGTGCTCGTCGTCGAGCTCGCGGGTCTTGGTCACCTCGCCCTCGACCCGCACCGAATCGCCGATCCTGACCGGCGCCTTGAACACAGCGTCAGCCACCCTGCGCAGAGCGACCACGCGATCGGGATCGAAGGGAACCAGGCCGGCCGCGCAGGAGAGCACGAGCAGGCCGTGGGCGATGCGCTCGCCGAAGCGGCTGTCCGCGGCCCACTCGGCGTCGGTGTGCTGAGGATGGGAGTCGCCGGTGAGCTCGGCGAAGCCCATGATGTCGGCATCCTCGATCGTGCGCACGTCGGTGACGAAGCGCTCGCCGACCTCGAGCTCGTTGAAGCTCTTGTCGAAGGTCCGCGTGGCCGTCACGCCGACGCCCTGCGGATGCGCTCGGGCCGCCGCAGACGGCCGCGCAGAGCACGCAGGAACTCCATGGCGGCGCGGCGATGACCCTCCTCGGAGGGGTGAAAGCCGTCGTCGGCGTAGGTGTCGCGATCGGTGGCGGCGGGATGATCGAAGCCGTCCAGCAGAGCCACGTCGTGACGCTCAGCCACCTCCCGGCAGGCGTCGTTGAACAGCAACATCCCCTGCTCCACCCGAGCGCGCGAGCGCGGGCGCAGGTCGAGGAACTGGGAGATGTCCGGGTAGGTCGCGGTCAGGATCTCCGCCTGGGGCGCCTCACGGCGCAGCCGCTCGAACATGCGCGACAGACGCTGCGCGTACTCGGACGGATCGGGACGCGTGGACAGCAGCACGTCGTTGGCACCGCATACGAGGGTGACCAGGTCGGGCCGCAGGTCGATCGCCTGATCGACCTGCTCGTGCTCGACGTCCTTCGACGTCGCGCCGACCCAGGCCAGATTCTCATAGCGGGTTTCCGGGCCGAGCGCCCGCGCGACCTCATCGGCCCAGCGCGGCTCGTCGTCCTTCACTCCTGCGGTGAAGGAGTCGCCCAAGGCTACGTACGTGGTGGTCATAGGGGGATGTTGCCCCCGCCGTTTCCGCAGCGCCCCGGACCGGAGAGGGCCGCGAGGGCTCCCGCCAGACGCCGGCGCGTGTCGCGCGGCTCGACCAGCTCGTCGATGAACCCGGTGCTCGCCGCGACCTCCGCCGACACGTGCTCGTCCGCATACTCGGCGGCGAGCCGGTCGCGCTCGGCCTCGACGTCGTCCGCTTCGGCGAGCGCACGCTTGTGCACGACTCCGACCGCCTGCTTGGGACCCATGATCCCGATCTCGGCGGTGGGCCAGGCCAGAGCCAGGTCGGCGCCGAGGTCCTTCGAGTTCATGCAGATGTAGGCGCCGCCGAACGCCTTGCGCAGCACGACGGTCACCTTCGGCACCACGGCCTCGGAGAATGCGTGCAGGAGCTTCGGCTCCGTGGCGGATCACTCCGAGCCCCTCCTGCTTGGTGCCGGGCAGGAAGCCCGGAGTGTCGACCAGCACCACCAGCGGTAGGCCGAACGAGTTGCAGGTGCGCACGAACTTGGCGGCCTTCTGCGCGGCCTCCGCGTCGATCACACCACCGAGATACCAGGGCTGGTTGGCGATCACGCCGACCGCCCGCCCGTCGATGCGCGCGAAAGCCGTGACCATGTTGCGTGCCCAGCGCGCGGAGACCTCGAGCATGTGGCCACCGTCGACCAGGGCTGCGATCACGCCGCGCACGTCGTACACCTGACGCTGCTCGGTCGGGACGATCGTGTCCGGGGAGGTGCCCGGGACCTCCGCCGGCCCGGCGTGGGACGGGGCGTCGCCCGCCCGCTGAGGCAGGTAGTAGAGGAGCTCGCGGACGAGGCTCACCGCGTGCAGGTCGTCATGGGCCTCGAACTGGCAGACGCCGTTCTTGGAGTGCACGCGTGTGCCGCCGAGACCGTCGGCATCGATCTCCTCACCCATGACCTCGCGCACGACGCCGGGCCCGGTGAGGAACATCGCCGACCCCTCGGTCATCACCACGAAATCGGTGAGCGCCGGCGAGTAGGAGCCGCCGCCGGCGGAGACTCCGCTGATCACGGAGATCTGCGGCACCTTGCCCGAAAGGCTCACGTTCTGGCGGAAGATCCGCCCGTAGCCGCCCAGCGCCGCGATTCCGTCGTCCATCCGGGCGCCGCCCGAGGCGATGAAGCCCACCACCGGGGCGCCGGCGCGCTCGGCCATCTCCATCACGCGAATGATGGTGTCGGCGTGAGCCTCGCCCAGCGCACCGCCGACGAAGGACTGATCCTGGGCGTAGGCGTACACGGGGCTCCCGCCCACGGTGCCGGCCGCGCCGATGACTCCATCGCCCGGGCGAGTCCGCTTCGCCTCACGCCGAGGCAGGACCGTCGACCTGATCACGTGAAGCGAGCCGGGATCGCAGAGAGCCTCGAGCCGTCCGTAGGCATCCAGCGTGCGTGGCCGCTCGTCGCGGACGGCGGGCCGCCCGTTGGTGGCCAGGTGGTTCGACCTCTCGGCCAGTGCGCTCATGTTGCCTCCAAGACGAGCACCGCATTGTGCCCGCCGAATCCGAATGCGTTCGAGATCCCGATCGCCGACGTGCTCCCGTTGGCGAGTGGCCTCGCCTCCTGGGGCACGTAGTCCAGATCGAGTCCTTCGTCCTCCTCCTCGTAGTTCAGAGTGGGCGGCGCGATCCGGTCGCGCAGCGCAAGCAGTGTGGCGATCGACTCCACGGCGCCCGCGGCGCCGAGCAGATGGCCGATCGCTGACTTGGTCGAGCTCACCGGAAGGTGCTTGGCGCGCTCCTCGCCCAGGGCGCTCTTGATCGCCTCGGTCTCGGCGCGATCGTTCAGCGGCGTCGACGTGCCGTGAGCGTTGACGTACACGATGTCGTCGGGACCGAGGTCGGCGTCGCCGAGCGCCAGCTCGATCGCCTTGGCCGCCCCGCGGCCGCTGGGCTCGGGGGCTGTGAGGTGGAAGGCGTCGGAGGTCGACGCGAAGCCGCGCAGGACGCCCAGGATGCGGGCGCCCCGCTCCTTGGCGAACTCCTCGCTCTCGAGCACCAGGATGCCCGCGCCCTCGCCCATCACGAAGCCGTCGCGCCGGCGATCGAAGGGACGCGAGATGCCTGAGTCGGACAGCGCGTCCATGCGCGCGAAGGCCGCGGTCGCCAGGGGGGTGATGGCGGCCTCGCTGCCGCCGGTGACGACGCAGTCGGCGTCCCCGTAGCGGATCATGCGCTCGGCCATCCCGATCGCATGGGCGCCCGCCGCGCAGGCCGAGACCGTCCCGAAGGACTGGCCGCGGAGGTCGTGCTTCATCGCGACCACACCCGACGCGGCATTCGCCATCAGCAGGGGGATGGACAGCGGCGAGATCCGCTCGGCGCCCTGTTCGCGCATGACGATGTGCTGGCTCTCCAGCGTCCCGATGCCACCGATGCCGGTGCCGATCACGCAACCCGCGCGCTCGGGATCGCCGGGGGGACCGTCCTCCCAGCCGGCATCCTCGAGCGCCTCCTTCGTGGCGGCGAGCGCCAGCTGCGTGTAGCGGTCGGAGCGGCGCACCTCCTTGGTGGACAGGTGCTCCTTGGGCTCGAACTCGCTCGCGCGGCCGTAGCCGTCCTCGATTCCGGACCGGCCCGCCGTCCAGCGCTCGTGCAGCGTGCGCGCGCCAACGCCCAGGGGCGTCACGGCGCCGACGCCGGTGATGACGACAGAGCCCGTCATCCGAGCTTCGTCATCACCAAGTCGACGGCCTGCCGGACGGTCGTGATGCCCTCCATGTCCTCACCCTTGAGCTGCACGCCGTACTCGTCTTCGACGATCTGCGCGAGCTCGACGAGGTCGAGGGAGTCCACGTCCATGGACTCGAACTCGGCGTCGGGAGCGATCTGATCGGGCTCGGCGCCGAACTCCTCCAGCGCCTTGAAAACCCTCTGCTCAATCTCTTCGCGTGTTGCGGTAGCTGCCATTTCTCTCCTCGATCTGTGTTCGCTATGCGGTGAGTCCACCGTCGACGGTCAGGCAAACGCCCGTCACGTAGCCCGCCTCGCTCGACGCGAGGAAGCGCACGCAGGCGGCGACCTCGTCCGGTGTCCCGGCGCGCCGGGCGGGAACGTGCTGAAGCAGCCCGTCTCCGATGTCTTCGGTCATGTCGGTCTCGATCAGCCCGGGCGCAACCGCGTTGACGGTAACGCCCCGGCGGGCGACCTCGGCGGCCACGGTCTTCGTCATCGCCACCAGGCCGGCCTTGGACGCGGCGTAGTTGGCCTGGCCCGGATTGGCGCGCTCGGCGCCCACGATCGAAGCGATGTTGACGACGCGCCCGTAGCGGCTGCGGATCATCGGCCGCAGCGCCCGCCGCGTCAGGCGAAAGGCGGCCGAGAGGTTGGTGTCGATCACCTTGGCCCAGTCATCGTCGTCGATCTGCGGGGAGAGGCCGTCCGCGCGCACGCCCGCGTTGTTGATCAGCACCAGCACGGGCCCGAACTCCTCCTCGAGCGCCTTGAAGATGGCGTCCGCGGCGTCGGGGTCGCCGATATCGGCCTGCACGGCAAGGGCGCGGCCGCCGGCCTCCTTGATCTCGGCGACCATGGCGTCGGCGGCCTCCGAGTCGCTGCGGTAATTGATGCCCACGGGCCAGCCTTCGGAGGCCAGCGCCTTGGCGATGGCGGCGCCGATGCCCCGCGACCCGCCGGTGACGAGAGCGCAGCCGTCCGGGCGGCCGTTCGATTCGGCGTTTACCGGCCCCACTGGACCACCCCCGCGCCCCAGGTGAATCCCGCCCCGAAGGCGGCGAGTACAACGTTCATGCCCGGCTCGAGCATCCCGCGCTCGCGCGCGTCGGCCAGCGCGATGGGCAGCGTGGCCGAAGAGGTGTTGCCGTAGCGGTCGATGCAGTCGATCACGCGCTCACGGTCGACACCGAGGTTCTCGCCCACCGCCGTCAGGATGCGAGCGTTGGCCTGGTGGTAGACGAAGAGGCCGATGTCGTCGAGCTCGAGCCCGGCGTGCTCGATCGCCTCGCGGGTCGACTCCGACAGCCGATGCACGGCGGCCTTGAAGGTGTCGTGACCCTGCATGCGGATGATCTGGTCGTCGTGGCTGGCCCGAATGGTCGGCGCCCCGAGCCCGTCCGCGTGCAGCGCAATGTGGCCGATATGCCCGCTCTTCGAGTCGGCGGAGGTCACGAGCGTGGCGCCCGCGCCGTCGGCGAACAGGGCGGCCGTGCCGCGGTCGCGCTTGTCGACAAAGCGGCTCATCACGTCGGCGCCGATCACGAGCACGTTGTCGCAGCGACCGCACTCGACCTGCGCCGCGCCCAGCGAGAGGGCGGACAGGTAGCCGGTGCAGGCGGCGCCCACGTCCATGGTCCCGGCGCCGCGGGCGCCGAGCTCGTGGGCCACGAGCGGTGCGCAATTGGGGGTCAGCTCGTCCGCCGCGAGAGTGGCCACCAGCACCATGTCCACCTCGTCGGGGCGAACCTCGGCCTCCTCGAGCGCCTGGCGCCCGGCGGCCACCGCGAGGTCGCTCAACCGCTCGCCCTCGCTCACGTGGCGGCGCTCGTGGACGCCCGTGCGGTGCAGGATCCACTGTTCGGTCACGCCCGCTCCCTCGGCCACCGTGGCGTTGGTGACCACGTTGTCGGGGACCGCCATCGCCACGGACGCCAGGGCGGCCGCGCGCGGTAGACGACCTCCCCAGGACGGCCGGGTCGCCTGTGCCACCGCTAAGGGGTCGGGCGCGGCGGCGTCGCGCACGGCCGCCCTCGCGCCCGGGACAGCAGCCGACTCCGCCGGCGCGCCATCTTCCGTGACAGCAGGGCTTCCGTGCCCAGAAGGTGATACCCGGTTGTCTAGCCCGCTACGCACTTGCAGCCTCCATAGCAGTAAGTGGAGCCTCGGCTTCGACGCCCTCCAGCGTCTTGCGCGTGAGTCCCGTCAGCACCCGCCCGGGCCCGGTCTCCACGAAGTGTGTTGCGCCCGCGGCCCTCAGTGCGCGCAGGACATCGGTCCAGCGCACCGGCTGTGTGATGGCCTCGACCAGCTGGCCGCGCACGTCCTCGAAGGGTGCCGCGGTCGCGCAGGACATCACGGGCACGCGCGGGTCGCTCACCGGCGTCTGCTCGACGACGTCCCGGAACGGCTCCACCGCCGGCTCCATCAGGGGCGAGTGGAAGGCCCCGGCCACAGGCAGGCGCTTGGCGCGCACCTTGCGGTCGCCCAGCAGGCGCTCCGCCTCTTCGAGCGCGGCCACGGTGCCTGACAGGACGAGCTGGTCGGGAGCGTTGTCGTTGGCGAGGGACAGTTCCGTCTGCGCCGCGACCTCCTCCACCGGTGCGCGCTCGCGCGCGCGAACGACGAGCATGCCGCCGTCTCCGGTTTGCTCGGCCGCCTCCTGCATGAGCCGGCCGCGCGCCGCGACGAGGCGCAGGCCGTCCTCCGCGTCCAGCGCACCGGCGGCCACCAGGGCTGAGATCTCGCCCAGCGAGTGGCCGGCCATCAGGGCCGGCTCGAAGCGGTCCTCGAGGACCTCGTACCCGGCCAGTGCAGCGCAGTAGATCGCAGGCTGTGCCCAGCGCGTGCCCTCCCCCGCGCGCTCGAAGAGGTCGTCCGAGACCTCTGAACAGGCGAGCGCCAGCAGGTCCGGGCGATGGGCCTCGACCTGCTCCCGCATGTCCGGGGTGTGGCTTCCCTGACCAGGGAACAGCAGCGCGAGCTCATTTGGATTGTGAGCCATACCTACAACTTGTCCGACGAGTGCCGCGGGTTAGCGGCTCCGATACACGTACCCCCCGGTCGGGGGGGTACCCACGCAGACCCGGGGGATCAGCTCGTGAGACCGAGCCGCTCGGCGCGCTGGACCGCCTCCGCGCGGTTGCGCACGTTGAGCTTGCGATAAAGCGCGCTGGTGTGCTCCTTGATCGTGTGCGGAGAGAGGAAGAGCCGGTCCGCAATCTCCTTGTTGGTGGCCCCCGAGGCCATGAGCGAGAGCACCTCGCGCTCCCGCTCGGAGAGCGGCGCGGCGGGCTGTTCGGCCCGGGGAGCGAAGACCGTCATGCCCTTGCCGACCATGCGCACTGCCATCGCCACGTCATGGGCCGACCAGTCCTTGGACACGAAGCCCGATGCTCCGGCGGCCTTGGCCGCCTGGGGCGAGATCCACCCCGCGCCCGAGATCAGGAGTACACGCGTGCGCGGCGACTCTCGCCGCATCGCCTCGCACAGCTCCGCGCCGGACTCCTCGCCGAGAAACAGATCGACCAGTGCGACGTGCGGCTCGTAGCGCCGCGCCAGCCGCAGCGCCTCCTCCTGGCTCGAAGCCGTCAGGCAGCGCTCGACCCAGGGTTGTTCGGTCAACAGCAGCCGGAACCCCCAGTGGACAACGTCGTGATCGTCGACGACGAGCACCCGCAGGTTGCGCTCGGGACTCATCCCTCGGGGTCGTCGTCAACCGGCACGACGAGCCGCACCCGCCAGTCGGAGCCCTCCGGGCCGAACTCCACCAGGGCGCCCCGCTGAAGCGCCTCCACGGCGGCCAGCCGAAGGCCCATGCCTGTGCCGCGGGAGCCGGGGCGCGCCCCGTCGTTTCTGACCTCGAGCACGAAGGTGCCCTCGTCGCGCTCGACGCTGACCCGCACGCTGGAGGGCTCGGCGTGCTTGTCGGCGTTGCGCAACGCCTCCGCCAGCACGGATTGCGCCAGCGCCTCGACGTCGGCCGGCACCTCGACGCCCTCATCCCAGCTGAGCTCGAGCGGCAGGTCCTTGTAGTGGCGGCCCAAGCGCTCCAGCTCGTCGCGCAGCGTCGCGCCCGTATCGATGCTCGCGAGCGCGAGCGGCCTGGCCAAGGCGTCACGCAGGTCGTACAGCGCCGCCTGCATCTCCTCGGCGCAGCGTTGACGCACCTCCTCGCTGAGCGTGCCCTCCGATCCCAGCACCAGCGACACTCCGAACAGCCGCTGCACCACGCGCTCGTGGATCTCGCGCGCGAGGTCGATGCGCGCCTGCAGCAGGCGCGCGCGACCCTGTTGTCCGGTGGCGATGCGCACGCTGGCGGCCAGGGCAGCCGTCTTTCCCAGCGTCCACATCGTGTGGCTGACGGCATCGGAGAGCTCGAAGCGCCCGCCGCCGCGGTCGGCGAATATGACGCCCAGCCAGCGGCCGCCCGCGGAGACGGGCGTGCAGGTGAGCGTCTCCACTCCGGTGAACTCCGCGTAGCGCTCGGGTATCCAGCGGGACAGATCGCCGGTCACAGCGACCACCCGGTCCTCGGACAGCGCGACCTGGGCGATGGGCGTCTCCTCCAGCGTTCCGTAGATGTTCTTCAGCAGCGCGGGCTCGAGCCTGTGGCTACCCACCGGAACCACCAGCTGGCGGGCCTCGTCGTACAGCAGCAGCCCCGCGCGCTCCATGCCGGCCAGGTTGCACAGTGCCGTGCAGAGGGAGTCATAAAAGCCCCGTCCCCCGGCGTCCGGGTCGCGGTCGAGCTCGCGCAGGAGCTCGACGATCACGTCCAGCGCGTCGGTGCGCGCGAAGGTGGCCATGTGGGTGTTGTACCCCGTTAGGCCGGCTGAAGCGACAGCCGCAGCGCCTGCTCCGTGGTGAGCGACACCGTCCGCGTGTACCCGCAGGCGCGACAGCGACAGGTCACCTCGGCGTCGAAGTCGTCGATCGACAGCGACGCTTCGACATCGCCCGAGAGGCAGGCGGAGCAGGCCAGCGCGGCCGACACGAGGAGCGGATCGTCGTCCCCTCGAAATGTCGCCAGCTCACGCACGTTGCCAGCGTTCCCGCACCCACGTGGCCACTCAAGGCTCAGAGCCAAGAAACCCCCGCGTGGGGGGTCACGCGCTGGTCGGAGACCGCCGTGAGATACGCCGACAGCCGGCGACCGTCCGGCAGCCGCAGCTCGGGGTCGAGCTCCAACAGCGGCTCGAGCACAAAGCGCCGGCTCGTCACCTCGGGGTGGGGGAGCGACAGGCGCTCCGAGTCCCGCTCCAGATCCCCCAGCATGAGCAAGTCCACATCGATCGGCCGCGGCCCGTGGCGGACGCCCGCGGCCGATCGGCCGAGCTCACGCTCGACGTCCTTGCAGGCATCGAGCACTGCCTCCGGGTCGAGCCTGGTCTCGATGCCCAGGCACGCATTGAGGAAATCGGGCTGATCGGCCACGTCACCCTGGGGGGCGGTCTCATAGACCGAGGAGGAGGCGACGGGTTCGATCCCCCGCCGGGCGAGCCCCTCGCGCGCCGCACGGAGGTTCGCCAGGCGGTCGCCCTCGTTGGAGCCCAGGCCGAGGTAGCCCCTCAGACTTCCTTCCAGACCTCGACGGATACCTCATCCACCGGCAGCGCGATCGGCGGCTCGGGCTTCGCGGCCTTGACCCGCACCGACTCGGCACCGAAGCGGTCGATCATCCGGTCCGCCACCGCAGCGCACAGGCGTTCGAGGGTCTGGTACGAGCGTTCCTGGGCGGCGAAGGCGATCTGCTCGCACGCCTTGCCGTAGTCGACCGTGTCCTCCACCCGATCGGTCACGGTCGCATCGCACTCGTCGAGCTCGAAGATCACGTCGAACACGAGACGCTGACCGAGCTCGCGCTCGGCCTCCGAGACGCCGTGACGCGTGTAGAGCGACAACCCGCTGATCTCGATCGTTACCGCGGGCGCCGCGGCGGTCCTATCGTCGTCGAGGGCCTCGTCGCCAAGGTCGTCCTCGAATTCGTCCTCGGGCTCACGCTCCCAGGTGGTCATGGCGCGACCGTAGCAGCGGCTACCCGGAGGGCATCGACGACCGGGGCCACATCGTGCACGCGAAATATGCTCGCCCCGCGTTCGAGGGCCATCACGTTCGTGGCGATCGTGCCCGGCAGGCGCTCGGCGCGGTCGCCCGCCAGCTTCCCGAGGAAGCTCTTGCGCGAGGTGCCGACCACCACCGGGCGGCCGATGGCGACGATCTCGTCGAGGCGGCGCAGCAGCTCGAGGTTGTGCTCGACGGTCTTCCCGAAGCCGATGCCCGGGTCCAGCCACACGCGCTCCTCGGGAACTCCCTCGGCGACGGCGAACGCCAGGCGCTCCTCGAGGAAGGTTCGGACCTCGTCCACCACGTCGGCGTAGCGAGGGTCGCTCTGCATCGTGCGCGGCTCCCCGCGCATGTGCATCAGGCAACAGCCGACCCCCGCATCGGCGATCACTCCGGCGAGCTCGGGGGCGAAGCGCAGGGCCGAGACGTCGTTGACCAGCTCGGCGCCGGCGGCGATCGCGGCCTTGGCCACCTCGAGCTTGGTCGTGTCGATCGAGACTCGGTGGCCCGCGCGGGCGAGCGGCTCGACAACGGGCAACACGCGCCGCAGCTCCTCCCGGGCGGGAACGGGCTCGGCACCCGGGTGGGTGGACTCACCGCCCACGTCGAGGATCGCCGCTCCCTCGCCGGCGAGACGCAGCCCATGCGCGACTGCCACCTCGGCCTCGAAGAAACGGCCGCCCTCGGAGAACGAGTCCGGCGTGACGTTGACGATGCCCATTGCCTCGAATCGGGCCACGGGATCAATTATCCGGGGCGAATACACTCGCCCGCCGTGTTCGACGCAGTTGTGTTCGACAACGATGGCTTGCTGCTAGACACCGAAGTCGTCTGGACCAGGGCGGAGTCGACCCTGTTCGAGCGCCACGGCAGCGTCTTCACGATGGAGCACAAGCGCTCGCTGCTGGGTACCTCCGTCGCGACATCCGCCGCCAAGCTCGAGGTGATGCTCGCCCGACCCGGCCGCGGGATGGAGATGATGGACGATCTACACGAGCTGGTGATGGAGGAGGCGCTGGCGGGCGTTCCGCCGCGGCCGGGCGCGCTCGAGCTGCTCAAGGCGCTGGACGGTGCGGGCCTAGCGGTGGGGCTGGCCTCAAACTCGTCACGGGCGTTCGTCGAGCGCACGCTGTCCGTGGCAGGCCTGCTGAACGGGCACTTCGACGTGATCGTGACCGCCGACGACGTGGCGCACCCCAAGCCCGCCCCGGACCTCTACCTCGCCGCGTGCACCGGGTTGGGGGCAGCGCCCGAGCGAGCGGCTGCCCTCGAGGACTCGCAGACCGGAGTGGCCTCTGCCCGCGCCGCTGGGCTATTCGTGGTCGCCGTGCCCTACTTCCCGGATATCCCGGTGAAGGGAGCCTCGCTGCGGGTCGACTCGCTCGCCGACCCGCGCGTCACCCAAGCGCTTCTGGGTCGATAGCCGGCGCCACCCTCGTCGAGGCTCGAAGCGCCAGCGCTCGTGGGCCGGAACGAGCCGCGGATCGCGCTCCTCGTGGCCCTCGGCCAGCTCGTGGGCGACGCGGGTGATCTCCACCGAGCGGCCGTCCACCGCGAGCTCGAGCAGCGTCGCCTCGAATGGAGGCTCGATCATCGCCCCGAAACCGAGCTGGAGCAGCGGGCCGGAGGTCACGCTGTCGCGCACGTGCAGGTGCCCGCAGGCCACCACCGTGGGTGCCCTGCGAGCGAGCAGGGCTTCCGCCACCGCCGGCCGATCGGCCAGGTCGCCCGCGTAGGGCAACCCGCGCGAAACCAGCGGCCGAGCGCGCGACAGCACCGGAAAGTGGCTCGCGAGCAGGACTGGCGCCTCGCCCCATGTGGCAAGCGCGGGAGGCCGGGCGGAGACCCAACCTCGCCGCGCACGGCGTAAGACGCGCAGGCCCGCCACGCGCAGGGGCCCGTGGCGGACGGCCCGCCAGCCCGGCAGCCGCAGGGACTCGGGCCTCGCCGCGGAGAGGCGGTCGGTCGGCCGTTCGCCGTCGTGGTTGCCGCCGACGGCGAGGCGCGTGGCACCGAGGGTGCCGGGGCGAAGCGCGCGCCGCAGGCTGGTCAGGTCGCCGTCGTGAGCGAGATCGCCGAGCAGGAGCACCCGATCGACGGCTTCGCACTCGAACAGCTCGAGCGCACGGTCGCGGCGCTCCTCGACCCCGGCGAAGTCGTAGGGGTTGTGCCAGGACTCCTGCCGCGTGATGTCCTGCACGACGTGAACGTCGGTCAGCACCCCGAAACGAATCGTCACGAGGACTTTCGGGCCGGCGGCCAGCCGAGCTCGGCCTGCACTCGCTTGGGAAGCCCGTCGAGGACTAGGTCGTAGGAGTCCTCGATCATGTCCAGAATCGCGCGCTCCTCCAGGGAACCGTTGATCTCCACCGTGTTCCAGTGACGCTTGTTGAGGTGGTAGCCCGGCCTAACCGCCGGATGCGCGGCCCGCAGCTGCTCGGCGATCTCGGGCTCGCACTTCAGGCTTACGGTCAGCGGCTTCGCCCGAAGCGAGCTCAGGGCGAAGATCTTCCCTGCGACCTTGAAGACCGACACGCCCTCGCTGAAGGGAAACTCCTCGACCGAGCCGGGGAGCTCCAAGCAGCTGCGACGAAGGCGCGCAGGGCCGAGCACCGGGAGATCGTACGTGTGGCTAGTCTTTCGCGCCCAAATCGCCTGACTGCGCGGGCCCCCGGCGGGCTTTCGTTACCGTGAATTGCTTCGCCTGTGCCACGAACTCGCTTGCTCTTGCTCAGCCTCGTGCTGATGGTGGCCCTGCCGGGCTCCGCCGCTGCCGCCGCAGATCCGCGCGGTGTCGCACCCGCGAGCCCGAATCCGCTCGAGGGCCTGAGATTCTTCGTCGACCAGGAGTCGCCCGCCTGGCAGCAGTGGCAGGCTTACCGCCGGACCGGCCAGACCGGCAAGGCCAACCTGATCTGGAAGATCGCACGCGAGCCCCGCGCTCTGTGGCTCGGCACCTTCACCCGCCCTCACTTCGCCCTCAAGATACGCCGGCTCCTCGATGCCGCTCGAGCGCAGGGCGCGGTGCCGATCTTCACCGTGCTGCGCGCCGAGGCGACGAGTTGCGCGCCGGGATACACCGGCGGCGGGCCGGCGGAGGACGCGCAGACCAGGAACTGGTACGACGCGCTCGCGCGGGTCCTCGGGGACGACCGCGTGGTGATCGCCTTCGAGCCGGACTCGCTGGGGACGCTCGACTGCATCACCCCCAGCCGCCGTGACGATCGCCTCCGGCTGCTGGCCTACGGGGTCGCCGCGCTGTCGCGGCTGCCGAACGCGACGGTCTACCTGGAGGCCGGCGCCTCGGACTGGGAGGCGGCCACGCGAACGGCGAAGCAGCTGCGCGCGATCGGGATCTCGAGGGTGCGCGGCTTCATGCTCAACGTGACCCATTACGACTGGACGCGCGCCAACATCCGGCACGGCCTGGAAATCTCCCGTCGCGTGGGCGGTAAGCCGTTCGTGATAAACACGGCTCAGAACGGCCGCGGGCCGGTCCACTACCGCAGCAACCACCGCCGGATCAACGTCTGGTGCAACCCCGGCCTGCGCGGGCTCGGGCCCCCGCCCACCATACAGACCTCCCACCGCAAGGTCGACGCCTACCTCTGGCTCAACCGACCCGGCTACGCGCAGAGCTGCCAGGGCCGGCCGATCGCCTGGTACCCGCCACGCGCGCTCGGCTACGCGCGCCGGGCGACGAACTGGGAGGCACCGCCGCGCGGATCGCACCGCGGCCACTTCAAGAGCTACCCGCCGAGCGCGTTCGGGATCCCGGGCTAGCGCGGCCGCCCGGCCAACGCCGCGGCGGAGCTAGGGAGTGTCGTGCGCCGAGTCGCCCCGCATCTCGGCCGTGCCGCCGGCAAGCCCGGGACGCGGCAACGGCGGCCGGGCGCGCTCGGGCTTGCGCTCGGGCGCCTCTGGCGTGGGCACCGGGGGCGCCGGCAGGGCGCGGTCGTCGCGGCCGAAGACCTCTTCCTCGGGCTTGCCCTCGAGCAGCTCGACGAACTGCTCGCGCTCGATGGTCTCCCGCCGAAGCAGTATGTCCGACGTCCGGTCGAGCCGGTCGCGGTGCTGCTCGAGGATGCTGCGAGCCGACTGGTGGGCCTCCTCGACCATCCGGCGGATCTCGTCGTCGATCTCGCGCGCGATCTCGTCGGAGTAATCGGGCTCGGAGCTGAACTCGCGGCCCAGGAAGGGCTGCCCGTGGTCGTGGCCGAACACCCGCGGGCCCAGCTTCTCCGACATGCCGAAGCGCATGACCATCTGCTTCGCGGTGGCCGTCACCTTCTCCAGATCGTTGGACGCGCCGGTCGTCACCTCGCCGAAGACGATCTCTTCGGCCGCGCGACCGCCCAGGGTCATTGCCATCGTGTCGTTGAGCTCGGCGCGGGTGGTGAGGAACTTGTCCTCGGTGGGCAGCGAGATCGTGTAGCCGAGCGCCTGGCCGCGAGAGATCACGCTGATCTTGTGGACCGGATCGGTGTTGTGGAGGTAGTGCGCCACCAGCGCGTGGCCCATCTCGTGGAAGGCGGTGATGCGGCGCTCCTTCTCGCTCATCACGCGCGTCTTCTTCTCCGGCCCGGCGATCACGCGCATGATCCCCTCCTCCAGCTGGAGGTGGTCGATCTCGCGCTTGCCCTGGCGGGCGGCCAGCAGGGCGGCCTCGTTGACCAGGTTCTGGAGATCGGCGCCGGTGAATCCGGGCGTCTGACCGGCGAGCACATCGAGGTCGATCGCCTTGGCCAGCGGCTTGCCGCGCGTGTGCACCTCGAGGATCTTGTGGCGGCCCTTGCGGTCGGGACGGTCGACGACGATCTGCCGGTCGAAGCGGCCCGGGCGCAGCAGCGCCGGATCGAGGATGTCGGGACGGTTGGTGGCCGCGATGAGGATGATGTTGTCCTTCATCTCGAAGCCGTCCATCTCGACGAGCAGCTGGTTGAGCGTCTGCTCGCGCTCGTCGTGACCTCCACCCAGCCCGGCGCCGCGGTGGCGCCCGACGGCGTCGATCTCGTCCATGAAGATGATGCAGGGAGAGTTCTGCTTGGCCTGCTCGAACAGGTCACGCACGCGTGAGGCGCCCACACCCACGAACATCTCGACGAAGTCGGACCCTGAGATCGAGAAGAAGGGCACGCCGGCCTCGCCGGCGACCGCGCGCGCGAGCAGGGTCTTACCGGTGCCGGGCGGGCCGTAGAGCAGCACGCCCTTGGGGATGCGCGCGCCGAGGGCCTGGAACTTCTTGGGGTTCTCGAGGAACTCCTTGATCTCCTGAAGCTCCTCGACCGCCTCGTCGACCCCGGCCACGTCGCGGAAGGTGATCTTGGGCGCGTCGACCGACATGCGCTTTGCGCGGGACTTGCCGAACGACATGACCTTCGAGCCGCCACCCTGCATCTGGTTGATGATGAACAGCCAGAACAGCAGGAAGATCACGAACGGCAGGATGTAGGTGAGCGCAGTGAGCCAGCCCGACCCGCCCTTCGCCTTGACGTCGATCGGGATGTCCTCGGCGCGGAGCTGGTTGACCAGGTTCTGCTCGGTGTTGTCCGGATAGGCGGTCTGGTACTTCTGCTCGCCCGCGCCCTTGAGCTCGACGTCGATGCGGTTGTTCTTCGTGTTGAGCGTTACGTCCTTGACCTTGCCGTCATCGACCTGAGTGAGGAACTCCGAGTAGGTCGGCTCCTCCGCGCGGTTGCTCGGGCTGATCAGCTTCTGGGCGAAGAAGGCCAGAACGACGACGATCAGGATCGGGAAGGCGGCGCTCTTGAAAAATCGGCTCACGAGAGTCCTTGTTCAATACCTCTACGCGCCCGTCGACACATCGTCTCAAAAGCGCGCTAATGAGGGTGAAACGAGAGCGTAGCAGTGGGGTATGTGCTCTCTTATCCCTTTTCGGCACCCGCGGGCTCGCCCTCCAGCACCGCGACGTAGGGGAGATTGCGATAGCGCTCGGCGAAGTCGAGTCCGTAGCCGATCGCGAAGCGGTTGGGGATCTCGAACCCGACGTAGCGAATCGGCATCTCGATCTCACGCCGGCCGGGCTTGGTGAGCAGCGCACAGACCTCCAGCGACGCCGGTCCGCGGGCACGCAGCATGCGAAAGAGATACGACAGCGTGAGTCCGGAGTCGACGATGTCCTCGACGATCAGGACGTCGCGACCCTGGATGGAAGCGTCCAGGTCCTTGAGGATGCGCACCACGCCCGAGGAGTCGGTCGAGGCGCCGTAGGACGAGACGGCCATGAAGTCGACCTCGCAGTTGACGTCCAGGTGGCGCATCAGGTCCGAGAGGAAGAACACGGCGCCCTTGAGCACTCCGACCAGTAGGAGGTTCTTGCCGCGGTAGTCGCCCGAGATCTCGGCGGCGAGCTCGCGGATTCGATGCTCGAGCTCATCGCGCTGCACCAGGATCTCGCCGACGCGATGCTCGCTCATGACAGCCGGGGGCTCGCGCCCCCGGACCCCCGCTGATTCCTGGCCGCGCGCATGGGGCGCGAGTGTAGAGCGCGCGTCTCCCGTGAGCGCCGGACTCGAGTCCCGGGCTCACGTCTCCCCGCGGTCGATCCACTTCGGCGTGACCGCCTCCGGCGCGAAGGCTCTCATGCGCTCCAGCAGAGCGGCCGGCTCGCGCTCGATGAGCAGGGCGGAGCGATGCTCCTCGCGCAGGAAGCGCTCGCTCACCGCGTGGTCGAGAAAGGCGGCGATGGCGTCGTAGTAGCCCTCCACGTCGAGCAGCCCGCATGGTTTTCGGTGCAAGCCCAGCTGAGACCAGGTGAACACCTCGACGAGCTCCTCCAGCGTGCCGGTGCCGCCGGGAAGGGCGACGAAGCCGTCGGCCAGCTCGGCCATCAGCGCCTTTCGCTCGTGCATGGACTCCACCACGCGCAGATCCTCAACCCGGCGATGACCGATCTCCCTGTCGATCAGAGCGCGCGGGATCACCCCCGTGATCTCCCCGCCCCGGGCCAGCACGGCGTCCGCCAGCCGGCCCATGAGCCCCACGCCGGCACCGCCGTACACGACACCGATGCCCTCCGCCACCAGCAACGCGGCCAGCTCCTCGGCCGCCTCGCCGTAGGCGGGCCGGGCGCCCGGGCTGGACCCACAGAAGACGCAGACCGTGCGCATCCGTCAGACGAACGGCTCGCCCGGCAGCTCGGGCGCGTCGCGGGCGGTCAGCCAGCGCAGGACGCTCGCGCCCACGTCGGCCAGCAGCCCGTCGTGGCGGCCCGCTGCACCTTGGAACACGGCCAGCAGGGGCGCGTACTCGCGCGTGTGGTCGGTGTGCGGGGCGTCCGGATCGACTCCGTGGTCGGCGGTGATGACGAGCAGGTCATCGTCGTGCAGCAGCGACAACCAGCGCTCCACCGCGGCGTCGATCTCGCGGAGCGCCTCATGGAAGCCCTCGACGTCGTGGCGGTGACCGAAGAGCTGGTCGGTCTCGACGAGGTTGACGAAGATCAGCCCCGAGTCGAGCGATTCGAGCAACGACGTGGTGGCGGCGATTCCCTTCGGGTTCGTGGCGCCCTCGTGCTTCTCGTCGATCCCAACGCCGGCGAAGAGGTCGCGGATCTTCCCCACCGCGTGCACGGGAAGCCCGGCGTCCTGGATCTGCTCGAGGTAGGTCCGCCCGGGCGGCAACGCGGCGTAGTCGCGCCGGCCCTCGCGCCGCTCGAACGCGCCCGGCTCCCCGTCGAACGGGCGTGCGATCACTCGGCCCACCCGGTGCTCGCCCGCCATCACGTCGCGCGCGGCCTCGCACACGTCGTAGAGCCCGGGCTCGTCCAGCACGTCGACGTGGGCGGCTATCTGTAGCACCGAGTCGGCCGACGTGTAGAGGATCAGCTCGCCGGTCCGCAGGTGGTGCTCGCCGAAGTCCTCGATCACCTCGGTGCCCGAGTAGGGCTTGTTGGCGCAGAAGCGCTGCCCGGTGGCCCGCTCCAGCGCCGCCACCACCTCGTCGGGGAAGCCGTTCGGGTAGGTGGGTAGAGCCTGCCGGGGCACGGCGCCCATCAGCTCCCAGTGCCCCGTGGTCGACTCCTTTCCCGGTCCCAGCGGCGCCAGACGGCCGTGCACGACGGGATCGGAGGCGGGCGGGACGCCCTCCAGCGGCAGGATCGAGCCCAGCCCGAGCCGCCCGAGCGTGGGCAGGTCGAGACCACCGACCCGCTCGGCCAGGTGGCCGAGCGTGTTCGAGCCCTCGTCGCCCTCGTAGCTGCCGGCGTCGGGAAGGGCGCCGACGCCACAGGCGTCCATGACGATCACGCTCGCGCGGGGCATCAGGGGCGATTATGTCCGCCATACTCAAGGGGTGATCCGCCGCCTGCCCCACGTCGACCGCGTTGGGATCGAGGAGCGTGCCGCCACGCTCGGCAAGCGCTCCATCAAGACGACGGCCAAACAGCAGGGCATCCGCCTGGCGGTCTCCATGACCGACCTCACCACGCTCGAGGGCGCCGACACGCCCGGCAAGGTCCGCCAGCTCTGCGCCAAGGCGGTCGTGCCCGCCCCGACCATGCCCGAGATCCCGTCCTGCGCCGCGGTCTGCGTCTATCCGTCGCTGGTGGGGGTCGTTCGCGAGTCCCTGGCCGGCACGGGAGTCAAGGCTGCGTCGGTGGCCACCGCCTTTCCCAGCGGCCAGGCCTCGCTCGAGGTCAAGCTGCGCGACACCGAGGAGGCGGTGGCCGCGGGCGCGGAGGAGGTGGACATGGTCATCTCGCGCGAGGCCTTCCTCGCCGGCGAGGACACCCGCGTGATGGAGGAGATCGTGCGGGTCAAGGAGCTCTGCGGCGATGCCCACCTGAAGGTGATCCTCGAGACGGCCGAGCTCGGCTCGTACGACCACGTTCGCCACGCCTCGATGCTCGCCATGGAGGCGGGCGCGGACTTCATCAAGACCTCCACCGGCAAGGCTTCCAGCGGCGCCACGCCGGGCGTCACGCTGGTGATGCTCGAGGCGATCCGCGACTACGCCGAACGCAGCGGCCGCGCCGTGGGCATGAAGGCCGCCGGCGGGGTCTCCACGAGCAAGGCCGCGCTCCACCGGCTGGTGCTGGTCAAGGAGACTTTGGGCGACGAGTGGCTCTCGGCCGATCGATTTCGAATCGGCGCCTCCTCCCTGCTCAATGACCTGCTGATGCAGTACCAGAAGACCGAGACCGGGCGCTACGCGCGGCCCGAGGACTTCTCGAAGGAATGAGCACACAGGAGACCCGTACGAAGGTCGTCTGGGACTACGCTCCCGCGCCGGAGTCGCCCGACCACGTCCGGCTGCGCGACTCCTACGGCCTGTTCATCGGGGGCGACTTTCGCGACCCGCTCGACGGCCGTCGCGTGGCCACGCTCAACCCCGCCACCGAAGAGGCTGTGGCCGAGGTGGCGTTCGCCGGCGAGGCCGACCTGCGCTCGGCGGTGGACAGCGCGCGCGAGGCCCAGCCGGGATGGGCGGCGCTCTCGGGGCTCGAGCGCGGCAAGTATCTGTTCCGCGTCGCCCGCCTGATCCAGGAGCGAGCCCGCGAGCTGGCGGTGGTGGAATCGATGGACGGCGGCAAGCCGATCCGAGAGTCGCGCGACATCGACGTGCCGTTGGCCGCCGCCCACTTCTTCCACTACGCGGGCTGGGCGGACAAGCTGAGCTACGGGGCCGGCGGGCGCCGAGTCGCGCCCCATGGGGTGGCCGCGCAGATCGTCCCCTGGAACTTCCCCCTCTTGATGGCCGCCTGGAAACTCGCGCCCGCGCTCGCCTGCGGCAACGTCTCGATCCTCAAGCCGGCCGAGACCACGCCGCTCACGGCGCTGCTGCTGGCCGAGGTGCTGCAAGAGGCCGAGGTGCCGCCGGGCGTGGTGGCGATTCTGCCCGGCGACGGCGCCGTGGGCGCCTCGCTCGTGCGGCGCCCCGATATCGACAAGGTAGCGTTCACCGGCTCGACCGCGGTGGGCAAGGACATCCAGGCCGCCCTGGCGGGCCGCAACGTCCCGCTCACGCTCGAGCTGGGCGGCAAGTCGGCCAACATCGTCTTCGAGGACGCGGCGCTCGACCAGGCCGTCGAGGGGATCGTGAACGGCATCTTCTTCAACCAGGGCCACGTCTGCTGCGCCGGCTCGCGCCTGCTGATCCAGGAGAGCGTGGCCGACGAGGTGATCGGGAAGCTGTGGGAGCGGATGGGCCGCCTGAGGGTGGGCGACCCGCTCGACAAGAACACCGATGTCGGGGCGATCAACTCGCGCGAGCAGCTGTCGCGGATCGAGGAGCTGGTGTCGGCCGGCGAGGGCGAGGGCGCGGTGCGCCGCACGGTCGCATGCGAGCTGCCCGAGCGCGGCTACTGGTTTGCCCCGACGATCTTCACCGAGGTCGCGCCCGCGCACCGCATCGCCGTGGAGGAGATCTTCGGGCCGGTGGTCTCCGTGCTGACCTTCCGCACCCAGGCCGAGGCGATCGAGAAGGCCAACAACTCGAAGTACGGGCTCGCGGCGGGGATCTGGACCGACAAGGGGGCCAAGGCCTTCGAGGTGGCGAGCGCGCTCCAGGCCGGCGTGGTGTGGCAGAACACCTTCAACCACTTCGACCCCAGCGCGGCCTTCGGCGGCTACAAGGAGAGCGGCTTCGGTCGCGAGGGCGGGCCGGCCGGGCTACGGCCCTACCTGAGGGTCGAATGACCGCTCGGCTCGGCGTCCGGAAGACCTACAAGCTCTACGTGGGCGGCGCCTTCGTGCGCTCGGAGTCCGGACGCTACGAACGCCACGACGGCCACAACGTGCCGCGCGGCTCGCGCAAGGACGTGCGTGACGCGGTCAAGGCCGCCCGCGCCGCGGCCGGGCCCTGGGCGGCGCGCACCGCGTACAACCGCGGTCAGATCCTCTATCGCGCGGCCGAGGCGCTCGAGTCGCGCGGCGGCGAGCTGGGCGTGGAGCGGGCCGAGCTCGATGCCTCGATCGACGTGCTGGTGCACTACGCCGGTTGGACCGACAAGCTGCAGGCGGTGCTGGGCGGCATCAACCCGGTGGCCGCGCCGTTCCTCTCCTTTTCGCTGCCCGAGCCGACCGGCGTCGTCGGGATCGTCGCCCCGGACCAACCCGAGCTGCTGGGTCTGGTCGCGGAGCTCGCGCCGGCGCTGGCGGCCGGCAACACCGTGGTGGCGGCGATCTCGGAGCCGGGGCCGTTGGCCGCGCTCGACCTGGCCGAGGTCTTGGGCGTATCGGACGTGCCGGGCGGCGTGGTGAACCTGCTTTCGGGTCGTCGCGCCGAGCTGGCGCCGGCGCTGGCCGCCCATCCCGATCTCAACGCCTTGGTCGACGTATCGGGCGACCTCGAGCTGGCCACCGAGATCGACAGGCTCGCCGCCGAGAGCGTCACGCGCGTGCGGCACGCCCCGGCGAGCGCGAGTTACGACGCGGCGACGACCGACCCGCTGTCGCGCCTCGAGGCTGTGACCGAGCTCAAGACGGCGTGGCACCCGGTGGGCGCGTAGGCGCTCG
>CAWBLN010000008.1:0-169335 GCA_963789705.1 uncultured Thermoleophilaceae bacterium
GTGGTCGTCCGCTTGCTCGTCGGCGATGCGGCGGACCACACTTTCCAGTCCGTCCTCGACGCGGGGCTGCAGCCGGCGGCCGTCCTGCTGCCGGTCCTCGGCATCCTGCTCGTCACCTCCGAGTGGTCCCAGCGCACCGGGATGATCACCTTCGCGCTCGTCCCGGTGCGCTCGCGCGTCCTCGGCGCCAAGCTCATCGCCAGCCTCCTGCTCGCCGTCGCGATGCTGGCGATATCCGTCGCCGTCGTCGCCGCTGGGGTGCTCGTCGCGTCGCCCGGCGTCGAAGGGATCTGGTCCGACGCCGCGCCGCTGATCGGCCAGTCCGCCGTCAACCTGACAACTGGCATGGTCGTTGGCGTCGCGCTCGGCGCGATCCTGCTCGCCCCCGCGCCCGCCATCGTCCTCCTCTTCGCGCTGCCCATGTCGTGGATGGCGGTGGTATCACTGCCCGTGTTCTCCGGCGTCGCCCCGTGGGTGGACTATGCGAGCGCCCTTGGCCAGATGACCGTGGAGGTCATGAGCGCCACCCAATGGGCGCACGCCGGTACCTCGCTCGCGATCTGGATGGTGCTCCCGCTCCTGATCGGCACCTGGCGGATCACGCGACGGGAGGTCGCCGCCTGACCGCACTCAGACCATTCAGCCTCGACCGGCCTGCGGGACGCCCTACGGGCGTCCCGCGCCGTCCGCGCATTCGACCAACACGTACGAGCAAGCGTCCGCCTACCGAAACGGAGACACCACATGTCAACCCAGACCACAACACCCCGAAACGCAGCCGGACCGCAGATGAACGGCGTCGCCGACGGCCTTCCTGGCGTCGGCGCTCGTTCGGTCAGCAAGCCGAAGCTCCTGCTCGCGTTGACCAGCGGGCTGCTCGTCACGCTGATCCTCAACCTCGGCGTGTTCGACGACCTGAGGACCGACGCGTCCGCGGACGTCGCGGGCACCTTCCTGGCGCCCCAGCACCTCACTAGCATCCTCGCCTGCCTACTTGCCGTGGCCCTACTCGCCACGCGCCACCGATGGGCGCCTCGCGTCGCACTGACGGTCGCCTGGATCGAGATCGTGGCCTTCCTGTTCTTCCACGGCATCCCGTTCGAGATCGGCCCCTCCAAGCCCTATTGGGGCGACGGCATGGGCGACGCGCTCCAGTGGCTCGGACTCGCGTTGATCCTCGCGTTCAGCGTCGCGGTGGTCAGGGTCGCCCGCCCGCGCGCATCGGACGCGACGACGCCACTGGCGGCCTGAGGACCTCCCGCGGTCGACTTGCGGTCGGCTGCCGCGGCCAGCGAGGACGTGCCGGTTGCACGAAGCTCGCGGCTCACCGCGCGCACTGCGACCCCGCACCCGTAAAGCGCAGCGGATGAGCGGCCGTGACGAGCAGCTTGCGCGAGCGCTGAACCTCTGCAGGTCCCGAGAGAAATTGGACCGCCGTTGACCGTCAAACGTCGCTTCGGAGTGCGGCTCCACAACAAGAAAAGGCCCTGTTGCAGGGCCTTTTCCGAGTAGCGGGGGCGGGATTCGAACCCGCGACCTTCGGGTTATGAGCCCGACGAGCTACCTGACTGCTCCACCCCGCGGCGTAACAGATGAATCTACCAACCCTGTCGTGAGCGTCAAGCCCGACTTGAGGGTCCCGGTGTACGGTCTCGGCCGTGGCTCCGATCGCCGTTGTCGACCTGGGTACAAACTCCACCCGGCTGCTCGTGGCCGAGGTCGAGGGGGGCGAGTTGACCGAGCTCGACCGGCGCACCACCGTCACTCGCCTCGGTCAGGGAGTCGAGGCCACCGGCCGCCTCGCCGACGAGGCCATCGCGCGCGTCAGCGAGGCGCTTGGCGCCTATCGGGAGGTGATCGATCGGCTCGGGGCGCAGCGGATCGTCGCGGTGGCGACCAGCGCGATGCGTGATGCCGAGAACGGGCCCGCCTTTCGAGATGAGATCCGCGAGCGCTTCGACATCGACGCCCGCACCATCTCCGGCGACGAGGAGGCGCGGCTCACCTTCCTCGGCGCCACGGCGGGACGCGATGCGGGGCCCGAGACGCTGGTCATCGACATCGGCGGCGGCAGCACCGAGTACGTGACCGGGAAGGCGGGCAGCGATCCAGGCTTTCACGTTTCCACCCGCATGGGGTCGGTGCGCTTCACCGAGCGCCACCTGTCCTCCGACCCGCCCGAGCCCGAGGAGATGACCGCCCTTGCCGAGGATGCGCGAGCCGTGGTCGAAGGCGACGTCCCTGACGAGACGCGCCGGGGCGTCGAGCTCGGGATCGCGGTCGCCGGCACCGCCACCACCCTGGCCGCAATCGATCAGGAGCTCGACCCCTACGACCCCGACAAGGTGCACGGCTACCGTGTGAGCGTGAGCGCCTGCGAGCGCATCGTCGCCCGGCTCGCCGCGCGCACAGTCGCCGAGCGGCGCGGCGTGACGGGCCTGCATCCCGACCGCGCCCCCACCATCGTGGCGGGCGCACTGATCATGCTCGAGTCGATGCGCGCCTTCGATCTCGAGGAGATCGAGGTGTCGGAGTTCGACATCCTGCACGGGGCCGCGCTGGCCGCCGATCGCTCGGGCCCACCCGCCTGGGAATCAAACGCAAGTCGTCGCGGAGCTGCGTAAAACCCCGTCTGCGGGCTACGACCCTCGGCCGCGACCCCGACGGAGGCGTCGCCCGAGTCCGCGTCTCCCTCAGCGAGCTCATCACCTGCAGCGCGGCCAAAAAACGGCCTCGCGTCCGCTACTTCCCGCCGCCGCGGTTCGCGCGTATACGCTCGAACCCGGGTGCGCTGTGGGTGAGGCGATCAACGGCGACGGGCTGGAAGGCCGTAACGCCCCATCTCCATTTACGCTGGGGGCGATAATTGGACCGCCGCCCTTCCCACGAGCGACTCAGTGCTTTATAGTCCCAGCGGCTGGGTGGGGAAAGCCATGCGGTCAAACCCGTGAGGTGCCTGCCCGGTACATAGGTTCGGGCGAAGCCGCATCGTATCGGCGCCTCCCGCCGTCCGAACCGCAAGGCCCTTTCATGGCACGTACCCCTGCCCGTCCTGATGGGGCCGTTTATGGAACCGCCGGCATGATGCCGGCGGTTCTGTTTTTGGGCCCCCCGCGTGGGGCCCGCCACTCAGGCCAGGTTGGCCTGGCGCGGGTACACCACCGAGGGGTCGGTCAGCACGTTCACCAGCGCGGGCTTGCCACTCGCGAAGGCGCGCTCCAGCGCCGGGCGCAGGTCGTCGGGTCGGCTGACGAGCTCGCCGTGGCCCCCCAGGGTGCGGACGATCTCGTCGTAGCGGCACTCGGGCTGAAGGTCCGCGGCCACCGAGTAGCCGTAGAGAAACTCCATCGGGTGTTTCTCGAGCGCCCAGATCCCGTTGTTCCCCATCACGCCAACCACTGGGACGCCGTGGCGCACGAGCGTGTCGAACTCGAAACCTGAGAAGCCGAAGGCGCCGTCGCCCAGCAGCAGGCAGACCTGCCGGTCGGGGTGGGCAAGCTTCGCGGCGAGGGCGAAGCCGGGGCCGGAGCCCAGGCAGCCGTAGGGTCCGGGATCCATCCAGCAGCCGGGCTCGTAGGTCTCGATCATGCGGCCGGCGAACGAGACGAAGTCTCCGCCGTCGCCGATCACCACGGCGTCGCGGTCGAGGACCTGGCTCAGCTCGTAGTAGAGACGCATGGGATGAAGGGGCGAGCGGGCGTCGGCCAGGTCGGCCTGCTCGCCGGCGCGCCTCTCGTTCTCGGCCTCGCTGAGCGTGGCCATCCAGGCACTGCGGTCCGGCCCGCCGCCGGCGGCGGAGCGCAGCGCGTCGAGCGTGCCGGCCACGCCGCCGTAGAGCTCGGCCGCAACCTGGCGTGGATGAGCCCGGGACGGCGGCGAGGAGCCGATAACGACAATCTCCGTGTCTTCCCCGAAGGAACCGCCGAAGCCAAGCCGGAAGTCCATCGGCACGCCGACCACGAGCGCGACATCGGCGCCCTTGAGCCCGGTTCCTCGCGCGCGCGAGAAAAACATGGGGTGGTCCGCGGGCACGCATCCGCGGCCGAGGCCGTTCAGGAAGACGGGGATCGACAGCTCTTCGCAGAGTCGCTCGAGCGCCGCTTCGCCGCGTGCCCAGTAGAGGCCGGTGCCGGCCATCACCACCGGCCTCGAGGCGCCGCGCAGCAACTCCGCGGCTCGCTTCGATGCGGTCCCGTCGGCGGCCCCGAGAGAGCTCGGGTCGGGCCGCTCCGCCGGAGCGTCGGCGTCCACCTCGGCCTCCATGAAGACCTGGTCCAGCGGGAGATCGAGGAAGGTCGGTCCGGTGGGGGGCTCCGCCGCCTCGCGCAGTGCGGAGTCCACGAGCGCGGGGATCTCGGCCGTGGCCGGCACTGTGGTGGCGCTCTTGGTGACCGGGGCGACGAAGGGCACGTGGTCGATCTCTTGGAGCGACCCCTGGCCCCACCGGAAGGCCGGCGCGCGGCCGCCGAGCACGAGCACCGGGGAGCCGTTCTGGTGGGCGGAGGCCATTCCGCTCATGCCGTTGGTGACTCCCGGCCCTGCGGTCAGGGCACACACGCCGACCTCGCGCGTGGCCTTGGCCCAGCCCTCGGCGGCGAAGACCGCGGACTGCTCGTGGCGAACATCGACGATGTCGATGCCCTCCTCTCGGCAGCCGTCGTAGATCGAGAAGAGGTGGCCTCCCGAGAGCGTGAAGAGCTTCGTCACCCCGTGCGCCCTGAGGCGCTTCGCGACCAGGCGGCCTCCGTGAAACCCCGTGCCCTGCTCGGCCTGCGTCTCCGGGTTCACGAGACCCGCGACACTAGCCGATCGGTATACACCAGCGAGATGGTCTGCAACCTCGATGGGGACTTCCACGGGACGTTCGCCTTCAGGCACTCGCTGCGCCGCCATGTCGTGGAAGACGATCCCGTCGGGGTGACTGGCGCTATCGAGCGGTTCCTGCGCTGACGCGCCGCGACGCCGCCTCGATGCTCTCCACGTTGCGGGGGAGCACCTCGACGCGCAGGCGGTTTCCGAACACCACGTGCAGGACCACCCCACCGAAGCGCTCGGCGAGCAGGCGGGCGTCGTGCTCGGCGTCCTCGACCTCATGTGGCGGCAGGCCGGCGGCCTCGAGGAAGCGGCGGGCGATCGGTCCCTCCAGCTCGCGTGCCGAGAGCTCGAGCTGCTCGGTGCGGAACAGGCCCGCCGTCACGCCGGCGGTCGGCGAGATGATCACGGCCGCCATATCGTCGGAGAGCCTGGTCGACTCGGCGGCCACGCTGTCGATGAGGCCACGGGCACTCGCGTCGTCGCCCAGCTCGTCGAGCAGCTCGGCGAGCCGCTCGCGACCGAGGATGCCGTCGGCCGTGCGCGCCTCCATCAGGCCGTCGGTGAACAGAGCCGCGACCGAGCCGGGCACCAACGGCACCGTGGTCTGCCGCAGTCCAGTCCGCACACCCACTCCGATCGGGGGAGAGGAACCCGCGGTGACTGGGTGATGTGGCTGCGGTCCGGCCACTATCGGTGCCGGGTGCCCGGCGGTCGCGTACGTCAGCGAGCCCGTCTCCGGATCGTGCACGGCGAGGAGGACGGTCGCGAAGTCTCCGCCCAGGTTGTCGTCGATCACGCGACCGGCAACCTGGAGTGCGACGCGTGGCTCGAGGCCCGCCTCGAGGTACGCGCGCAGCGTGTAGCGCATGAACGCTGTGCGGGCGAGCGCGCCGCGGCCGTGACCGGATACGTCGCCGAGGATGAAGCCCACGCGTCCTCCCGGCAGCGGCAGGACGTCGTAGAAGTCCCCGCCGGCCCCGGGCCCGTCGGCCGGCCGATAGGCCACTGAGGTGAGTAGCGCGCCGACCTTCTCGGGCACAGGCGGGAGGAGGGCGCTCTGCAGCAGGCCGACCTCCTGGAGCAGCTCGCGGCGCTGCTTTCCAAGTCGCTTGGCCCGCACCGCGGCCAGCAGGTACCCGACGCCGAGCAGCATGGACAGCGCGGCCAGGGCGGCGAGTGCGGCCTTGACGCCGTCGGGCACGTAGCTCACGAGCTTGTCGACCGTCTTCGTGACCGTGCGGACGGGTCCCTCGTCGTTGCCCGCCTTGTCGCCGTTGTTCGACGCGTTGCCCTGGCCGCCTCCGTCCGTGCCGGCGGAGTCGCTCGAGCTCGAGCCTGGGTCGGTAGCGGCGAGGAAAGCGTCGACGCCCGCGACGCCGCCGGCCGGATCTGTGCCTGTCCCGCCGGTCGAGCCGCCGGCGGCGTCGCCGTCCGCGAGCGTGGCGGTCAGCAGACCGGTTGGAGAGCTCTTGTCGCCCGGGTCGGACAGCTCGCCCTGACCGGTGCCGACCGGATCTCCCTGGTCGCCGGACCCGTCGTCGCCGGTCGGGTCGGCGCTCGACCCGGCCGTCGGATCGGGCTGGACGACCTGAGGACGTCCCGCCGGGGCCGGCTCGGCCGCGCCGTCGGTAGGTTCACCCGCCCAGTCGGGATCCTTGGCGCCGCCCGCCGGCCAGCCGTCGGGTCGCTCGCCCTTGAAGAAGTTGGGCCCCTGGGCGTCGTCGTTGCCGCCCCAGCTGTCCGGATCCTGGTTCCAGCCACCCGGGTCCTCGCCATCGCCATACGGGTCCTTGTCGTGGCCGCCCTTGTCCTCGTCGTGGCCACCCTTGTCCTCGTCGTGGCCACCCTTGTCCTCGTCGTGGCCACCGCGGTCCTCGTCGTGGCCACCCTTGTCCTCGTCGTGGCCACCCTTGTCCTCGTCGTGGCCACCCTTGTCCTTGTCCCAGCCACCGCGGTCCTCGTCGTGGCCACCCTTGTCCTCGTCGTGGCCAACCGGATCCTTGTCGTAGCCGGAGTGATCCCCATGGTCCCCTTCGCCCCCGGACTCCTCGGACGCCGGATCGGCGGGTACCACGGGCTTCGCGGATTCGGGAGGCGGAACGGCCTCCGCCGGCGGCGTCAGCTCGGCCGGCGGCGCGAGCTCCTCCGGTGAGGCGACCTCCTCGGCCGGAGCGACATCCTCAGGCGGAGCGACCTCCTGCGGCACGGAGCTCTCCGGCGCCGGTGCCACCTCGCCGACTCCTGTATCCCCCGCGACAGCGCTGACGGCGACGGGCTCCCCCTTTTGAGCCTCGGCGTCGGTCAGCGGCCCGTCGGATCCCCCCGCAAGAAGGATGACCGCGACCGTCGTAAAGATGGCGGCGGCCACTCCTACACGAGCCAGTAGGGCCCGTGCGCTCTGACGCAAGGGGTGGAAGGGGGCCACTTGAGTTATTTCGGCAGATGGGGCTTCGAGTATTAGGGCCAATTTGGAGCGCGTCGAACGATCGTCCAGGCCGCTATCTCTCCACTCTGACCTACCTCATGCGTCCCCGCCAGCCGTTTCCTCCTTGAAACGGGCGCCTGCGGCCTTCCATACCTCAACGGGCGCCGCCCTCGCCGACTTGTGAAAGCGGGAAGCTTACTCGGGATCCGGGCGCTCTTCCCCGGGCCAGGTGCCGGTGGTGCGGGCGAAGGCGCGCCGGCTCGCGTGGTCGGTCGCCTCCTTCATCGCCCGGAAGATGGCCCCCTGAACCGCGGCGGCGATCAACAGCTTCGTCCAGTCGATCTCGCGGTGCTTCGAGTCGGGCGGCTCCTCCTCGTCGAACAGGCCCCAGACCTGGTCGAAGATCTTCTTTGCGACGAAGCCGGCGGCCAGGCCGCCGGCGATGCTGATCGGCATGAAGACAAACTTCATGCTCGGTTTATACCCGCCGGCCCTCCGAGTACTCAGGCCCGCCGCAGCGGAGCGGACGTGAAAGCCACGCTGAAGGCGCGACACCACACCACGACTGTCGAATAGCGAGCGAGACTGACGCGCCGGGACAAGTCGTATTGCTGGTTGCCGACGTTGCCCTTCAGGGCACCGAGGTCGCGAAACTCGCCCAGGTCGCCGTCTGCGGGATCGCCCGTGGACACGTACAGCCGCAGGTCGGGGCCGGGGTCGGTCTCGAAGTCGCTGAGCGTGAGCTTGCGAGCACCACTCGGCAGCTGCACGACTGCCGCCTTGCCCTTGCTCTCGTGGGCGATCGAAGAGAAGCGACCCGATGCGACCTGGACGTTCCCCTCGGGCGCCTTCCGGGACTGCGCGTCGCCGCCCGCATCGCCTGAGCCGTCGGTCTCGCTCGGGCTCGCCGGAGCGCCGGTCACGATCTGCTCATCGACCTTCTTGTCAAAGAGCGTGGGGGCGATCACCAGGACGGCGGCGGCCACCGCCACGAGCGCGTAGCCGGCGGCGAGAGGCCAGAACAGGCTGCGTATACGCAAAGAAATTCCCACCGCCACCAGGAAAACCAGGCCGAACCACACAGCGGTGAGGCCCATCGAGACCGTCGCGTTGTCCGAGATGCGACCCAGGACGAAGATGCCGGCGACGAGGGCGACGACCACCGTGAGGAACGCGAGCACCCGGTATGACTTCCGTGCGGTCATGACCCTCAGTCGAGCGTACGGGCCAGGTGTTTCAGATCCCTGAACGGCCTGCGGTCATCGCCGCGCCCCGTTATCGGGGCGCTGTGTCAGCATGCTCGTTGAACATCGCAGCGCACCCGGCCGAGCCGGGTGCTTGCGCCCTACGCGCCCGGGTAGGCGAACTGGCACAGCCCGCGCCCTTAAAAGGCGCCGCTCCTCGGAGCATTGTGGGTTCGAATCCCACCCCGGGCATACCGCAACTTTGGCGCTGCTACGGTGTCAGGCCACCGGGTACCCCATTCCCACCGGACCGGTCTTGGAGGCCTCTGCACTTCAACATTCGGCGCGGTTTCCCGCGCTGGCAGGGCGCTCGCCCCTGCTGCGGCTGCAGAGCGACGAACGTCTCGTCGCTCTGACTCGCCGTGGCCAGCACGGGGCGTTCGAGGCCCTCGTCCAGCGCTATCAGCCGCGGCTGCTGGCCTTCTGTCGCCACATGCTCGGCTCTCAGGAAGATGCCGAGGACGTCCTGCAGGAGGTCTTCGCCGCCTCCTTCAACGCAATCCGCGCGGACGACCGCCCCATCAACGCCCGGCCCTGGCTGTACCGGATCGCGCGCAACCGCTGCCTCAACCATCTGCGCCGCCCGCGCGCCACGGGTCACGACTCCATGGACATCTTCGAGCGCGACGGCGGCATCACCACCGCCGACACCGTGCACAAGCGCGAGGAGTTCCGCCACATCGTGGCCGACGTCCAGGAGCTCCCTGAGACCCAGCGCACCGCGCTGCTACTGCGCGAGATCGACGCGCTGGCCTACGACCAGATCGCCGAGGCGATGGACACCACGGTCCCGAGCGTGAAGTCCCTTCTGGTGCGTGCGCGGGTGGGTCTCGCCGAGGCCTCCGAGGCGCGCATGCTCACCTGCGAGGAGGTGCGCCTCGAGCTGGGCCAGGTGGCCGAGGGCATCGCCAAGAGCTCGCCGCCGGTGCGCCGCCACCTGAGGACCTGCGAGCGCTGCCGGAGCTTCAAGGGAGAGCTGCGCAAGACGCGCCGGGCGCTTGCGGCCGTCTACCCGATCGGCCCGCTGCTCGTGTTCAAGAAGCTCTGGCTCTTCAAGCTGGGTGCGGGCGGCGCCGCCGGCGCCGCCGCCGGATCGGGCGGGGGGGCCGCCGCCGGCGCGGGCGTGGCCGGCGCCACGGCCGCCGCGGCCGGAGGCATCACGGCGAGCGGAGCGGTATCGGCCGGGGTCTCCACGATCGCCTCGAAGGCCGCGGCGGGAATGGCCGCCGCCGTGATCGTGACCGCGGGTGCGGTCGAGGTAAAGCACGCAACCCAACCGGCCGTCGCGCCGGCTGCCCAGGTCGTGGTGGCGCCTCGCGTCGCGCCCGCCCCACCGCCGGCGGCGGGCGAGCGCCCGCCGGCCGCCGCGAAGGACCACAAGAGGGAGCCCGCCAAGCCGGCGAAGGTCGAGGCCGCACCGCCGCCGACCCCCGTGGCCACACCGGCGCTGCCGGTGGCGCCACCCGCCGTCCCCGCGCCACCGCCCCAGCCCGTCGCCGAGACCCCCGCCGCTCCCGTGCAGGAGGAGGGCTCGACCGTCACCCTGCCGCCGCGCGGTGACGAGGAGGCCGTGATCGCCCCTCCCGCCGGGGAGCCGAGCGAGCCCGCGGTTCCGCCCACCGACGGCGCACCGCCGACCGTGGAGCCCCCGCCGGCGCCGCCCGCGGGCGAGCCGGGAGCGGGCGCCGGCTCGGGCGCACCGCCGCCGCCGCTGGCCCCCGCACCTTAGGGTTCCCAGGCGCATAGGCTGGCGGGCCGGTGACGATCGAGCTCGACGACTTCATGAATGTCGACGTCCGCGTCGGACGGATCACGCGAGTCGAAGACTTCCCCGAGGCCCGCAAGCCGGCGTGGAAGCTCTTCCTCGACTACGGTGGGGAGAGCGACACTCTGAGAGAGCTGCGCGCATTGCCGGATGCCGCGGCCGGCTCTCCGGAGACGTGGTAGCGCGTCGCGCGTGTCGCCTGGGAGGGAGCAGCGACGCGGCGGGCGTAGGATGTTCTCGTGTCGGGCGACACCGAGGCTCTGCTGGGCGCGCCTCGTGAGGCCCTCGTGGCTGGCGAGTCGTCGGAGGCAGGGACGTGACGAGGGCCGAGGCACGCGCGCACGGCCGGGAGTGCTTCGACCGGCGGGCGTGGGCGGATGCCTTCGCCGAGCTGTCCGCCGCGGATGGAGAGGCCCCGCTCGAGCCGGAGGACCTCGAGCGGCTCGCGACGGCGGCGTACCTCCTCGGCAGGGATGAGGACAGCGTCCAGGTGTGGGAGCGTGCGCATCACGAGCTCCTGGGCAGGGGTGACGAGGAGCGGGCCGCCCGCTGTGCCGGCTGGATGGTCTTCGTCCTGATGAACGGCGGCGAGTTCGCGCGCGCCGGCGGCTGGCTCGCGCGGGCACGCCGGCTGCTCGACGATGGCCAGCGCGACTGCGTGGAGCGAGGGCATCTGCTGGTGCCGCTCGCCTTTCAGCACGCGGTCGCGGGAGACTGGCCGAGCGCCCACGCGATCTCCGGCCAGGCCGCCGAGATCGGCGATCGGTTCGGTGACATCGATCTGGTGACGCTCGCCCGCAACATTCAGGGCCGGGCGCTGATCGGGCAGGGAAAGACCGTTGAGGGAATGACCCTGCTCGACGAGGTCATGGTCGCGGTCATCGCGGATGAGGTGTCCGAGACCGTCGCCGGGGCCGTGTACTGCAGCGTCATCGAGGCGTGTCAGGAGGTCTTCGATCTGCGTCGGGCGCAGCAGTGGACGGCCGCGCTGACCCATTGGTGTGACTCTCAGCCGGATCTCGTCCCGTTCAGCGGTAACTGCCTGGTGCATCGTGCCGAGATCATGCAGCTGCACGGCGCGTGGCCGGACGCGGTCGACGCGGCGCAGCGGGCGTGCGAGCGGCTCCTCCGGCGGTCTCAGCCGGCGGTCGGTGCCGCCTTCTACCAGCAGGGCGAGCTGCACCGGCTATGCGGCGAGTTCGCGCAGGCCGAAGAGGCGTACCACCAGGCCAGCCGGAGCGGACGAGATCCGCAGCCCGGTCTGGCACGGCTCCGTCTCGCCCAGGGGCAGGTCGACGCCGCGGAGGCGACGATCCGTCGCGCGGCGGCTGGGGCCCAGGACCGGGTGGCACGGTCGCGGCTGCTTCCGGCGCTCGTCGAGATCATGTTTGCCGCCGGTGACGCCCGCGCGGCAGGCGCCGCCGCCGATGAGCTGTCGGAGATGGCCGGCGACCTCGACGCCCCGCTGCTGCGCGCACTGGCCACCCATGGTGAGGGAGCCGTCCTGCTGCTCGAGGGCGACGCGCGAGCCGCGCTCGGCGCGCTGCGCCATGCGTGGACGGCGTGGCGGGAGCTCGAGGTGCCGTACGAAGCCGCGCGGGTGCGCGTCCTCATCGGCCTTGCCTGCCGGGAGCTCGGGGACGAGGAGACAGCGGAGATGGAGCTCGACGCGGCGCGCTCAGTTTTCGAGCAGCTGGGCGCCGTGCCCGACCTCGCGCGAGCGCACGCGCTCTCCCGGGCGGCGCCCGCCAAGCCAGCGGGCGGGCTGACCGCGCGCGAGCTGGACGTGCTGCGCCTGGTGGCGACCGGCAAGACCAACCGGTCGATCGCTGCCGACCTCTTCCTGAGCGAGAAGACGGTGGCCCGCCACGTGAGCAACATCTTCACCAAGCTGGGTCTGTCGAGCAGGGCCGCGGCGACTGCTTACGCCTACGAGCACGACATCGTATAGGCGCCTACACAGAATTACCCACGTCGCTGGCCGGGCGATTTGGGTGTTTCGCCCCTAGCGGCGACGCCGGCTTTTCCGTAGCGTCGCAATCGAAGGCGTTCACCGCGGGCCACCGGAGAGGCGACCATGAGCAGGCAGCACGAAGTGGAGGAACGTGGACGGCGTCTCGCCGGTGAGGACGCCCGTGAGCGACTGCTGTCCGGCCTGCCAGTCACCGAGCGACGGTTCCAATTGGCCGGGGTGTCCACTGCCGTGCTGGAAGGCGGTGACGGCCCACCGATCGTTTTCCTGCAGGGGGAGTTCGCGGCCGTGTGGATGCGGGTGATCCCGGAGCTGGTGACGACCCACCGTGTCATCGCCCCTGACCTGCCCGGTCTCGGGGCTTCGGAGGTGCCCGACGGTCCTCCCGATGCCGATGCCGTCCTGACGTGGCTTGACGAACTCATCGAGCAGACCTGTGCGATCCCGCCCGTGCTGGTGGGGAAGGGCCCTGGCGGCGCCCTCGCCGCTCGTTTCGCGATCGAGCACAGCGACCGGATCAATCGACTGGTGCTGGTGGATACGCACGGGCTGGATCGGTTCCGACCACCGCCAGGGATGGCGCTCTCCTTTATTGGCGTGCTGTTGCGACCGACCGAGCGCGGGCTCGAACGCGGCTTCCGGCGCTACTGCTTCGTCGATTTGGATGGCGTGCGGGCCGAGATGGGTGAGCGCTACGAATGGATGGCGGCGTACGCCCTGGACCGTTTTCGCACACCGAGCGTCAAGGCTGCAATGCGCGGCCTCATGAGGCAGCTCGGGTCGGCGATCCCGTCGGGGGACCTGGACCGGATCGCCGTTCCGACGACTCTGATCTGGGGGCGACATGATCTCGCGGTGCGGCTGAACGTCGCCGAGGCTGCCTGCGCCCGCTACGGCTGGCCGCTGCACGTGATCGAGGACGCTCGCGACGACCCTGCCATCGAGCAGCCGGAAGCGTTCCTGGAAGCGCTGCGCACCGTGCTCGAGAGCAGTCCCACTACCGCTACTCGAGCAGGTAGCACCTCGTCGTGAGAGAGGCGAACTACCGGACTGCCTTCACCAGCAGTTCTGGCTCGCCGGCGAGGATGGGTCGATCGCCACCGTAGCGAAGGCCAGCACCCCAAGGCACCATCCAGCATTACGCTGTCGCCATCGCGTGCTGGGCTGGGGATGTAGACGAACTCGAGCGCGCGAACACGACGGGGAGCCGACAAGCAGCCGAAGGGGTCGGTGCTGCCGCCTTGCGCGACGAGCGGGCGTCTCCCCGGCGACCTCAGCGCTGCTCCTACGGACGACAAGCAGTAGCTCTCCGACGCGGCCCGGCGCTCACTCTCGCTTTGCATGGAAAGCGAAAGCGGAGCCCACCACCGACACGGCTGTCGCTCCTCGCGCAAAGCAGCCATGAACTCACGCGGCCGGTGTGCGCCCGGCATGGTTCTCCTTCGCGTGTAGAGCCTGGGTTGAGGCGCTCTTTCGCCTACTCGCCACCGACGGCTGATCCGCGGCCGAGCAGCGCCCCTAGAGCTTCTTCTTCCTTTTCTTCTTGGGCAGCTTGAGCGTGACCCTCTTGGTCGTCGTCTTGGGGTTGCCCGCCTCGTCCTTTGCGGTGATCGTGATCAGCGCCTTGACGGATCGCTTCTTCTTCAGCAGGGCGCGGCCGGCCTTGTTGAGCTTGAGCGTCACGGTCTTGGCGATGCCCGCCTTGAGCTTGAACTTCACCTTGCCGAGGAAGACCTTCTTCTTCGGTTTCTTGCCGCCCCCTGCGGTGAACTTCTTGACGCTCGTCGCGCTGAGCGTGCCGGACGCCGCCTCGGCGCTCATCAGCTTGAACTTCGCCTTGCCCTTCTTGACGACGATCGATTTCCCGAATTTCGGCGCGACACCTGCAAAGGCGTTGTCGGTCGGCGTCGGGGAGATGTCCAGCGCGTACGGACCGACGTCGGGTGCGATGCCGCCCCGCCCGGCGTAGCCCGCCAGCGCGATCCGATAGGTGGTACCCGCAGTAACGTTCAGGAACAGCACGCTCTGGGTCCCCCGACAGCCGTCGTCGTTGGCTCCGGTGGCAGTGAGGGCGGCCACCGCGTTGCCGGTGTACACGCCCAGCGTGGTGTCGAATTCGCTGCCGCACGCCGAGAACTCGTAGCGCCCGGTGCTCGGCGGCTTCCACGTGAACCAGACGGAGGCCATGCAGAACGGGCTCGGGCCGGTCGCCGAGCTGCATCCGGTGGCGACCGACGTTGTGGCGTGATCCGGCTCCGAGGGCTGGCCGGTGGCGCCCTCGGTCGTGCCGGTCAACCGGGCCGGGTCCTTCCCCGACAGCACCGTCGCCGCTCCGAACTGGTCGTTGGCCGGACTTTGGATCATGAATCCGGTGATGGTGCCCGTCGCACCCGCGGCGCCCGAGACGGCAATCTCGTAGGTCGTACCGGCCGTGGCCTCGAACACGACGAAGCTGCCGTTGTCGCTCGCACAGCCATCGTTGTTGGAGACAACCGCCGTGCTGGAGCCCGCGCCGTAGACGGCGAGCGTCGTGTCGTAGTTGCTGGCGCACACGTTGACGTTCCAGCGGCCGTTCGCGGGCGCGGTCCACTTGAACCACACGGACGGGTTCGTCAATCCGCTGGCGCCGGCGTGGTTGGGCTCCCCGGCCTCGGTCGTCGCCTCGGCGTTGGTGCCCTTGATGGAGGGCGTGAGGGTGTCCAGCGCTTCAGCGCTGGCGCGGTTGTCGTTGGCCGGCGGCGCGGCGAGTGCCGTGCCGGCCTGGGCGAACATCGCGGTGAAGATCAGCACAGCGGTCGTGCAAGCGACCTGAGTGAAGCGACTCAACTTTCCCCCTTGCCCGTTGGAGCGGTTGCGTCCAACCTAGGTCCGATTCGGCTCTAGCGCAAGAGGCGCTCGCCCGCGAGCGCGCGATCGATGAACCCGAGCGCGGGCCTGGGCCCACCGGGCCGTCGGGGGCCATTGCCGCGGCCACCGCGCACCACTGCGCGGGGTGCTCGCAGAGCAGCGCGAGAACCGCCACTCGCCAGTCAGGAGGTCATCGCCGCGGCGTGCGATTCGAGGTGGTCCCCCGCACGGTCGCCGCGCACGCGAACGCGCCGGCTGAGGCGGGCGCTCACCGGGCCGGCTCCTGCGAGCCGAGCGCGGCCGCGTCGTATTCGAGGTCGGAGTAGTCCTGCGCATAGATGCGCTCGCGCACGATCGCCACGCCGAAGGCGAGCATTCCGACCAGGATCCCGATCACGGTGATCCCAAACGCCACTCTTGGAATCGGATTACGCCTCCTCACTGCAACCTGAACTCGGCTAGCGATGCGCAGGCCAGCTGCCGCTTTCGCTGCTCCTATGTCAAGAGCTTGGTGGTGTTTTGGTCGGGGGTGGGTGGCTGGAGGAGGTGCCAGAGGCGGCGGGCGAGGTGGCGCTTGAGGCAGCGGATGGCTTCTTTTGTGCTCTTGCCTTCGGCGCGTTTGCGGGCGATGTAGTTCTGGGTCTCGGCGTGGCAGCGCAGGCGGGTGACGGCGATGCGGTGGATGGTGGCGTTGATCTGGCGGTTGCCGCCGCGGTCGAGGCGGTGGCGGTTGGTCTTGCCCGAGCTGACGGGGATCGGAGCGACGCCGGCGGCGCGCGCGAGCTTGGCGTCGCTGGCGAACCTGCCCGCGCCGGCGATCTCGCCGACGAGCTTGGCCGCGGTCAGCGGCCCGAAGCCGGGCTCGGAAAGCAGCTGCGGCGCGATCTGGGCGACGAGCTGGGCGATCTCGGCTTCGAGCGCCTTGATGGTCTGCGAGAGCTCGCGGATGCGGCGCAGCTCGTCACGGGCGATGCGGACGCGCATCGTCTGCTCAGCGCGCGCGAGCCGCCGGGCGACGCGCGGGCCCCAGTTGCCGTAGAACAGCGAGCTGCCCGGCAGTCGCAGTTCGGGCCAGATGTCGTGCAGATGCCATTGCAGCGTGTTGTTGAGCGCAACGCGCTGGCGGACCAGCCGCTCGCGATGGTCCACGAGCAGCCGCAGATCGAGTTCGGGGCCCTCCAGCTGCGCCGCCGGCAGGGCATCCAGGCCTTCGCGCAGCGCCGCCCGCGCGACCGCGATCGCGTCAATGCTGTCGGACTTCCCGCGCCCGCGAGCGCGGCGACGCGAGTCGGCCATCAACTTCGTCGTCACGCGCAGGACGCGCTCGCCGCGTTCGATCAGAAACCGCTCGAAGGAGCCCGAGACATGCCGGCAGTCCTCCAGCGCCCACACCCGTTCGCTGCCGAGCTCGCGCGCCCAGACGACAAGCACGTCGAAGCCCTTGACGCCGACCTGGACCGTCCGCTCGCCCACCAGTTCGCCGGTTCTCGCCGAGACCGCGGCGACCGTGTGCGAGCGCTTGTGGGTGTCCGCACCGAGCACGATCATTGACCTCGTCCACCTCCACCTCGATTGAGTGGACATCCGGCGGACACGGCTTGCTGAGGGCGGTGCCACGCTCCTATCAAGTCACGCCGGACATCCCCGACCGGCGACGAGCGACACAGCGAAAGCCAGTCAGGCCACACGGCCGACAGCGTGAAAGCGAGTCAGCTCGCCGCCGGTCGGAGCCTCACCTCGAGGCCGGACATCACCGACCCCATCCAAACAGCAAGCGTGACAGCAACACCGATCCCGGCGACGGGCCGACTACTGCTTTGGACGAAAAGCGGTAGTCACCTGGCCCGGGCCGGGTTGCCCGCCCCGTGATGTCGCCCGGCCGCCGCGACGCCTCTATTTCCCCCGCCAGGCGTCACGCACTGACCCCCACGTCCGGGTTCGGGCGCTCCCTTACTCCCCTCGATCGTCATGCAGCACCTCCCCGCGGCCGAGCGCCGGCGCTTCGAGGCCGCGCTGCACGCCACGCGTGAGCCCCTCGCCTGGCTGCGAATAGGGCCGGAGGACGAGCGCTTGACCGCACTGAGCCTCAGCGCGTTGCCGGAGGGCGAGGAGTTGCTGCTCGCCCGGGTCGGCTATCACGGCGACCCCGTGGAGTGGCTGGTTAGCTGAGCAGGTTGACCTGGCGGTCGGCCGACTCGAGCAGCCCGGGGTCGCTGGTGGCCTTGAAGTCGACGCGCTCGGTTCGCTGGGTCGGGCTTTCGCTCATGACGCTCAGGGCATCCAATGACTGGCTGACCAGCCAGGCGTCCTCAGGGCCCCGGTTCAGCCGTGGCCTCGATGCGCACGCGGCCCTCGGCGCCGGTCGGCCTGCCCACCAGGGCCGCCCCGGGACGCAGCCCGTCGAGGGTCGTCGACACCGAGGCCAGGCCCCCGCTCACCTTGATCGATTCGCCCCCGAACCTGAGGCCATAGACGCGTCCGTCGGCAGATCGCAGCTCGACCCGGATCGAGATGAAGGCCGGCACGCGCACCACGCGCGGCGTGATGCGCCCGCCATCGCCGGTGAATAGCGCGAGCGAGCGGGCCGGCACTTCGTCCCCGGCGCCTCCGGGCGCCTTCTCCGGCGCGGTCTCCGGCGGCGGCTCGACAGTCTCTGTCGGCTCGAGCTCGGGCTGGGTCTCCTCGGGCTGGGGCTCGCTCTCGGTGACGGTCGGGGCGGGCGGGGCCTCCTCGGGTTGCGTCTCGGTGGCGGTGTCGGCGCGCTCTTGCTCGTCGTCTCCGCCGCAGCCCGAGAAGGCGAGCATCAGCCCGATGGCCAGGACGCCGATGAATCTCGGGTTGAGCGATTTGCGACACATGCCGATGAAACCTATGGTGGAGCTGGGATGCGGGGGTCCGGGACACACGGTAATCGGCTGATCAGCTACGACGCGCAGCGGCGCCGGCTGTGGATCCTCGGACAGCGCGTGCATCACGGCCCGACCGGGATCGTGCTGGCTGCCCTGGGCGCCGCCCTCGTGGCCCACGACTGGAAGGATCGTCCGGTCTGGTTTCAGCGCGGCGCGCAGCAGCGGCCCTAGCGTCTGAGCCGGCCTCTCGGCCCTAGGGGCTGAACGTCTCGCCCGGCTGGAGGATCTCGACCTTCGAAGAGGTCTGCGACTCGACGTCCGCCTTGAAGGCTTCGGCGTCGGTCTCGATCGGTGGGAAGGTGTCGTAGTGGCAGGGAATCACAGTGGTGGCTCCCACGAGCTCGGCCGCGATCACGGCGTCGACGCGGTCCATCGTGTAGTGCCCGCCGATGCACATGAGCGCCACGTCGATCGGATCGCCGCGCCCGGCCACCAGCTTGAGATCCGAGAACAGCGCCGTGTCGCCCAGGTGGTAGACGGTCTTTCCGCCGATCTTCACGAGTAGGCCGGCCGGGACATTCACCTGACCGTTGGGAGTGACCGAGGTATGCCAGGCGGGGGTGAGCTTCACCCAGCCCCAGTCGAAGGTGACGGTTCCGCCGATGTTCGGGTCGGCGACGTTCTCGACGCCGAGCTCGGTCAGCTCGCTCGCGATCTCGCTCGCCGTGACGACCTGAGCGCCGGAGCGCTTGGCGATCGCCTCGATATCGCCGTAGTGGTCGAAGTCTCCGTGCGTCAGGAAGATATGGGTGGGCTCGACCTCGTCGGCGCTCGCCGCCGCCTTGGGGTTGTCGTCGAGAAAAGGGTCGATGAGGACGCGTACGTCGCCCTCGATCAGCTCGAAGCACGAATGGCCGAGAAAGCGGATCTCCACTGTCAGTCTCCTTCGGTTTCGGTGGGTGCATTGAGCTCGCGGGCGAGTTCCCAGCCCACGGCCACACCAACCATCATGCCCATCCGGGTCTCCTCGGCCAACAATGTGTCGATGCGGGCCTCGCGCTCCGCCGGGTCGGCCTCGGTCGCCGCCTGGCGCACCTGGGATCGGTGGGCGTCGCCGAACCACCCGCCCTCCTCGAGCGCATGGGCCAGGACGAGCTGTAGATGAGGAGCCAGGACCGACAGGGCGCGTTCGGCCCCGGTGAAGCGCTCGGGGTCGGAGAGCGCCCTCACGGCTGCCTCCACCTGCTCCTCGGAGATCACCCGAACGCGCTCTTGCGCGTGAACAGCGGGAGGACCAGACCCAGAACCGCCCCCGCGAGGCCCCCGCCGACAGCGGCGCCGATGTTGGCGGACTCCTCGGCCACCGAGAGCAGCACCAGGACGATGGCCACCACGTACACGCCGAGCAGATCGTTGTCGCGGTCCTCACCCCGGCGCGCGGCCATGCGGTCGTCCACGAGCCACGCGCAGAGCAGGCCGAGGGCCGACCCGTTGGCCCCGAAGACGAGGAAGGCCTCAGTGTTCTCGAACAGCGGAGGCGTCTCGGCGAACGCCACCAGGGCCATGCCGGCGGCGCCCGAGAGCACGAACACGGCCACGACGGCAAAGGCGCCAAAGCGGCGCTCGATCAGAGTGCCGAAGATGCCGGTGGCCACCAGCGCGACGAAGGCGTAGCCGAGCTTGTCGGCAAAGAGGAAGGAAGAGGTGAAGTAGCGCCACACGTCCTCGGCCACCGGCACGGCGAGATAGCCGGCATCCAGCGTGCTGTCCGCCCGCCAGACGAGCATCGACAGCGCGCAGACCACGATCAGGGCCAACGTGGCGTACGGACGCACATCTGGCGCCACCCCCGCGATCTCGTCTGACCGCAGCCGCGGAAGCGAGAGGCGGCGCTTGCGGCGCTTGGTCTCGGACTCCTCGCCGGCCTTGCGATTGAGCTTGGGCGCCCGCTTTCGCACCCGCTGCCCGCAGTATGGGCACTCGGTGACGTACGGGCTGACCTCCGACCCGCAGTTACGGCAAACGACGAACAGGTCCGGCTGGGACACCTCTCTCAGAGTACCCGTCGGTGCATGCTCACTCGCTCGGCGCCTCAGCGGGCTCCGGCACGGTGGCGTCGATCACCTCGCGCACGACCTCGTGAAGGTCGTGATTGGCGTCGTACACCTTGCGCTGGCGCGCCGACCCGGTGCCGTTCTCGACAATGTCAGCGAGCGCGTCGAAGTCCTCGATCGACCCGAGCTCCTCCGCGTGCGGCCGCAGCCGTTTCATCACCCGGCGCGCGAGGTCCCCAACCGGGACGCGATCGCGCTCGGGCAGGTCCACGAGGTCGCCCTCGAGCCCGTGGCGCGCGGCGATCCACTTGTTCTCGTCCAGCATCTCGTAGGGGTAGCGCGAGAGCTCCTTGCCCGCCTCGAAGTGCTCGGCGAGCTCCTTGACCATGGCTTGAATGAGCGCGGCGAAGCCGAGCGTGTGCTCCACCCGGGTCTGGGAGTCCATCGCCCGGATCTCGACGGTTCCGAAGTTCGGGTGCGGCCGCACGTCGTACCACTGGTACGTGTAGTCGCGGATGACCCTGGAATCGACCATGAAGTCCATCCGCGCGGACCAGTCGGCGAAGTCCTCATAGCGCGGGGGGATGCCAACCCGCGGGAAGGCGCGGAAGATCGGCGTGCGGGTGGACTCCAGGCCGGTCGCCTGGCCGCGCCAGAAGGGCGAGTTGGCCGACAGGGCGAGCAGCAGGGGAACGTGCACGCGCATGCCGTTGGCCACATGGACCGCCTTGTCGGGGTCGTCGAGTCCTACGTGAACGTGGATGCCGAAGATGATCTCCTGGCGAGCCACGAACTGCAGGTCGGCGATCAGATCGCGGTAGCGCGGCTGGGCCACCACGCGCTGGTCCTCCCACATGGCGAAGGGATGGGTGCCCGCGGATCCGATGGCCAGGCCCCGTTCGGCCGCCGCCTGTTGTGCGAGGCGGCGCAGGGCCCGCAGTTGCAGCCCGGCATCGCGCGTGTTGCGGCAGGGATCGGTCGCGATCTCGCAGACCGACTCCATCAGCTCGGGCTTGATCTCCCCCTCTTTGGGGACGTCGGCGAGCGCCTCGAGGAGCCCCTCGATCGAGCTGGCGAGGTCGAGAGTCTCCCCATCGACGATCATGAGCTCTTCCTCTACCCCAATCGTGTAGGAGGGGCCCGTGAAACGGTGCTCCACGGGGAGATCGTATCCAGAGGGTTAGGGGTATAACCCCCCTATGGCTCTTGGATATGACGGCAAGCTCTACATCCTGGCGTTCGACCACCGCGGCTCCTTCCAGAAGAAGATGTTCGGCATCGAGGGCGATCCGAGCGATGAGGAGACCGAGAAGATCTCCGACGCGAAGCATCTGATCTTCGAGGGGATGCTCAAGGCGGTCGACGCCGGCACGGATCCCGAGGTGACCGGCGTGCTGGTGGATGAGCAGTTCGGGGAGCCGAGGAACGTGCCCGGTGAGACCAAGGAGCGTGGTCTTCTGCTCGCCATGCCGGTCGAGAAGTCGGGCCAGAACGAATTCGACTTCGAGTACGGCGACGACTTCGGCGCTCACATCGAAGAGTTCGACCCCGATTTCTCCAAGGTCCTCGTCCGCTACAACCCCGAGGGCGACGCGGAGATGAACGAGCGCCAGGCCGAGCGGCTCAAGCGGCTATCCGACTGGCTCCACGAAAACGACCGCAAGTTCCTCTTCGAGTTACTGGTGCCGGCCGAGGACGAGCAGCTCGAGAAGGTCGACGGCGACACCGACCGCTTCGACGCCGAGCTTCGTCCCGACCTGATGATCAAGACCATCGAGGAGTTCCAGGAGATCGGCGTCGAGGCCGACGTCTGGAAGATCGAGGGCATCGATACCCAGGAGGACTGCGAGCGGATCGTTCAGACGGCTCGCCGCGACGGCCGCGACGGCGTGATCTGCGTGGTGCTCGGCCGCGGGGCCGACGACCAGAAGGTCGACCACTGGCTGCGTCAGGGCGCTCCGGTGGAGGGATATGCCGGTTTCGCGATCGGGCGGACGATCTGGTGGGACGCGCTGAAGGGCTTCCTCGACGGCGACCTCGAGCGCGACGAGGCGGCTCAGCAGATCGCCGACAACTATCTGCGTTTCGTGAAGGTTTACGACGAGGCGGCGAGGGAAACAGCCGCCGCGTGAGCGGCCTTCGCGAGCGGTCAGACAGCGCTGCAGGCCGAGATAAAAGCCTCGCTGCGCACCCGGCCACGCCGGGGGCTTGCGCCCAGCGCACGCTGGTAGCCTTCCGCGCAGCATGCGGATGCGGCAATCGCTCGCCCAGTTCGAGGAAGCCTTCCGTGAGGAGGCGGCCGAGTCGGTGGTGCGCCGCGAGAGCCTGCGCACGCAGTCGGCTCAACGCGCGCGCGTACGGCGAGTCGAGCGCACCCGCAAGCAGGGAAGCCTGCGCTTCATCCTGCTCGCGCTCTCGATCGTGGCCACCGCCGTCATCGTCACGATCGTGATGTTCGAGACGCTGGCGATGTTGGTCGGTTAGCAAGCCTCGTCGAGCGCAGCCGCCTTCTTGTCGTCGCCCATCGCTGCTCGGTCCTCCTGGATCTCGAGGTAGACCTCCTTGCGAAAGACGGGCACCGATCGCGGCGCCTCTATTCCGATTCGCACCTTCTCGCCCATGATCGCGAGCACCGAGATCTCGATGTCGTCACCGATCATGATCGATTGGTTGCCCTTACGCGTTAGGACGAGCACGTCCGTGGCCTCCCATGCCTGGACATAAAACAACCCCTGCTGTTACCCAATAAAGCAGGGTCTTGGCGCGCGCGCAATGGGCAACCGTAATACGTCGCCGTACGCGGGGTCGTGCGATGCCCCGATTGCTAGTCTCCGGCGCCGTTTGGCACGCAGATCGCTCAAGCCTCAACTGAACCAGATCCGGACCTGGGTTCGCCAGGGTCGAACGGACGCCTGGATCGCTCACCAGCTCGAGGTCTCGGTAGGCGATATCCGGTCTTTCAAGCGCGAGCACGAGCTCGTCCCCGACGAGCCGGGCAACGGCGACGAGGGCGTGCCGGCCCCCGCCGACGACGCCGAGCTCGACCTCCGGGCCGAGGACGACGCCCGCGTCGCGGCGGCACTCGAGGCCGAGCGCGAGGAAGCCGAGGAGGAGGACGAGGAGGAGCCCGGCGACGACGGCGATGACGAGGGCGCCGGCGACGAGGACCGGCCCCGGCGCCGCCGTCGCGGACGCCGTGGCGGACGCGGGCGCCGGCGCAAGGCCAAGGAGCTCGAGGGCACCTTCGATCACGGCGAGGAGGGCTACGGGCTGTGGCTCGATCCCGCCGTCCAGGACGATCCGGTCTACGCCGAGCACTGGGCCGGCCACCGCCCCGTGACGGTGAGCGTGGAGCCCGAGCGCATCGTGATCAGTCGCGCCGGCGAAGAGGCCGGCGACGACGAGGACGACTCCTAGGGCTTCTGGTGGCGCTCGCGGGCGACCCCGCCCGCGTAGTTGGAAGCCTCGCGCGCGTAGAGGGCGAAGGCGGCGTCGACCACCGCCGCCGAGTCCGTCCCCGCGCCGCTGCGATCCGCCAGCTCGGTGGCCCAGTCGGTGCTCTCGCCGTACAGGTCGGCGAGCTCGTCGAGCACGAAGCTCGAACCCAACCGGCGGCGCAGCTCCTCTACCACGAAGCCCACCACACGTTCCAGGTCCGTCCGCGCGGGCTCGGGGGTCTCGGCCACACGGGCCTCGCCTTCTCGCCACTGGTAGAGCGCGTTTTCGAGGGCATAGGGCACGGGCGGAAAAGGTAGCGGGAGGAGCGGCCCCGCGAGGCCCGAAAGATGAACGGGATGCAACCTCGGCGCCGCACGAGCATTCGCTGGGACCGCGTTGGGCGCCTCGCCCTGCTGGGGACGCTCTTCGTGATCATGATGCTCTACATCTCACCGGCCAAGCACTGGTGGGAGCAGTCGCGGACCGCGGGCGCCCAAAAACAGGAGCTCGAGGAACTCAGCCACGAGAATCGGACGCTCAAGACACGCGTCCGCGCGTTGCGCGACCCCGGCGCCCTCGAGCGCGAGGCGCGGCGCCTCGGAATGGTCCGCCAGGGCGAGAGGGCCTATGTGATCGAGGGACTTCCCGGCGACAAGGGCGGTTAGGACCGAAAGGCCGTGCGCCCGGGGTACTCGGCGTCGGCGCCGAGCGCCTCCTCGATGCGCAGCAGTTGGTTGTACTTGGCGGTGCGATCCGAGCGCGACGGCGCGCCGGTCTTGATCTGCCCGCAGCCCGTGGCCACCGCGAGGTCGGCGATGACGGTGTCCTCGGTCTCACCTGAGCGGTGGGACATCACCGCGGTGTAGCCCGCCTCGTTGGCCGTCCGCACCGCGTCGAGGGTCTCCGTGAGCGTCCCGATCTGGTTGACCTTGACCAGGATCGAGTTGGCCACCCCGGCCTCGATTCCGCGGCGCAGGCGCTCGGTGCTCGTGACGAAGAGGTCGTCGCCCACGAGCTGAACGCGCTCGCCGAGCGCGTCCGTGAGCGCTCGCCAGCCGTCCCAGTCCTCCTCGTCCATCCCGTCCTCGATCGAGACGATCGGATAGCGAGCGGCCAGATCGCTCCACAGCTGCGCGAGCTCGGCCGAGGTGAGCGAGCGTCCCTCGTGCTCGAGCAGGTACGCGCCCGAGTCGAAGATCTCGCTCGTCGCCGGGTCGAGCGCGATCGCCACGTCGTCACCGAGCCGGTAGCCGGCCGCCTCGATGCCACCGGTCAGGGCCTCGAGCGCCGCCTCGTTGGACTCGAGATCGGGCGCAAAGCCACCCTCGTCGCCGACCGCGGTGGCCAGTCCGCGATCGTGAAGGGTGCTCTTGAGCGCGTGGAAGACCTCGGCGCCCGTGCGCAGCGCCTCCGCGAAGCTGGCAGCTCCCACGGGCACGACCATGAACTCCTGGAAGTCGACCTTGTTGTCCGCGTGGGCGCCGCCGTTGAGCACGTTCATCATCGGCACCGGCAGTACGTGCGCCGCCTCCCCTCCCAGGTACCGCCACAGCGGCTGGCCGACCTCGGCGGCCGCCGCCTGGGCGCTCGCCAGCGAAAGGCCAAGGATGGCGTTGGCACCGAGGCGCTCCTTGTTGGGGGTGCCGTCGAGGTCGATCATCGTGCGATCCAGGGCGCTCTGGTCGGCCGCGTCGACCCCGCGGACCGCGTCGGCGAGCTCGCCGTTGACGTTGGCCACCGCGCGCGACACGCCCTTGCCGCCCCACTCCTGCCCGCCGTCGCGCAGCTCCACCGCCTCGAACTCGCCCGTGGAGGCGCCGGAAGGGACCGCCGCGCGGCCGGCGGCGCCCGACTTGAGCAGCACATCCACCTCCACGGTGGGATTGCCGCGGCTGTCGAGGATCTGCCGCCCGTGAACCTTCTCGATCTCGCTCAACGTCTCTCAACCTCGCTTCGGAATCGGTCGGCGGCCTGGCGCAGCGCCAGCTCGGGGTCGACCCCCGCCTCGGCGGCGTCGCGCACCGCGGCCAGCAGCCGCTCGCCCGGATCATCCCCCGGACCGGCCCATTCGTGTCCTGCGCTGCGGGCGCGCCGCAGGATCTTCTTGGCGTAGAGCGTGGAGGGCAGCGTCTCGGGTATCGGGCCGAAGAGCTCTCCCGAGCCCTCCACATCCCGCTTGATCTGGTCCCAGTTGCGCAGCACCTCGGCGGCCGTCTCGGCCTCGCGGTCCCCGAAGACATGGGGGTGGCGCCGGATCAGCTTCGCCCGGCAGCTCTCGGCCACCTCGGCCAGGCCGCCCGCGCCGCGCTCCTCGAGCAGCAGCGACAGGAAGTAGACCTGGAAGAGCACGTCGCCCAGCTCGTCGAGCAGCTTGGCGTCGTCGCCGGAGAGGGCGGCGTCGGCCAGCTCGTAGGCCTCCTCGACGGTGTGGGGCACGATCGAGCGCTCGTCCTGCTCGCGGTCCCATGGACACTCCACGCGCAGGCGGCGCGTGATCTCGTCCAGCCGCGTCAGCGCAGCTGCGAGATCGTCGCCCACAGGACTAGGGACTGGGCTCCTCGGGCGACGGCGCCTGCTGGCTCTGCCCGCCGGTACCTCCGCTCGTAGCGGGGTCCTTGTCCTTGGACTCCTTCGGAGCGTTCTTGCACTCGGGGATGCGGAAGTCCTCGGCGCAGTCGGTCTGGCCCTTGTACTCCTCGCGGAAGTCCTTGACGAACTTGTCGAGCGCCTTCTGCTGGCGCTCTGAGCGCAGCAGGTTCTTGATCGTGTCCTTGGACTGCTCGAGCGACTGCTGCGACGCGGGCGTGACCTTCTCCACCTCGTACACGTACCAGCCGAACTGGGTCTTGACCGGGCCCTCGACCTTTCCCTTCCTGGAGGCGAAGACCGCGTCGTCGAGCGCCGGTTCCTGCTGGCCCTCGGCCACGGCCGGCAGCCGGCCCTGCTGCGCCTTGGAGGCCTCGTCGATCGAGTACTTGTTGACCACCTGCTGCCAGGAGTCGCCGCTCTCCAGGGCCTTCTTTGCCTGCTCGGCCTGCGCCTCGTTCTTGGTCAGTACCACGCGCAGGTCGCGGCGCTCCGGCTGAGCGAAGCGCTTCTTGTTCTTCTCGTAGTACTCCTGGATGTCCGTGTCGGAGACCTTCTGAGAGTCCTCGGTCGCCTTCGCCGTGAGCTTCTGCTGCAGCTGGTCGAGCTTGACGCGGAAGAGGATGTCTTCCTCGGACATACCCGAGGTCTTCAGAAACTGCTCGTAGGCCTTCTCGGACGGGAAGGCCTGCTTCTTCTGGTCGGCCAGGGACTTCGTGACCGCCTTCTGCGAGACCTCGATCCCCTGCTGGTCGGCCTCCTGCTCAACCCACTCGGCCTGGATCAGGAACTGCATGACCTCGCTCTTCAGCTGGTCGTATTCCTGCTGGCACTGCTTCTTGAGGTCGGACGCGGTCGGCTTGTCCTGACCCTCGGGAGCGGGCGCCTTCTTCTTGGCCGCCACGCACTTGCTGAAGTCGGGCGGATCCGGAACCGCGGTGGGCGCCCCCTGGGCCTGTCCCAGGACCGCGGTCTTGAGCCACTTGTCGAACTCGTCCTGCGTGATCTCCGAGTCGCCCACCTTGGCCACCGCGCCAGGAGGGACCTCGTTGCCGCACGCGGCGACCGCCAGCGCGGCGATGCCCAGCAGGGCGCATGCGAACAGGGACTTGAGCGAAGCGTGTGTCATCCAGGCCATGTCTACTTCGGGGACGTAAAGTGCAGCTAAGAGGGCGACCCCGGCGGCAGAGGAGCTCAGGCCGAGGCGGCTGCGAAGGGTAGCGGACGGTTTTCGGCCCTATTGAGGGTCCGGCTCAGTGGCCACTTCCATGATCGCCTCGGCCGCCTTGACCACGGCACGAAAGCGCTCAGCCGCGTCCTCGGGCAGGCGCACGCGGACCGTGCTGCGGCCCGATTCGTAGAGCGCCTCGGGGGTCCGCTCGCGCAGCGCCTTGGCCCCACGCGAGTCGAGCTCGATCGGCGCGACGTTCATCCTCCCCTGTCCGAAATCGACCGACTTCGCTCCCGCCCGGCCGAGCTTGATCCGCGCGTCCTGTAGGCGGATGAGGTTGTCGAGCTCGTTCGGCACCGGCCCGAAGCGGTCCTCGAGCTCCTCGCGCAGCATGATCAGCTGGGCCACCTCGGACGCTCCCGCCACCCGACGGTGGACCTCGATCTTGGCCGCCTCGTAGGGGACGTAGTCACCCGGCACGTAGGCGTCCACGGGCAGGTCCATGCGTACCGGCTCGGCGGCCTCGTCGGCGGCGTCACCGGCCAACAGGCGCACCGCCTCGTCGAGCATCGAGACGTACAGCTCGAAGCCGACCGCCGCCACGTGGCCCGACTGCTCGTCGCCGAGCAGGTTGCCGGCGCCGCGGATCTCCAGGTCGCGCATCGCGATCTTGAAGCCCGAGCCCAGCTCGGTGTAGTCGGACAGCGTGGCCAGCCGCTTGCTCGCCTCCTCGGTCAGGGCAGCGTGACTCGGATAGAGCAGATAGGCATAGGCGCGGTCGCGCGAGCGTCCGACCCGCCCGCGGATTTGGTAGAGCTGGGCGAGCCCGAAGTGGTCGGCTCGTTCCACGATCAACGTGTTGGCCGTCGGGATGTCGAGGCCCGACTCCACGATGCTGGTGCACACGAGCACGTCGCCGTCGCCGCGCAGGAACTCGAGCATGGTCCTCTCGAGGACGCCCTCCGCCATCTGGCCGTGGGCCACCAGGACGCGCGCGTGCGGGACCATCGCCCGAATGCGCTCGGCCGTCTCGTCGATCGTGTCGATCCGGTTGTGCAGGAAGAAGGCCTGGCCCTCGCGCGCCAGCTCGCGCTTGATGGCCCCGGCCACGAGCTCCTCGTCGTAGTCGCCCACATAAGTCTTGACCGGGCGCCGTCCCTCGGGCGGCGTCTCGATCACCGATATGTCACGCAGCCCCGCGAGTGACATCTGGAGCGTGCGCGGAATGGGCGTGGCCGACAGGCTCAACACGTCCACCCTCAGCTTGAGCTGGCGCAGCAGCTCCTTCTGCTTGACGCCGAAGCGCTGCTCCTCGTCGACGATCAGCAGTCCGAGGTCCTTGGGGCGCACATCGCGGGAGAGCAGCCGGTGGGTGCCGATCAGCATGTCCACCCTGCCCTCGGCGAAGCCCTGCACGGCCTCGCGCGCCTGCTTGGGAGAGCGAAACCGCGAGACCATCTCGATCTCGAACGGGTAGTCGCGCAGGCGCTCGGTGAAGGTTCCGTAGTGCTGCTGGGCGAGCACGGTCGTGGGCACGAGGAACATCACCTGCTTACCGTCCTCGGCCGCCTTGAAGGCCGCGCGCAGCGCCACCTCGGTCTTGCCGTAGCCCACGTCGCCGCAGATGAGGCGGTCCATCGGACGGGCCTCCTCCATATCGGCACGAACGGCCTCGATCGCCTCGAGCTGATCCGGGGTCTCGCGGTAGGGGAAGCGGGCCTCGAACTCGAGCTGCCACTCGGAGTCGCGGGGAAAGGCGTGGCCGGCCCGCCGGCGCCGCTCGGCGTAGAGCGTGATCAGCTCGCCGGCCAGCGCCTCGGCCGCGCGACGCGCCCGCAGCTTCTGCTGCTCCCAGAGCTTTCCTCCCAGCTTGGAGAGCGGAGGGTCGCCGGCGTCGGCACCCACGTAGCGGCTGATCTTGTGCAGCTGGTCGCTGGGAACGAAGACGCGATCGCCGTCCTTGAACTCGAGCTCCAGGTAATCGCGCGTGATACCACCGACCGTTTTGGTCTCGAACCCGGCGAAGCGCGCGATGCCGTGGTCCTCGTGCACCACCGGCGACCCCGCTCGCAGATCGGTGAAGGAAGCGATGGCTCCCGCGCGCGGCCCCTCCGCTCGCCGGGGTTCGCGGCGGCGCAGCAGCCGGTGCTCGGGCACGATCGCCAGCTTGAGCTGCGGAGCGAGAAAGCCCTCGCGCAGGGCGGCGTGGGCGAAGAGCACGGTCGGTTCGACGGGAGCGGGCCGGCCGTCGAGAAAGCCGGCCTGCACGCGGGCCATGTTGAGCTGCGCCCGTTCGGCTTCGCCGCGCCGTCCCCAGGCCACTACCGTGCGGTAGCCCGAGCGCACCAGCTTCTCGAGCTCCGGCTCGGCGTCGCGCAGGGAGCGGGCCGCCGTGTCCGCGCTCTGGGCCCGGAACTCGTGGGGCTGGTCCTGGGAGATGCTCGACAGTCGCAGTGAGACGCGCTCGTCGAGGCGGTCGCCGAGGCGGTCGGGAGAGACGTAGAGGTGGTGTGCGTCCGCATCGTGGAAGCTCGCCGTGACGTCCTCCCAGAGGTCGCGCAGGGAAGGCCCCAGCTCCTCCTCGGCGGCGATCGCCACCAGCGCGCTGTCGGGCATCAGATCGAGCAGCTCGCAGAAGCGGTCGACCGGCAGCACGTCAGCCACGTCGGGCCGCTCCCCCTCGTCGCTCGCGGCGGCCATTTCAGCGAGCTCCCGGTGCTCGGGACCGAGCTCGGCGGCGGGCGCGATCTCCACCCGCTCGGCCTCCTCCAGCGAACGCTGGGTGAAGGTGGAGAACCAGGTGAGCCGCTCGACCTCGATGTCGAACAGCTCGCAGCGCACCGCTCGTTCCTCGGTGGCCGGGTAGACGTCGAGGATGTCGCCGCGGATGGCGAACTGGCCACGCTCCTCGACCTGGTCGATGCGCTCGTACCCGCAGGCCACGAGCTGGGCGGCGACCTCGTCGAGGTCGAGCAGGCCACCCTTCTCGATCTCGAACCCGTGCGGGCGCAGGTCGGGGTCGGGGAGCTTCTCGGCGAGCGCCGCGGCGCTGGCCACGACCACCGCCGGTTCCTCCGACAGGAGGGCATCGAGGGCGGCGATGCGCAGACCGACCAGGTGCGGGGGCGGGGCGAGATGCGACTCGTAGCGCATGCCGCGCGCCGGGTAGAAGCGCACCGGACGCGGCGCCAGGTAGAGGCGCAGGTCGGCGGCCAGATCGCGTGCGGAGCGGTCGTCGCCGGCCACCACGAGCGCCGGACGCTCGGGATCGCAGTCGAGCAGGCCGGCGAGCAGGTACGGCCGCAGGCTCGCCGACACAAAGGCGCGCTGCGGCCCCGACCGGGCGGCCGTGGCGAGCGCGTTGACCGACTCGTCCTCGCGGGCGTATTTCAGGAGTGCTCTGAGCATGCGTAGCGACCGCCCGGGCGCGCCGCGCGGCTTTCGGTTTTGAGTCTAGTCAGCGCAACCTGTGTGTATTCGTTGGCCAGATTCGGGTTTGTGGGTTATGAAAGTGTCAATCGCCCCTTTCCAGCCACGGATGGCTATGGGTTGACCCTCAAACGAATCCTTCCCCCGATCGCCCTCGCCGGTGCCCTCATGGCGCTGGTCGCTCCCGCCTCGGCCCGGGCGGCGGAGTGCGCCGACGGCGTACGCAAGAGCGACGTGCGTATACAGCTGTGGAAGGAGCCCCACTGTCAGGGCGCCTGGATCGAGGTTCCCTTCGGCGGGGACGGCGACCGGCGCGACTTCCGGCGCTTTCGCCATTCCGACGGCGACCTCTACGACGTGGACGACAACCGCGAGTCCGCCGTGGTCGCCGTCGGCCACTGCGTTCGCTTCTTCACCGACCCGGGATACGGAGGGCAGGCCACGCGCCTGCGCTGTGCACGCGGCGACGACCGCAGCATCAACATGCCCGAGGGCGTGTCCTCCATGCGCGCCTGTCCGCGCGTGGTGATCACCCTGTGCCGCCGCAACGCCGTCGCGGGGTCCGGGAAAGCGCCTTCGTCGTCGGGCTCGATCGAGGACTTTCACTTCGACCGCGCCGGCAGCTATCCGGCGGCCTGCACGGGCGCGGCCCTGCCCGCTGTGATCAGGCTCGCCAAGCTGATCGAGGAGCGCTGGCGGTCCGGTTCGGTGCGGCTCGGCTACAGCTGCGTCCAGAAGCGTCCCGGCGTGGTCGACGTCCACGGCGAGGGCCGCGCGCTCGACTGGGCGCTCGACGCCGGCTCGCCACACGATCTGGCAATCGGCGACGCGATCGTGGCCTGGGTGCTCGCCGACGACCGCAACGGCCACCGCTACGCGCGCGCCCGCCGGATGGGCGTCCAGGAGGTCGCCTGGAACGGGCGGATATGGACCTCCTCGCGTTGGAAGGAGGGCCTGCGAGCGATCCAGCACGGCGACCGCCGCCGCGACTGGATACACATCGCCTTCACCTGGGCCGGAGCCCGGGTTCAGACGAGCTACTGGAAGTGACCAGGAGGTCGAGCTCGTCGGCCGCGCGCTCGATCAGCCCGCGAACCTCTTCCGGCGACTCGCTGAAGCGCCCGAGCACGTGGGCCGAGACGATGTCGGGGTCGGTGGTGTCCGGCCTCCCGACGCCGACTCTCACCCTCCGGAAATCAGCGCTGCCGAGCCCGCGCCGGAGCGACTTGAGACCGTTGTGTCCGGCGAGGCCGCCGCCCAGCCGGACCTCGATACGCCCGAAGGGCAGGTCGATCTCGTCGTGCACGGCGACGACCTGCTCGAGATCCACACCCAGCGCGCCCCGGGCGGGGCCGGCCGCGGAACCCGACTCGTTCATGTAGGTCTGCGGGAGCAGCACCGCGACCCGCGGTCCCCCGGGCCCGGCGTGGCCCTCAGCGAGCAGGCTCGAGTACTTCTTCTTGGGCTTGGCCAGGCCCCAGCGTTCTGCGGCGAGGGCCGCCACCTCGAAGCCCACGTTGTGACGGGTGCGCGCGTAGCGATCGCCCGGGTTGCCCAGGCCGACAATGAGCCAGTCTGCCTTGCCCCCGCCGCTTCCGCGACGGAAGAGGCTCACTCCTCGTCGCCCTCGGATTCCTCGGCCGCCGCCTCAGGCTCCTCGCCCTCGGCCGCCTCGACCTCGATGGGCTCGCCGTCCTCGCCGACCAGCTCGGTCTCTTCCTCGATCTCCTCGGGCTCCTCGACCTCGGTGGGGACGACGACCGTGGCGATGATCGTCTCCTCGAGGTCATCGAGGAACTCGACTCCCTCAGGCGGGTCGAGCTCGGAGAGATGCATGGTTGCGGCGATCTCCATCGAGCTGGCATCCACGACGATCGCGTCGGGAATGGCGGTGGGCAGCGCCTCGATGTTGAGCTGGTGCGACACCTGCTCCAGAACGCCGCCCTCCTTTACCCCGGGCGCCTCCTCCGAGCCCTCCACGTGGACGGCGACCGTGGTCTGGATCTTCTCGTCGAGGCGCACCTCGAGCAGGTCGATGTGGATGACCTCCTCGCGCACCGGATGCAGCTGCTGGTCCTTGACGATCACCGGCCGCTTCTTACCGCCGACCTCGAGGTCGATAAGCGCCGAGCCGTCGACCAGCACCTGACGAAGGACGCGTGAGTCCACCTTGAAGGTGACGGAGGCCCCATCCGCGCCGCCGTAGACCACGCCCGGCACGAGCCCCTCCCGGCGCATGCGCTTGGTCGCGCGGGTGCCGCGCTCGGGACGCTCCTGGGCGGACAGAATGGGTCGATTTTCGTCTGCCATAACGGCGGGCCAGTCTAGCGGCCGCGCCTATTCTCCAAGGAGTGGCCCAGCGCGACGACAGCTCGATCCCCACCGGCCGCATCAAGCGCACGGCCCAGGTCGGGTCGGTCGTGGGAACCCAGGGCGCGCGCTATGCGGGCACGCGGGCCGCGAACATCGCTCGCTCTCCGGACGGCGCCGCCGATGCCCTGGAGCGCCGCCATCTCGAGGCGGCCGAGCGCATGGTGCAGACGCTGGGACGGATGAAGGGCGCGGCGATGAAGATCGCCCAGCTCGCCTCCTTCATCGACACCGAGTTCCTGCCCCCCGAGTACCGCGAGCTCTATCAGGAGCAGCTCGCCCAGCTGCGGACCCAGGCGCCGAAGATGCCGTGGAAGAAGGTGAGAACCGTTCTCGACGAGGAGTGGGCCGAGCCCGTCGAGGAGCTCTTCGAGAGCTTCGAGGAGGAGGCCGCCGCAGCGGCGTCGATCGGGCAGGTACACCGCGCCGTGCTCCCCGACGGGCGCCCGGTGGCGGTCAAGATCCAGTATCCCGGCGTGGCGCAGGCGATCGCCGCCGACATGCAGAACGCCGGGATGATCATGCGCATGGCCAAGGCGCTGGCGCCGGGCCTCGACGCGAGCGCCGCCGCGGCGGAGCTCAAGGAGCGCGTGATGGAGGAGCTCGACTACGAGCTCGAGGCCCAGAAGCAGCGCTCGTTCGCCCGCGGGTACCGCGGCCATCCGTTCATCCACGTGCCCGAGGTCGTGACCCGCCTATCCACGGGCCGGGTGCTGGTGACCGAGTGGGTCGACGGCGTGGGCTTCGAGGAGGTGCGTGCGCTGCCGCAGGGTGAGCGCGACCGCTTCGGAGAGATCGTCTTTCGCTTCTGCTTCGGCTCGATCTTCCACCTCCAGCACTTCAACGCCGACACCCACCCTGGCAACTACATCCTCATGCCCGACGGCCGCGTCGCGTGCCTCGACTTCGGCATGACCAAGCACCTCGACCGCGACCAGATCGAGCTGGAGATCACCGCGCTGCAGGCGGTGTTCGACGACGACCCCGAGGAGCTGCGGGTGGCCCTGCACGACCTCGGCTTCCTCAACAACCCGAGAAAGGTGGACGCCGAGCTGCTCATGGAGCACGTGAAGGTGGTCGGCGGCTGGTACATGGAGGACCGCGAGGTGACGGTCGACTCGCGCCGGGTGATGGAGGCGATCACCGCGGTCTCGGACCCGCGCTCGGAGTTCTTTCGCGTCATGCGTCGCGAGAACCTGCCCGCCAACGAGCTGATGGGGCGCCGCATGGAGTCGGGCGTGATGGCCGTGCTGGCGCAGCTGGAGGCGACCCGCAACTGGTACCGCATCGGGCGCGAGTGGTGGTTCGCCGATCCACCCGCCACCGAGCTGGGACAGCTCGAATGGGACTACTTCGAGTCGCGCGGGGAGCGGCGCGAGCGGAAGTTCGGGGCGCGGGCGATCTAGTGGTGCGGGCGATCGGGTGTGCCACTAGCCCGGCTTGGTGGTCATCGCCACGACCACGAGCAGGAGGATGGTCAGCTCGACCATGTTGACCGTCGCGGTGCGCCGGTAGAGCGCCTGGGCGCCGGGCGCGGCGGCCCCCTCCCCCGCGGCGATCTCTCCGTATTGCCGGCCTGCCCGCGGGTAGTAGCCGACTCCAAGCAAGAACGACACCAGGAAGCCCAGGAATCCGATCGAGATCCAGGCGTCACCGTAGGAGTAGCCGACCTCGTCGACGAGGAGGATCCCGGCCACCAGGAGGATCACCGAAAGCGGCGCGAAGACCATGTTGCCGATCCGGATCGATGCTTGAGTGAAGGCGAGCTGGCGCTCGGGACCGTCCTTGGTCGCGAGCCGGCCGAAGATGTGCATCATCACCGCGCCGCCGACCCAGATGACGGCGCAGAGAACGTGGACGGTCAAGAGGAACTCGTACATGACTCCATCTCACAAGAGCTCCGTGGTCACCGTCAAGGCCCGAGTCGCAGCCTCAGCTCCGTCGCGCATTGCTCAGGCGGCGAGGATGCGGTCGGCGATGTCGCCGAGGTCGGCGCCGACGATGTCGGGGTCCGGGTCGAGGGGATTGCGTGGCATGCTTGGCCGGGCGACGAAGGCTGTCCGGCATCCGGCCGCACGCGCGCCGGCAATGTCCCAGGCATGTGCGGCGACGAGCGTCACGTCCGCGGTCGGCACCGCAAACGTACGGGCGACCAGTTGGTAGGGCTCATGCCGCGGCTTGAGCGCCCGCACCGTGTCGGCGGAAAGTATCGCGTCGAAGCGATCGGTCAGCCCCGCGTGCGCGAGCTGCGCCTGCTCCACGTCTTGCGGCGAGTTCGACAGCGCGGCAAGCTGGTGACCGCCGGCGCGCAGCCGCGCGAGCGCATCGGCCACCTCCGGATGTGGGGGCAGCGTGCGCATGCTCGCGGCCACGCGGTCAGCGGCGCCCGCCGACAGGGTGACACCGCGGCGCTGCGCCACCATGTCGAGCGCCGCGCGCTGCGCCGTCGTGAAGTCAACGTACCGGTCGGTTATCGCGCCGACGAACGCGACCTGGAGCATCTGAGCGAACCATTGCGCGCGGAGCGACGCGTCACCCAACAACTCCTCGAACACGGAATCGAGCGCATGCAGATCCAAGAGCGTCTCGTTCACGTCAAACGCGATCACACGAGCGCTTGTCGGGCTCAACGGGAGCGCGATCAGGTTGTCATGCGCACCGCGACTTCGTACTTCGCCACCGAGGAGCGCTGTCCCGGAGTGTCGCCAGCGGGCATCGCATTCAGCGTTTCATCGCCTTGCCTGTAGTCGTCCTCCGACTCGAAGAAGAGGACGACGAGCGACGTCTCGGCCTCAGGGTCGTGGAGCACCAAGATCTCCGTCGCCGGAAGCCCCTCCGGCGGCTCGCTGTCGCGCATCTCCCCCCTCATCTCCTCCATCCGGTCCTTGCTGACTCCTTCGAAGGACACAACACGTGCAAGTGCCACCCCAGCCCCCTTCCGATTTTTCGAGCCGCTTGGCGGCGATCCTCTCACACTCCGCCGTCTGTATGTGCTCAAGGCGGGAGCTGTTAGAAGAGCTGGTTCTCGCCGGCGAAGATCTCGGAGACCGAGTCGTCGGTGAAGATGCGCCGTATCGAGTCCTCGAGCACGTCGGCGCAGGTGAGCTGGGTGATCAGGTCCGGCGGGTCTTGGCGGAGCGGGATGGTGTCTGTGACCACTACGCCCCGCAGCGGCCCCGAGGCGAGGACCTCGAACGCGTCGCCCGAGAAGAGCCCGTGGGTGGCGACGGCGTACACCTCGTTGGCCCCCTCGTCGAGCACGGTCTGCGCGGCCGCGTTGAGGGTTCCGCCGGTGGCGATGATGTCGTCGACGATCACCGCCGTCTTGTCCTTGACGTCGCCGATCACGTACCCGATCTCGGCCACCTGGTGGGCGGGGCGCTCCTTTTCCATGAGCGCATACGGGGCGCCAACCTTCTGCGCGAACTTCTGCACCAGCTTCACACGGCCGGCGTCCGGGGCGATGATCACGAGCTGGCGGTCGCCGAGTCGATCCTGGACGAACTGGGTGAGGATCGGCATGGCGGTCATGTGGTCGACCGGCTTGGAGAAGAAGCCCTGCACCTGGCCGGCATGGAGGTCCATGGTCACGAGGCGGTCGATGCCGGCGACCTCGAGCGTGTCGGCCACGAGGCGCGCCGAGATCGGCTCGCGCGGGGCGGACTTCTTGTCCTGGCGTGAGTAGCCGTACCAGGGGGTGACGGCGATGATCCGATGCGCCGAGGCGTGCTTGGCGGCGTGGATCATCAACAGCAGCTCCCAGAGAGCATCGTTGACGGTGAGGCCCTCGTGCTCGGAGCCGCAGACGGACTGGACGACGAAGAGGTCGGCGCCGCGAATCGAGTCGGCGTAGCGGCAGTAGACCTCGCCGTCCGCGAAGGTCTTGAGTCCCGCGTCGGTCAGGTCCACGCCGAGCCGCTCGGAGATCTTCCCGCCGAGCTCACGGCTCGCGCGGCCGGCCGTGACCATCAGCCGCTTCTCGTAGCCGACGAGGAGCCCCGAGCTGGCCGTCGTTTCCGGTGCGGTGTCGAGGGACGCCGTGCTCATTGCGTGTCCTCCTCCATGCGGTCCGCGTAGCCCTCCACGTTCGTCTGCCGCTGGCGGGCGATTCCGAGGGCCCCGTCGGGGACATCCTCGGTGATCACCGACCCGGCACCAGTGTAAGCGCCCTCGCCGACGTCCACGGGGGCCACGAGCGAGGTGTGTACGCTGGTCCTTGCGCTCTTTCCGATGTTCGTGCGGTGCTTCTTGCGGCCATCGTAGTTGGCGGTGATCGTGCTGGCTCCGAGGTTGGAGCCCTCGCCCACGTCCGCGTCCCCGATGTAGGAGAGGTGCGGGACCTTGGCTCCCGCGCCGATCTCGGAGTTCTTGACCTCGACGAACGTGCCGATCTTCGCTCCCTCCCGTACCAGCGTGCCGGGGCGCAGGTACGCGAACGGACCGACCAGCGCGCCTTCGCCGATCTCCGCCTCAACGGCATAGGAGTGCAGGACGGTGGCCTGCGCCTCGACCTGGCAGTCGATCAGGGTGGTGTTCGGGCCGATGGCGCAGCCGGCGCCGACGGCGGTGGCCCCCAGCAGGTTGACGCCGGGACCGATGGTGGCGTCGGGTCCGATCGTCACCTGCGCCTCCACCCGCGTGCCGGCCGGGGCCAGGAAGCTCACGCCGGCTCGCGCGTGAGACTCGAGGATGCGGCGCTGCCCGAGCTCCTCTGCGGCCATGAGATCGGCGCGGTCGTTGACTCCGAGGGCGATCGTCGCGTCGTGGGTCATGTGGGTGACGATCGGCTGGCCCTCGGCGTGGAAGATCGGGAAGACGCCGGTGAGGTAGCGCTCCCCCGCCTCGTCTCCGACCTCGTCAAGGGCCGCGAAGAGGTTGGGCGCCTCGAAGACGTACGTGCCGAGGTTGACCTCGCGGATCGCCAGCTCCGCGGGGGGAACGCCCTCGGTGTACTTGGTCTCCACGATGCGCTCGAAGTTGCCCTCGGCGTCGCGCACGATGCGTCCGTAGCCCGCGGGATCCAGCTCGTCGGTCGTGAGCAGCGTGGCTCCCGCGCCCTGGGCGGCGTGGGACTCGACCAGCGCTGCGAGCGCCTCGGCGGTGATCAGCGGCTGATCGCCTGACAGAACGACCACCGGTCCCGCGTCTACCGAGTCGCGGGCGGCGAGCACGGCCGCCCCCGTGCCCTCCCCCTCGTGCTGCTCGGCCACCTCGACGTGGTCGGGCAGGCCCTCGGCGACACCGTCTCCCGGGCGCACCACGCACACGACCCGTCCCGCCCCCGCTTCGCGGGCGCTATCGATCACCCACTCGACGAGGGGTTTGCCGCAGACCCGGTGCAGCACCTTCGGCGTCGCCGAGTGCATGCGCGTGCCCTTGCCGGCGGCCATGATGAGAACCGTGAAGGCGTTGGGCATGTGTGACTCAGCGTAGCGGCGAACGCCCTCTCGCGGCCTCACCGGGCCGCAGGTCAGGCGGGCATGTGGCAGACGGCCTCGACGTTGTTCGCGTCCGGATCGAGCACGAACGCCCCGTAGTAGTGCGGGTGGTAGATCTCGCGCTTGCCCGGCCCGCCGTTGTCGGTCCCACCCGCCTCGAGCGCAGCCGCGTGAAAGGCATCGACCAGGTCTCGCGAGGTCGTCTCGAAGGCCACGTGCACGCCGCTCTGAGCGGGTCGCCCCCGCCGCCCGATCCAGAAGTACGGCTTGCCGGCGTCCCCGAACCCGCCAACGCCGGGAACGGGCTCCATGATCAGCTCGATGCCGAGGGGCGCGAGGGCACGTTGGTAGAAGGCCTTGCTTGTCTCGTAGTCGCTTACGTCCAGGCCGAGGTGGTCGAGCATGTGCGCGAGAGTACAGCGATCGCGCGTAGACGACCTATGCTCGGCAGTGCCACTGGGGAGTGGTGTAATTGGCAGCACGGGTCACTTTGGATGATCAAGCGGATTGGGTTCGAATCCCCCCTCCCCAGCTGTCGATCCGTCCACCTCTGATGCGAACATGTGTTCGTGGCGAGCGGACCTCGATATTCGGCGCATGAAGCGCGCGCAGCCATCTCGGCGTCCAAGAGCTGGGCGGAAGCCCTTCGGCGTCTTGGTATGGGTCACGGCGGCGGAGCGCACTCGGTCCTTCGCAAGTACGCAAAGCTCTGGGAGATCCCGAGCGACCACTTCGACCCTTACGCCAGGGTTCGGGAGAGCGGCCCGGAACGACTTCGTCCGCTGAGTGAGATCCTCGTTGCGAACTCCACTTTCTCCCGCGGGCACCTGAAGGAGCGGCTCTATCGCGCCGGGCTGAAGCGTCCGCTGTGTGAACTCTGCGGTCAGAACGAGAATTGGCGGCGTCGCAAGATGGCGATGATCCTGGACCATGCCAACGGGATCTCCGACGACAACCGCCTGGAGAATCTCCGCGTTCTCTGCCCCAATTGCGCCGCGACCTTGGACACCCACTGCGCCAGGGCGAGGCGAGTCACGCGCGTCGAGCAAGAATGCGAGTTCTGCCGCCACCTATTCGCTCCCAAGCGACGGAGCCAGCGCTATTGCTCGCGCCGGTGCGGGTACCGGGCCCGCCGAGGTCTGTTGCAACCCACCGCACGTAAGGTCGATATCGGCCGCCGGCCGCCGGCACGGTGTGTCGGACAATGCGGTCCGCAAGTGGATCACCGCCTACGATCGCGAGCGGCACAGGTGATCGGCACCTCACCAGACGTCTCCCTCCCGCCACTCGCAGGCCAGCGTCGCGTCGCGGTCCAGCTGCCCGGTGCTCGGCGTCTCCAGGATCATCACCCCGCCGTCGTCCTTCGGCGTCGGCTGAACGACGCCGTCGACGATGACCGCCGTCGGTCCGCGCCAGCGCTGCCAGCCGAGGCGCTCGTAGAAGCGCTGAGTCTGCTCGGCGGCGGACAGGGCGCCGAGCTCGAAGTGCGCGACCAGGAATGCCCCCAGCTGTGACATCACTCTGTGGCCGGAACCTCGGCGGCGGTATTCCTCGGCCACCCCGACACCTTCCACATAGCCGGTGTGCACAGTGCGCCCGTCGACGTGCAGGCGACGCGCCACGACCGAGGCGTGCGCCACGATCGTCCCCTCGTGTACGCCGAGGAAGTGCCGGCCGCCGAGCGTGTGGTCCAAGTCCTCGTCGCTGAAGTTGCCCTCGAAGGCCAGGTCGAGGAGCATGCGCAGCTCGGTCAGCTGGAGGTCCGACAACTCCTCGGTCGGCGCCGATCGAAAGTCGAGCATCGTGCCGCGGAGCGCCCCTACCTCGCTGGTGGCCAGGGCATCGTGGCCTCCGTGAAGCCGCCGCCCCATGCGGAGTAGGCCTGTCTCGGGTCGTCGGTGGGCTCCTCGGCCGAGGCCCCGTGGGCGGCAGCGGCCTCGTTGCGCGGGTAGTGGATCGTCTGCCCGGGCCTGCGCGCCCCCACCATCAAGATCCAGCTGGGCCCGTCCCCCGCACCCACGAAGACGTGGCCGGTCCCGGCCGGGCAGTGCACGAAGTCCCAGGGCTTCAGGTCGTGGGTCCGGTCGTCGAGGATCACCTTCGGATGGCCGCCCAGCACAAGAAAGTCCTCCTGGACCGACTCCGAGTGGTACACCGCGTTCGGCTCGCCCGGCTCGAGCATCTGGATGTTGATGCCGAAATCCGGAAAGCGCTCCGCGCGGTCCTCGAACAACACCGAGATGCCCGCCCGCGGACGTGCTACGGCCGGTGACTCGCTCACGTTCACGATGAAGGGCTCTGCCATCGCGCCGATGCTAATAGCGTGCGGTGGGTGTCCAGCTGGACCGAAGTCGAGAGCGAGGCGCCGGAGCTGAGCGCGCTCGCCCGAGAGCTGCTCGCTGCGCATAGGCACCTCACGCTCGCGACGCTTCGCCGGGATGGCTCGCCCCGCATCAGCGGCATCGAGATCATCTTCGCCGAAGGCGAGGTCTGGATGGGCAGCATGCCCGGCGCGGTCAAGGCGCGGGACCTCCAGCGCGATCCACGCTTCGCGGTCCACTCGGGCTCCGGCGACCCGGACCAAGACTGGAAGGGCGACGCCAAGTTCGCCGGCCGGGTGGAGGAGATCGGCGACGAGGCGCGCAAGCGGGCGGTGGTGGGTGGCAACGCTCCTCCCGGCCCCCTGCACCTGTTTCGCTGCGCCATCGATGAGCTGGTGGTGGTGCGCCTCGGCGAGCCAAGGGACCATCTACTCATCGAGTCGTGGCACGAGGGCCGCGGGCTCTCGCGGATCAAGCGCTGAGCGGCGACCTCCGGCCTAGCGGTCCTTCTGCTCGCGGGGCACGCGCCCCGCCTCCGCTCCCTTCTCGTGGGCGGGGCCGCCGGGAGGGACGATGCCGAGCACCCGCATCGCCTTGAGCCCGAGCGAGAGGCGCTCGCGGCCGTCGGTGGAGTTCACGTCCAGCGAGGTCAGCTCCCTCACCCGCTCGAGGCGATAGCGAATCGTGTGCCGGTGGGTGAACAGCCGCTCGGCCGTGCCGGCCACGTTTCCGTCCGCGTCGAGGAAGGTCTCGAGGGTGCGGACGAGCTCCGTCTCGTACTGGTCGTCGTAGGCGGCGAGCGGGGCGACGGTCTCAGCGAAGAATCCCTCCAGCTCGCTCGGATCCTCGCTCATGGCGGGGAGCAGCAGGCGGTAGGCGCCGGTCTGCTCGAAGGACAGCTCGGCCAGCCCGCGGGCTTCGGCCACGTTGGCCGCGAGCAGCGCCTCGGCGCCGGCGCGGTGGAGGTCGGCAGGATCACCGGCGTGGCGGCTGCGGGCGACGGTGACGCTAAAGGCGGGCAGGGCCGCCTCGAGCTCGCGCAGCATCGCCGTGGCCACTCGCGTGGCGGCCGCCACGTCGACGCCGGGGGTCACGATCAGAAGCTCCCGCTCGGGCCGCAGCTCCGTCTCGACCAGCGCGGCCAGCGAGGAGCGCTCGATGGCCCGCGCTCCGCGCTCCGCGCTCGTCAGCACCCGGGCGCGCCAGTCCCCCTCCTCGGGGTGCTGGGGCCGCGCCCGCACCACGAGCGCGCTGCCCCCACGGGACAGATCGCACCCGAGCTCGCCGGCGCGGGCCACGATGTTCTCGCGGTCGGTGATCTTGCGGGCCAGCAGGTCCTCGAGGAAGTCGCTCACGGCGGCCTCGTTGGCCCGCTCGGGCGCCTTGGCCCGATCGACCTCGAGGGCGATGAGGTTGCTCACGAGCCGCAACAGCGACGGCGCGGGAGGCTCCCCGCGCGGGCGGAAGCGCAGCTGGCCCACGGCCAGGTCCGCCACCCGCAGAGGCACGCGCTCCGACCCGGCCTCGCCCGCCATCACGATCCGCTCGTCCTCGCTCGACTGGCAGGCCACGGCGAGCATGCTGCTGGCCGCGTCGAGGACGATCACGCTGGCATCGAGCGCGCGGCCGGCGGCGCGCGCCACCGCCGGGAGCCCGGAGCCCGACTCGACCGCCTCGGAGACCTCGTCGAGGGCGTCGAGGAAGGTGCGGGGCTCGGCGGCCGCCGCTTCGGCGCCGCCGGACTTTGCCTGCGAGGCGGGCATCAGGCGTACTGGTCGTAGGTCCAGACGACGGCGAGCCCCACGGCGGCGCCCATCCCGAGCAGGGTGCCGAGGATGAAGACGGTGAGAAAGCTCGCCGCGAGCTTCTCCCACAGGCGGCCGTAGCAACGCCACGCGGGAGCCGCGATCAGCGCCAGCCAGCAGGAGAGGACCACGCCGGAGGCCAGTGCAATCGCTATCTGAGTGGAGCTGAAATCGAAGGTCATCTCGGAGCGCCCGTCACCGCCGGCTCCGGAGGCTGCTCGGGCTCATCGACATTGTGGCGGATGTGGTCGACGACCATCGCGATTGCCGCCAGCAGGCCGAAGATGCCCACGCCGACGCCCCAGCCCGCGGCGACGTCGGACCAGTAGTGGGCCCGGAGGTAGATGCGCGACAGGCCGATGGCCGCCACGAGCACGATCGCGCCCGTGATCAGCGCCGCGCTGACCAGGCCGAGGCGGCGCGCGAACACGACGGCGACCGCCAGCCAGGCGGTGGCGTAGGCGGCGTGGCCACTCGGGAACGAGGACCCTTGGGTGGTAATGAGCGGCCCGGGCGGGCGCGGCCGATCGATTCCCGCCTTGGCCACGTTCACCGCCACGTAGATCAGCGCGAATCCCGCCAGGAGCGCGACCATCTCGATGGGTCGGCGGCGCACCGCGAGCACCACCGAGGTCGCGACCACGAGAGCCGCGCAGACGGGGAAGGAGCCGAGAGTGGACACGACCTTGGCCGCGGTGACACCCGCGCTCATGCTGAGCTGATCGGCCACGTCGAGCAGCTCTTGATCGAGCGGGGTCGGGCCCAGGTCACCCGACAGGATCACCGTGTAGAGCACGAAGACGTAGAGACCGACTCCGCCCACAGCGAGGGTGGTGGTCAGCTCGAGGCCCAGCCCCCCGGGCGTCAGCCGTTGTCCGAGGAAGCGGGCCTCGGGCGCGAGGGCCTCGACCGCGGGCCGGATCACGCGCCGGTTGAGCGGTCGGGCCACGGCGAACACCGGCCGCAGCAGCGGATGATCCTCGTGGTCCACGAGCCAGGCCCTGATCTGGACCCGCCGCCGGTAGGCCACTACGATGCCCGCGATCACGGCGACCGTGATCCCGAAGCCGAAGATGGCCTGGCCGGCGATGTGCGCGACCTTGTCGAACGACCGCCAGAAGACGTAGCCCAGCACGCAGAAGGTCGTCGCCCACAGCCCGGTGCCGACCACGCTGTACGGGAAGAAGTTGCGGAAGGCCATCTGAGAGGAGCCGGCGATGAATGGGGCGATCGCCCGCACGAGGCCGATAAAGCGTCCGATCAGGATCGTCTTGCCGCCGTGGCGGTCGAAGTAGCCGTCCACCTGCTCCAGGCGCTCGTGCGTGATCTTCACCCGTGCGCCGTGGCGCTCGAGGAAACCGCGCCCCAGCTTGCTGCCGATGTAGAAGCTCGTCGTGTCCCCCAAGATCGCGCAGAGCCACACCAGCCCAATCAACGGAATGAGCTGGATCTCACCCTGCCCGGCGATCACGCCGCCGGCGATCACCACGGTCTCGCCCGGCGCCACCAGGCCGACGAACGCGCCGGTCTCGAGGAAGGCCATCACGCCCACGACGACGTAGGTCCAGGCGCCGAGCGTCTCCGCGATGTCGCCGATCAGCTTCTTTGGATCGGGCAGCGCGGAGAGGACGCCGCTGGCGTAGACCCCGCAGCCGATGACCAGGACGGCGGCGAGCAGCTTGCGTTCGCCGCTGAGCCGGTCGCGACGCCAAATGACGAAGGCCGCGATGAGAAGCGCGGCAACCGCCGCCACGATCTGCCCGAAGGACACGCCCGCAATGTACGCGAGCCGCGCGGCGCTGCCTCAGGGCTGACGGATCTCCGCGAGGATCGCGCCCTCGATCCTCCGCCGCCGCGCGCTCGGCCCGCTCGCGGTCGGCGAACAGCGCGAAGCAGGTCGGACCCGAGCCGCTCACCAGGGTCGCGAGCGGTCCGGTTTCGCGCAGCAGCTCGAGCACCTGGGCCAGCTCCGGCCTGAGCGCCATCGCCGCCGGCTGGAGGTCGTTCTCGAGCGCGCCGGGGTCGAGCGAGCCGGCGTCGAGCGAGCCGGCGAGCTCGCGCAGCGGCCGCGGGTCGAGTCGCTCGCGCCAGCCCTTCATCCGGTCGAGCTGCGCGTAGACGCGTGCCGTGGAGAGGCCCTCGTGTTGCGGAACCAGAACGACGCCCAGAGAGGGGAGCTCGACCTCCTCGACGAGCTCGCCGACGCCCTGGACCAGCGCGTTGCGCGGCTCGATCTGGCTCGGCACGTCCGAGCCGAGGCGGGCCGCGATCTCCCGCAGGGCATGGACGGACAGCGGGCCACCGGCGATTCGGTTCGCGGCGCGGAGCACGGCCGCGGCGTCGGCGCTGCCCCCGCCGAGGCCGGCGGAGACGGGGACCCGCTTGTCGATCCTGATGTTCAGGGGCGGGAGCGCGGGAACGCTGTGCCGAAAGGCGGCGGCCGCCTCCTCGGCGAGGTTGACTCCGACGACCCCGGGACAATCGACCGAGTCGGACGAGGCCCCCTCGGCCGCCGGCTCGACCTCCACGACGTCGGCCAGATCCAACGATGCGAAGACGGAGCAGAGGGGGTGCAGCCCGTCTCCGCGCGGCGGGCCGACGTGCAGGACGAGATTCAGCTTGGCGAAGGCCCGTTCGCTGATGAGCTCATTCACGGGCTCACCGCGGCCTCAGGGCGATCAGCTCCTCGCGGCCGAGGGCCTCGGCCAGTCGCGACCAATCCTCAGGGGCAAGCCGCTCGGCGCGAGCGTCGGCGGGCAGGCCGAGGGCCGTGAGCGCCTCGCGGACGGTCGCCCTCAGGCCATCTCCCGCCCCCGGGGTGAGCGCGAGCGACCCGGCGAGCGCCTTACGCCGGTGGGCAAACCCGGCGTGCACCAGTGCGGTCAGCGTGGACGAGGGCGCCGGTGCCCGCCGGCGCATGAGTACGAGCGCGGAGTCGACGTTGGGCTCGGGGTGGAAGACGGTGCGCGGCACCCGGCGCAGGAGACGCACCTCGCAGGCCAGCTGAGCCAAGACGCTGGTGGCCCCGTAGGACTTGCCGCCGGGCGCCGCGGCCAGGCGCTCGCCCACCTCGCGCTGGACCATCACCACCCACAGCGTCGCCGCCGGCAGCTCGGCGATCGACTTGAGCACCACCGTCGCCGCGACCCCGTAGGGGAGGTTCGCCACGACCTTCGTCGGCGGCGGCGCCAGCTCCCCGAGGTGGAGCTTGACCGCATCGGCCAGGTGCAGCATGGTGTTGGCGAAGGGTTCGAGAGCCTCGGCCAGCGGCGCCTCGAGCGACGGATCGACCTCGACCACGTGCAGGTGGCCGACCCGCGGCGCCAGGTACTCGGAGAGCACGCCGAGTCCGCCGCCGATCTCGAGGACGACGTCGTCGCGGTCGAGCTCGGCCGCCCGGCCGATGACTCCGAGGATGTTGTCGTCGATCAGGAAGTTCTGGCCGAGCTCGCGGTTGGGCCGCACGTCGAAGCGGCGCAGGCGGCGCAGGCTGGCCTGCCGCGGCTCGCCGCTCACCACCCGAAGACCCGCGCGGCGTTGGCTTCGACGCAGCCCTCGAGCTCCTCGTAGGACAGCCCGCGAAGGCCGGCCACGTGGTGTGCGGTATGGACCACGAAGGCCGGCTCGTTGCGCTTCGAGCGGAGCACCTGAGGCGAAAGGAAGGGCGCGTCGGTCTCCACCAGCAGCAGCTCCGCCGGGACCTCCTTGGCCGCCTGCTGGAGATCGCCGGCCTTGGGGTAGGTCACGTTCCCGGCGAACGAGCAGAGGTAGCCACGCTCGACGCACTCGTCGAGGCGGTCGGGCGCTGAGAAGCAGTGGAGGATGACCGCGGGAATGCGGTCCGCGTGCTCGCGCAGCAGCGCGAAGGTGTCGTCTTCGGCGGCGCGCGTGTGGATTGCGACCGGCATCTCGAGCCGGCCGGCGAGCTCGAGCTGGGCCCGAAGGCGCGCCGCTGATCGTCACGGGGCGCGTAGTCGCGGTAGTAGTCGAGGCCGGTCTCGCCCACCACACGCGCCTTCGCGTGGCCGGCGGCCCGCTCGATCTCTTCGAGGTCCGCCTCGCCGAAGCCGGCGGTCTCGTGCGGGTGACGGCCGACGATGGCGAAGACCTCGGCGTGCTCGTCCGCGGCCGCCAGCGCCCGGTCGATCGAATCGCCATCCGTCCCAACGGTCGCGAGCCGCCTGAGACCCGCGTCGCGGGCCCGCTCGACCAGCTGGGCGTCCGGCGGCTCGCAGTGGTCGAGGTGACAGTGAGTGTCGACCACGCGCTCAGGCGGCGGTGGGCTCGGACGGCTCCACCCGTGGAAACAGCTGTCCCAGTTCGCCGATCCGAGCACCGCCGCCGGTGGCTCCGAGGCGGGCCCCGTCCAGGGACAGGTCCTCCTGCCCGAGCGCGGCGAGCAGGCGCTCGGTCGAGGTGGGCATGAACGGGTGCAGCAACACGGAGACCACGCGCAGGCCCTCGGCCAGCGTGAACAGGACCTCGTCGAGATGTTCCGCCTGCTGCGGATCCTTGGCGAGCTGCCAGGGCGCCTCGTCCTGTACGTAGCGGTTGAGGCGCTTGATCCGCCGCCAGATCTCGTCGAGGGCTACGGTCAGCTCGACCTGGTCGATGCGCTCGCGCACGGCCTCCGCAACGCCCTCGAAGTCGGCGCTCAGCTCGGCGGGCGCGGCCGCGTCGGGCATCGACGCCGTCGCGGTAGCGATCGATCATCGCGAGCGTGCGTCTCGCGAGGTTGCCGTACTCGTTGGCCAGCTCGGTCGTGTAGCGCGTCTCGAAGGCCTCGGGCGAGACCTCGCCGTCCGAGCCGAAGCTCACCTCCCGCAGCACGTAGAAGCGCAGCGCGTCGGGACCGTAGAGCTCGGCCACCTGGAATGGCTCGATCACGTTGCCCAGCGATTTGGACATCTTGTGCTCGCCCAGCAGGAGAAAGCCGTGGATCGAGACCCGGCGCGGCACCTCCAGCCCGGCCGCCATGAGCATCGCGGGCCAGATCACCGCGTGGAACTTGAGGATGTCCTTGCCGATCAGATGGACGGTGGCCGGCCAGAAGCGATCGGTCAGGTCCTCGCCCTCGCGTGCGTACGACAGGGCCGTGTAGTAGTTGAGCAGCGCGTCGATCCAGACGTACACCACCTGAGACTCGTCCCAGGGCACGGGCACTCCCCATTTGAGGCGCGCGCGGCTGAGCGAGACGTCGCGCAGGCCGCTCCTGATGAACGACAGGGCTTCGTTGTAGCGGTTCGGCGGAGTGACGAAGGGCGGCTGCTCGGCGTACAGACGCTCGAGTGGCTCCTGGAACGACGAGAGCGCAAAGAACCAGTTGTCCTCCTGCTCGATCTCGAGCTCGATCTTGTGGATCGGGCAGCGGTTTCCGTCCTCGAGCTCGGACTCGGTCTTGAAGTCGGCACAGCGCGGGCAGTACCAGCCTTCGTAGTGCCCGGCGTACACGTGCCCGTTGTCGTGGATGCGCTGCACGACCTCGGCCACCTTCGCCATGTGCTCGGGGTCCGTGGTGCGAATGAAGAAGTCGTTGGTCACGTTGAGCCGCGCGGCGAGCTCCTTGAAGCGCACGGAGTTCTTGTCGCCCAGCTCGCGCGGTGTGGTGCCGAGCCGCTCGGCCGCCTGGGCCACGGGCTCGCCGTGCTCGTCGGTGCCCGTGAGGAAGAAGACGTCCTCGCCGCGCTGGCGCATGTGCCTCGCGAGCACGTCGGCGGCGATGGTCGTGTACGCGTGACCCAGATGAGGCTCGCCGTTCACGTAATAGATCGGCGTGGTGACGTAGTAGGACATCGAGTGTCGATGCTAGTCGGGTCGCCCCGCCCGGCTCGGGACGGTGCCTCATCGCCTGCTCAGCAAGGGCCGCAGCCGGCCGGCTGCGCGTTGCCCGGTGCGGCGGGTGGCCGCCCGGCCGTCCTCCGAGAGCCCGAGCAGCGCAGCCGCTCCGAGCAGGCCGAGACATGCGAGGACCAGACCCAGGTCGACTCCGCCGGCGGGCCCGGTGGCGCGACCGGGACCGGGGGCTCTCACCGTGGGCGCGTCCTCGGCGGCGTCGCTCGCCCGCGGCCGTGACAGGCGGGGCTCCGGGCCCGATCTCGACACGGGTCGCCGAACGTGACCCGCGTTGGACGCCGGCCTGCGCGCGCGTGCGGGCGGGCTCTTGTGAAGCGCCGGCTTGGGCGCCGGCGCCCCGGCCGGCGCGGGCGCCGGCGCGACACGTGCCGCCGGCGCGGAGCCTGCCGCCGGCGCGGACCGGGCGGGCGCCCTCCGCTGTGGCGCCGGCACGCCTCGGGGGGCCGGCGCGCGCCGCGCCAGCGGCGCGCGGCGGCGGATCGGCGTGCGCTGAGCGGCGGGCGAGCGCTCGCCCGGAGAGATCGCGAACGGCGCGGGCACCGAGCCGGGCGCGGGCGCCACCGGCGCGGGCGCAGCATTGGGACCCGGGACCGGGGTCTGCGGGGGCATGGCCGCTGTCGGCAGCAGCGTCAGCGGATCGCGGTAGGCGTGGCGGCTGCCGGCCTCGCGGACCCCGAAGTGCAGGTGCGGGCGCTCAAGCGAGCGCGTGCCCGACGTGCCCACCGCGCCGAGCCGCTCACCCGCCGCCACCGACTGTCCCTCCCGCACCGACACCGAGGAGAGATGGAGGTAGGAGGTGTCGAAGCCATCGACCGTGCGGACGCTCACCGTGAGCCCCGAGGAGCCGACGGTCCCGGCGAAGCGGACCGTGCCGGCCGCGGCCGACGCGACGGGCTGCCCCGTCTCACCGGCTATGTCGATGCCGCGGTGCCGCCCGCTGGCGTAGGGGTCGTCGCCGTTGGAGTACCGCGTGATCACCTCCCCGCGAAGCGGCCACGTCCATTGCGCCCACGCGGGCGAGGCGAGCAAGAGGAAGGCGAGAAGGGCGGCGGCGAAGGTGAGGCTGGCGCGATGCATGCCGGCGACCGTACGGCCGATTCGCGCCCGGCGGGAGGACAAGGAGCCAAGTTGTTGCGGTGTGTTGCAGAGCCGTAACGCGGGGCAGGCGACGGGCGTCAGTCGCCCGACGTCAGCGCCCGGTACAGCGCGTTCGCGCTGCCCTCCGTCAGCTCCGCCACCACCCCGGCGGCTTTGCGCGGGTGGGCGCCCGCGTCGACCAAGCGGCGCAGCGCCTCCAGGCCCGCGGGCTCGGCGTCGCTCTCGGCCTCGGCGGAACGGGGCCCCACCACGAGCACCACCTCACCCCGAGGGAGTGCGTCGGCGTAGCGCGCCGCCAACTCCGCCGCGCTGCCGCGCACGATCTCCTCGTGCGCCTTGGTCAGCTCGCGGCACACCGCCACCTCGCGCGAGCCGTCGAGCTCCGCCAGCAGCGCCAGCGTCGCAGGCACCCGTCGGGGCGACTCGAAGGCCACAAGCGTGCCCTGCGCCGACCCGAGCATCCGGCGCAGCTCCCCCTTCTTGCGGGGCAGGAAGCCGTGAAAGACCCATTCGTCCGCGGGTAGCCCGGACGCCACCAGCGCCGTGATCGCCGCCGAGGGCCCGGGCAGCACCTCCACCGGCAGCCCGGCGGCAACGCAGGCCCGCACGAGCACATAGCCCGGGTCGGACACCAGCGGCATGCCGGCGTCGGAGACCAGGGCTACGACCGCGCCCTCCCGCATGCGCCCGACGAGCTCGGCGGAGCGGGCCTGCTCGTTGTGCTCGTGGTAGGACACGAGGTGCGCCTTGACCCCGTAGCGGTCGAGCAGCACCCTGGTCCGGCGTGTGTCCTCGCAGGCCACCACGTCGGCATCGCGCAGGGCGGACAGCACGCGCAGGGTCACGTCCTCGAGGTTCCCGATCGGCGTCGGGCAGACGACCAGGCGCCCGGTCATGGGAGCAGGTCGAACGCCAGCAGCGCCGCCCCCAGCATGCCCGCCTCTTCGCCGAAGTGGGCGGGCACGATGCCGACCGCCTCGCGCATCGGGGGCAGGGCCCGAGCGGCCACGACCTCACGAGCCGGGCCGAGCAGCAGCTCGCCGGCCGCCAGGGCGCCACCGCCGAGCACGACCACCTGCGGGTTGAACACGTTGACCACGCCCACGAGCCCGTAGCCGAGCCGCCGTCCGACCTCGGCCAGCACGTCGCGTGCGGCGGGATCACCTTGGTGGGCAAGCTCGGTGACCATCCCCCCGGTGATCTCGCGGTGCTGCGCCGCCCGGCGCCCGAGAGCGGAATCGGGCCGGGCGAGCGCGGCCTCGATCCCGTCACGCCCGATCCGCGACCCAGAGGCCAGCACCTCGAGGCAGCCGCGTCCGGGGCACGCACCCTGGCACTCCGGCCCGTGTAGGTCGACCACCATGTGACCGATCTCGGGCGCGAACCCGCGCGTGCCCCGGTAGACGCGGCCGTCGAGCAGCAGTCCACTGCCGATGCCCGTGCCCAGGGCAACCAACACGGCGTGTGAGAGATCGCGCGCCGCGCCGAAGCGAGCCTCGGCGAGCAGCGCCGCGTTCGCGTCGTTGTCCACGATCACCGGCAGCCCGAGGCGCTCGCTCATCAGGTCGCGAAAGCGCACGTCCGCCAGCGGCAGATGGGTCGACCAGCGCGCCACCCCGGTCTCCCACTCCACCAGCGCGGGGATCCCGAAGCCCACCGCCACCACGTCCGGCGCTGCCGCGCGCGCCTCCTCCACCGCCTCGACGAAGATGTCGAGCGTCTCCGCCCGGTCCGACCCGCGCCAGGTCCGGTGCACCCTGTGATGCACCACCAGACCCTGGTCGACGACGCCGCCCAGCAGCTTCGTCCCACCCGCGTCGATACCGATCACGCGTGTCGGCGGCATGGCCGATAGATATACAGAGGGGGGTGAGCGACCAGACTTCCGGCCCTCCGAACACCCCGAAGCCGCCGGGCGAGCGGCCCCTCGAGCCTCCGGCCGAACCCGCAACGCCCCCTCCCGCGGAGGAGCCGCCGCAGTACACGCTCTACCGGGCCCGCAAGCACCCGTTGAGTCGCCTCACGGGGGGTGCCGACCTCGCCGCGCTCAAGCGCCGGCTCAGCCGTGCCAAGGGCGAGGAGCCCGAGCCGCCGGCCGTTCGCAGTCGCATCACGCCCGGGCGAGCGGCCAAGTGGCTCGCGCTCGCCGTTTTCGGCTGGCTGCTGCTCTCGTTCGTGCTGTTCATGGTGAGCGCCCAGCTGCAAGAGGGCGTATCGGACGACGCCGAGAACGCGCTCTCCACCGGCGGCACGCTGCTGAGCGGAAGCACCATCCTCGTGCTCGGATCGGACGCGCGTGCCGGCGAATCGATCGACGAGACCCAGGCCGGCCCTTCCCGCGCCGACTCGATCATGCTCGTCCACGCCGCGCTCGGCAGCGTGCGCAAGCTCTCGATTCCGCGCGACATCGAGGTCGAGATCCCCGGCCACGGAACGAACAAGATCAACGCGGCCTACGCACTGGGAGGCCCGGCCCTCACGATCGAGACGATCGAGCAGTTTCTCGGCAACGACCTGGAGATCAACCACCTCGTGGAGGTCAGCTTCGAGGACTTTCCTCGGCTGATCGACGCGCTGGGCGGAGTGACCGTGAACAACAAGACTCGCATCTGCTCGCCGCCGTTCGACAACTTCTGGAGGGGCCTGACCTTCCGTCGCGGTGAGCTCGAGCTGAACGGCCGTCGGGCGCTCGGCTACGCGCGCGTACGCAAGAACCCTTGCGCCCCGGCGGAGGACGACCGGGCCCGGGCCGCGCGCCAGCAGGAGGTGCTGCGCGCCATGGGCGCCCAGGTGAAGTCGCCGAGCACCTTCTTTCGGCTGCCCTGGGTCAGCTGGAAGGCCCCCCAGGCCATGAGGACCGACCTCAAGGGGCCCGGCCTGCTGGCGCTCTTCGCCGACATGGCCACGGGGAACTCCGAGGACACGGCCGTGCTCGAGGCCGGCTGCTGCGTGAACGGGAGCAACCTGTTCGTGTCAGACGGCGCCAAGCGCGACGCCGTCGACAAGCTCCTAAACGGAGACTAGTCGCCCGACTTGGAAGCGGACGAGGGCTTCGAAGCGGAGTCCGACTTCGTAGACGACTTGGACGAGTCGGTGGACTTCGAGGAATCGGAGCCGGAGTCGGACTTACCGGCCGTGTCGGCGGCGCCCTTCTTGTTCTTGCCGTAGTCGGTGTTGTAGAACCCCGAGCCCTTGAAGTGCACCGCAACGGGATGGAAGACCCGCTGCACCGGCGCCCCGCAGGTCGAGCAGCTGGTGAGCGGATCCTCGATCATGCGCTGCATCACCTCGAGGGTGTGGCCCCGCTCACAGCGGTACTCGTAGATCGGCATGGCACTTCGAGTATAGGAGTGCCAACCGCCGGTTAGGGGTGCGCTAATCCCCCGGCGGGCGCGGGCGCTCGAGGTCGTCGAGCAGCGAAACGCGCATGCAGTGCCACATCAGCCAGGCAGCGATGTGGGACACCGGGCGGAGGGCCGTTTCGACCATCTCTCGCCAAAATACCCCAGAAGCGCGATTTCGGTTCAGGGTCCTTGCGCCATCGCTAGGCTCGCGCGGCGATGGTGACCATGGAAAAGGTCGTGGCCCTCTGCAAGCGCCGCGGCCTGATCTTCCCGGCGTCGGAGATCTATGGCGGTATCGCCAACACCTACGACTACGGGCACTACGGGGTCCTGCTCAAGAACAACGTGATCAATGCCTGGTGGAAGGCGATGATCCAGGAGCGCGACGACGTGGTGGCGCTCGACTCGGCGATCATCCAGCACCCGCGCACGTGGGAGGCGTCGGGTCATCTCGAGGGCTTCACCGATCCGCTCGTCGACTGCCGGACGTGCAAGCAGCGCTTTCGCGCCGACCACATCGAGGAGGCCCGCGCCGGGAGCGCCGAGCATCCGGACGTCCGCTGCGGCCACGCACCCTCGAAGCTCCCCGGCGACCACAAGGACTGCGATCTCACCGAGGCGCGCGAGTTCAACCTGATGTTCGAGACGTCGATCGGCCCGGTCAAGGACGCCGGGTCCACGGTCTACCTGCGTCCCGAGACCGCCCAGGGGATCTTCCTCGACTTCAAGACCACGCTCGGCTATGCGCGCCGCAAGCCGCCGTTCGGGATCGCCCAGGTGGGCAAGTCCTTTCGCAACGAGATCACCCCCGGGAACTTCGTCTTCCGCACGCTCGAGTTCGAGCAGATGGAGATGGAGTTCTTCGTTCCGCCCGATGAGGCCGAGCGCTGGCACGAGCACTGGATCGAGCAGCGGATGGACTGGTACGTGTCACTCGGCATCGACCGCGACAAGCTGCGCCTTCGTCCCCACGGCCCCGACGAGCTGTCGCACTACTCGTCGGCCACGAGCGACATCGAGTACCTCTATCCGATCGGCTGGTCCGAGCTCGAGGGGATCGCCAACCGAGGCGACTTCGACCTCACTCAGCATGCCGCCCACTCGGGTCAGAAGCTCGAGTACGTCGACACCGCGAGCGGCGAGCGCTACGTACCGCACGTGATCGAGCCCGCCGGGGGGGTGGGCCGGACGATCCTGGCGCTGCTGTGCGACGCCTACCACGAGGACGACGTCGGCGGCGAGGCGCGCACCGTCCTGCGTCTCCAGCCGAACATGGCGCCGGTCAAGGTGGCCGTCCTCCCGTTGGTCAACAAGGCGGGAATGCCGGAGCGGGCGCGCGAGATCTACGAGGAGCTCCGACCGCGCATACCCGCCGAGTACGACGGCGGCGGCTCGATCGGTAGGCGCTACCGCCGCCAGGACGAGATCGGGACACCCTTCGGGGTGACCGTCGACGGTCAGACAATGGAGGACGACACGGTCACGCTGCGCGACCGCGACACGCTCGAACAGGAGCGCGTCCCGGCCGCCGAGCTCGCACAGGAGCTCGGGCGCCGGCTGGGCTGACGGCCTCTAGAGACGCTCGAGCTCGGCCACGATCCGCTCCTCTGTGGCCTCGAACTGCTCGTCGCGCCAGCGCCAGCGGACACCGCCGATGATCTCCGTGCGGCCGTCGGCCAGGTGATCCTGCACCCCTTCCACGCGTAGCTCGACGGCCACGACGCGATCGCTCGCCTCCAGCTGCTCGGCGACGACCGAGGCGTATCCGTGGGCGGTGAAGGCGATGCCCTCGCCGAGCAGGCACAACGCCGCGCGCGAATCGTCACGCAGGCGCTCCAGGGTGTCGCGCTCGCGACCGAGCGCGAGCAGCACGCGTTCGTCGCCGGCGCGAACCACGGTCGACACGGGTATCGCATGGGGACCGGCCACGCAGAGAATCCCCGGCGTGCCCTGATCCCAGTGCGGGAGAGCCTCCATGGAGGCAGCTTACGCGCGCGCGGGCACCCGCTCCGTCGTGCCGGCTACCGCTAGACCGGGCTCTCAGCAGCAGCGCGCGCCCGGATTTGCGTCGCGACTGTCCATGCGCCAGCGCTCGAAGTCGCGCCGGCTCATCACCGGCTCGTCGGGATGACCTTGCCGGCGATGCTCGACATAGCGCTCGTAGGCGGTCTCGCCGGAGACCTCGCGGAGGTAGCCGACGAACCCGCGGGCCGCCCCGCGCAGTCTTGCGGAGGAGGTCATCAGCCGCCCCCTGCCTCCACCTGTTCGCGCTCCTCGCGGCGGAAACGCCCGTTGCCGTCTCCGATCCGGGCCAGCTCCTCGCGCTCGGAGGCGGTGGCGATCAGGCCGGATGGAGCGAACAGGCGCGAGGGCTGGGCCGGCACCTCGGTCGTCTCGAGCGGCCGCTTGCCCCGGATGATCCCGATCCAGACGCGCGCGGCGTCGACGATGATCAGGATGATCAGGAGGGCGAAGAACGCCGCCAGGATGCCGTCGATGGTCGTGTTGGTCACGATCTGCTCCATGTCGCCGACGTTCTCCGCGGGCGCGAGCACCTCGCCGCTGTCGATGGCCTCCTGGAAGGCGTCGCGCTGGGCGAAGAAGCCGAGCTTGGGGTCGTCGGAGAACACCTTTTGGTAGCTGGCCGTGAGCGTGACGGTCGCGTCCCAGGCCAGGGGCACGAGAGTCACCCAGGCCCATTTGAGCTTCCCGGACTTGATGAGGATGGTCGTGGCCACGGTCAGCGCCACCGCTGCCAGCAGCTGGTTGGCGATGCCGAACAGCGGGAAGAGCTGGTTGATTCCGCCCAGCGGATCGGTGGCGCCCGCCCACAGGAAGTAGCCCCAGGCGGCCACGACGATCGCGCTGGTGGCCCAGAGCCCCGGCTTCCAGGACACGCGCCCGATCGGCTTCCAGAGGTTGCCGAGCGTGTCCTGCAGCATGAAGCGCCCGACCCTCGTGCCCGCGTCCACCGTGGTGAGGATGAACAGGGCTTCGAACATGATCGCGAAGTGGTACCAGAAGGCCTTGAGGCTGTTGCCGCCTATCACGCCGGAGAAGATCTCCGACATCCCGACGGCCAGTGTCGGCGCGCCGCCCGTGCGCGCGATCAGCGTCTCCTCCTCCACCGAGTTGGCGGCCGACTGGAGCTGATCCGGGCTGACCGTGAAGCCCAGATCGGTGACGGCGGCCGAGGCCGACTGAACCGTGTCGCCGACCACTCCGGCCGGTGCGTTCATGGCGAAGTAGAGGCCCGGATCGAGGATCGACGCCGCGGTGATCGCCATCACCGCGACGAACGACTCCATGAGCATCGCGCCGTAGCCGATCGTCCGGACCTGCGTCTCCTTCTCGATCATCTTCGGGGTCGTGCCCGAAGCGATCAGGGAATGGAAGCCCGACAGGGCGCCGCAGGCGATGATGATGAACACGAACGGGAACAGGGCGCCGGCGAAGACCGGCCCCTCGCCGCTGGAGGCGAACTCGGTGAAGCGCTCGTTCTGGAGCACCGGCAGGGTCACGAGGATGCCCAGCGCCAGCAGCACGATCGTGCCGATCTTCATGAAAGTCGAGAGGTAGTCGCGCGGGGCGAGCAGCATCCAGACCGGCAGCACCGAGGCAGTGAAGCCGTAGACGACCAGGCAGATCACGAGCGTCTCGGGGTCGAGCGTGAAGAAGTCGGCCAGGGCGCCGTCTGACTCCTGCACCCAGCCACCGGCCAGGATGGCCAGGATCAGCAGCGCCACGCCGATGGCGGTGGTCTCCAACACGTGCCCGGGTCGCAGCACGCGCATGTAGAAGCCCATGAAGAACGCGATCGGGATCGTCATCGCGATCGAGAACGTGCCCCACGGCGAGGCGGCGAGCGCCTGCACCACCACGAGCGCGAGCACCGCGAGCAGGATGATCATGATCGAGAAGACCGCGATCAGCGCGGCCACGCCGCCGACGGGGCCGATCTCGTCACGCGCCATCTGGCCGAGGCTCTTGCCGTCCCGGCGCATGGAGAAGAAGAGAATGACCATGTCCTGCACCGCGCCGGCGAAGATGACTCCGACGATGATCCACAGCGTTCCCGGCAGGTAGCCCATCTGGGCGGCCAGCACCGGCCCGACGAGCGGCCCAGCACCGGCGATGGCCGCGAAGTGGTGTCCGAACAGGACGCGCCGGTCGGTGGGCTGGTAGTCGTGGTTGTTGTCGAGGCGCTCGGCCGGGGTGGCGCGCTTGTCGTCGGTGCCGAGCACCTTCTTCGCGATGAAGCGCGCGTAGAAGCGGTAGGCGATCGCGTAGGAGCACACGGCGGCGAAGAGCAACCAGACCGCGCCGATCTCCTCTCCGCGTGCGAGCGCGAGGATGCCCCAGGCCACGGCCCCCAGCAGGGCCACGGCGCTCCAGATCACGACGCTTCTCAGCGGGATCCGCTTCTTCACGACTTCCCCTCCTCGGGTTCGTTGGGCAAGCGACCGAGCGCGGCCCGCAGGCCGAAGTCAGCGGGAAGGTCCGACGTGAAGAAGCGCCAGCCGAAACGGCGGCGACAGTCGACCGTCAACCGCCTGTCGGCCAGCTGCGCGTAGGCGCGCCGGTGAGCGAACACGGGGGCCTCCTCCGCGGGGCTCAGCCGCACGAAATTGCGCGAGCGCTCGATCTCGCGCATCGAGGTGCGGCGCAGGCTCACCTCGCCCGCCACCGCGCAGCAGATCGCGACCCGGTGCCAGTCGAACACCAAGGCCTCGTCCGGCTCCAGTGCGTCCCTCGCCTCACTCGTGACCCTCATCACGTGAACCTTGCGATGAGGTACCCGTTTCGGCGCCTCTTCATACAAGAGGGCGCCTCTAGGGCGCCCTCTCGACAAGCCGAATTGGGGTTTGGGCTAGCCGGTGCTGACTGGCTCGCTCGAGCTCGCCGCGCTCGACTCCGGAGTCGTGGTGGCGGTGTACTCGAACTCCTCCTCGGCGCCGAACAGGGCGTCGAGAACCTTCTTGCGCAGGCCCTCGCTCAGCGCGAGCGCGGCGGCCGCGCCCACGACAGCGAGCAGAAGCAGCCTGCCCTTGCGCTTCTTGCGCTTCTTGACTCCGCGCAGCTGGTCGCTCGCCTGCTTGAGAGACGCCGCAGCGTCCTTGAGCTCCCGCTGTGTCTTCTTGTCGTCGAGCGCCTTCGCCGGCCCCTTGCCGTTGATGCGTCCGTACGCGGTCTTGGCGGACGCGAAGGCGTTGCGCAGGTTCTCGCGCAACTCCTCGTCCTCCATCAGGCGCTGGACGTACTGGTTCGAGCGGACCGCCTTGCCGGCGGCGTACGCTCCGGCGCCTGCCTTTGCGGCCTTTTTCTTCGCTGCCATTGCTCTCCTCGGATCCGCTTTGCCTCGAACACCATACCCGGCTTCAGCCGCTCGGAACCGAAAGCCGCTGCTAACGGGCGGGACGGCGGCGGTTCTCGAGCGCCGCGTCGAGCACCTCGTCCACCTCGTCGACGAGCACGAACTTCAACTTCTTTCGCAGGTGCTCGGGGATGTCGTCGATGTCGGCCTCGTTGCGGCGCGGTATCACGACCCGCTTGATCCCCGCTCGCTGCGCCGCCAGAGCCTTTTCCTTGAGTCCGCCGATGGGAAGGACCTGACCGGTGAGGGTGATCTCTCCCGTCATCGCGGTGTCCGCTCGAACCGGGCGACCGGACGCCCTCGACGCCAGCGCCGTGGCCATCGTGATGCCGGCGCTCGGACCGTCCTTGGGGATGGCCCCGGCGGGCACGTGAACGTGTAGGTCGTTCTCGCGAAAGAAACCCTCGGGGAGGTCCCCGTCGAGCGTCTTGACGTAGGACAAAGCGGCCGCGGCGGACTCCTTCATCACGTCGCCGAGCTGGCCCGTGATCTGCAGCTTGCCGTCACCCGGGTAGGCGGTGGCCTCGACGAACAGCACGTCGCCGCCGGCGGGCGTCCAGGCCAGGCCGGTGGCCACCCCGGGCTGGTCGGTACGCCGCGCGACGTCGGACTGGAAGCGGCGCTTTCCGAGCAGCTCGGTCACCGTCTTCGCGCGCACGACTCGCTTGGACCTGCGCGTTCCCTCGGCGAACTCCCGCGCCACCTTGCGGCAGATGGAGCCGATCTCGCGCTCGAGCCCGCGCACGCCGGCCTCGCGCGTGTAGCCGTCGATGATGAGGTCGAGCGCGTCGTCGGCGAACTCGATCTTCGAGCGGCCCAGCCCGTTGCGCTCGGTCTGCCGCGGCACGAGATAACGCTTGGCGATCTCGCGCTTCTCCTCGTGGGTGTAGCCCGCGAGCTCGATGATCTCCATGCGGTCGCGCAGGGCCGGGGGCACCGTGTCGAGCTGGTTCGCCGTGCAGATGAAGAACGTGCTCGACAGGTCGAAGGCCAGGTCGAGGTAGTGGTCGCGAAAGGTCGAGTTCTGCTCGGGGTCGAGCACCTCGAGCATCGCGCTGGCCGGATCGCCGCGGAAGTCGGTGCCCATCTTGTCGATCTCGTCGATCATCAGCACCGGATTGTTCGAGCCCGCGTCGCGCATGGCGCGCAGGATGGTCCCGGGCATGGCGCCGATGTATGTGCGGCGATGCCCGCGGATCTCCGACTCGTCGCGCACACCGCCCACCGAGATCCGCTCGAACTCGCGTTCCATCGCGGCGGCGATGGAGCGCCCCAGCGAGGTCTTGCCGACCCCGGGCGGGCCGACGAAGCACAGGATCGACGAGCGCGCGTCGGGCTTGAGCTTGCGTACGGCGAGGAACTCGAGGATGCGGTCCTTCACCCGTTCGATGTCGTAGTGGTCGCGGTCGAGGGTCTTGCGCGCGTCCTTTAGATCGAGCCTGTCTTCGGTGGCCTTCGACCAGGGCAGGTCGGCGAGCCACTCGAGGTAGGTGCGGATCACGCCATGCTCGGCGGCCTGCGGGGGCAGCCGCTCGAAGCGCTGCAGCTCGCGGTCGGCCTGCTTCTGAGCGTGCTCGGGCAGCCGGGCCTGCTCGAGGCGCTCGCGCAGCTCCTGCGCCTCGGCCCCCGTCTCGTCGACCTCCCCCAGCTCCTCCTGAATCGCCTTGAGCTGCTGGCGCAGGAAGTACTCTCGCTGGCCCTTGTCCATCTCGGACTGGACCTGCGACTGGATCCGGGTTCCGATCTCCACCAGCTCCAGCTCCCGTGCGAGCACCTCGGACAGCATGCGCAGCCGCTTGGCCACGTTGCGCTCGGCGAGCAGCCGCTGCTTCTCCTCGGTCTTGATCCGCAGGGCGCCGGCGATCATGCTGGCGAGCTCCGAGGGATCGTCGATGTTGTTGACCGCGACGAGCAGCTCTTCGGGCAGGTAGGGCAGCCCTTCGATGATCCGCGAGAAGGTCGCCTGGACGTTGCGGTGAAGGGCCTCCAGCTCGGGCGAGGGGTCCACCTCATCGGGGGCCTCGGTGATCCGGGCGACGAGATATGGCTCGGTGGCCACGTAGTCGCCCAGCTGCACCCGCTGGGCCCCGTGGACGAGGATCCGCAGCGAGCCGTCGGGCACCTTGAGCATGCGTGCGACCACCCCGGCCACGCCCACGGCGTAGAGATCCTCGGGACGGGGCTCCTGGTTCTCGGGATCCTTCGAAGCGACCATCGCCAGCATCCGGTTGCCGCCGAGGACGTCGTTCACGAGCCTGACCGAACGCTCCTGGCCGATCGCCAGCGGGGTCAGTGTCTCGGGGAAGGGCACGGAGTCGAGGAGCGGCAGGATCGGCAGCGCGTCGGGCATCGTCGCCTTGACCTCGGCGCTCACCGCCTCCCCCTCGCCCGCGGGAATGTGGATGCTCACCGGTCCGGGTCTCGGATCGGCACCCGGCGCACGCTGTCGTCCGGTCGGGCCAGCGGGATCTGTACCTCGAGAATGCCGTCCTCGTATGACGCCCGCGCCTCGTCCGGCACCACCTCGGCGCCGAGCTCGACCACGCGGCGGAAGGGCCCGTTCTCGATCTCGATCTGCTGGTAGAGCCGTCCGCCGGCCTCCGCCGAACGGCGCTCGCCCGCGATCAGGAGCTGGCGGCCCCGGATCTCGAGCGCGACGTCGGCGATATCGATACCGGCCAGATCCGTCTTGACGACCGCGCGCGGCGGGTCGTCCACGTAGAAGACGTCAACCGAGGGCGAGAAGCCCCGCCCGCGCAGGCCGGTCTGGCGTTCGAAGACGTCGCCGAAGAGCTCGTCGATCTCGCGCCGCATGCGCTCGAAGTTGGCGAACAGATCGTGGGACTGAGCCACTAGTGGCCCGTCCCGGAAGTGGTGGCTCGCTTTGGCGAGCGGCTGGGCGCGACTGGCGAGACCGCGAGCGCAGCCAATGTCAAAGCATTGGCGAGCATCGTGGGCGACGCCAGGCGCGTCCAGGCGCCGCCAAACGAGTCAGTACGTCCGGGACGGGGCACTAGGCCGAGGATAGACACGCGGGCGTCACAACGTGTTGACGACTTTTGCCCGCACCGGGGAAGTCTTGGCCCATGCGCTCGAGCCGCCTGCTCCCTCTCGCCCTGCTGTTCGCCGCCCTGCTGCTCGCGCTGCCGGCGGCGGCCGTCGCACAGCCCCCGTCGCGGGAGGTCGAGGTCCAGCTCCTCGGTCTCAACGACTTCCACGGGCACCTCGAGTCCACGACTCCCGGGACGATCGCACCCGATCCGGTGTCGCCGCGCGTGAACGCCGGCGGCGCCGAGTATCTGGCCACCCACCTGCGCGCCAAGGAAGCCGAGAATGAGAACACGCTGATCGTCTCGGCCGGTGACCTGATCGGCGCCTCGCCGCTGCTCTCGGCTCTCTTCCACGACGAGCCCACGATCGAGGCGATGAACCGCATCGGGCTCGATCTCAACGCCGTTGGCAACCACGAGTTCGACGAAGGTGCCGACGAGCTGCGGCGCATGCAGAGGGGCGGCTGCCACCCCATGGACGGCTGCCAGGACGGCACGGGCTTCGGCGGCGCCGACTTCCGCTTCCTCGCCGCCAATGTGGTGCGCGAGAGCACCGGCCGAACGCTCTTTCGCCCCTACGCGATCAAGCGCGTGCAGGGGCTGAAGATCGGCTTCATCGGCATGACGCTCGAGGGCACGCCCGACATCGTGTCGCCCGCGGGCGTGGCCGGCCTGGACTTCCTCGACGAGGCGGAGACCGCCAACCGCTACGCGCGCGTGCTGCGCCGGCGCCACGGAGTCCGCGCGGTCGTCGTGCTGCTGCACCAGGGCGGAGTGCAATCCGAGCCCGGCGGCATCAACGACTGCAACGGCATGGAGGGTGAGATCGTCGAGATCGTCGAGCGCACCACCCAGCGGGTCGATCTCTTCGTCACCGGCCACACCCATGCCGCCTACAACTGCGAGATCGAGGGGCGCCCGGTCACGAGCGCGAGCTCGTTCGGGCGGCTGTTCACGGACATCGACGTGACGATCGACCGCCGCTCGCGCGACGTGGTCGAGGTGTCGGCCAACAACGAGATCGTTACCCAGAACGTGTTCAGGGCCACCGATCTCTCGGACCTGATCGCGCGCTACACCACGATTGCCGCGCCACTGCGTGACCGCGTGATCGGTCGGATAGCGGCGGACATCACACGCACGAACGACGACTCGGGCGAGAACCCGGCCGGCAACCTGATCGCCGACGCCCAGTTCGCCGCGACCTCGTCCCCCGGCACCGGCGCCGCGGTGGCCGCGTTCATGAACCCGGGTGGCGTGCGTTCGGAGTTCACCTTCGCGCAGAGCGGCACGGAGGGCGACGGCAACGTCACCTACGGCGAGGCCTTCACGGTGCAGCCGTTCGGCAACTCACTTGTCACGCTCACGCTCACGGGCGCCCAGCTGCTCGAGATGCTCAAGCAGCAGTGGTGCGGCCAGGACTTCGCCCGTGTACTGCTTCCCTCGGTCGCGGTGAGCTACAGCTACAGTTCGAGCGCCGCCGCCGCGCTTGTGGGCCAGCCGTGCGGGGGAGCGGCGAACCCGGTGTCGAACCTGACCGTCGGCGGCGTGGCCGTCGACCCGGCCGCGAGCTACCGAATCACCGTCAACTCGTTCCTCGCCGAGGGCGGCGACCGGTTCACCGTGCTGGCCGAGGGCACCGACCGCCTCGGCGGGGCGGTCGACACCGACGCCCTGGAGGCGTACATCGCTCCCTCGCTCACCGGTGCGCCGGTGGCGCCGCCCGCCCTCGATCGCGTCGACGTGCTGCCCTGAGCGTGGAGGGGCGGGCGCTACCCGCCCACGGTGGCCTCCGAGATCATGCCCTTGACCACGTGCGGCGGACCGCCCGCGCGGTCGGGGACGAAGCAGAGCAAGGCGTACTTGCCCTCCTGCAGCTCGACCTCCATTGACTGGCTGTCGCCGCCGTCGATCACGGCGCTGCTGAAGTTCCGGCTCTGGTCGATGGGCGGCTCACCCTTCTGGGTCTTGAAGAACTTGCGCACGTCCTCGATGGTGCTTCCCGGCTTCATCCCGATCCCGGCGATGAAGTGGGGCTCGCTGCCCGTGTTCTCGAACAGCACGCGGTTCTTCCCCGCCTTCAGGCCGCTCGATGCGAACTCGTACTCGGTCGCGTCGATCGTGCCCTCAGCTGTCAGCTCTCCGGAGCCGGAGGCGCCGGTCACCTCGAGCTCGGCGTAGGCGTTGGTATCGATATCGAACACCAGGTACCGGCCCGCAGGGAGCTCCTGGGTCACGCTCGCGCTCTTGCCGGTGGGCACGCTCCCGACGCCGCCGGCGGGGATCAGCCAGTCCGGGAGTGGCTTGCCGTTCTGACCCCAGCCGTTGCCGGCCGCGAGGGCCTGCTGTGGCGTCTGATCGCCCTCCACGGCGATGAGCTGTGCGCCGTGTCTCCCCTTGGCCGAGTTGGTGAAGGTGATCTCCACCACGCCGCCCTTCACGGACTTGGGCACGCTCAGGGTCGGCTTCTTCGCCGATCCACTCGCCTCGATCGCCAGCTTGCTCGGCTTCGCGGCTTGGCTCCCGCCGCCGCCGCCGTTGCCCTCGTCATCGTCGCCGCCGCAGCCCGCTGCCGCGAGCCCCAGCACCGCCATGGTCGCGAGCCCAGCCAGGCTCGCCCTGCCCCTACCAGGCCGATTCATCCAAACGCTCCCTTGCCCGTCGTAATTGGGTGCTCCACGTTACCCCTGGAGACATCAGTCGAGCATTAAGGTCTCATGGCGGCGAGCGACGCGCCAGGGACAACCGGGGTTCGGCGCGTCAGCCGGTGAGCACCCGCTCGCGCTGCCCCCACCAGGGCCGCAGCGGGATTCCCGAGCCGCCATCCGACTCGGGACGCACCCCGAGGAACTGGTGGATCTCCACGCGATTGGTCTCGAAGGCGATCCGCGACACCGCCATGTAGAGGCGCCAGGCGCGAGCCCTTCGCTCGCCGATCTCGCCCACGGCCGCGTCCCAATGTCGCTCGAGGTTGCGCCCCCACTCTCGGAGCGTCATCCCGTAGTGCTCGCGCAGGTTTTCGCTGTGTCGCAGCTCGAAGCCGTGGTCGTGCATGGCCGTGGCCACGGTGCTCGGGGCCTGCAGCTCGCCGTCGGGGAAGATGTAGCGGTCGTTGAAGCCACCGATCTTCGTGTCGCGGACGCTGGAGGGCCGGGTGATCGTGTGGTTGACGATGCGACCGCCGGGGCGCAGCTTCCCGGACAGGAACGTGAAGTGAGAGCCGAGCTCCGCGCTCCCGATGTGCTCCATCGTGCCCACCGACGAGATCGCGTCGAAGTCCGTCTCGCGCACGTCGCGGTAGTCGAGATGGCGGATCTCGGCGCGGTCGCCCAGACCGGCCTCGTCGATCGCTCCCCGCCCCCAGGCGACCTGTTGCTGAGAGAGCGTGACGCCGAGGGCGCTCACGCCGTAGTGCTCGGCCGCGTGGCGGATGAGCGCGCCCCAGCCGGCGCCCACATCGAGCAGGCGCTGTCCGGCGTGCAGATCGAGCTTTCGGCAGATGAGGTCGACCTTCTCGGTCTGCGCCTCGTCGAGGGTGGAGTCGGGCTCGGTGAAGACCGCGCAGGAGTAGGTCATCGTGGGCCCGAGGACCAACTCGTAGAAGCGGTTGGACAGGTCGTAGTGGTGCGCGATCGCGGCCGCGTCCCGCTCACGCGTATGCCGGCGCATCCGGCGCCGCCAGGGTGGCGGCGCCTCCTCCGGCGGAATCGGCGGCGGGCGCAACGCGGAGCGGCCGAGACCACGCAGCACCCGCAGCGCGTCGAGCGGCCGGACGTCGATCCGCCGGTGCGCGAGCAACCCGGTGAGCGCCGTGTGCAGGTCCCCGTGGATCTCGAGCGCGCCGGTGACGTAGGCGCGCGCCAGACCGAGCTCGCCGGGCGACGTGAGCAGATACCGGAGCGCCAGCGGCGAGCGCAGCTCGACCAGAGCCTGGTCCTCCTGTGGGCCCGCAGCGCTGCCGTCATACGCGCGGAAGCCGACGGTGACGTCGTCGTCGACCAGGCGCTCGTAGAAGTCGCTGAGCTTCACGGGCTCCCTACAGCGAGAGCTGGGCCTTCAGCCGATCGACCTCGGCCTTGGCCTCGGCCAGGCTGGACCCCTTCTGCTTGTGCACTAGCGCTGTGGCCTGGACGTCCCTGCCCGCCCGCAGCAGCTCGACCAGCTCGGGATCGGCCGCGCCGTCTCCACCGGCGCTGGGCTGCTCCGTCCCGGCCGCGCCCGCCGGTTGCCCGCCGGCGAGCCTGCGCTCGAGCTCGGCCACCCGCAGCTCGAGCGCCTCGATCTGCTGTCGCGCCCATTCGTCGATGGGGCGCAGTGTCTCACAGACGCTCCGAGCGAATCGCCCTCAGCTCCGCTCCCAAGCGGGCTGGTTCGCGCAGGTCGGGCCAGGTCACCCGAGCCACCTGAACGCCCATTCTGGCGAGCCGGCGGTCGCGCCGCCGATCGTCGTGGAAGGCGCGTCGTGGTCGGGTCTGTAGTTCGCCAGGACGCGTCTCATACGGTGGTTTTCCCTGTGACCGGGGAGGCGAGCGAGGGCGGCCTCGACCGACGTGAGGTCCGATGGTGGCCGGTTTTCCGTAACAGCAGGGTGAAGTGTGTGAAACCTCGGGCGCCCGGCGCGGTCGGAGCCCGGGCGGCCGCCCACTCAGACCTCGAACGTCGCGCCCTCCGCGGCCACCTCGACGGGGCCGCCGAAGGCTTGCTCGGCTTGGCTTCGGGCCCAGTCGGGGTCGAGCTCGTCCGAGATGTGCACCAGCACGAGCCGGCGCGCGGCCGCGGCGCGTGCCTGGCTTCCCGCCTCGCCCGGCGTGAGGTGCCCGCGCTTGCCGTTTCGCTCGGGGCGAGGCAGCGTGGCCTCAACGAGGATCAGGTCGGCCCCCGAGGCGAACTCGTTCAGAGCGTCGGTCGGGCTCGAGTCGGCGCCGTAGATGATCTGCCCCGGCCGGTCGGAGGAGCTGATGCACATCGCGTAGGTCTCGGTGAAGTGGGGCACGGCCTTGAAGCTGACCCGCAGCGAGCCGATCTCGAGCGTGGTGGCGGCGTCGTACTCACGGAGAGCAAAGGCCTTCTCGATCAGATCCTCGTTGCCCCACGAGCCCACCACCCGGCGGAATGTCGCGGTGGCTCCCGGCGGCACGTGGAGCTCGGGCCGGGCCGGGTTGTCGGTCCCCGGCCAGCGGTCGACCGGCACGGGCTGCTGGCGCGGCGCGTAGGTGAGCGCATAGGAGAAGGGCACGAGGTCGAGGAAGTGGTCGGCGTGCAGGTGCGAGATGACGACCGCGTCGATGTCCACGTAATCCAGGCGCTCGCGGAGCTTCCCGAAGACGCCGTTGCCGCAGTCGAGCAGCACCCGGGTGTCGGAGTCCTCGATCAGGTACCCCGAACAAGCCCCGCCGGCATCCTGCCACGCGGGCGACTTGCCGAGCACGGTGAGCCGCATGTCGCGACTCTAAGGCCTGGGCGCAGGAAAGGCGTAGGCCGCAGTCTTGCGCTCGGCGCGAAAGACGAAGGACAGCTGGCGCTCGGGCGCGAGGCCCCGCTCCGCCGGGCGGAACGTCGTGCACGGCTCACCCAGATTCAACGAGCACAGCATGTTCTGGTGGAAGTAGCAGTCCTCGCAGCGGGCGGTCTTCGTCTTCGGCACGTGGGTCATGGTGCAGGAGCGCGCGAAGCTCCACAACCCCGAACCCGCAAAACGGACACTTTTCGTTTGCCCGCTATTTGCAGGGTCTTCGTCGAGAGCCCCGCTCGTAGCGGGTTTTCGAGGGGGGCGAGAATCATCCGACCGGGCGCCCGAGCACAACGGGCATCGGGCAGGATTGAGGACCTGATGGAGCTCATCGCCGGAGCCACGGGCTACATCGGCAGGCGCCTGCTGCGGCGCCTCGCCGATGAGGGCCGACCCGTGCGCGCGCTTGCGCGCCGGCCCGAAGGCGTCGAGGCGCTTCCCGGGGTCGAGGCCGTCGGGGCCGACCTCGTCTCCGGACGCGGTCTCGCCACTGCCCTGGACGGTTGCGCCACGGCCTACTACCTCGTTCACTCGATGGAGGCGAGCCCCAACGGGGGTACCGACTTCGCCGCCCGCGACCGGCGGGCCGCCACTGCATTCGCGCAAGCCGCCGCGAGCGCCGGCGTGGAGCGCATCGTCTACCTGGGCGGAATCGAGCCGGCGAGCGGCGCCTCCTCACCCCACCTGCTCTCACGCCTGGAGGTCGAGCGCATCCTGCTCGACGCCGTCCCGGCGTCCACGGCGCTGCGGGCGTCGATCGTGGTCGGCGCCGGATCGCCCTCCTTCCGCCTGCTGGTCCGCCTCGTGGAGCGGCTCAGGGTGCTCCCGATGCCGGGCTGGCGGCGGAACAGGACACAGCCGATCGCGGAGCGCGACGTCATCGGCTTCCTAGCCCGCGTACCCGAGGTAGCCGCGGCAAGGGGACGCTCGCTCGACGTAGCGGGGCCCGACGTGATGACCTACGGCCAGATGGTCGAGTCGATCGCCGAGGAGATGGGCGTGGGGCGCCTGCCGGTGGGCTTCGGACGATCCCTCACACCGCCGGCCAGCGCGGTCGCGGCGGCCCTGAGCGGGCAGCCGCTCGAGCTCGTACGTCCGCTGATGGAAAGCCTCGAGACCGATGTCCTCCCGCGCGATGCCTCCGAGGCCTGGCGGCTGTTCGGCCTACGCCCCCTCCCCTTTCGGCGAGCCGTCACCCGTGCGCTGCGCGACTGGGAGCAGCGCGAGCCGCTCGCCGCGCGATGAAGGTCCAGCGGACAACGAAGGTGGCGGCGCCCCCCGAGCGCGTCTACGACGTGATCATGGACCCAAGCCGCCTGGAGGACTGGGTCACGATTCACCACCACCTGGAGGGTGTCCCTCCCTCGCCGCTCGAGGAGGGCTCCGAGCTGACCCAGTACCTCAAGCTCGCGGGGACGAAGTTCAAGGTGCACTGGACTGTGGTGGAGAACAAACCGTACGAGCGCGTGACATGGGAGGGCAGGGGCCCGGTCACCTCCCGCGCTCGCGTGGAGTACCGATTGAAGGCCAACGGGGACGACACCGACTTCTCCTACGTCAACGAATACGAGCTTCCCGGCGGCCGGCTCGGACGTTTCGCGGGTAAGGCCGTTGCCCGAGTAACCCAAAAGGAGCTCGAGGGTTCTCTGCAAAGACTTAAGTCACTGGTAGAGTAACCGTTAATGGCTGATTTTTTGGACGAGAAGCGCAAGGAGATCGACGCGCGGATGCGAGAGCTGCGTCCGCTGGTGGACGAGTACGGGCGGCTGGAGAAGGCCGCCGCGGCGCTCTCGGGTGTGAGCGGCGGTGAGCGCCCGGCTCGCCGGCGCAGCCGCGGCGGCGGCCGTCGCGGCCGGCCGCGCGGCAGCGGCAACCGCGCCAAGCAGGCCCTGGAGCTGGTGCGTGCCCGGCCCGGGATCAAGATCTCGGAGATGGCGGAGGCGATGAGCATCCAGCCCAACTACCTCTACCGCGTGATGCCGACGCTCGAGTCGGAGGGCCAGGTCGTGAAGCGCGACGGGGGCTTCCACCCGGCCTAGATCAGCTGAAGCTCCTTCACGGTGTCGCGCTCCTCGCGGAGCTCGTTCACCGTGTTGTCGATCTTCGACCGCGCGAACTCCTCGATCTCGAGTCCCTCCACCACCTCGTAGTCGCCACCGCTGATGCGGACCGGGAAGCTCGAGACCAGCCCCTCGTCGACCGAGTAGGCGCCCCGGGAGGGCACGGCCATGGAGCGCAGGCCGTCGGCCCCCAGCACCCAGTCGTGCATATGGTCGATCGCCGCGCTGGCGGCGGAGGCCGCAGAGGAAGCGCCGCGAGCGTCGATGATCTCCGCACCCCGCTTGCCCACCCGCGGGATGTACTCGTTCTCGTACCAGTCCATGTCCACCTGGTCGACGGCCCGCTCCCCCTTCACCTTTGCGTTGAACAGGTCGGGGAACATGGTCGGTGAGTGATTTCCCCACACGACCAGATCCTGGACATCTTCCACGTCGACCCCCACCTTGGCCGCGAGCTGTGCCACCGCGCGGTTCTCGTCGAGGCGCGTCATGGCGGTGAAGCGCTCGTCGGGGATGTCCGCGGCGTTGTTCAAGGCGATCAGGCAGTTCGTGTTCGCCGGATTGCCGACCACCAGGATGCGCACCCCCGAGGACGCCCCCTTGTTCAGGGCCTCGCCCTGCGAGGTGAAGATCTCCCCGTTGGCCTCGAGCAGGTCGGCCCGCTCCATTCCCTTCGACCGGGGGCGCGCACCCACCAGCAGCGCCACGTCCACGCCGTCGAACGCCCGACCGGCGTCGTCGAAGATCTCGGTCGAGGCGAGTAGCGGGAAGGCGCAGTCCTGCAGCTCGAGCGCGGTGCCCTCGGCCGCCTTGACGGCGTCGGGAATCTCGAGCAGGCGCAGCTCGATCTTCTCGTCCGGTCCGAGCATCTGACCGCTCGCGATGCGAAACAGGAGGGCGTAGCCGATCTGGCCGGCGGCGCCGGTGACGGTGACGGTGGTTGCCATTACGAACTCATTTCCTCGATGACAGCGTCTGCGAACTGGCTCGTACCCACTGCGGAGGGATCGTCACGCGAGGGCTTGAGGTCGTAGGTCACCCGCTCCCCCTTGCGTATGACCTCGGCCATCGCGCTCTCCATCCGGTCGGCGGCGTCGGTCTCGCCCAGGTGGCGCAGCATGAGCACGCCCGAGAGCATGAGCGCGGTGGGATTGACCTTGTTCTGGCCCTTGTACTTGGGCGCCGAGCCGTGGGTGGCCTCGAAGATAGCTCCCTCGGTGCCGATGTTCGCTCCGGGTGCCACGCCCAGCCCTCCGACCAGCCCCGCACCGAGATCGGACACGATGTCGCCGTAGAGATTCGGCAAGACGATCACGTCGTATTCCTCGGGGCGCGACACGAGCTGGTTGCAGAGGTTGTCGATGATCCGGTCCTCGAACTCGATGTCCGGATGGCGCTGGGCGACCTCGCGCGCGACCTGGAGGAAGAGGCCATCGGAGAACTTCATGATGTTGGCCTTGTGGGCCGCGGTGACCTTGCTGCGCCCGTTGTGCTCGGCATAGTCGAAGGCCGACTCGACGATCCGCTCCGACCCGAACACAGAGATCGGCTTGATTGAGACTCCGGCGTCGTCGCGGATCGGCGAGTCGAGCTCGTCGCTCAAGAAGCGGCGCAGCTTGTCCACCTCGGGCGAGCCCCTCTCGAACTCGATTCCGGCGTACAGGTCCTCGGTGTTCTCGCGCACGACGACGATGTCGGTCTGCGGGAAGCGGGTGCGAACGCCCGCGTAGGCCTTGCAGGGCCGGATGCAGGAGTAGAGATCGAACTCCTTGCGCAGCGCCACGTTGATCGACCGGTGGCCCGAGCCCACCGGGGTGGTCGTCGGTCCCTTGATCGCGAGACCGCGCTCGCGGATCGAGCGCAGCGTGCGCTCGGGGAGCGGGTCGCCCTCCTCCTCGTAGACGTCGATGCCCGCGTCCTGGAAGTCCCAGTCGAACTCGACGCCGGTCGCCTCGAGTACTCGCTGGGTGGCTTGCGCGAGCTCGGGCCCGGTGCCGTCGCCGGGGATGAAGGTGACGCGATATGCCAAAACGGTCCTTTCCCTTTCTGGTCGGCCCGCATTCAAACAAGCTCGGGCTCCCGGGCGGTCACGAAGTCGCTCGCCCGCACGAGCGCCAGGGCGAGGATGGCTCCGACGAACGCCACCGCGGCGGCCACGACGAGGATCTCGTCGAGCCCATCGATGAACGCCTGTCGCGCCGCCTCCACAACGGCATCACGAGCCTCGGGGGGCGCGGCCTGCGCGACCGCCTGCGCTCCCCCCGAGGTGACCGCGGCGCCCAGCTCGTCCTCCGCGCCCGCCGGCAGTGGGGTGCCGGACAGCGCCTCGCTCAGCTTGTCGCTGACGCGCGCCTGGAAGAGCGCTCCCAGCCCGGCGATCCCCGTGGCCGTTCCCACCTGGCGAAAGGTGCTGTTGATGCCCGATGCGACACCGCTGCGGCGCGGCTCTACCACTCCGATGGCCGCGGTGGCCAGCGGAGGGTTGATCAGGCCGATCCCGATGCCGCCGAGGATGAAGCCGGGCAAGAGAGTGGTCCAGTCGTCCGAGGGTTCGATTCCCCCCATCAGCAGCAGCGCAACGCCCACCGCGATCAGGCCGGCTCCCAGGAAGCCGCGCACCGGTAGGCGCTCGGCCAGCTTGCCGGCCGCCGGGGCGACCAGGAAGGAGAGCAGTGAGACGGGCAGAAAGCGCAGGCCCGCCTCGAGGGCCGAGTAGCCGAGGATGTTCTGCAGGTACAGCGTGAGGTAGAGGAAGATCGAGAACATCGACGCGTGCAGGCAAAAGGCCACGATCTGCGCTCCCGTGAAGGCCGGCTTTTCAAACAAGGAGAGGTCGAACATCGGCTGCGCCGAGTGCCTCTCGATGGCCACGAACGCGCCGAGCAGCACCACGCTGCCGGCCAGGAGACCGAGCACGAGCGCGCTGGTCCAGCCCTGCTCGTTGCCCTCGATGAGCGCGAGCACGAGACAGAAGAGCGCACCGCTGAAGGTCACCACTCCCGGCCAATCGATCCTCGCCGAGGGGTCGCGGTCCGACCGCGGAACCCGCGCGATGGTCATTCCCGCGGTGAGCAGGCCGATCGGGATGTTCACGAAGAAGATCCACTCCCAACCGAGCCCTTCGGTCAGGAGACCTCCGGCGAGCGGGCCGACGGCCACCGCGAAGCCGGTCGTGGCCCCCCACAGCCCGAATGCGGTCCCGCGCTCGTCGGGCGGGAACTCCTGCGCTATCAGCGCGAGCGAGTTGGCGAACATCATCGCCCCGCCCACGCCCTGAAGGCCACGGGCCAGGTTGAGGAAGGTGGGCGTGGACGCCAGCCCGCAGAGCAGCGAGGCCAGCACGAACAGCAGGATTCCAATGACGAAGATCCGGCGCCGCCCGAGCAGATCGCCCAACGAGCCCGTGGCCAGCAGCAGCGCGGCCAGTGCCAGGGCATACGCGTCCACCACCCACTGAAGATCGGTGAAGCTCGACTGCAGGTCGCGCCGAATGTCCGGCAGCGCGACGTTCACGATCGTGATGTCGAGCAGCAACATGAAGATCGCCAGGCAGACGGCGAGGAGAGTCCACCACCTAGGAGCCATGGAGAACCTCTTTCCGCTCTGCCACCATCTGAACCCATGTTCGGTGGCGGCGGATCCATTCAGCTGGGGAGGATCCTGGGGATCCGCATCGGCGTGGACGTCAGCTGGTTCTTCGTCCTGTTCCTGATCATCTACTGGCTGTCGGACTACTACGAGCAGGTGGCGCCGAACTCCAATGCCTTCGTGCTCGCCACCGTGAGCGCCCTCCTCTTCTTCGTGTCGATCCTCCTGCACGAGCTCGGGCACGCCGTGGTCGCCATCCGCAACGGCATCCCGATCCTGGGCATCGACCTATGGATGTTCGGGGGCGTGGCGAAGCTCGAGCGCGACACCGATTCGCCCGGGGTGGAGTTCCGCGTGGCCGTGGCCGGACCGATCGTGACGCTGGCGATCGCCGCCCTCTGTTTCGGGATCGGAGCGCTCATCTCGACCCCCGAGCGCGTGCTCGAGGGCTCGACCTTCGACACCGGCGTGGGCAGCGCCGCCACCGCCGTCCTGGGCTACCTCATGACCATCAACGTGATCGTGCTCGTGTTCAACCTGATCCCCGGCTTTCCCCTGGACGGCGGGCGTATCGCCCGCGCCATCGCGTGGAAGATCACCGGCGACCGAAACCGGGCCACCCGCTTCGCCGCCGTCCTCGGGCGCGGCGCCGGGTGGCTGATGGTCGCGGGCGGGTTGGCGATCCTCGCGCTGGGCAGCATCGTGACCGGCATCTGGCTCGCGGTCGTCGGCATCTTCTTGGCCCAGGCCGCGAAGTCGGCGCAGGCTCAGGCGGCAGTCGCTGGGCGCATCGAGCACCTGCGCGTGTCCGACGTGATGGACACCGAGCCCGTGGCCATACCCGACGAGCTGTCTCTCGAGCGTGCCCAGAGCGACTTCTTCCTGCGCTACGGCTGGTCGTGGTTTCCGGTGGTGGACCAGGCCGGCCGGCTCGTGGGCGTGGTTTCCCGCGAGGCCGTGAACAGCGGCGGGGACCAGCAGCGCACGGTGGCGTCGGTCATGGCGCGCGACGACGGAGGCAGCGGCCTGCGCGCCGGCCTCGAGGACCCGCTCGAGTCGCTGCTCGGCCAGGAGAGCTTGTCGCGCCTGGGCGCGGTGATGGCCGTGGACAGCAACGGCGTGCTGCGCGGCATCGTGACGGCCGACGCCGTACGGCGGGCGCTGCGCGGCGTGGTCGCGGTCTAGAACGAACCCAGACACGTAGAATCGGTGGAGCCCTCCCCGAGATGCCCCATCACGACGTCCTAGTCATAGGAGCCGGCCTGGCCGGCCAGCGCGCCGCCCTCGCTGCCGCGGAAGAGGGCGCATCCGTCGGCATCATCTCCAAGGTCCATCCGGTCCGCTCGCATTCGACCGCCGCCCAGGGCGGGATCAACGCCGCACTGGACCCTCAGGACTCCTGGGAGTCGCACGCCTTCGACACCATCAAGGGCTCGGACTACCTCGGCGATCAGGACGCGATCGAGATCATGTGCCGCGAGGCGCCCGAGGAGCTGCTCGAGCTCGAGCACCTGGGGGTGACGTTCCACCGCAACGAGGAGGGGCGGCTGGGCAAGCGGGCCTTCGGCGGGGCCAGCGCCGCCCGCACCTATTACGTGGCCGACATCACCGGGCAGGCCATCCTGCACGTGCTCTACGAGCAGCTGATGAAGTTCGAGGAGGTCCACCGCTACGAGGAGTGGTTCACCACGGCGCTGGTGCAGGACGAGGACGGCCGGATCGCCGGCGCCGTGACCCGAAATATCCGTGACGGGGCGATCGAGCTCTTCTCGGCCAAGGCGGTCATCCTGGCCGCTGGGGGCAACGGCCAGATCTACGATCCCACCACCAACGCGCTGATCTGCACCGGCGACGGCATCGCCATGGCCTACCGCATCGGCGCACCGCTGATGGACATGGAGATGATCCAGTACCACCCGACCACGCTCGCCGGGCTGGGGCTGCTGATCACCGAGGGTGCGCGCGGCGAGGGCGCTCACCTCTACAACGCCGAGGGCGAGCGCTTCATGGAGAAGTATGCGCCCAACAAGATGGAGCTCGCGTCGCGCGACGTGGTCTCGCGCGCCGAGCAGACGGAGATAAACGAAGGCCGCGGCTTTCCCGACGGCACCGTGGCGCTCGACATCACGGTGGTGCCCCGCAAGCGCATCCACGAGGCGCTGCGGGAGATCGTCAACGTGGGACGCGACTTCGCCGGCGTCGACATCACGCGCGAGCCGATTCACATCAAGCCCGGCAACCACTACGTGATGGGCGGCGTTAAAACCGACATCGACGGCCAGACGTCGATCCCGGGGCTCTACGCGGCCGGCGAGTGCGCCTGCGTGTCGGTTCACGGCGGCAATCGCCTCGGCGCCAACTCGCTGCTGGACACGCTCGTGTTCGGCCGGCGTTCGGGCGCTCACGCGGCCGAGGCGACCAAGGGCCTCCCGGTGGGCGACCCCTCGTACGCGCAGCTGCGCGACGAGGAGGAGCGGATATCGGGGATCGTGAATCGCGAGGGATCGGGGCGGCGCGTGTCGGAGATCAAGGCCGAGCTCGGCGAGACAATGGACAAGTACGTGGCGGTCTTTCGGGACGAGGATGGTTTGCGGGGCGCCCTGGAAACCGTCAAGCGCCTCCAAGTGGAGGCGCACGACGTCGCCATCGACGACAAGGGGACGATCTTCAACCAGGACGTCCTCGGCGCGCTCGAGCTGGAGTTCATGCTCGACAACGCGGAGTGCATCGTCGTGTCGGCCATCGAGCGCAAGGAGAGCCGCGGCGCCCAGTACCGCACCGATTTCCCCGACCGAAACGACGACGAGTGGCTCAAGCACATCAACGTGGGGGCCAACGGCGACGAGGAGCCGGAGATCTCCTACTCGGAGGTCACGATGACCCAGTGGGCACCCCAAGAGAGGACCTATTAGCGCCATGGCTGAGTTCGCGTTGAAGATCCGGCGCTACGACCCAGAGACCGAGGAGCCCGCCTATTGGGCCGACTACGAAGTGGAGCTTTCGCCCGAGCGGTCGGTGCTCGACGGCATCCTTCAGGTCAAGGACACAGAAGACGCCTCGATCGCCATCCGCTGCTCCTGCCGCGCCGCGATCTGCGGGTCCTGCGGCGTGCGCATCAACGGCAAGTCGGCCCTGGCCTGCAACACGCGCCTCGCCGACGCCGCCGAGCGCGCCCGCGACGGCGAGATCACGGTCGAGCCGATGGGCAACATGCCGGTCATCAAGGACCTCGTCTCGGACATGGAGTCGGTTCACTGGAAGAAGGTCCGCCGCGTCGTGCCGTGGCTCCTGCCCGCCGAGGAGCCGCCCGAGAACCAGGAATACATCGTGCCCGCCGAGGCCATGCTCGACGTGACCCAGGCCATGGCCTGCATCCACTGCGGGGTGTGTGTGTCGGCATGCCTGTCGATGGAGGTGGATCCGGAGTTCGTCGGCCCGGCCGCCCTGGCTAAGGCCTACCGCTTCGTGGGCGATCCGCGCGACGGCGAACATGAGACCCGACTCAAGGATCTGGCCGAGGACCCCCACGGCATATACGACTGCACCCACTGCTTTGCCTGCGTCGAGGTGTGTCCCAAGGACGTGGCGCCCATGGACCAGATCATGCGCCTGCGGCGCCGCGCCACCAACGACTTCGGGATCAAGGACTCGAACAACGGCTACGGCCACGAGAAGGCGTTCGGCACGATCATCGAGCGCTGGGGCACGCTGCACGAGGCGCAGCTTCTTCCCCGGTCATTCGGCGACGGCTCTCTGGTCAAGGGCCAGCTCCGGCCCAGCGGCGCCAAGCAGCTGACCGAGAGCCTTCCGACCGCGATACGAGGCCTGCGCTCGGGCAAGGTCACCCCGCGCAAGGCGCTGCTGCACCCGAAGCTGCCCGATCAGAAGCAGGTGCGGCGCATCTTCAACGAGATCGAGTCCAAGGGCGAGCGCGTCGAGCTCAACCTCTACATCGTGGGCGAGATGGCCGGCGAGGAGGAAGGCGCTATGGCCGAAGGGAGCCAGGAGTCGTGAAGGTCGCTTACTGGCCCGGCTGCGTGTCCCGCGGCTTCACCCCCGAGCTGCACGGCTCGATGGCCAAGGTCGCGCCGCTGCTCGACCTCGAGCTGGTAGAGCTCGACCGGGCCAACTGCTGCGGAGCGGGGGTCATCGCCGAGCACAACCAGGAGCTGGTCGACTCGCTGAACGCACGCACGTTCGCGATGGCCCAGCAGGTCGACGGCGCGGCGGGGATGATGAACATCTGCTCGACCTGCCAGGGGGCGCAGTCGGAGTGCCAGGAGCGCCTCGACGCCTCGTCCTCCTACCGCTCGGAGGTGAACGCCCACCTCCAGCCCGAGGGACTTACCTACGAGGCCGGCGGGGACTGGTGGAACAAGAACCTGCTCTGGATCCTGGTGGAGGAGATCGGGCTGGAGACCCTCCGGGAAAAGGTCGAGCGCCCACTCGAGGGGCTGCGCATCGCCCCGTTCTACGGCTGCTACATCGTGCGTCCGACCAAGCGCCTCGGCTTCGACGAGTACCCCGAGCGCGACGAGTATCTCGGCCCGGTGATCGAGTGCCTCGGCGCTGAGCCGGTCGAGTACGCCGGCGCGCGCAAGTGCTGCGGCTTTCCCGTGATCACGATGAACCGCACCACCTCGCTGCGCCAGGCGGGCCGTCACGTGGCCGACGCGCTCGACGCCGGGGCCGACTGCCTGGTCACGCCCTGTCCGCTGTGCCACCTGAACCTCGACCTGCAGCAGCCGGCGGCCGCCCAGTTCGTCGAGCGTGACCTGGATCTGCCCGTCCTGCACCTGCCGCAGATGGTCGGCCTGGCGCTCGGGCTAGCGCCCAAGGAGCTCGGGCTCGGCAAGCACGTGGTCTCCACGCGCGAAGTCGTGCGCAAGGTCGCGCAGGTCGCGGCGGCCTGACCGATGAGCAAGCAGGCGCTCGCCGTCGCCCTGACCGCGCTCCTCCTGGGCGCCGGGCTTGCCGCCTGCGGCGACGACGACGGCGAGGGCGGCGGGGGCGCCCAGCGGATCGCGCTGCTGCTGCCCGAGTCGAAGACCACCAGGTACGAGGCACACGACCGCCCGGCCTTCGAGGCGGAGGTCAAGCGGCTGTGTCCGGACTGCGAGGTCATATACGCCAACGCGGCTCAAGACGCCACCAAGCAGCAGACCCAAGCCGAGGCAGCGATCACCCAGGGCGCCGACGTGATGGTCCTGGACGCGGTCGACGCCACGTCGGCCACGGCGATGGTCGAACGGGCAAAGGAGTCCGACATCCCGGTGCTGGCGTACGACCGCTTGATCTCAGACACGGACATCGACTACTACGTGTCGTTCGAAAACGTGCGCCAGGGCCGGCTTCAGGCCGAGTCCCTACTCGACGGCCTCGGGTCGGACCCCTCCGGCCAATCGATAGTGATGATCAACGGCTCTCCCACCGACCCCGCCGCGGGGGAGTACAAGATGGGCGCCCACCAGGTCCTCGACAAGAGCGGCGTCGACATCGCCAAGGAGTACGACACACCCGACTGGAGCCCGGACAAGGCCCAGCGTGAGATGGAGCAGGCGATCACAGCGCTGGGCATCGACAAGGTGGCGGGCGTCTATTCGGCAAACGACGGCATGGCCGCTGGCGTGATCGCGGCGCTCAAGGGCGCGGGCGTCGACCCGAGCTCAGTCCCCGTCACGGGCGGCGACGCGGAGGTGGCCGCACTCCAGCGCATCCTGATCGACGAGCAGTACGCGACGATCTACCTGACCATCCGCAAGGAGGCCGAGGTGTCGGCACGGCTCGCCGTGGCGGTGGCCAGAGGGGAGAAGCCGCCGGCCGACCTGCTCAACGCGAAGGTCGACAACGGCGCCGGCGAGGTGCCGTCGGTCCTGCTCACGCCAGTCCCGGTGACCAAAGACAACATCGCCGATACGATCATCGAGGACGGCTTCTACGAGCCCTCGGAGATTTGTACGGGCAAGTTCGCCAAGGCGTGCCAGGAGGCAGGCATCGGCTGACCCGATCCATCCCAGAAACGAGAAGACCGGCCCTTCCACTGGCCGGTCTCTCTCGTTAGGCGTACCCCATGTCCGCCCTGGGAAGTTCTGTTCGAGTCGTACGTCCATCGTCCCCCGGCGGGACGTCCACGTCGCCACCCCAAAGGCGTGAAATGGAGGGGAGACGACGAGTGAACTTCGGAGGATGCGACGGGGGAGCGACGGGTTACACGCTGGGGGGAGACGAGCTCACCCCTTCTAACCCCCGATCGGCGTACACTGGGCTCGGATGCCCTCGGTGATTTCGGCCAAGTTCGAGGACCTCGTCGCGGTCGGCCTGAGGGCGCTGATAGCCGACGACCCCAACCTCGAGCTCGTGGCCAGCAACGTTCCCATTGAGGAGCTGGAGAAGAGCATCACCGAACACGCTCCCGCCGTGGCACTGCTCAACTTCGGCACGCTGCGCACACCCGCCGAGGTCTTTCAGCTCCACCAGCAGCATCCCGAGACTCGCATCGTCGTGCTCGCCAACCGACCCTCGGCCGCCGAGTGCAACCAGATGCTGTCCTTCGGTGCCACCGCCTGCCTCTCCAAGGAGACCGAGGCCCGCGACATCATCAGCGCGATCCACCTCGCCTCTCGCGGCATGCACGTGCTGCCGAGGTCCGCGGCGGGCGGGGGTGCCGTTGAGAGCCTTGCCCTGGAAGGGTCGGACCTCCTGACACCGCGCGAGGCCGAGGTGCTCGAGCTCCTGCAGGACGGAGCCACCAATGCCCAGATCGCGCACCAGCTCTCGATCGGCGTCGAGACGGTGCGGACGCACGCTCGCAACATCTACCGCAAGCTGGGCATCGCATCCCGCCGAGAGCTCCCCCGGCTGGCCCGCCGCGAATCGATCGGCGGCGGCGAGCAGACGCGCCCGCTGCGCGGCTGACCCTCAGGCGGCGCGGGCGGCGCCCAACAGACCGCGCACGTGGAGCAGCTCGGCGACCTGGACCGCGTTGGTGGCGGCGCCCTTGCGCAGGTTGTTGCCCACGATCCAGAGGTTGAGGCAGCGCGGGTGCGAAGGATCGCGGCGTATGCGGCCGACCAGGACGTCGTCGCGGCCGGCGGCGTCGAGCGCGGTCGGGTAGAGCCCGTTCGATGGGTCGTCGATCACGACCACGCCGGGCGCCACGCCGAGTAGCTCACGACATTCCTCGGGCTCGAGCGGCTCGCGCGTCTGGACGTTGGCCGACACCGAATGGCCGGTGAACACCGGCACGCGCGCGCAGGTGGCCGACACGCCGATGTCCTCGCCGAGGATCTTGCTCGTCTCGCGCATGCATTTGCGCTCCTCGGTCGTGTATTCGTCGCCGTCCTTGAACGTCTCGACCTGGGGCAACACGTTGAAGGCGATCTGATGCGGATAGACCGTGGGAGCGGGCAGCTCCCTGGCCTCGATCACGGCCTCGGCCTGGCGATGAAGCTCCTCCACCGCCCTCTGGCCCGTACCCGAGACGGCTTGGTAGCTCGACATCACGACGCGCTCGATGCCTACGGACTCGAGGACCGGCCCGAGCGCCATCACGGTCTGCATCGTGGTGCAGTTCGGGTTGGCGACGAGTCCCTTGTGTCCCTCCAGCGCACCCGGATTGACCTCGGAGACCACGAGCGGCACGTCCTCGTGCATTCGCCACTGCGATGAGTTGTCGACTACCACAGCGCCGGCCTGGGCAAAGCTCGGCGCCCACTCCGCGCTGATCTGAGAGCCGGCGGAGAAGAGCGCGAGGTCGAACCCCCGGATGGACTCATCGGAGAGCGCCGCGACGGTGAGATCACGATCCCCGTAGTCGATGTTGCGTCCGGCCGAGCGCTCGGAGGCGAAGGGCACGATCTCGTCGGCGGGGAAATCACGCTCGCGCATGACGCCGAGGATCGTGGAGCCAACCGCCCCGGTGGCTCCGACGACCGCGACCCTCACGCCGCGGCTGCGTCGTCGGGGCTGATTCGGGGCCGGTGGTCCCCGGCCACGTCCTCGCGCAAGACAGCCTCGGCGCCCAGCCCGAAGGCGGTGTGCAACTGCTTGACGGCGGTCGGGACGTCCTGCTCGCGCACCACACAGGAGATCTTGATCGGCGAGGTCGAGATCATCTCGATGTTCACGGCAGCTTCTCCGAGCACGGTCAGCGCCTTGGCGGCCACGCCCGGGTGGCTTCTCATCCCGGCGCCCACGAGCGAGACCTTGCCCATCTGATCGTCGGCCTGGATGGCGCCGAAGCCGAGCTCGCCGGTCAGCGGCTCCAGCGCCTCGCGCGCGACCGCGAGGTCGTCGCGCGGCACCGTGACCGACATGTCGGCCGAGTGGCCCTCGCTCTCGGGCTCATTTTGGATGATCATGTCGACATTGACGTTGGCGTCGGCCAGGGCCGTGAGCACCCGGCCGGCGATGCCCGGCCGGTCGGGCAGGCCCGTCAGCGTGATGCGGGCCTCCGAGATCGAGTGCGTCACGGCGGTGACAAGTGGTCGTTCCATCGTCAGGTCCTCGTCGCCGACCACGGTACCGGGTCCATCCTCGAAGCTCGATCGGCAGTGGATCGTGACCCCATGGTTGCGGGCGTACTCGACCGAGCGCAGCTGCAGGACGCCGGCGCCCGAGGCCGACATCTCGAGCATCTCCTCGAACGTCAGCACGGACAGCTTCCTCGCCTCCGGCACGATCCGCGGGTCGGCGCTGAACACGCCCGGGACGTCGGTGTAGATCTCGCAGACCTCGGCCCCCAGCGCCGCGGCCAGCGCCACCGCGGTCGTGTCCGAGCCGCCACGGCCCAGCGTGGTCACGTCGAGCGACTGCTGCGAGACCCCCTGAAAGCCGGCGACGAGGACGATCATCCCGCTGTCGAGCGCCTTGCGGATGCGGTGGGCCTTCACCTCCAGGATCCGCGCCTTGGTATGTCCGCTGTCGGTCACGATCCCGGCCTGCGAGCCGGTCAGCGAGATCGCCTGGTGACCGCGATCGTTGATCACCATCGCCGCCAGCGCACAGGACACGCGCTCTCCTGTCGAGAGCAGCATGTCCATCTCACGCGGGTGCGGCCGCGGGGAGACCTCCTGGGCCAGCGCGACGAGCTCGTCCGTGTGCTTGCCGCGCGCGGACAGCACGGCCACCACGTGGTTGCCCTGGTCCGCGCTCTGCACGATTCGCCCAGCGGCGCGCTTGATGCGCTCGGCGTCGGCGACCGAGGTCCCGCCGAACTTCATGACGACCGTTTCGGCCATGGCGGCGAAAGATAGCCCGACCTCCGGGCTATCAGTCATCTAGCTTGCGGCCGGCTCCACCTCGACGCGGTTGTCGTTGAAGGTCGGAGCGTTGCCGCGCGCCGTCAGCGCCTGCGAGGTCGTCGCCTGGCCGCTGCGCCCGTCGCGGTAGTCGCCGTTCCACCACCCCATGGGCGCGACCACCACTCCCGGGCGGGCGTCGTCGGACACGCGCGCGGGGCAGGCGAACTCGCCGCGATCGTTGAACACGCGCACCTCGGTTCCGTCCTCGACCCCGCGCGCCGCGGCGTCGCCGGGATGCAGCACGACCTCGGGCCTCGGCTGGGCGGAGTGCTGGCGCTCCTGGTTCGCGAAGGTGGAGTTCAGAAAGAGGTGGGTCTTCGGCGTGATCATCACCAGCGGGAAGCGCCGCGCCAGCGCGGCGTCGGACACCTCGGCCGGCGGCTCGTACTCGGCGCGCAGCATCACCCTGCCGGTCTCCGTGCCAAACCCGCCCTCGGCGTGGGGCCGCGGCCCCTGCCCCAGGTCGACCTTCGTCCAGCCGCGCTCACGCAGCCCGTTCTCGGCGAAGCCGGCGAGCAGAGCGTCCACCATCTCGCGGTCGGTCTCGCGAAAGCAGGGGGCGTCGAAGCCCAGGCGCCGCGCAATCAGGCGAAACGCCTCGGTGTTCGGCCTGGCCTCGCCGAGCGGCTCGATCGCCGGCTCGTTCCAGGTCACGTAGTGGTGACCCCAGGAGAAGAGCACGTCGAGATGCTCGAGCTGGGTGGTGGCGGGCAGGATCACGTCCGCGAAGGCGGCGGTGTCGGTCATGAACTGCTCGAGCACCACCACGAAGAGGTCGTCGCGGCGCAGCCCCGCCAGGACCCGCTCTTGGTCGGGGGCGATGGCGGCGGGGTTGGAGTTCCAGCACACGAGCGCCTTGACCGGCGGCGCGAGCTCGGGGTCGGAGAGGGCCCAGCCGAGCTGGGACATGTTGATCGTCCGCACCGGCCCGGGGCGCAGGTCCTCGCGCTCGAGCGGCTTGGAACTGATCGCCGAGGACGTGGCCGTCGGGATGTAGGAGCAGCCGCCGCCCCGGTCGCGCCACGCGCCGGTGAGCGCGGGCAGGGAGGCGATCGTGGCGTACGCCGCCGGGGCGCCCATGTGGCGCTGAGCGCCCACGCCGAGACGAAGCAGGGCCGGACGCACCGTCGCGAAGTCGCGCGCGGTCCGCTCGATATCGGCGGCGGGCACGCCGCACAGCTCCGCGCAGCGCTCGACCGTGTGGTCCCGCAGGGTGACCAACAGCTCGTCGTATCCGTCGGCATGCTCTCGGCACCACGCGTCGTCGTGGAGGCCGGCGTCGACCACCGCGCGCATCATCCCGAGGGCCAGCGCGGCGTCGGTCCCGGGCAGCGGGCTCAGGTGCTCGTCGGCCACTCGCGCCGTGCGGCTGCGGAAGGGATCGACCACGACGATCCGGGCCCCCTGCTTGCGGGCATCGAGCAGCTTGCGCCACAGGTGTGGAGCGGTCGACAAGGGGTTCCAGCCCCAGAGCAGCACGTGGCGGGCGTTGGGCCACTCCTCGGGATCGACCTCGGGCGAGCGGCCGTGGGCCATCCTCGTGCCGGCGAGCCCCGCGGTGGCGCAGATCGTGCGCTCGAGCGCCGAGGCGCCAAGCGCGTTCATCACGCGTGCGCTCATCGTGTTGCCCTGGAGCAGGCCCTGCGTGCCCATGTACGAGTAGGGCAGGATGGATTCGGCCCCGAACTCTTCGCGCGCATCGATCAACCCGCCGGCGACGCGATCGAGCGCCTCGTCCCAACTCGCGCGGCGCAGCTCGCCGCCCTCTCGCACGAGCGGGTGCAGGATGCGCTGCGTCGAGTACACCCGGTCCAGGTAGTTGGACACCTTTCCGCAGAGGAAGCCGACCGTGATCGGGTGGTCGGGGTCGCCGCTGACCTTGGTGGCGCGGCCGTCCTCGACGGTCACGTGCATCGCGCAGGTATCGGGGCAATCGTGCGGGCAGGCGCCGCGCACGAGGCGAGCGGCCATGAGGAAATCCTACGCCGCGTCAGAGCGCCTGCCGGCCGCGCAAGGCGCGGCCGAGGGTGATCTCGTCGGCGTACTCGAGGTCCGAGCCCACCGGCAGGCCGCTGGCCAGGCGGGTGACGGCGACCTCGGGCGCCTGCTCGCGAACCGCGTCGGCCAGGTACAGGGCGGTCGCCTCGCCGGTCGTGGTGGCGTTGGTGGCGATCACCACCTCACGAACGCCGCCTCCGTTCGATACCCGGCCGAGCAACTCGCGGATGTGCAGGTCCTCCGGGTCGACGCCGTCGATGGGCGAGAGAGCGCCGCCGAGTACGTGGTAGCGGCCGTGGAACTCGCCCGAGCGCTCTATCGGGATCACGTCGCTCGGCTGCTCGACTACGCACAGCGTGGCCGCTTCGCGGCGCTCGTCCTGGCAGATGCGACAGGTGGCCTCGGTGGCGAGGTTGAAGCAGACCTCGCAGTGGCCGACCGTCGCCTTGACCTCGCGGATGGCGTCGGCCAGCGCCAGCGCCTCCTCGTCGGAGGCGCTCAAGATGTGAAACGCGAGCCGCTGCGCGGTGCGCTGCCCGATGCCGGGCAGGCGCGCGAGCTCGGTGATCAGGCGGTTGACCGGCGCGGCGAACACGAGCCCGCAAGGCTAGCCGCAGCGCCGGGCGATTCCTTACGTCTCCGCAGAACGCCTCGTTGCGCTAGCGTCGCGGCGTCTCGATGCCCAGCGCGATCGTGATCGGTGCCGGTGTCTTCGGCGCCTCGGCGGCCGACCGGCTCGCCCGCGATGGTTGGGACGTCACGCTGGTCGACCGCCTCGAGCCGGGTCATCCGCGCTCGGAATCCGGCGGCGAGACCCGGCTCATGCGCTGCTCGCATGGACCCGACGCGTTCTACACCCGATCGGCCCGTCGCGCCTGGGATCTGTGGCGCGAGCTGGGGGAGGGAGTTCTGGTCGAGCCCGGGGTCGTGTGGTTCGCGCGCGCCGCGAACGGCTGGGAGGCCGAGAGCGAACGGATTCTGCGCGAGGCCGGCATCCCGGTCGAGGTCCTCGAGCCCCACGCGGCGAGGCGGTTCTTTCCCAGCCTGGCGGTGGACGACCTGGCGTTCGTCCTGCACGAGCCTGAGGCCGGGGTGCTCAAGGCCTCCCAGGGGGTCAGGGCCCTCGTGCGGCGGGCGAAGGACGCCGGAGCACGCCTGACCCTCGGCTCGGCACGGCCGGCGGGCCCGGACGCGGAGGTGGCGGGCCGTCGCCTCGAGGCCGACGCGCTGGTGTGGGCCTGCGGAGCCTGGCTCGCGCAGCTGTTCCCGACGCTCGCGCGGCTTCGGGTGACGTTCCAGCAGCTCTCGCTGTTCGAGGCGCCGCCGGAGTGGAACGGCCCCGGCTGGGTCGACTTCGATGCCGCGACCTACGGACATGCCCTGATAGAGCCGTTCGGCTTCAAGGCGGCGTCGGACCTCGACGGCCCCGACATCGACCCCGACGAGCGCGCGCTCGAGGCCGGCGAGAGTGCTGTGGCGGCGGGCCGCAAGTACCTCGCTCACCGCTTCCCCGCCCTGGCCGATGCGCCCGTCGCCAGCGCCCCGGGCTGCCACTACAGCGCCACGGCCGACGGCCAGTTCATCTTCGCGCCCCACCCCGAGCACGAGCGCACCTGGCTGCTCGGCGGCGGATCGGGGCACGGGTTCAAGCACGGTCCGGCGATGGCCGAGCACGTGGCGTCGGTGCTGGCGGGCCGGGCCGAGCCCGAGCCGCGCTTCGCGCTGGGCGAGCGAGCGACCGCGCGGAGCCTGCGGACGGCTGGCTTCGGCGCGGCCGGGCCTGAGCCGCCCGCCTAGAGCCCCGGCAGTCCCAGGCCCCCGAGTCCGCCCGGGCCCGCGAGCCCGCCGGCGGCGGCGTTCATCTTGGAGGCCGCCAGCTCCTGGGCGGCGCGGATCGCCTCGTTCACGGCGGCTTGGACCATGTCCTGGAGCATGTCGACGTCCTCGGGATCCACCGCCTCGGGGTCGATGCTCAGCTCCCTGAGCTCGAGGTCCCCGGAGATCTTCACGGTCACCATGCCGCCACCGGCGCTCGCTTCGACGACCTCGTTCCGCAGCTCCTCCTGAGCCTTGGCCATGTCGGCCTGCATCTTCTGGACCTGCTTCATCATGTTGCCCAGGTTGGGCTGGCCCGCCATCGCTACTCCCCTTCGGTGTCGAAGACTTCCTCGGCCGCGAACTCCGCTCGCAGGCGCTCGATCAGCTCCTCCTCGCCCAGCACGGCCGGCCCGTCGCCGCCATCGCTGTCGCGCAGCTCGTAGACCACGTTGAACGCCTGCCCGCTCAGCCCGCGCAGTGCGCGCTGGACCAGGTCCCGGTTCGCCTCCGCCTTCTTCTTGATGAAGGCGGCGTCGGGTGGGAAGGCGACGATCAGGCGATCGCCCTCCAGCGCCAGCGGGCGAGCGGCGCCGAGCGCGGCGCCGAGCATCCCGTTCTCCTCGGTCACCGCTTCGGCCACGGCGGGCCAGATGGCTTGCAGCTGCTCCAGCTCGAGCGCGCCGAGCGCCTGCGGAGCCGTTTCGGGCTCGGCCTCCACCGCAACGGCTGCCGAAGCGCCCGCCCTCTGAGCAGGGGGGCGTTTCGGCGCGACGGGGGTCTCGGCGGCGGTCGCGGGTTCGGCTTCGCCGCCGAGCCTCGCCTCGAGCTGCTCGATACGGAACATCAGCGCCCCGAGTGAAAGGTCCGCCTGCGGTTGCGTCGCCTTGAGCAGCGCCATCTCCAGCTGGATCCGGGGCTCCGAGCCATCCTTGACGGCCGAGATCGCGCTCGCGAGCAGGTCTATCGCCCGCAGGATCTCGCCCTGGGAGAAGCGCTCGGCCTGCGCGGCGAGGCGGTCGGTGTGCTCCGCCGTGACCGAGAACGAGTCGGGCACCTGGCCCAGCGTCTGGACGACGAAGAGATGGCGCAGGTGGGCGGACAGGTCGCGCATGAACTGCGTGAAGTCACGCCCCGAGTCCGACAGGCGCTGCACGGCCAGCAGCGTCGCGCGTGGATCGTGGTCGGCGAGCGTCTCGGCGGTGTCGAGCACGAGTCCGGCGTCGGCCACCCCGAGGATGTCGAGCACGTCCTCGAGCTTGACCTGGTTGCCGCCGTAGGTGACGAGCTGCTCGAGCGTGCCGAGCGCGTCGCGAAACGAACCGGTGGCCGCGCGCGCCAGCATCCCGACGGCCGCGTCGGGCAGCTCGATCTCCTCCTCGGCGGCTACCCGGCGAAGCACTCCGGCGATCTGCTCGAGCGAGGGACGCTGGAAGTCGAAGCGATGGCATCGGTCGACGATCGTGGCCGGCACCTTGTGCGCTTCGGTCGTGGCCAGGACGAAGACCACGTGCGACGGCGGCTCCTCCAGCGTCTTGAGGAACGCGTTCCAGGCCGACGGCGAGAGCATGTGGGCCTCGTCGAGGATGTAGACGCGCCTCCCACCCTGCATCGGCGCGAGAGCGACGTTCTCGCGCAGCTCGCGGATGTCGTCCACCGAGTTGTTGGAGGCGGCGTCCATCTCGACCACGTCGAGCGAGGTACCGGCGAGGATGGCGCGGGCGGCCTCCGACTCCGTGTCGAAGTCGACGCGCGGACCACCCTCGGCGTTCAGAGCACAGGCGAGCAGCTTGGCCATCGAGGTCTTGCCCGTACCTCGCGACCCGACGAAGAGATAGGCGTGATGGACCTTGTCGAGCCCGATCGCGTTGCGCAGCGTGCGAACGATGTGCTCTTGGCCCACCACCTCGTCGAAGGTCCTCGGGCGATGGCGACGGTAGAGCGAGAGCATCGGTCGCCCCATGCTAGTGGTGTGCCCGGCGACGTTGCCGGGATCCTGGCGAGCGAAAATCGAGCCTGGCCAGGACGCAGGGAGCGGCAATAGCAGTGAGCTATTGCCGCGACCGAGGACGCAGCCAGGCGAAGATTTGCAGCCGCCAGAAACCGGCGAACGTTGGCGGGCACGCCACTGGCCGCGCAGGTGGCGGCCCGGTGGGAGGACGCCGGACGCGCCCGGCGAACACAGTGATTCCGCGCCCCGCTCCTGCCGCGCGGACCGCATGGACTCCCACGAAGAGACGAGCGAGAGGTTCTCGGGCATCGGTCCCCAGACGGCGGCCGCTCGCGGAGGCGCCCGCACTGCTCCGGAGAGCGAGCCGCAGCCCCAGCCCGAGCCGGAGCCCAAGCCCGGGGAGATCAGTGTGCGCCGGCTCGCCGAGCCTCCGGCACCGACCGATGCTCCTCCGGCACCGACCGAGGCTCCTCCGGCACCGACCCGCGAGCGGGTGTCCGCCCTTCTGGCGCTCGGCTCGGCAATCGGGGTCGTCGCATTTGTGGTCGCGTCGCTCACGCAGTCGGGCGCGGCCACGCCGGGGGCGACCTTCGAGGCAACCCCGGCGAGCCGGGCAGTGGCTCCCGGCGGCCGGATCGTGCTAACGGGCTCGGAGGCGCCGGAATCCACCCCGCTGGTGCTCGAAACACGGTCGCGGGGCACGGGCTGGCGGCCGGCCGGGCGCGCGACCTCAGACGACGGCGGAGGGTTCCGTCTCGAGGGCCGCGTCGTCGGCCGCCCCGGACCGATCGCGGTGCGCGCCCGCGCTCCGGGACTGGCCGTGGCGGCGCCCGTGCGTGTGATGGTGCGCCCGCTTCGACTCGCCTCGGTCGGCGACATCAACCTCGGCGACATACCCGGGGCGGCCATTGCCGCGAACGGTCCGCGCTGGCCCTGGGAGAGCGCCGGCCGGTGGCTGCGAAGCGCGGACATCGCGTTCGGCAACCTCGAAAGCGCGGTCTCCACGCGAGGCACGCCGTTTCCGAAGCAGTTCAACTTCCGCGGGACGCCGGCGGCCCTGGCCGGGCTTAGGCGGCACTCGGGAATCGACGTTCTCAATCTCGCCAACAACCACGTGGGCGACTACGGGCCGCAGGCCACCCTCGACACCGTCCGCGGCGTCGAGCGCCTGGGGATGAAGGCGGTCGGCGCCGGGCCCGAGCTACGGCGCGCGCTGGCACCCCAGGTGGTCGAGCGGATGGGCCTGCGCGTGGCGTTCGTCGGCTTCTCGAACATCGCGCCCGTCGAGTTCGCGGCCACCGAGAGTGGTCCGGGGACCGCCTGGGCGACACCCGAGTCGATCGCCTCGGCGGTGCGGGCGGCCCGCCGGCAAGCCGACATCGTGGTGGCGACCTTCCACTGGGGGATCGAGAAGCAGACGCTGGAGAGCGCCGATCAGCGGGCGCTCGCCGACGTCGCCGTCAGCGCCGGGGCTCAGCTCGTGATCGGGGCTCACCCGCACACTCTCCAGCCTGTACGCCGCCAGGGAGCGGCCCTGGTCGCCTACTCGCTCGGCAACTTCGTCTTCGGCGCCTACTCCAGCGACACGTCGACCACCGGGATCCTCGAGGTCCACCTGACCGCGGAGGGAGCGACGGCCGCCCGCTGGCGCGCCGGCGAGATCGCCGATGGCCGGCCGCTGTTCCACGGCGCGCGTCCACGCCGCCTCCCGATGGGCGACGACCTGACGATGGAGACTGGCGTGAACCTGGCCGGTCCGATGTCGCCCCTCTAGCTACTCGACGTCCTGGTCGTCGAGCGCCTCGAGCGCGACCCCGCGCTGCGGGACTTGGCGGCCGAGCGCGCGCTGCGTGACTTGGCGGCCGTCGTGCCCGAACCGGATCTCGAGGCCGCGCTCGTGCGCGACTTCGAGGCCGAGGCGCCCGAACGGGTTCCCTGCGCCCGCGTTCGTGCCGCCTTGCGCGCCGCCGCCGAGCGGCCGGCAGCGTCTTGGCTGCGTGTGCGCGCCGCTTTGCGCGCGGCCGTCTTGCGAGTGCCCTTCTCGGTGTGGCCCTTCAGCTCTTCGACGAGCCCCTCAAGGCGGTCTACCGCGTCGCGCAAGGGCTTTGGCGCCTGCTTGCCGTCAGACACGTGAGCCGGCAGCTCCGAGAGGTCGCGGGCGACGCTCTTGCGAATCCCGTGATCGCGCATCTTGCCGTACAGCTTCTTATCCCTCTTCGTCTTGGCCATGGCGAAGAGCTTACCCGCGCTCGGCTTGCTCAATCGAGCAGGTCGAGCGCAGCCCCCACGATCGTCTCCACGTCGATCTCGTGGTCCTGGTAGACCTCGGCCAGCTCGCCGGACTGTCCGAAACGGGTCACTCCCAGCGGGGTAAGCGGCGTCGCGTTCACGGCGGCGAGAAAGGCCAGGGCATGTGGATCGCCGTCGAGCACGGTCACGATCGGCGCGGCCCGGTCGGATGGAAACAGCTCGCGGAGGATGGCGTCGCTGCCATCGCCGAGGCCGGCGCGGGCACGCACGGCCCGAAAGAGGAGGTCGGCGCTAGTGAGGCAGATTGCGTCGACCCCGTCGCCTAGCACGTCCGCCGCACCCAGGAGCTCGGGAACCACCGCGCCCATGCCCACCAGCGTCACCCGCGGACTGCCGGCCGCGCGGCGCAACGGGTAGCCGCCCGCGAGCACGAGCTCCCGGTCGGCTCTCGCCCGCCAGCGACTGGTCCACGGGTCGCGTCGAGAGGCGGAAGTAGGCCGACTCGCCGCCGGGGCGGCCCAGTCGCGAGAGGGCGTGCAGCAGCGTCCACTCGAGGTCCTGCCCGAAGGCCGGCTCCCAGGCCGTGCAGCCCGGCTGGGCGATGCCGATCGAGGGCGTCACGATGGACTGGTGAGCGCCTCCCTCCGGCGCCAGCGACACGCCGCTCGGCGTGCCCACCAGGATGGACTGTCCGCCGGCGTACATGCCGAAGGACCAGGGTTCGAGCGCGCGCCCCACGAACGGGTCGTAGATCGTCCCGATGGGCAGGAGGGGCTGGCCATAGCGGCTCCAGGAGGCGCCCAGCTCGCCGAGCAGCCCTACCAGGTTGGTCTCCGCGATGCCCAGCTCGATGTGCTGTCCGCGCGTGGACTCGTGCCAGTGCACGAGCGTCTGACGGTCGTCCTCGAACCAATCCCGCCGCTCGCCCACCGACCAGATCCTCCCCTTGTTGATCCACCCGCCCAGGTTGGTCGAAGAGGCGACGTCGGGGCTGACCGTGACCACCCGCTGCGCCACCTCGGGCTCGTCGTGCACCAGATCGACGAAGAAGCGTCCGAACGCCTGCTGGGTCGACTCTTCGCCGCGGTGCTTTCGCCCCAGGCCCACCGGGACGGCCGGCGGGGTCACCGGCTCGGGCTCGTCGCGGGCCAGAGCGGCGGCAGCCGCGGCACACAGCTCGGCCTCGGGGCCGGCGGGGTCGAACGCCGCCCAGGGATCGTCGGCGTCGGCGTCAAGCGCCTCGGCGAGCTCGAGCATCTGCTCGCGCGTGAGCAGGGCGGAGTGGTTCTCCGGATGGCCCTCGATGGGCAGCGACCACCCCTTGATCGTGTAGGCGAACACGACCGTGGGCCGGTCGGAGTCCACGGCCCGGTAGGCCTCGATCAGCTTCGCCGGGTCGTGGCCGCCGAGGTCCCGCAGGGCGGCGCGCAGCTCCTTGTCGTCGAGCTTCCTGACCAGCCCGGCGAGGCTGCGGGCCCCCGCCGGCAGCCGGTCGCGCAGCTCCTGGGGTGTCGCGCGCAGCAGCCGCTGGTACTCCTCGTTCGGGCATCTCGTCGATGCGCCGGCGCAGCGCCGCTCCCCCCTGCCGCTCGAACAGCGCCTCGAGCCGCGTCCCGTACTTGACCGAGATGGTCTGCCAGCCCGCCGCCTCGAACATGTTTGCCCAGCGCCCGAATGCGATGTCGGGCACCACCCGGTCGAGCGACTGGCGATTGAGGTCGACGACCCAGAGCACCTCGCCGAGCTTGGCTACGCTCGGATCGGCGACCGCCTCCCAGACCGCACCCTCGTCGAGCTCGGCATCGCCCACGAGCGCGATCTGCCGGCCCATCGGAGGCGCCTCGAGGCGGTGCGTCTCGAGGTAGCGGCGCGTGATCGCGCCCCAGATGGGGGCGGTGGCACCGATGCCGACCGAGCCGGTCGAGTAGTCCACCGGGTCGGGGTCCTTGGTGCGACTCGGATAGCTCTGCAATCCGCCGAAGGCGCGCAGTGTCTCCAGGTAGGGCCGGTCGAGGTGACCGAGCAGGTAATTGATCGCGTGCAGGACGGGCGAGGCATGCGGCTTGACCGAGACGCGATCCTCCGCCCGCAGCTCGGAGAACCAGAGCGCACACATGAGGCTCACCATCGAGGCGCTCGAGGCCTGATGACCTCCGACCTTGACCCCGCTGTGGTTCTCGCGGACCCGGTTCGCGTGGTGCACGATCGCCGTCGCCAGCCACAGCACACGCCGCTCGATCGATCTCAGGGTGGCGAGGTCGGGCGTGCCGGGCGGCTGCGACGGCGAGGTGGCGGTCGTTGAACCACTCATCTAAGGCGATCCTCCCACCCCTCCGGCCATGGGTGGGAAAGCGGACCGTGCACCCCTCCTCGAAGCCGGTCCTCGGGCGTGCCCGCCGGTCGTCGGCTCCGGCCAGGCTGATCCGCGGCGCACGAGCGGTATCGCTTAAGGCTGCTTCCTCCCGGATCTGACCTGGTTCGCGAGCGCTCGCCGCGCGGGACCCGGCCATCTACGCCTCTGTCCGGCGTACTGACCCCGAGAGCCGAAGCCCCTCGAACGGGAATTCAGCCCCACTAGAGCGGATTGTGGGTGACAGGGCACCGCTACCTCCCCGCCTAGCACGGTCCTCGACACAGCATAGAGTGCCGAGACATGTCCCACCGCCAAGCCGTCTCCACCGACTCAGCCCCCGCCGCCATCGGCCCCTATTCGCAGGCGATGCGCACCGGCAACCTGCTGTTCTGCTCGGGACAGGTCCCGCTCGAGCCCTCCACCGGTGAGTTGGTGAAGGAGGACATCGAGGGCCAGGCGCGCCGCTGCCTCGAGAACCTGACCGCGGTTTGCGAGGCGGCCGGTGCCTCGCTGGCCGACGCGGTCCGCTGCACGGTCTACCTGACCGACATGGGCGACTTCGCGCGGGTGAACGAGGCCTACGGTCGGTTCTTCGAGGGCGAGGAGCCACCGGCTCGGGTGGCGGTGGCGGTGGCGGGCCTGCCCAAGGGCGCGGACGTGGAGATCGACGCGATCGTCGCTCTCTAGACCGCCGGCGTCTGGCGCTCCGCCCCGAAGAGCAACAGCTGCATGGCCCGCCACGCGGGCCGGAAACCAAGCCGCGCGTACAGGTCCTTCGCCCGCCCCTCGTCATCGGCCACGATCCACAGGTCGCGCACATCGCCCGCGGCCTCGATGCCCGCGCAGGTCAGCGCGGTGCCGAGCCCGCGGCCGCGGTGGTCGGATCGCACGAAGGCCTGGGAGACCTCCGCCGATCGGCCGATCCGCTCGACCTGGGCGTACGCCACGGGAATGCCGGCGTCGCGGACGGCGAAGACCTGCGCGCCGAGAAGCCGATCGGCTTCGCGGGCCTGCGCGAGATAGTCGCCGGGAGGCTCGTCCGGAAAGTCCTCTCGGTGCCAGGCCAACCGCAGGTCCTGCACTGCGTCGTAGGCCACCTCTTCGACCACGATGTCCGACCCGGAGGGCACGGGAGCCTCGTGGAGCATCCAGACGAGGCGCTCGGTCAGCCAGCCGCGGGCCTGAAAGCCCACCTGGAGGGGCTCGGCGATCTCGAGGCTCTCCACGTCGATGCGCCGGTGCGCGAGTCCCGCAAGGGCCTCGTCGGCAAACGCCGCGAGCGCGTCGGCGCCCATCCCCGGGTCCTCCTCGACCCGGACCACGTTGAAGTCGAAGTAGCTGGGCCACCGGGTGGCCCGGACGATCGTGCCGTGGGTCCACGGCTTGATCACGTCGCACACGGCGTCGTGCGCCGCGTGATGCCACGCGCGAGCGCGGGCCGTCGCGCCGGCGTCCTCGGTCATCGCCCTAGCGCTCGAGCGGATGCAGGTCGGGCTCGCCGCCCGTCCAGGCCGCCTCCGGGGCGGGCGGCGGGTAGGTGTGCGTCACGTCGCGGTCGTCAGCTCCGGCGCGGCGCATATGGCGGTAGTAGCGGTGGTAGAGGGGGGCGGCGAGCACGGCCAGCGCAGTGAGGAGTATCAGGCCGGCGATCGTCCACGCCTGGAGCTCCAGCGGCGCCCAGTCCCCGGCCGCCCAGCTCGCCAGCCCGGCGAGGACGAACGACAACCCCACGCCCGTGTAGTAGTCGAGCGGGAAGCGCCAGATCCACGGCACCTCGAACCACCAGACGTTCCCGCGCCTAAAGCGCCGCACCGTGTACGCGGGGTTGAGCACGAACCAGAGGTAGTCCCAGAACACCGCGAGCGCGAAGTAGGTGCCCACCGCGAGCAACTCGCCTTCAAGCGTCCAGTCCACCCCGGACACGAAGGGGAGATGGAGCAGCAGGAGCGGAATCGTGAACGCGAACGTGTGGTAGCCCGTGAGCGGGCGGTGTCCCATCACCCATCCGAACACCTTCCCGAACCGCCCCCGCTTGTAGTACCAGGTCGGCAGCCGCTCGGCCCATCCGTGGCCGCCCTCGATCTCGATCTCGATGCCGCCGAGACCCAGCGCCCAGAACCACAGCACCAGCGTCCGGCCGATGTCGAGCTCGTCCATGGGACGGGATTTCGAGGCCGGGGGCGGCTCCACCTGCTTTCGCCGGCTAAGTGATCTCACCTCGGGCCGGATCGACCTCGCCTTGCTCGCCGCGCTCCACGAGGCCTTGGATGCGATCGATGGCCTCGTAGATCTCGGCGAAACGCGTGTAGAGCGGTGGCAGGCCGAGGCGGATGGAGTCGGGACCGCGGAAGTCGGGGATCACCTTCGCCTTCTCGATCAGGACGCGAGTGATCGGCCAGGCCTCGGCGTGCCGGAGGCTGACGTGGGCGCCGCGCCGGGCGGCGTCGCGTGGCGTTCCCAGCTCGAAGCCGAGCGGGGCGAGACGCTCGTCGACGAGGTCGATCGCGATGCCGGTGAGCGCGCGGGCCTTCGCCCCGAGGGCACCGGTGCCGGCCTCGGCCACGAGCCGCGCGCCCTGCTCGACCGCTGCCGTGGCAAGGATCGAGGGGGTGCCGGCGAGCCAGCCGCGGATGCCCGGCTCGGGGTCATATGGGCGCTCCATCTCGAACTGGTCGCGCTGGCCGAACCAGCCCTGGACCGGAGTGCGCAGCTCGGGTTGGCGGTCCTTTCGGATGTAGAGGTACGCGGGCGCGCCCGGTCCGCCGTTGAGGTACTTGTAGGTGCAGCCGACCGCCAGCTCGACCCCCCGCTCCGTCAGGTCGATGGGCACGGCCCCGGCCGAGTGGCTGAGATCCCAGATCACGGGAGCCGGCGCGTGAGCGGTGATGCACTCGATGTCGGCGAGTGCCCCGGAGCGGTACGCGACGTGTGAGAGCGAGACTAGGGCGATCTCTTCGCCCGCGCACGCCTGCGCCACGTCGGCCGGCTGCGGTCCCTCGATCGCATCGGCCTCGAAGGTGATGAGCCGGCGGTCGTGGCGGCGCGCGAGGCCCTCGAGCACGTAGCGGTCGGTGAGGAAGTTGCCGTGGTCGGTCACGATCGCCCCGTCCCTGGTCTCCAGAACCGCGGTGGCGAGCTTGAAGAGGTTGACCGTGGTGGAATCGGTGACGATCACCTCGCCCGCGCCCGCGCCCAGTACGCCGTGGGCCAGCAGGTCGCCGGCGCGCTCGGGCAGGTCGACCCAGTCGTGCCAGCCGGTCACGAGGTCGGCGCCCCACTGGTCGATGCGCCCGTGCAGCTCGTCGCGTGTGGCGAGCGAAAGTCGCCCGAGCGAATTGCCGTCGAGATAGAGGGTGTCGGGCGCGCCGAGGACGAAGCGATCACGAAAGCGTGCGAGGGCGTCCTGGGCGTCGAGGCGCTCGGCGTCGCCGCGTTCGATAACCGCCGGTCCTCCAGCCAGTTCACCACCGGCGGCCACGCGGCCGAGCGGGGATCGAGGTGCTCCATGTGACCGACCGCGGGCAGCTCGACGAGCTCGCATGGGTCATTCGCGTCTTGAGCCCGGCGGTGGTACCCGCGGGCGATCGAGATCGGCACGACGTCGTCGTCCAAGCCGTGTACCAGCAGCTGGGGCACGCCGAGCGGGAGCCGCTCGATGGGCGAGGCGGCGTCGTAGCGCTCGGGGTACTTCCCGGGCGGGCCATCGAGCAGGCGGCGCACCACGTCACCCGACAGGTGGAGTCGCAGGGCCTCGCGCAGGTCGACGACGCCGGCCTGCGCCACCGCGCCGGCGGGCCGGATGCGCGGCTCCCAACCGGGCGCGCCGACGGGCAGCCCGCGCCGGGCCGCGGCCCAGAAGGCGAGGTGGCCGCCGGCCGAATGACCGATGGCGAACACCCGGGCGAGATCGATCGGCTCCTCGAGCTCTCCCAACCGGTCGATACCCGCGGCGACGTCCTCGAACGTCTCCGGCCACCCGCCGCGGCTACGCCAGCCGAGCCGCCGGTACTCCAGGTTCCAGACCGCCCAACCGCGCTGCGCCAGGTCGCCGGCCAGGGCGTCCTCGAGCCTCAGCTTGTAGCGAGCCCGCCAGAAACCGCCGTGTATCAGGACCGCCACGGGCCAGGGCGAACCCGCGTCGGCGGGCAACGTGAGCTCCCCGAACTGATCCCGGCGATCCCCGTACCGATAGACCCGCGCCTCGATCCGGGCAGTATCGCCCCGCGGCTAAACTGCCCGTCTCCCGGGCGCGTAGCTCAGTGGGAGAGCGCTCGCTTCACACGCGAGAGGTCGGTGGTTCGAAACCACCCGCGCCCATTGGAGGAAGCCCAGCCAGTGTCGACGCCCGGCCCGGCCACGGAGCCACCCCAACCCGCGTATCAAGCCACGGCCGGCGGTCCGCTCGCGGTCGACCGGGAGCTGTACGAGCGGCTGGCCTCCAAGAGTGACGCTCGCACACTCGTGGAGGAGTTGGTCATCCCGATGCGCTCGGGGCGAGCATGGACGGTGCGCGCCGGGCAGCTCTGCCGCATCGTGGTCGTCGAGGGGCCCCAGGTCGGTGACCTCAACCTCTGGAACCTGCACAACCCGCGAGAGCGGTTCTGGGCTGCTCGGACGCGGCAGCTCCACCGGGCACATGTGTCGACCTACGACCGCCTCTGGTCGACCCTGCCCTACCTGCGCCCGCTGGCCACGATCACGAACGACACCGTCACCTACGGCGTCGATGACGACGGGGGACGCTGTCACGACTTGCTCGGTACTCGCTGCGACCCATACGTCAACCAGCTACTCACTGGCGAGGCCTTTGACTTCCACTGCCACTCCAACCTCACCCGTGCGGTGCTGCCGCACGGGTTGACCGAGCTCGACGTACACGACGTGCTCAACGTCTTCCAGGTCACCGGGCTCACGCGCGACGGCGATCAGTACTACATGAAGGCCAGCCCGGCGCGGCGCGGCGACGTCTTCGAGTTCCTCGCCGAGATCGATCTACTGTGCGCGCTCTCGACCTGCCCCGGCGGCGACCTGTCGGTGCCGCTGTGGGGGCCCGACGCGGGCGACCCGCTTCCGACCTGCCGCCCGCTCGGTGTCGAGGTCTACCAGCCCGACTCCGAGCTGCTCGCTGACTGGGAGGCGCCGCAGCCCGCCGGCTACAGCGGGCTCCACGGCATCACGTTGCCGGACGGCCGGCGCTGACGGCCTCCCCGCGGCGGGCGCGCCGGTGCGTGCCGCCCGCCCCCGCCGCCTCGGCCAGCGTGAGGTCCTTCGTCTCGGGCGCCATGACCCACGTCACCAGGAGGCCGGCGAGCGTCAGTGCGACCGCGATGAACAGGGTTGCGCCGATCCCCCACCAGTCGATGAACAGCGGTACCAGGAACGTCCCGCTCGCCGCCCCGATGCGGCTGAAGGCGGTGGCGATGCCGAAGGCCGTGGCCCGGACGTCGGTGGGGAAGATCTCGTTGGGGTAGATCCACTGCAGGATGAACGGGCCGCCGGAGAAGATCGCGTAGGCGCCGAACCCGATCATGACCGCGGCCGGCTGCCCCGGCGCCGCCGCGGCGAGCGTCAGACCCACAGCCATCAGCGAGAAACACCAGAGGCTGAGCGCCCGGCGCCCGAACCGCTCGCTGGCGAACATCGCGGGGACGGTTCCCACCAGGAAGGCGAGCTCGATCACCGCCGCGACGATGAACGTCTCGTCACCCGCGCCGAAGCCGAGCTCCTCGAAGATGCTGGGGCCGTAGGTGAGAACCGCGTACAGCGGGGTGACCTGGAGCATCCAGTAGAGCCCCGCGAAGATCATCCGGTTCAGGTAGGGCTGGCGCCACACCTTTCGGAAGTCGGTCTGCACCGTCTCCTCCTCGGGCAGGTCCTCGAGCTTGGCGTCCTCGCCGTAGACCTGGCGCACCACCGCGTGGGCCTCCTCCACGCGCCCCTTGGACAAGAGCCAGCGCGGCGACTCCGGCGTGCCGAGTCGCAGCATCACCGTGAGGAGGCCGGGGATCGCCGGCGTCGCGAGCATCCAGCGCCAGGCGTCGTCGCCCAGGCCGAGCATCGCGTAGCCCACCAGGTATGCGGTCAGCGCACCCAGCGCCCAGGCAAAGGTGAGAGCTCCAAGCAGAAAGCCGCGACCGCGGCGCGGCACGAACTCGGCCAGCAGCGAGGTGGCGATCGGGTAGTCCGCGCCGATGGCGACGCCGAGCAGGAAGCGCAGAGCCATCAGCTGCCATGCCTCCTGGATGAAGAGGCACAGGAGCGAGCCCACGATCAGCAGGCAGAGATCCAGCGTGTACATCGTCTGGCGCCCGATGCGATCCGTCACGTAGCCAAAGACGAGCCCGCCGACGAAGATGCCGACCAGGGCCGAGGCGCCGATCAGACCGGTCGCCACGCTGCCCAGGCCAAGCGCCGGTTCGGCCTGCGTGAGAGCGACGCCGATGATGCTGAGCACGTAGGCGTCGATGAACGGCCCACCGGAGGAGTACAGCGTGAGCTTCCGGTGGAAGCCGATGGTCTTGGCGTCGTCGATGAGGCTGCCCGTTGCCATGAATCTCCTCTCAGCCCGTGCCGAGCAGCTCGATCTCGAGGCTCGTGGGGTTGCCGCCGTTGATGGGCACCAGATCTTGAGGGCACGCGGAGAGGACCACGATGGAGTCCTGGACCGCTCGCAGGACGACGCCATCTCCCGGGCGGGTGGGAGCCGGCTCCCAGCCAAGCGATCCATCCTGCTCCACGGGAATGTTCATGAAGAGGTGATGGGTTGCGGGATCTCGAGGATCGGCCGTCTGCGGTTCGTCACGAACTCGTCGCCCTCCAGCGGAAAGAGACGGCTCACGTGGGCGCGCGTGTGCTCGGCGCTCGCGTACTCGGAAGGATCCTCGGCCGAGAAGACAAACAGGTCGCCCACCTGGCTTCCTTCAGGGTCGGTAACGCGAAAGGACGTACCCGCGCCCACGTGCGCGCTACGACCCTCGCGTTCGGGTACGACGATCGTGCGTGCGCTTTCGGGGGTTGCGGTCACGCTCGGGGGTGACCTACCCGGTGGGCTATCGCGCTATTCGTCGCCCGAGACCCCAAACCCCGGGGCCCGCTTCAGCCATCGACGAGGGCGGCGTCCTTCGGACGGCCGCGCGGATGTAGCCGATCCGACGCGAACAGGCGGTGGAGGAGCTGAATCGCCACCGAACCCTCACCGGCCGCGGACGCCACGCGCTTCACCGACCCGTGCCGGACGTCGCCGGCCGCGAGGACCCTCGGCATGCTGGTCTCGAGAGAGAACGGGGCACGATCGAGCGGCCAGGCCGGGTCGCTGCCGAGGTCGGGTCCCGTGAGGACGAAGCCCTCCTCATCCCTATCGATCTCCGCCGGCAGCCACTCGGTGTGCGGCGTGGCCCCGATCATGAGGAACAGCCCACCGGCTTCGACGGTTTCCTCTTCCTCCTCGGCGTGATCACGAAGGACCAGGTGCTCCAGCCAGCCGTCGCCACCGCCGCCGACGATCTCGGTCCGCAGCCGGACCTGCAGGTTGGGCGTAGCCTCCACCTCCCGGACCAGGTAGTCCGACATCCCGGCGCCGAGTGAGCGCGCGCGCACCACGAGCGTGACTCGCCGGGCGTAGCGGGCGAGGTACAGGGCGGTCTGGCCGGCCGAATTCGCGCCACCGAGGACGTAGACGTCCTCGCCGGCTATCGCGGGCGCCTCCGACGTGGCGCCGCCGTAGAAGACGCCGGCGCCGTTCAACGCCTCCAGCGCCGGAATGCCGAGCCGGCGATAGTTGGCGCCGGTGGCAAGGATCACCGCGCGGGCGCGGACACCGTCGCTGTCGGAGAGCTCGACAAACAGCCCATCGTGCTCGCGGCGCAGGCCGGTCACGGTCTGCATGAAGGCGAAGTTGGCCCCGAAGACCCAGGCCTGGTCGTACGCCTGCCGAGCCAGCCGGCGGCCGCTTAGCCCGCGAGGGAAGCCGAGATAGTTGCGAATCAGCGAGCTGGAGGTGGCCTGGCCACCGATGCCGCCGTCGTCGACCACGAGCGTTCTGAATCCCTCCGATGCGCCGTACACGGCCGCCGACAGGCCGGCCGGTCCCGAGCCGACGACCACGAGATCGAAGTCGCTGCGCTGCGGATCGACGGACGCACCCGTGGCCCTCGCTATGTCGGCGTTGCTCGGGTCGGCCAGCGCCGTCCCGTCGGGAAAGATCAGAAGGGGCAGCTTCTCCCCGCCGCCGGCCTCGGCGAGCAAGGAGCGTCCATCGACCGAGTCGGCGAGGCAGAACGAGTGCGGGACCGCGCAGCGACCGAGCACATTTCGCAGCTCGTAGGCTCGGCCCGACCACGACTCGCCGACCACGTGGACCGTGTACGGCGAGGTGCGCTGGGCCTCAGACCACTCGAGCAGGAGGCTGGAGATCGCCTGATGGAAGAGCTCGTCCGGTGACGCCGCCGGCCTCAGGATGTAATGGTCGATCCGCCCGTGCGCCATCGAGTCGAAGATCGCCTCGCCCGTGGCCCGATCGCCCCATTGACCCCACCCGATGAGCAGCCCGCGCTTGGCCTGCGGGTGCAGGTGACGCGCCTCGTCGAGCAACTCGCTCCCGGTCATCCCGGTGAGTCTTCGTGCCGCGAGGATCAGGGCCACCTCCTCGCCGCCGGCCGCAAGCTCCTCCAGGCAATCGAGCCCGTCCTTGGACGATTTCAGGCAGACGACCCGGTAATGCCGCTCGTAGCGCTCGCGCAGCTCCCGCTCGACGTCGCCCAGGGCGGCTGGATCCTCGTCTACGACTACGAGCGCGGGTCCGGTCATGCACTGGACTCTAGGGGCGAGCCGCCGCAAGGGGCCCAACCGGCGGCAGTCGAGGCGCGCTCTGGCCGTCCTGACGTTTCTGCTCCTAACGCGCGTCCTCTCGGGCCGCCGCCTCGATCTCACGCTCGAGCTCAGCGGCGTCGGCCTCCATCTGCTTCTCGATCAGTTTGTTGGCACGCTTCAGCGCCTTCTCGAGCTGCTCCTCGATCTTCGACTCGCCGAGCACGATCACCGCCGCGCTGCCGGACTCGAGCTCCTCGCCGAGCTCCTTCAGATCGCCGCGCGAGATCCCACGCGAAAAGTGCCCCACCAATCCCCCGGCTCCGGCACCCACGATCGCGCTGCCGATCAGCGCCGGCGGGAACAACAGCCCCACCAGGGCTCCGACCCCGGCCCCGGTCCAGGCGCCATGCTGGGTCGGCTTCTCGGTCTTCGTCACCCGGACCTTGCCGTCCGCTTCCTTTCGGATCACGGCCGAGTCAAAAGTCCCGATCGCCCCCGCGGCGTGGAGATCGAACACGGCCTCGTAGTCGGCCTCGGCATCCGCGATCTCGTCGTAGACGGCGGCGTAGAGAAACACTGGTCTATCGGACATACGGCCTCCGTTCGGATACGCGGACGCTCATCCACGCGATTGCAACATCAACAGCCACTTCTCCGCGCATCATTCGCAGTCGATCTGCGCGAAGGTCTGCTCATACGAGCTTGCCAGCTGCTTGCCTGCGGTCTCCAGCTGGGCCTTTGCGCCACTGGGAGTGAGGTCCGAACCGAGGTCGCCTGCGATCGTCTCGAGTTCGGAGGTGAACTGCCGGGTGGCCGATTCGACCTCCTGCTTCCGATCTTCGCTGAGGTCTCCCCGTGCGTCCTCGATCTGGTTGAGATCCTCCCCGATGGCGCTCAGGTTCTCTTCCACGCCGTTGGCCGTCGCGGTTGAAGCCGTGAGCCCGGCCAACTCGTCGATCTGCTTCTGCATGTCAGCGCGGGCGTCGCAGACTTGTGTCTGTGCCTTGTCCGCATCCGACTCTCCGCATCCGATCGCCGTTGCCGCAATCAGGAGCAGGCCCGCGGCGAGAAAACCAAGGCAACGCAGGCTCCTGCGAGGAGTAGACGCGTCTCGGAAGGTGTGTGAGCGACTCATGCCCCTGCACTCCATCGTCCGATCCAGTTCGGCGCATCATCCCAACGGGGTGAAATGGCACGCGCTATGTGCGCCTATTCACCATGGATTGCGACACGGTCGCGGAGGGTGCTTACCTCGGATGGCCCGATCAGAGGCCTGTCTTGGCCGCGACGCGGCCGGAACCCACGGCCTCTTTCAGGGCGTCATAGTCGCGCTCGTTCTGGTCGGCGTAGGCCTCGGCGAACGAGGCCAGCGCACGGTCGAAGCGGTCGCCCGCACCGAGATAGCTCCCGATCGCGATCGCGTCCCCTGAGCGGGCGTGCGCCTTCGCGAGCGCCCGGCCGCACAGCTCCGCGTAGATCGTCATCGCCTGCGGGTCCATCATCTCGACGATTGCGGAGCCCTTGCCGTCCCAGAGCTGGCGCATGTAGAAGTCCCGGCTCAGGCCGTCCAATCCCGTGGCCCGGATCCAGCCGAGCATGATGTCGCCGGCGGCCTGCGTCAGTCGCTGGCCCTCGACGACCCGCTGGCCTTGCTTGGCGAAGGCGGTCTTGCCCAAAAACGGCTCGAGCACCGACGCCTGCGCCTCCTTGAGCTGCAGGAACAGCGGGTCGTTCTCGTCGCGGCCCAGCATGAGCACGACCCAGGCGCGCGTGCCGACGCTGCCCACGCCCACCACCTTCCGCGCCGCGTGGACGTAGCGAAACCGCTCCAGCAGCTCCCTGCGATCCGCGGTCAGGGTACGCCGGTAGGAGCCGCCTCCCACTCGCCCTGCCCCGAGCGCGGCGCCACCGCCCTCGTCGCCTTCTCCTCGCCGCCGGCTCGCCGGGTGTGGGTGGGGTACTGGCTTCGGCCGCCTGCTTCGCTCGTGTGTCGCCACCACCTCCGAGCCATCAAGGGGGGGTCTCAACGTCCGCCATGGTGTCGCTCCCTTCGCGGCCGGGAGAGAGCGCGAATACCTCTCCGCGTGCCGTCGCTTCCATGGAACAGCGCCGCCGCCGACGCGTCATCGCCCCAACGGCATGAAATCCCGGCTGGCGCGGACTCGTGAGGGAGAGCCCGCATTTGCCTCAGCCAGTTCTGCACAATAGGGTCTGTGCGTTTGGACGCGCTGGAGCCCGCCCAAAGGGGGAAATCTTGGAACCCTCTCGGAGCATCTCCCATCGTGCCGTTTCCATCGGCCGGCCCAGGTCGATGACGTAGCCGCGCAGGCGAGACCGCGAGGCGATTATGACGCACGCGGAACCACGCGTCTCGGCGGCCAGGATGTCATGGCCGGGGCGGTGAGCTCCACGGTCCGCGCGTCCCGGGCTGGCTCGCGGCAGGTCCTCAGGGCCGCGCCGGCGTTCGAGTTGTTGGAGTCGAAGCTGCGCGGGCCGCAGGGTCGCGCCGGGACGGTGCCGCGCACGGCACTGATCGGCTTGCTGGAGGAGCAGTCGGGCGCGGTCCCGATCGTTTTCGTGTCCGCCGGGGCCGGTTGGGGGAAGACGACACTGCTAGCTCAGTGGGCCTCGCGATCACAGCGGCCATTCGCGTGGGTATCAGTCGACGATAACGACAACGATCCGATCGTCTTGCTGACGTATCTCGCTGCCGCGCTCGACCGGGTCTCGCCGCTCGACCCGGGCGTGTTCGAGGCGCTGGCGTCGCCAGGCGCTTCGATCGAGGGAACGGTAGTCCCGCGCCTGGGGGTGGCTCTGGCGACGATGGACGAGGCAGTCGTCCTCGTCTTGGATGACCTGCATCTGCTGGATAGTCCGGTGAGCTTGGATGCCATCGCCGCGCTCGCGAGGCATGTGCCCGAGGGCTCGCAGCTGGCGCTCTCGTCGCGAGGGCACCCCGCATTGCGAGTCGGGGCGCTTCGCGCGCGGGGCCTCGCGCTGGAGATCGGGCCGAACGAGCTGAGCATGGACGAGGCCGAGGCGCGCCGGTTGCTCAGCGCGGCCGGCCTGGACCTGGCGGATGGCGAGGTCGCCGAGCTCACCGAGCACACGGAGGGCTGGTCTGCAGGTCTGTACCTGGCGGCGCTCTCGGCCAAGGCCGGCGGGGCCGGGATGAAGGGCGTGACCGCGTTCCGTGGGGACGACCGCTTTGTGGCCGACTATCTCGTCTCCGAGCTCCTCTCCCGCCTGCCCCGCGACGAGCTCCGATTCCTGACGAGGACCGCCGTTCTCGAGCCCATGTCGGGTCCGCTCTGCGACGCGGTCCTCGAGGAGAGTGGGTCCGCGGCGGTTCTGGAATCGCTGGCGCGTTCCAATCTGTTCCTGGTGCCGCTGGACCGGACTCGAGAGTGGTATCGCTACCACCATCTCTTCCGGGAGCTGCTGCGTTCGGAGCTCGAGCGAGTAGAGCCGGATCTCGTGCCGCGTTTGCTCGCTCGTGCGGCCGACTGGTGCGCGGCGAACGGGCAGCCGGAGACCGCGATCGGGTACGCGCAGGCGGCCGGGGACGTCAACCGAGCGGCGTGGCTGACCGTGGGTAACGGACCACGCGTCTACCAAAGCGGCCGTGTCGCAACCGCCGAACGCTGGCTCAGCTGGCTGGAGGCGCATGGGGCACTCGAGCAGAACGCGGCGGTCGCGGTGCTCGGCGCACTACTCGCCGCTGCCTGGGGCCGACCGGCGGAAGCGGAGCGTTGGGCCGATGCCGCCGAGCGTGGGAGCTACGAGGGCCCTCTGCCCGACGGCAGCGCCTCGATCGACTCGTGGCTGGCCCTGCTGCGTGCCCAGCTCTGTCGTAGAGGCGTTGCGGGGATGCGTGCGGATGCTGAGCTCGCGGTCGGGACGCTCGCTCGTGAGAGCCGGTTCTGGGCGCACGCCCTGGGGCTGCTCGCGATCTCGCGGTGGCTGGCCGGCGAGATCGACGAGGCCGACGACCTGTTCGCCGAGGTTGTCGAGGCGGGCCTCGAGCTCGGAGGGACGGACTTGGTGATGGTGGCTCTGGGCGAGCGGGCCGCGATCGCGGTCGGAATAGGGGCGTGGGTCCAGGCGGAGGAGCACGCGAACCGAGCCCTCCGGATCATCCGCCGGCACGGGATGGAGGAGTACCCGACCAGCGCGCTCGCCTATTCCGTGGCGGCTCGCGTCGCGCTCCATCGTGGGGACGTCCCCCGCGCGCAGGAGCTGCTGGCGCGGGTGCAGCGCCTGCGGCCGCAGCTCACCTACGGGCAGCCGTACTACTCGGTACAGACCCGCCTGGAGCTCGCCCGGGCCTACCTGACACTCGCCGACGCCGGCGGCGCCGAGACGATGCTGCGCGAGATCCAGCCGATCCTGCGCCGACAACCAGACCTCGGAGCGCTCCCCGCACAGGTGGACCGGCTGCGCGCAAACCTGAAGACGATGCGCGCGCACGCCCCCGGGGCCTCGACTCTTACCGAGGCGGAGCTGCGCCTGCTGCCCTACCTCGCCACGCACCTCTCCTTCCGCGAGATCGGCGAGCGCCTGTACGTATCGCGCCACACGGTGAAATCACACGCCATCGCGGTCTACCGCAAGCTCAACGTCACCTCCCGCAACGCCGCCGTCGAACGCGCCCGCGAGCTCGGGCTGCTCTAGGCAGCGCCGGCGCTGCCCGGCTTTTCATGCCATCGGGACGATGACGCGGCGGCGCCCGTGGTGTCTAGTTCGAGGTGTCCGCGGGCACGGTCCGCGGACGCCCCCGGAATGCCACCAGAGGAGGAGATGGCTGACTACAAGGAGACACTACGCAGGCTCGCGCTGAACGACGAGCGGTTCGTGGAGTCGGTACTCGGCATGGGCCACGACACGGTCGAGGTCTCACGGCTGGATCAAAAGACGCACGCTCTCGTCCGGCTAGGGGCGTCGCTGGCGATCGACGCGGCGCCGAGCTCGTACCAGTCGAACGTCGAGGTGGCTCTGGCCGCCGGCGCCGGCATCGACCAGATCGTCGGGACCCTGATCGCCGTGGCTCCCACGGTCGGCCTTGCACGCGTCGTTTCCGCCGCGCCCGAGCTGGCGCTGGCGCTGGGATACGACGTCGACGCAGCGCTCGAAGAGTCCGGCGTTGACGCGGAGTGAAGGCCAGGCCCGCAGTCCGCATTCCTCACCGGGTCGGGCGCCGTAGCCTGCGGCGCTTGACCGCGCACCGCAGAGCCCGAGTCACGAACGGAACCCGGGCCGAGACGGACGCCGGAATCAGCGCCAGCTCACAGGTACGTCCTGTGCGGAGGGGATGATCCGTCGGGATGCCGGCCAGCGCGGATGTGTCCGGGCAGGGATCGGGGGCGCAGGCCGGCGCGACGGTGGTGCTGGTGACGCTCGCCGCGGGCCAGTTCTTGATGACGCTCGACACGTCGGTGATGAACGTCGCGATCGCGACCGTTGCCGAGGATGTGGGCACGGACGTCACCGGGATCCAGACGGCGATCACGTTGTACACGCTGGTGATGGCGACGCTGATGATCACGGGCGGCAAGGTGGGCGCCCTGATCGGCCGCAAGCGGGCGTTCGCGATCGGCTGCGTGATCTATGGGACGGGCTCGTTCACGACCGCCATCTCGCCGTCGTTGCCGGTCCTGCTGATCGGGTGGTCGCTGCTGGAGGGCGTCGGTGCGGCGCTGATCCTGCCGGCGATCGTCGCGCTGGTTGCGGCCAACTTTCGCCCCGAGGGCCGGCCGCGCGCCTATGGCCTGGTGATGGCGGCCGGGGCGATCGCGGTCGCGGTCGGGCCGCTGGTCGGGGGGCTGTTCACAACCTATCTCAGCTGGCGGCTGGTGTTCGTCGGCGAGGTGCTGATCGTGCTGGGGATCCTCGCGCTGACGCGGCGGATAGAGGACGAGCCCCCGGGACGGCGACCGCGTATCGACCTCGTCGGCGTCGCGCTGTCGGCGGCCGGCCTGGGCCTGGCGGTGTTCGGGGTGCTGCGCTCGAGCGTGTGGGGCTGGGTCGCGCCGAAGCCCGACGCACCGGAGCTGTTCGGCATCTCGGCGACGCTGTGGCTCATCCTCGCCGGGCTTTTCCTGATCTGGCTGTTCTTCGAGTGGGAGTCGCGGCTCGAACAGGCGCGGCGCAAGAGCCGCTCGTGCGCCCGTCGATCCTCCGGAACGTCCAGGCGAGCGGCGGCCTGAGGATGTTCTTCTTCCAGTACTTCGTACAGGCGGGCGTCTTCTTCGTGGTGCCGCTGTTCTTGTCGGTGTCGCTCGGGCTTTCGGCGATCGACACCGGGGTGCGCATACTGCCGCTCTCGATAACGCTGCTGTTGGCGGCCGCCGGGATCCCGCGCTTCCGCCCGAACGCCAATCCACGCCGCGTCGTGCGGCTCGGGCTGGTCGCCATGTTCGCGGGCACCGTCGTGCTGCTGGCTGCCATCGACGAGGACGCCTCCGCCGAGATCGTCACGCTGCCGCTGTTGCTGCTCGGCTTCGGCATCGGCGCCCTGGCCTCGCAGCTCGGCGCCGTCACCGTGTCGGCCGTGCCCGACGAGCAAAGTCCCGAGGTCGGCGGCCTGCAGAACACCGCGACCAACCTCGGCGCGTCGCTGGGAACCGCGCTGGCCGGCTCGGTCCTGATCGCCAGCCTCACCGCGACCCTTCTGGCCGGCATAGAGCAGAACCCGGCCGTCCCGCCCGAGGTCAGCAAGCAGGCCGATACGCAGCTCTCAAGCGGCGTCCCCTTCCTGTCCGACGACGACCTCGAGTCCGCGCTCGAGCAGGCCGGCGTGACCGGCCAGACGGCCTCCGCGATCGTGGACGAGAACGCCACCGCGCGGCTCGCCGCGCTGCGAGCCGCGCTCGCCATCATCGCGATCGTCGCCGCCGCGGCGCTGTTCTTCTCCCGCACCATCCCCACCCGACAGCCCGGATCGCAGCCAGCCGACACCGAGCGCGGACCACCGCACCCCGACGCCGCCCCCGCGTAGGAGGTGACCGGATGGTCAAACCCCATCCTGCTGTTGGCGCGACACACGTGCTGGCGTCGTTGACCTCGAGCATGCGATTTCATGCCATCGGGGGGATGACCGCTGGTTGTGGTCGTTGCAGGATTGTCGCCAGGCGTTCCGGCGCCGCGGCGGAAACTGAAACCGCCGGCGTTGGCTAAATCGGCGGGCGGTCGTGGCCCGGCCGCTGGGAAGGAGAGCTCCATGGACGAGTCTGTGGAGGGCGGAGGCTGGCTTGCGTTCGCCGGCATCATGGTCCTGATAGCGGGGACGCTCAACTGCATCTGGGGGATCGCCGCGATCGACGGCGCAAACTTCTTCGTCGAGGACCAGCGCTACATCCTCGAGGACCTCAACACGATGGGCTGGATCGTTCTGGGGATCGGCGTGCTGCAGCTGATCGCCGCGTTTTCGATCTGGGCGGGCGGCGAGTTCGGCCGCTGGGTCGGGGTCATCGGCGCCAGCCTCGGCGCGTTCAGTGCGCTGCTGTCGATCCCCGGCTTCCCGCTCTGGTCGGTGTGCGTCTTCTTCATCAACGTGCTGGTCGTCTACGGCCTCGTCGTCTACGGCGGCCGCCAGTCGCGGGCTACGTGACGGGGCCCGCGCAGCGCGGAGGAGGCCATGGACAGGCGCGAGTAGTCGGCGGCACGCGCGAGCCGGCCCATCGCGACGTCGAGAGGAGTCTGGACGCTCGTGGACCCTGATCGCGCACGGGCCCTAGCCGAAAGGCTTCACCACGGGCAGCGGGACGCTGGCGGCGCGCTGCTGATCGAACACGTTCAGAGGGTCGCGGCCGCGGTCCCCGGGGATGCGCGCGTAGTCGCCTGGCTTCACGAGGTGCTCGAGTACACCTCGATCTCGGAAGAGGTGCTGCTGGCGGAAGGCCTCTCGCTCGACGAGCTGCGCGCGCTCCGGCTCTTGACCCACGACAAGGATGCGCACTCGAGCGCGAGCTATCTGGCCCAGGTCGAGCTGATCGCGCGAGCCAAAGGGGCGGGCGCAAGCATCGCCCGCAGCGTCAAGCGCGCCGACCTGGCGGATCGGGCGCTCAAGCCTCCGATCCGCGCCAACGGCTGGTCACCGCCCTACGAGCTTGCGCTCGAGATCCTCCGCGTCGCGCCGCCCCCCGACACTCGCGCCCTTTCTCCTCCGCCGGCCCCGAGACCCGGGCAGACATGAACCCTCTCGCCGATGCCGCTCACCATGCGCCAGCGGCGCGGGCGACCCGCCGCGTAAATCGGGCGGGACGAAGCCAAGGCCGGGCCGGAAAGCGAGGCCGCCCGTGACCCCCAGGGACGAGCCCGACCGGCCGAGAACCGGCCTCGAGTCTCGCGCTGGGCAACTCGGCTTCGCGCTCCGCAGCCTCGCCGCCGATCTGGTCGACGAGCGCCGGAGGGTTGCCGAGCTGCGCCGCGAGGTCGCGGAGCTGAGATCGCGGCTCGAGTCCCTGCAGCGACCCAACGCAGCGACCCGCCATGAAGGCCCTGCCCCAGCCACCTTGCACCGCTGCCGCCATACGGCCCAGCTTGGAAGCCGCGTCGGTTACCGCGCGCCTGGTCAGTGGGTCAGCGCCTTGAGGCTGACCAGGAACGCCCCGATGAGCGCGACAGCGGCGGCATGGCCGAGCGCCCTGAGCGTTCCTGCGTCGGCGAGGCGAGCGGCGCAGAAGCCGTAGAAGCCAGCCAGCGCCAGGCCGGACCACTTGGCGACCGCGAAGGCGGTCTCGACCTGCATCGCCCCTGCAACGGAAAGCAGGAAGAAGACGGCGGGGAAGCTGATCCCGAAGGCCACCGCGCCCGCGTCCGTCGCGATCTCGCGCATGCCCGTGCGGCCGACGCGATGATGGGTGCGAACCTCGGTCCCGACGATCTCGCTATAGAACTCGGCGAGTGCGACGGCGACGCCGGTGCCGACGAGCGTGGCGACCATCACGCCCGGGTCTGGATGATGGTCCTCTAGGGCGACGACCAGCGCGAGCCCGATGATCGTGCCGTAAATGACGCGCGAGACCTGATTCGACCCGAGGTGACCCTCGACGACGCGCAGCATCGGCCAATTATCCCTCCGGGGGCGCGCGGCCGTGCCCGGATTGGGTCGCGTTGCCACTGCCTGGAAGAGCGGCCAGGATGCTCGCTCCGATGGTCGGTGGGTCCCGCGTCCGAGGCTGGGTGTCGTCGTGGCTTGCCGTCGGCGCCGCTCAGGACTGCGGTGTGCGGCGATCCTCGCAGCTCGCCGCGACGCCGACGTCGGTTCTCCGATCGAGTCGTCTGTGCGGGCGGCGACCCTGGCCGAGCTCGCGTCGACCATCCCCAGGGCTCGTCACGAGCCGAGGCGGGACGACTTGGTCGCGCGCAGCCTCGCGCGAGCTCCGCCGACTGTTGCGAGTCGTCGGCGCATGACTCGAAACCTAAGAACATCGGGGCCGTCGAGCCAGGGCGAGCCCGACAGAAATCATCCCGATGGGGGGATGTGCCACCGGGGTCGCCACCGCAAGATTCCGGTTGCCGGCCCACCCCCGACCTCGACCGAAAGGCACGCATGAGCACCGCGGTACGACCTCGTCAACGGACCGCCGCGAACGACACAGGCGGACCTCGGTCCGCCGACGCGTTCGTCGTCTTGAGAGGTTTCGATCGCTTCGCCGCGAAGTCGTCGTCCTTGCCCGGCGACTTCGGCGACGAGGGCACCTGCGCGCACGAGGGATCGTGGGGCCCCGCGGCGGAACACGGCGCCTGGCACGGGCCGCGGGGGGCGTTATGAGCACGGCCAAGACCAGGAGCCCGGTGAAGCCAACCCGCAAGGCAAAGACCGACGGCAAGCTGGCGGGCGTGCCTGCGCATGAGAGCGCCGCTGCGCCGTCGCCGTTCCCGCCGATCGGGAACTACGCGTTCCTATCCAACTGCCACACCGGCGCGCTTGTCGCCCCCGACGGGGCGGTCGACTGGCTCTGCGTGCCGCGCTTCGACTCACCCAGCGTGTTCGGCACCCTGCTCGATCGCCAGGCGGGGTCCTTCCGCCTGGCTCCGTTTGGGGTCAACGTCCCGACGGCTCGGATCTATGAGCCTGGTACCAACACCCTCGTCACGACCTGGAACGCGCCCACCGGCTGGGTGCTGGTGCGCGACGCGCTCACTATCGGCCCGCGCCAGCGCGAGGATGAAATCACCCCGCACACCCGGCCGCCGGCCGACGACGACGGCGACCACATACTCGTACGTACGGTCCTCTGCCTCAATGGAAGCGTCGAAGTCGAGTTGGTGTGCGAGCCGGTCTTCGACTACGGGCGCACGCCGGCGGAGTGGTCGCTGGTCGACGGGAGTCGCCACACGGCCGACGCAACGGGCGCCGACCAGACGATCCGGCTCCAGACCAACATGGCGGTCGGCGTCGAGGGCGAACGGATCAGGGCCCGGCACACCCTCGAGCAGGGCGACCAGGTCTTCTGCGCGCTCTCCTGGGCCGAAGACCTCGCCTCGCCCCAGAGCATCGACGAGGCCAACGAGAGGCTCGCCGCGACCACGCGCTACTGGCGGTCCTGGCTGGACCGGTCACGCCCGGTCGACCACCGCTGGCGCGAGCCGATCGAGCGTTCTGCGCTGGCGATCAAGGGCCTGACCTACATGCCCACTGGCGCGACGGTCGCCGCGCTCACCACCTCCCTGCCGGAGACGCCGGGCGGCGAGCGCAACTGGGACTACCGCTTCACCTGGATGCGCGACTCGACCTTCACGCTCCAGGCGCTGCATTACCTCAACCTGGACTGGGAGGCCGATGAGTTCATGCAGTTCGTCGCCGACTTGGAGGCCAACGAGGATGGGGCGCTGCAGATCATGTACGGGATCGACGGCCGGCGCGACCTCACCGAGTCCACGCGGGAAGAACTCTCCGGCTACGCGGGAGCCCATCCGGTGCGAATCGGCAACGGCGCCTTCGACCAGCGCCAAAATGACGTCTTCGGCGCCGTGCTGGACTCGATCCTGCTCCACACGCGGCGCAGCCAGCGGCTGCCGAGGCGGTTGTGGCCGATTGTGCAGGCGCAGGCCGAGTGCGCCACCCGTGTCTGGAAGAGCCCGGACCAGGGGATCTGGGAGGCCCGTGGCGAGCCGCAGCACTACGTGTCCTCGAAGTTGATGTGCTGGGTCGCGCTGGACAGGGCGGCGAAGCTGGCCGGCATCCGCGGCGACCGGGAGGCGGAGGCCACCTGGCGCGCCACCGCAGACGAGATCAAGGCGGACATCCTCGAGCACGGCGCCCGCGACGGTGTGCTGCGCCAGCACTACGACACCGACGCGCTCGACGCATCCACGTTGCTGGCGGCGCTCTTCGGCTTCCTACCGGGTGACGACGAGAGGCTGCGCAAGTCGGTCGAGGCGATCGCCGACGACCTGACCGAGGACGGCTTCGTCCTGCGCTATCGCACCGACGAGACCGACGACGGTCTATCGGGTAAGGAGGGGAGCTTCCTGATCTGCTCGTTCTGGCTCGTGTCGGCGCTGGCGATCGTCGGCGAGCTGCAGCGCGCCCGTGACCTCATGGAGCGCCTGCTCAGCGTCGCCTCGCCGCTCGGCCTGTACGCCGAGGAGTTCGACACAAGCACCGGCCGGCACCTCGGCAACTTTCCTCAGGCCTTCTCCCATCTCGCGCTCATCCAGGCTGCCGGACGAATCATCCTCGCCGAGCGGCTTCCGGAATACACGTCGTGAGCGCCACGAGGTCCCCGTGATCGGAAGCGGCGCCGGCAACGGTACACCCGTGCGCCACCGCGGGCCTGCCCGTCAGAGGGCGGGGGCCGGAGGCGCCGTGCCGGCGGCGTACTCCTGCATCGAGACCTTGCCGGCGGCCCACGCCGCCATCACAGGGTCGATAATGCGCCAGGCCTCCTCGGCCTCGTCGCCGCGGATGAAAAGCATCGGATTGCCCTGGAGCATCTCCTCGATCAGGTGGGCGTAGGCCGTGAATCGCGGCGGTGTCGACCGGGCCTCGAGCTGGTGGTTCTCGGCGGTTTGCTCGGGCCCGTTGAGCGTCGTGGCGACGCGCACGTACGGTTCTATGAGCCCGATCCTGAGCACGTTGGGCTCGACTCCGGGAAAGCGGTCGGTCAGGTACTGGGGGAGCGGACGGAAATGGATGGCGATCTCGGCGGAGTCCGTCTCGAGGGCCTTGCCGGAGCGGAGCGTGAACGGGACGCCGTCCCACCGCGAGCTGTTCAGGCCGAGGGTCAGGGAGGCGTAAGTCTCGGTCTCGCGGCTGGGGTCCACTCCGGGTTCGTCCACGTAGGCGGGCACCTGCCGTGAGCCGATCGTGCCGACGGTGTACCGGGCGCGGATCGTGTCGCTGCGCATTCGCTCCGCCAAGGGCGTGGCCACCGTCCGCAGCGCCTCGACGCGCACATCCCGGAAGGAGGCGGCGTCGGCTCTGGCTGGCTGCTCCATGAGGAGCAGCGCCATGGCCTCCATAAGGTGGTTCTGCACCATGTCCTTGAGGGCGCCGGCGCCGTCGTAGTAGGAGGCCCGGCCCTCGAGGGTGAGGCTCTCGAGCCAGCTGATGTCGACGCGATCGACGTGCACCGCGTTGAGAATCGGCTCGAAGACGCGGTTGAGGAATCGCAGGACGATGACGCGGCGGACGAGCTCGCTGGAGAGGAAGTGGTCGATACGGAAGATCGTGGGCGCCGGCAGCTGGATGCGGAGGAGCTCGTTGAGGTGGTGTGCCGAGGCCAGGTCGGTGCCGAAGGGCTTCTCGATCGCCACTGCGTCCACGGAGTCCAGCGTCGTCGCAGCGAGCGCCGGTAGGACCTTTGGCAGGAGGCTCGGTGGCAGCGCGAGGTAGACCAGCGTGTCCGGATGGTCGTCGCCGATCACGCGGCTGACGTCCTCCGGCCGGGTGACGTCGGCGGACTGGAAGCTCAGCATGCTCACGACGCGATCGCGTGTGGCCGGCGTCACGTCCGCGTGCTCCCGCAGTTTGCCGGCGATGTGCTCGCGGAAGTCGTCGGTCGACCAGTCGGTGATGTCGGACCCGACCAGCGTCAATCCCGCTGGCAGCAGCTTGTCCTCGGCCAACTGGGCGACCGCCGGCAGCAGCAGGCGGCTGGTCAGATCACCGGAAGCTCCGAACAAGACCATGCGCTCGATCATGGTGTGTCGCCTTTCTCGTCTCGTCGTGGGAGGTCTGTGTAGCGCGACGAGGGCTGGCCCGTCACCCCGGGGCGGCAACGGAAGATCGCGCCCGCCAGCGGCTCGTCGGCGCGCCGCTCGGAGTCGACCCATGACGTCGTGATGTAGAGGTCACCGCCGTCGCCGCCGCCGAAGACCACCGAGGTGGGATTCGACGTCGGCAGCTCGACGACGCTGTCGAGCGTGCCGTCGGCGCGGTAGCGGTGGACCGCCCCGGCTCGTCCAACTGCGACCCACAGCATGCCTTCACCGTCGACGGTCATGCCGTCCGGCCAGAGCTGCTCCCGGCTGAGATCGAGGAACCGCCGACGACCGCTGAGGACCCCGGTGGGGCGGTCAAGGTCGAAGACGTCGACGACGCAGTCGGCCGTGTCGGCTAGGTAGAGCAGCCCCCGCGGCTCATCGAACGCGGGCCCGTTGGAGATCGTCAGGCCGCCGACCACACGGGTCACCCGGTCGCCGTCGACGCGGTACAACGCCGCGTTCCGGCGCCGCTTGTCGAAGGCCATCGTGCCGACCCAGACCCTTCCATGGCTGTCGGCCTTGGCGTCGTTGGCGCGGTTCTCGGGCCTGTCCTGCTCGATCGGAACGCGCAGATCCAGCGTGCCTGTGGTCCGGTCGAGCACCGCCAGGCCCTCCGGGCTTGCCACCACCGGCTCGCCCGTCGCGCCGAGCACCACGCCACCCGGCTGCCCGCTGGTGCTCCAGGAGCTGTGCTCAGAGGACTCCGGATACCAGCAATGCACCCGCTCTGCGGGGATATCCACCCACCACAGGCGGGCCGTCGCGGCATCCCACAGCGGGCCCTCCGCGTGCTGCGCCCGCACGCTCAGCGCGACCTCGACAGGGGTATCGCCCATGCGGCAGACCCCCGTCAGGCGTGGGCCAGCGCCCGCGAGCGCCGGGTCGGTCGCCCCGTACCCAGTCGCTCGGTGCGAAGCTCGAATTCGCCGATCAGCAGCCTGTGCGGGGCCTGGGCGCGCGGATCGGGGTCCGAGGGGGTCTCTGGCGCGGACACTGCGTTCCTCCTTCGGGGCCGCCATAGTCGAGGGTCGCTTGGTCTCTGAGCAGCGTTGCGACGCTCGTGCTTCCGGCGCAGCGTAGGGATGTGCCCGCCCGTCCGCCTCATCCCGATGGCATGATTTCGAGCCTTCCGGGGGCGGCAATCCGCCGCCACGACGTGGCCGAGGTCCATCCTGCGTCGTCGAGCTCTCCAGGTCAAGGAGCATGGCGCCGCCTCGATGTCGTGGTCCACGGGCGCTCGGCGACCGCCTCGCTCCAGCGCGACCAAACTTGCCAGACTCCCGGAAGATCGGAGCACACAACGACCGCAGAGCGGCTTCGCGGCACCACGAAATGCCTTCCGCACGCACAGACGACCTCGATGTGATCGTGATCGGCGCCGGGCCGGCGGGCGTCGTCGCCGCGCTGCGTGCGGCGCGACTCGGAGCTCGAACGGCGCTCGTCACACGCGACGAACTCGGGGGAATGGCCGCTAACGACGGGCCGGTGCCGGTGCGGACCCTGGCCTACGCGGCGCGCCTGATGCGGGAGGCAAGGCAACTCGGGCATTACGGAATCAGCGCCGGCGAGCCCACGCTCGACTATCGGCGTCTGCTCGCGCGCGTGCGCGAGGTGACCGGCGACGTGCGCGCGCACGCGCTCTTGCGCGACGAGCTCCAACAGGCCGGCGTGGCGCTCTACGAACACGCTGGAACCGCTCGCTTCGTCGAGCCGCACGTGATCGAAAGCGACGACGGACCGCGACTGCGAGCCGCGAACGTCATCGTGTGCACCGGGGGCGCGTCGCGCAGGCTCCCAGTGCCAGGCTTCGAGCTGACCTGCACGCACAGCGACGCCTGGCGCCTCGAATCGGCCCCCGACTCGCTGCTGGTGATCGGCGCCGGTGCGACCGGGGTCCAGGTCGCCTCGATCTTCAACGCGTTCGGATCTCGGGTCACCGTATTCGAGGCCGCCCCCCGCATCCTCATGAGTGAGGACGAGCAGGTGGCGGCAGCGATGCGCACGGCGCTGGAGGCCTCCGGGGTGCGGATCCTCGAGCACGCCGGAACGATCGAGCGCTTCGAGCCTTGTCCCGCTGGAGTGCGACTTGTCTATTCCGGGAGCGGTGCGCAGGCGCACGTCGACGCGACGCTCGCCGTCGTCGCGGTCGGCTGGGTCGCGAACACCGAGGGCCTCGATCTCGCCGCCGCGGGGGTGCAGACCGAGCAGCGGGGCTACATCGAGGTGGACTCCCAGCTCCGCACGACCGCGCCGGGCATCTACGCCGCGGGAGACGTCACCGGGCACCTGATGGTCGTCCACGAGGCCGCGCGCGAGGCCTTCCTCGCCGCGACCAACGCAGCCGTCGGACGCACCGACGTCCTTCCCGCGGAGGTCAGTCCGCTCGGCAGCTTCACCGACCCCGAATACGCCTCTGTCGGGCTCAGCGAGGCGGCCGCCCGCGAGACCCATGACGTCGTCGTGGGGACGGAGGGCTTCGATTCCATGCCGCGTCCGATCATCGATGGTCGCACCACAGGGTTCTGCAAGCTCGTCGCCGACCGCGAGAACCACGCGATCCTCGGCTGTCACATCGTGGGTGAGCGGGCCGTCGAACTCGCCCAACTGGCGGCGCTCGCGGTGGCGTCCGGCATGAAGGTCGAGCAGCTCGCCCTGGTTCCCTTCTCGTTCCCCACCTACGCCAACGCGCTCGGACGCGCAGCGGTCAGAGCCGCGCGCCAGCTCGACTCTCACTCGGGCTGGGCAAACCAGGGAATGGCATCGGACGCCGGAATCGCCGCGGCCCCTGACTGAGGCACTTTCGGTCCCCGCGAGATCCGCGAGCGCGAACGGTCACCTGCTCCCGGGCGACCCGTCTACCGCACGATGTGGCTAGCTACGCCAGCGCTCTCTGCTTGATCTGCTCGAACTCGGTCTGACTGATCGCGCCGCTGTCGAGCAGTTGCTTCGCGCGTGCGATCTCGCTGCCGGGCCCGCCGTTGCCGGCCGCGTGGCGGACGTGGGCGTCGAACTCCGCCTTCTTAGCCTGGGCCTGTTGAACGTCGCGTTGGTCCATCTCCCTGCCCTCGGCGATCAGGTAGACCAAGACGCCGAGCAACGGCACGACAATCACGAACACGGACCAGAAGAACTTCGCCCAGCCGCCGATGTCGTCCCTGCGAAAGACGTCCGCGAAGACCCTGATCAGGAGCCAGAACCAGACCACGAAGCCGAAGAACACGAGCATCGTGCCGAGAATGTCGAGGAATGGGTAGTCAGCCGCAATCACCATGGAGTCCCTTTCTGTCGAACGCCACGGCGATTGTCCCCCTGCCCCCGGGCCGCGCGCATCCCCCAGATCGGGGGATCTCTGCACCTCAGACTCTTGTCGAGGCTCCGATGATGGAGGCTTGACGTGAGCGCAGTGACCGGCATCTGGTGTGCCTCGCGGGCCGCCGAGCGCGGGTTCGCTGTGGCTCGCGGCCGATCAGAGGCCTGTCTTGGCCGCGAGGCGGCCGGAACCCACGGCCTCTTTCAGGGCGTCATAGTCGCGCTCGTTCTGGTCGGCGTAGGCCTCGGCGAACGAGGCCAGCGCACGGTCGAAGCGGTCGCCCGCACCGAGATAGCTTCCGATCGCGATCGCGTCCCCTGAGCGGGCGTGCGCCTTCGCGAGCGCCCGGCCGCACAGCTCCGCGTAGATCGTCATCGCCTGCGGGTCCATCATCTCGACGATTGCGGAGCCCTTGCCGTCCCAGAGCTGGCGCATGTAGAAATCGCGGCTCAGGCCGTCCAAGCCCGTGGCCCGGATCCAGCCGAGCATGATGTCGCCGGCGGCCTGCGTCAGTCGCTGGCCCTCGACGACCCGCTGGCCTTGCTTGGCGAAAGCGGTCTTGCCCAAGAACGGCTCGAGCACCGACGCCTGCGCCTCCTTGAGCTGCAGGAACAGCGGGTCGTTCTCGTCGCGGCCGAGCATGAGCACGACCCAGGCGCGCGTGCCGACGCTGCCCACGCCCACCACCTTCCGCGCCGCGTGGACGTACCGAAACCGCTCCAGCAGCTCCCTGCGGTCCGCGGTCAGGGTACGCCGGTAGGAGCGGAGGACTCCCCGCACGAACTCCTCGATCTCATCCTGCTCGACGCCGGACGCCAGCTCCTCGATCGGCATGATGAGCGGCGGGTCGCTCGCGATCCTGGGCTCGCCGTCGACGAGCTCGGTGAGCTTCGCGAATGCCCTCAGGCTGTCCTTCGATCGCGCCTTCGCCACGTTGCGCTCGAACCGCTTCCGCTGCTTCGCGGTCCCCTGCCGAGCCGCCAGCGCGGCGATCTCGTCCACGTCGATGCGGGAGTACCAGATGTCAAGGTTGGACATCTGGCCGAACCCCCTGATCGCCTCCCGGTACGACCGCGTCACCGCCCGATTGATCGAACGCCGCCGTTTCGCGTCAAAGCCTCGATCCCGGCCGGCCACGGCGAAGCTGGCCGCCAGCCGCTTCACGTCCCACTCGAATGGGCCTGGCAACGTCTCGTCGAAGTCATTGATGCTGAACACCAGCCGCCGGTCGGGCGCGGCGAAACCACCGAAGTTGGACAGATGCGCATCGCCACAGAGCTGCACCTGTAGCCCGGTCCGAGGAGCGCCGGCCAGATCGGCCGCCATCGGGTACGCCGCCCCACGGAAAAACGTGAACGGCGACACCAGCATCCGCCCATAGCGGATCGGCACCAGCTCGGGCACACGCGAAACCGCCTGCTCCTCCAGCAACTCGACCGGATCACGCCGATCAGAGGCCGGCTCCCACTCGCCCTGGCCCGAGCGCGGCGCCACCGCCCTGGCCGCCTTGCCCCTTTCCGCCCGCTCCCGAGGCGTCAGGTGCGGTTCCGCCATGATGTCGCTCCCTTCGCGGTCGGCCTAGCGTTTGCCGTCGGTTCCCATCGAACTGCGCCTGAGCCGATGCGTCATCACCCAGATGGAATGAAATCTCGCTGCCGATTTCATCCGATCCGGGCGATGACCACTTGTAAATGGCGGTTCAGGATCGGCGCCATGTGTGTCCTGATACGGCTACCGCTACGACGGCTACCGGTTGCGGTGCACGTGACGGGGCCCGCGGCGGGCGAGTGCGTGTGTGGTGAGCTGCGCCAGTGCGGTGCCGATCAGTGCGCCGGCCAGCACGTCCCCGGGGTAGTGGACACCGGTGTGGACGCGCGAGTACGCCACCAGTGCGGCGAGCGCGTGCAGCGGGGCAGCGGCCGCCGGCGACGCGTGGCCGACTCCGGTCGCGAACGCGAAGGCGCTGGCGGAGTGCCCGGAGGGAAACGAGCGCGAGCTCGGCATCCGCACATGGCGGGCGAGCGGGACATCGCGCGCGAGACGGTCGGGGCGACGCCGCCGCGCGAGCGGCTTGACGGCGACGTTGACCACGGTCGAGGTGACACCGAGCGACGCGAGCCCCTGGGCGGCCGCGCGGCGGCCGGTCCTCCCCCCGGCGAGCGCGAGCAGCGCGGAGGAGGCCATGGACAGGCGCGAGTAGTCGGCGGCACGCGAGAGCCGGCTCATCGCGACGTCGAGCGCCGGGGTCGGCGTGCGGGCGATGGCGGCGTAGATCGCGAGATCCAGGCGCTCGGCGTCCTCGATCCAGCGCGGCCGGCGCGGCCGGGCGTTCGTGGGTTCGGCGTCAGGGTTCAAGGAGGCCGGATCCTATGAGGCGGCTGGCGGCGATCGTCGCGCTGGTGGTGGGGGCCGCGACGGTCACCCTCGCCGTCGCTGTGGCGGTGAGCGAGTTCCCGCGCGGGTTGGTCCTGCTCGGCTGTGTGGTGGTCGCCGGCGTGTCGGCCTGGTACGGCGTGCTGCGCCGCGGGGTTGCGCGCGTCGCGGGGCTGACCGTCGCGGGGCTGGCGCTCGCCGGTGCCGTGGTGCTGGTCGTGACGCAGGGGGAGCCGCTCGCCGACCTGCTGGTCGTGGCCGGGCTGCTGGTGTCTCTGGCTGCCGCGCGCGCCACCCTCGGTGTCCATGTGGATCGTGCCGGGCGCTTCGGCGCCGCGCCACCCGGTGCTGTTCTTCAACCCGAAGTCCGGCGGCGGCAAGGCCGAGCGCTTCGCGGTCGCGGACGAGGCGCGCGCGCGCGGGATCGAGCCGATCGAGCTCAGCCCGCCGTGGGATCTCGAGGGGCTCGTTCGCGAGGCGGTCGCCGGCGGAGCCGACGGGCTCGCGATGGCCGGCGGCGACGGCTCCCAAGCCGTCGTCGCGGCGATCGCCGCCGAGCTCCACTTGCCGTACGCGTGCGTGCCCGCCGGCACGCGCAACCACTTCGCGCTCGATCTCGGCGTCGACCGCGAGGACGTCGTCGGCGCCCTCGACGCGTTCGTCGAGGGCGGCGAGCGAACCGTCGACCTGGCCGAGGTCAACGGGCGCGTGTTCGTCAACAACGTCTCGCTCGGACTCTACGCGGAGGCCGTCCAGCGAGAGGGCTATCGCGACGCGAAGCTGCGCACGCTGCTGGACACCGTGCCGGACGTGGTCGGTCCCAGTGGCCGCGGGCTCGACCTGCGCTGGACCGGCCCGGGCGGACATGGGCACGACTCGGGTGCGGCGGTGCTCGTCTCCAACAACCGCTACCGGCTCGGCCGCGCTGTCGGCTCGGGCACGCGGCCGAGGATCGACGACGGCCTGCTCGGAATCACGGTCTTCGGCGCGGCCTCGGGACGCGGCGAGGGCGGCCGGTTCTTGCAGCGGCCGTGGCGCGAGTGGTCCGCGCCCGTCGTTCGAGGTCGACGCCGACGGCCCCGTCCCCGCCGGAATCGACGGCGAGGCGCTCGTGCTCGATGCGCCGCTGCGGTTTCGCATCCGGCCCGGAGTCCTGCGCGTGCGCATCGCCCGCAAGCACCCGGGCGCCTCGCCCTCGGCCATGGCGCCCGAAGGCGTCTGGGCCGGCGTGGTCGAGCTGGCGCGAATCGCCGCCGGCCGCCCCCAGAAACCCGCAACGTCAACCCCAAGGAGGCCCTAATGGACCTGTTGGAGATCACCGAGAAGGAACGGCTGAGCCGCGAGGACGCCGCCGCCCGCCTGCACGCCCTAGCCGACGCGCTCGCCAAACACAACGACGTCGAATTCGACCGCGGCGGCATGCACTTCAAGGTGCACGTGCCCGACGAGGTGGACTTCAAGCTCGAGATCGAGATCGAGGACGACGAGAGGGAGCTCGAGATCGAGCTCAAATGGTGAGCCGACCCGGGCCCTCTGCGCGGGCACGTGTCACATCGGTTGCTGCGCTCTCCATCGGTGGGGCCTTGTCGCGCGGGTGCTGCTCGTACCAGCGGGCGTAGCGATCGGCGAGCGGGGCCGCGCTGAGGCCATGGGCGAAGACCGAGAGCCCCACGGTCAGGTAGATCGCGAGCACGATCAGGTGCTCGTGGGGAAGGTTTGACTCCTCGACGACGATCACCGCGAACACGATCGAGGCCAGACCGCGGGGGCCGAACCAGCCGAGGAAGCCGAGCGTCGGCGCCCTGGCGTGCGAGCCCAACATCGCGATCGCGACCGGCAGCATCCGCACGACCGTGAGGCTGAGCACCGCGTAAAGAACGAGTTCCCAGCTCAGCTCACCGAGCGCGGGGCCGAGCAGGATGGCCCCGAAGAGAACGAAGGTCACGCCGTTGAGCACGTTCCCCACCTGTTCGCTGAGCTCGTTGATTTGCTCGGGGTCGCGCCCGAGCGCCAGCCGAAAGGCCAGGCCCGCGACGAAGGCGGCGATGAAGCCCGACCCGCCGAGCGCGCTGGCGATCCCGTAGGCAAGCACCGCACCGGCGCCCGGGATCACCTGCCGCCACGGGCCCGCGATCAGCTCTCGCCGGCCCGCGTGGATGACGATCGCCGCGACCAGGAGCCCGCCCACCACACCGCCGAAAACCCCGTAGCCGATCTCCTCGAAAAGCAGCGTCGCGGCGCCACGGCCCTCGGCGATCTCCGATTCCACGTCGGCCACGGCGACGGCCGCGAACAGCAGCGGGCACGCAGATCCCGTCGTTGAGCCCGCTCTCGACGTTGAGCCCCTGGCGGATCCTCCCCGGAACGCGCGGCTCGGTGACCACCGCCTGCCCCAGCGCGGCGTCCGTCGGCGCCAACACGATCGACAGGATCACAGCCTCGTCGACGCTCAGCCGCCCGAGGATGGCAGTCGCCGCAACGGCCCCCAACGCGATCGTCAACGGCAGCCCGATCCCCAGCAGCCGCAGCGGCACCCCCACCTCGCGGCGAAGCAGCCGAAGATCGATACGCGACGCGTCGCAGAACAGCACCAGCGCCAACGTCGCCTCCGCCAGCGATCGCACAGTCCCGCTCGAGCTCTCGAGGTCGATCTCGCCAAGCACCTCGGGTCCGACCAGCAACCCGACCGCGACGAACACCATGGCCGGCGTGACGAGCGTCCCCGACAGCCGCCGCGAAATCGCCGCGACGCCGAGCAGCGTGAGTGCCACGATGGCAAGGGACCACTCCATCACCGTTGCTCCATGGGATCACCGTGCCCAATCGCCCATGCTCAGACCTCATCCATCCTGGGTGATTTCCGCAGACCTGGACGCGATTTCGGTGGTTTCATCCCATCCGGGTGATGCGACCCAGCAGCACGCCACGAGAATTCTGATCGGCGAACGAATCAACCAAGGAGGCTCGGGATGAGAGGTACGGGGCGAGCCGCATTCGCGGCAACGCTGCTGTTGATCGTGGGAACTCTCAACATCATCTATGCCATCGGCGCGCTGGACAGCGCGAGCATCTTCGTCAACGACCAGCGGTACATATTCACCAACCTCAACACCCTGGGCTGGGTCCTGATCATCCTCGGGGTGATCCAACTCGCCGGAGGCTTTTCGCTGTTGGCCGGCAACACGTTCGGTCGGGTCATCGGGATCATCGGCGGCAGCCTCGGTGCGATCGGGGCCCTGCTGTCGATCGGCGGCGCCTACCCGTGGTGGTCGCTGGCCATCTTCTTCCTGTGCGTCTACGTCGTCCACGGCATCTTCATCCTCGGAGAGGACGAGCGCGCGGCAACCCGAGCCCGATAGGGCCGGCCCTACCGTCGGCGGCCAAAGTTGCGGCCATGAGGGCGATGCTCCTCGACGCACCCGGCCGGCAACTGCGGCTCGCCGAGGTCGCCGATCCGAGTCCCGGCCCGGACCAGGTACTACTGCGTGTGCATGCCTGTGGCGTGTGCCGCACGGACCTCCACATCGTCGACGGCGAGGTGCCGGCGCCCCGGTACCCGCTGATCCTCGGCCACCAGATCGTCGCGACGAGGGAGGACGACGGGCGTCGTGTCGGGGTGCCTTGGCTCGGCTGGACCGACGGCACCTGTTCCTTTTGCCGCTCGGGGCGCGAGAACCTCTGCGATGGAGCCCGCTTCACCGGGCTCGACCTCGACGGCGGCTTTGCCGAGCTCGCAGTGGCCGACGAGCGCTTCTGCCTGCCGCTTCCCGACGGGTTCGCAGATCTGGATGCCGCCCCACTGCTGTGCGCGGGCCTCATCGGACACCGGGCCCTGCGGCTCGCCGGCGACGCCGGCACGATCGGCATCTACGGCTTCGGAGCCGCCGCTCACATCGTGTGCCAGGTCGCGGTCCATGAGTCCCGCCGGGTGTTCGCCTTCACGCGACGCGACGACCAGGGCACTCAACGGTTCGCCCGCTCGCTCGGCGCGACCTGGGCGGGCGACGCGGGGGCGGCGCCCCCGGAACCACTGGATGCGGCGCTCATCTTCGCGCCCGCGGGTGAGCTCGTGCCCGCGGCGCTGCGAGCGGTCCGAAAGGGCGGCACGGTCGTGTGCGGCGGAATTCACATGAGCGACATCCCTTCCTTTCCGTACGCGGACCTCTGGGGCGAGCGAGTCCTGCGCTCAGTGGCCAACCTGACGCGGGCCGACGGCGAGGAGTTCCTCGCCTTGGCTGCGAAGGTGCCCGTCCGCACGCGCGTGACCACCTACCCGCTCGAGGACGCCGGTGCAGCTCTGGAGGACCTGCGGTCGGGCCACCTCGAAGGGGCCGCGGTGGTGAGCGTGCACCCCGGCTAGACCCTGAGCGCTCTCGACGGCGCTCAGGACCGGTACATCTCGGTGATCGCAGCGAAGCCCTTGAGCGGGAGCAGTGGGCCGTCGACCCGCAGGATCGCCCAGCGGCCGTCACCCGACCCGGTCCGTACCGCGTGCATGTCCCAGCTGGCGCAGAACCGCTCGATTTCGGACACGGCTGCGTCAGCCACGGTCACTACGGCTGCGGCGCGCGCGTCCGGGGGCCCGGGGGCATTCCGGTCGGCGTGCCCCTCGAGCCAGCCCAGCAGCATCGCGTCGAGCTGCTCGAACAGCGTGAGCGGTTGGAGGGTCTCGATCTCGGGAGGGTTCACACTCCCTGAGACGCCGTTCTGTGGGGAGTTATTCCCCAGTCGCCGGCCAGGCCTCCACGATCGCCCTGACGTGCCGCGGATCGGTGCCGCAGCACCCGCCGAGCACGTTGAGACGCGGCAGCTTCGCGGGCAGCTCCGCGTGGCGAGCCCCGAGGTCGGCCGGGTCGCCCTCGTCGAGCTCGGTGGCCTCGTCGAGCTCGGCGTGGCTCTTCGTGGACGCATTGGCGCGGACCCCGCGGATGCGTTCCCGCCACGACTCGCCCGACCCGAGGACGCCTTCGAAATGCGTCGGATGGGCGCAGTTGATCACGAAATAGGCGGGCCCGCGATCGGTTTCGGAGTCGACCTGCTCGACGGCTTCGCCCAACGCCTGACCACTCGGAAGCCGGCCGTCGGTCTCCACCGTGAACGAGATAGCGACGGGCATGCCCGCCCCCGTCGCCGCCCGGGTCAGTCCGACCGCCTCGTCTGCGTAGGTCATGGTGATCGCCGTGATCATGTCCGCAGCGGTCTCGCTGAACGTGGCGACCTGGGTCGAGTGGTAGTCCTGCGCGGCCGCCGCCGACAGGGTCTCGCCCGGACTGTAACCGTCATCGTGAGGGCCGATGCAGCCGCTGATCACGACCGGCGTCTCATTCGACTCGTACTGGTCTCGCAGCTCCTCCATGAGTGCGATCGCCTTGCGATTGAGGGCGTCGAGCTCCTGCTCCGAATAACCGATCTCGGCGGCCCAGCGAGGACTCGCGCGCCACGTCGGGCTCTCGAGCACCAGGCCCATCCCGCGCTCGCGCGCAAGCTCCGCATAGGGCTCGAAGTAGCGACGCAGCGCCTCGGTTCCCTCGGCGTCTTGAGCAGGTCGAAGGCCGCGAACGCCGGCAGGTCCAGGCCCTCGTGAAAGATCAGCGTGGTCTCGATGCCGCCATCGGTCACAAAGAGGCCGCCGTCGAGCTGCGGCAGGCGGTCGCGGTGCTTCACTCAGGCTCCTTTCATCGAAAGGCGCGAGCCTAGCTCACGTGCGCCGGCAGCCCGAACCTCTCGAAGAGCGCGGCCACCTTCGCCGGATCGGGAGGCTGTGCCGGCCAAGTGGCGAAGGCCTCCCTGTCACCCCCGGCTACCGAGCGCGCGATGAACGCGGTGATCTCCTTGATCTGCGCGCCGTCGAGGGTGAGCACGTCGAGTGCGAAGGGAAGATGGCTCCCCTCGGCCACCTGCCAGGCATACGCGCCGACGGCGACCTGCCCGTTGGCCCGCGTGGCGAGATGGCTCCATTGCCACTCACCCGACAACGGCCCCGTGCGCAGGAATGCGGTGAGCTGCTCGTGACCCCGGTACCAGGTCGCCAGCGGCGGCATCGACCACGCGGCGTCCTCGGCCAGCATGTCGACCACGGTGTTCACATCGCCTCGCCTCATCGCGTCCATGTAGCTCTCGACCAGCTCCCGTAGGCGGTCGTCGCCCAGCGCCCGCAGCGTGGCCTGCTGGCTTCGATCGGGTACCCGCTCCTCGACCGCCTTCCGGGCGCGCTGGAGCGCGCTGTTGACCGCGGCCACGGTCGTCTCGAGAGACTCGGCGACCTCCCGAGCGGAGAAGCCCAGTACCTCGCGCAGGATGAGGACGGCACGCTGGGTGCCGGGCAGGTGCTGGAGTGCGGCCACGAACGCCAGCTCGACGCTCTCTCGCAGCTCGTAGCGGGCCTCGGGGGCGGCCGAGCGGTCCTCCAGGCCCACCGCCTGGTCGGGGTAGGCCTCGACCCACACCGTCTCGGCCGCGGGCCGGCCGGGCACCTCGCCCAGATCGGCGGCGGGGCCGTAGTCGATCGGCAGTACGCGCTTGGGCCGACGTGCGATCAGGCTCAGGCAGACGTTGGTGGCGATCCTGTAGAGCCAGGCCCGCAGGGAGCTGCGGCCCTCGAAGGCGACGAGCCCCCGCCATGCGCGCAGCAGCGCATCCTGCAGTGCGTCCTCGGCGTCGTGGAGCGAGCCGAGCATCCGGTAGCAGTGCGCGTGGAGCTCCGGACGGTAGGGCTCGACGAGGCGCCGGTAGGCGGCTTCGTCCCCCCCGCGCGCCGCCTCGAGCAACACCCGGTCGCTCGGCGTGAGGATCGCGGAGCCGGCCGACATCTACACGGAGGCGTTGGCGCCGACCGCGCCGAGCAGCCCGGTGGCCACGGGCGGCACGCGGCCCTCGCGATCGCACTCGGGGTCATACGCCGTGAGGGACACCGCCCTCACCAGCCCGGTCCCAAGCACCTCCTCGACCCGCGCGCTGAGCTGGTCTGGGGTGATGCCTCCGGACGCGCTGTACACGTTCACATGAGCCGCTTCACGGTCCAGCACGTCGAGGTCGAGGTGCAGGTAGAGCCCTGTGGGCTCCGGCTCGAGCGAGGTCAGCGCCGCGGCGAGAGCGTCGCCCGAGGCCAGCTGCCGGGGCGTCACGTGGATCACATCCGACTCGCGCATCCGGACCTCCTCGGGCGCGTCGAAGTCGTGGGCGCCGGCCGACACGACCGCCGTCGGCGCCACGGGGCCCCCGCCGGGCACGGCTGCGAAGATCCCGCGCCAGGCGTCTCCGACCAGCACCGCGAGCCCCATTCCATCGAGGTAGCCGTCGAGGGTCGAGTCCGGCGTGTTGAAGTCGCCGTGCGCGTCGAACCAAACCACGCCGGGCGCGCGCTCGCCGAGACCGGCCACGACGCCCAGCGCCGCGAAGCAACAGCTACCCGAGAGAACCACCGGAAAGGCGCCCGCCGCCCGCGCGGCGGCCACGCGCTCGCTCACCTGCCGGATGAGCTCGAAGCTGAGCCTGACCTCGCTGGAGAAGCGTTGCGTCAGCTCGACGACGTCCGTGTCCACCCTCGCGCCGGAGGCCTCCAGCGCCTCCTCGGCGCCGCTTGCGAGCAGCGCCTCAGGTCCACGTCCGACCCCGTCGCGCAGCCGTCCGAGCTCGTAAGGCACCGCGATGAGGCTGATCGCGTCCAATGGGCGAAGTCTACGCCGCGCCTCGCTCCCGGGGCCGTACAAGATCGAGCAGCAGCTCCTCCGTGGCGAGCTCCTCGGAGCCCTCGGAGGGGATCCCCACCTCGGCGGCGCGCACCAGGTCGATGGCCGTGGAGCGCACCTGGCCGACGATCTCCGCCAGCCCCAGATCGGGGTCGCCCTCGAAGCTCTCGGTGGCGCGCGCCGCGGCGCTCGAGGCATGCAGCCGGACCTCACGGCCATCCGGCTCGTCGCGCTCGAACTCCGCTGCCAGGGCCCACACGGCGTAGCCAGCGCGCGGACGGCGTCCGCCAGCTCCGGCGGCGGCTCCCCGCCCGCTGCCAGGTAACGGCCCACGTGGCGGGCCAGCACGCGCGTGTTGCGCACCGCGTAGTCGATGTGCCGCATCCCGCGCGCGTAGCGCTCGATCTCGTCGCGGCTCGAGCGCCGCCCCGGCGAGAAGCGCGCCGTTTCCCGCGCGACGCTCAGCGACTCCTCGAGCTCGCGCACCCCCTCGTCCATCGCACGGGCCGACTGCAGGGCCGCCTGCGCACGGGCGCCGTCGCGCTCGGCCAGCGCGGCCGCCACCTCCTCCAGGTTGCGGCCCAACTCCGCGAAGATCGCCTGGGTGGACCGCGCGACGAGCAAGATCGGATTGAGGGGGAAGGCGACCGCGCTTATCGCGAGGGCCACACCGCCGCCCGGCCAGCGCCTCGACCAGGCGGCTCGGAGGAAAGCCGGCACTGCTGGGCTCGATCAGCACGAGCAGGATCGCCGAGACCGCCGCCTCGGTCACCAGAACCGGACCGCCGCCGAGGACCACCGCGGCGCTCATCGCGAGAACCACGAGCAGCCCGAGCTGCAGCGGTCCGGAGCCGATCAAGACCACCAGCAGGTCCGCCACCCCGATGCCCAGGACCACTCCTCCGATCAACTCGATGGCGCGCTCCGGGCGCTGGCCGTAGGTCGCCCCGAGGGCGACCACGGCGGCGATCGGCGCGAACACCGGCTGCTCCTCGGAGACGAGCAGCTCGGCCAGATACCAGGCCGCCACCGCCGCCACCGCGGTCTGCAGGATCGGCCACGCGCGAGCGCGTAGGCGATCGAGGGCGCGGCGAGCGGTCTGACGTCTGGAATACGCGTTCGTCATGGGACCAGATCAGAGTGCCACGCCTCGATGTGCAGTCGTTAAAAAGTAGCCGCGCACCGCGCTAGAGGCTGGCCCACAGATGCATGACAGCGTAAGAGCGCCACGGACGCCAAGCGTCCGCCAGGCGCAGGGCGGAGGCTTCGTCGCCCCGGTGGCCGAGCCGTTCGAGGGCCTTGCGGAGGCCGACGTCACCGGGGAGCCAGGCATCCCGGTCGGCCAGCGCGCGCATGCCAATGTAGGAAGCCGTCCAGGGACCGACGCCGCGAATCCGCAGCAGGGCGGCGCGGGTGGCGATCGGGTCGGCGCCCGAGTCGAGGTCGAGCCCGCCCTCGATCACCAGCCGGGCGAGCGTACGCAGGGCCTCCCCGCGCACACGCGGGAAGGGGAAGCGCTCCGGGTCGGCCCCGACGAGCGCCTCGGGAGAGGGAAAGACGCGCGCGAGGCCCTCGCCCCCCTCCAGCGGCTCCCCGTAGCTCGCCGCCAGGCGGCCCAGCACCGTGCGCGCTCCGGCGACCGAGATCTGCTGGCCGACGATGGCCCGGACGGCGAGCTCGAAGCCGTCCACCGCGGAAGGCACGCGCAGGCCGGGCCGGCGCTCCACGAGCGGCCCGAGGACCGGGTCGGCGCCGAGCTGCGCCACCACGGCGTCAAGCTCGGCGTCGAGGTCGAGCAGCCGCCGGCAGCGCGCGTCCGCGTCGTCGCGGTCGGCGGGGTGGCTGAGCTCCAGGCTGTACCGCACCGCGTCGCCCTGTGCCGTCAGCTCAACGGTGGCGCCGCCTCGCTCGAGCGCCATCGTGCGCCGGTAGGTCGAGCCATCGAAGTGCTCCACGCCGGGTATGGCCCGGGCACCCAGGAAACGGATCAGGGTCTCGCCGCCCGTCAACTGCGCGCCCACGTCTCGGCGCCGGCCGAAGGCAACCACGCCGAGATCTCCACCGACGCTGTGACCGCCACCGGCTGGGGCAGGGCTGCGATGCCGCGCTCGAGCACCGCCGGGTCGGCGTGCCGGGCGCTGGGACCCATGGTCACGATGTCGCGCACCTCGGCGGGCCCGAGCTCGAGCGTCCACTCGAGCTCGGATTCCCGAGCCCGGCGCAGGTGAGGATCGAGCTGAGCCGCCAGGCGCTCGCGCTTGTGCTCGTCGACGTTCAGGAGCGGGAGGACCTCGATCAGCTCGATCAGGTGACGGTCGCTCGGCGTCACGACGATCAAGGTCCCGCTCGGCTGGAGCACCCGGGCCAGCTCGGCTCCGTTGCGCGGCGCGAACACGCTCAGGGCCAGCGCGATCGCCGCGTTGCGGACGGGCAGCCGCCGCCAGGCATCCGCGGCCACGGCGCCGATGCGCTCATGGGCGCGCGCCGCGCGGCGAAGTGCGTGCTTGGACAGGTCGAGCGCCAGCCCGGCGCGGCCAGGGGCGCCATCGAGAGCTCGCGCCAGGTACCAACCAGTCCCGCCACCGAGGTCGAGCACCGCGCCGTCGGGCTCGTGCGCGAGCGCCCGTGACACCTCGGCGGTCAGCGCCTTCGCCAGGGGCTCGAAGTGCCCGGCGCCGAGGAAGCGCTCGCGCGCCGCGACCATCGCCGCCGTGTCGGCGCTGCCGAGGCGCGCGTCGCCGGGCAGGAGGCTCAGGTAACCCTGGCGAGCTAGGTCGAAGCTGTGGCCGGTCGGGCACCGGACCGACTCCTCAACCGCCGCGAGCGAACGACCGCAATGGGGGCAGCGCAGGAGCGGCAGCACGTCGGCGAGCATCGATGCCAGGATCCCATCCATGGGAAAGCGCAGCCGAAGGCGGGCGAAGGGCGGCCCGGAGGCCGCCGCGACCACGGTCTACACCGGCCCCCAGGGCGATGTCCTCACGCTGCGCGACGAGCTGAGCCCGGGGACGCTCCGCGCCGTGCGCGATCTCGACGCCAGGCCGGCCGCCTCCGCCGAGGACCGCTCGCAGCGCCGGGCCGAGTACCTCTTCGAGCGCCTCGTGGTCCGCTGGGAGATAGCCGGCCTGCCGCTGGAGGGTCAGAAGAAGCTGCTGGGCCGCTACCGCCTGGCCTCCTCGGAGGAGCGGCAGCAGGTGAGGAGGACGCTGGCCGAGCACCTCGCGCAGCGGCATCCCGACGTGCGCATCTAAGGAGCCCCCAGCACCGGCTCGGGCACATCCTTCATTGCTGCCGTGCGCGCGTCGTTGACCGCGCCCGCAACGAGCGAAACCGGCCGAGCGGCCATCGATAAGAGCGACTGCAGCGCTGCCCCCACCGGCAGCCGGGCCGGCGCGCCGCGGCGCGGCTTGGAAGGTGGCCGGCGCGGCTCGCGCGGCGGCTCCGGGACCCGGACGTCCGGGTCCTCCGGGGCAGGCAGGCCTCCGAGGTCCTCGCCGAGGAGACACCCCTGCACGGCCTCGGCCAGTAGGCTGCCGCGCAGCGCATAGCCCTGTCCCGTGGCGTGGATGCGGTCGCGGCCCAGCGCTCCGGGCGTGGACAGCGCCGCCGAGTGCCAGTCCATCACCTGGGCTCCGCTGCGCGAGGCGAAGTCGTCAACCGCGCGGTTGAGCTCGGCGGTCGACGAGCCGCGCTGACTGGGGCGGACGATCGTCGCCACCACCAGGCAGCGCCCGCCCGCCAGGGCCTGCGCCGCCGCCAGGTTCGAGGCGAGCGTGGCTGCGCTCAGGTCGTTCGTCCCGAGCGCGAACACGATCGCGTCGTGGTCGGGGCGCAGCTCGGTGGCCAGCACACGAAGGCCCGCGCTGCTCGAGCGGCTGCGCTCGGCGTCTACCTCCAGCGGGGTGCTTGCCAGCGCCTGGCGCAGGTAGGGAGCCGAGCCCACCTCGAGGCTGTCGCCGACCACCAGCACCGGTCCGCCGGCCTCCTGCGCGCCGGCCGGAGTGGCGGAGAGGACCGCCGCGACAGCAAGAATCCCCGCCGTGAGCTTCCCGACGATCGAGTTCGCGGCCTTCTTCCTGGTCGTGTTCGTCATCTCCTGGGCGCTCATGCCCCATCCCCGGGCCTGGCGCCCGTTCATTCTGCTCGCTTCGTACGTCTTCTACGGCTGGCTGGACTGGCGCTGGGTTCTCCTGCTCGTCGGCTCGACCCTGGTGAACACCGTGGCGGCGCGGGTGATCGCTCAGTCGCCGTCGCAGCAGACCCGCAAGCGAGCTGTGACCGCGGCGGTGGTCTTCGACCTGGGGCTCCTATGTGTCTTCAAGTACCTCGGCTTCTTCGTCGAGGAGGTTGACGGCGCGCTCGACTCGGTGGGGCTCGGCTCGCCGCTGCCGCTGCTGCAGATCGTGCTTCCAATCGGAATCTCGTTCTTCACCTTTCAGGCGATCTCGTACGTGGTGGACGTGTACCGCGGAGAGACCAAGGCGGCCTCGCTGGTCGAGGTCGCCATCCTGCAGGCATTCTTCCCCCACCTCGTGGCCGGGCCGATCGTCCGGGCCAACGAGCTCCTGCCTCAGCTGCGCACCCCGCGCGATCCCCGGGAGGTGCTGGCCGGCCCGGGGCTCTTTCTCATCGCCGGCGGCTTGGTCAAGAAGACCGTGGTGGCGGACGAGCTGGCCCGCAACGTCGTCGACCCGGTCTTCAACGATCCCTCGGCGCATTCGGGGCCCGAGGTGCTGCTCGCCGTCTATGGCTTCGCGGCGCAGATCTACTGCGACTTCTCCGGTTACACGGACATGGCGATCGGGCTGGCGCTGCTGCTCGGCTACCAGCTCCCGCAGAACTTCAACCGCCCCTACCTCGCCCTGAGCCTGCAGGACTTCTGGCGACGCTGGCACATGACCCTGTCACGCTGGCTTCGCGACTATCTCTACATCCCCCTGGGCGGCAATCGCGACGGCGAGCGGCGCACGTATCGCAACCTCATGCTCACGATGCTGCTCGGCGGGCTGTGGCACGGCGCCGCCTGGACCTTCCTGATCTGGGGAGGAATACACGGGAGCGCCCTCTCGCTCGAGCGCTGGGCGCGCACGCGCTGGGCCGGTTTCCGAATGCCCGCCTGGCTGGGCTGGTTCATCACCTTCAACGTGGTCTGCCTGGCCTGGATCTTCTTTCGCTCGCCCGACCTGGCAACCGCCTTCGCGATGCTGGGCGGCCTGTTCGCCGGCGGGCCCTCGCCGCTCGTGACGCTCCCTATGGTGTTCCTGACCGTGGCGGCGATTGCTCTACAGGCCGTGCCCGGTCGGGCATGGGAGCGGGCGGAGGGCTGGCTGGTGTCCCGGCCGGTCGCCGCCCAGGGCGTGGCGCTCGGGTTGCTGATCGTGATCGCGGACGCCGCCGTCGGCCAGGAGGGCGTGGCCCCGTTCATCTACTTCCAGTTCTGAGATGAATCCCAAGTTGCCCAGGCACCTCACGATGCCGGCCGGGCGCGTGCTCGGCGTGATGTTGATCGCCCTGGTGGTGGCCGCGCTGTTCAACTCGGAGGCCATCGTGCGTGCGGGCGAGAGCATGCAGGGCGGGACCACTCGCGACGTCGTGCTGTCCGTGGCTCGGCCGCTCGACGACGTCGCCGGCGCGGTGGGTCTGCATCTGCCGCGAGAGGGCTTCGACAAGGCCTTCGGTCAGGAGCCGAAGACCGCCGAGGGCACCGAGCTCGAGAGGGGCTCGACGGCGATCCTCCGGCCGAAGGAGCGCAAGCCCACCCGGGAGGCGTTCCCCCAGCCGACGCCCGCCAAGCCGATCGAGGTGTTCGTGACCGGCGACTCCCAGGCCCTGTTCATCGGCGAGCTGCTGACCGACGAGCTGCCGGACGACCTCTTCGACGTCGAGGTGAGCCCGCGCAACTCGACCGGCCTCACCAATCCCGAGTTCTTCAACTGGGAGATCAACGCTCAGCAGGAGATCGACGCGCGGCAACCAGGCGCGGTGGTGATGGTCATGGGCGGCAACGACGGCTTCAACGTGCTCGGCGAGGACGGCCAGCTCTACGGGCCCCAGGACCCGGAATGGGAGACGGAGTACGCGCGCCGCGCCGCCGTGGTGATGCGCGAGCTGGGCTCGAACGGCAAGCGCCCGGTGTACTGGCTGCCTCCGCCGACCGCGCGCGATCCCGGATTCAACGTCATCTACCAGACCCAGAACCGCGCGGTCGAGCAGGCGGCCGCCGCCGTTCCCGGCGCTCGCTACGTCGACATCTACAGCACCATCAACGACGGGCGCTACAGCGACGAGCTCAAGATCGACGGCCGGCGCGTGTTGGCGCGCCAGTCCGACGGGGTGCACTTCTCGCGCGAGGGGGCGATCGTCCCCACCCGAATGGTGGTCGAGGCGCTGGCCAAGGACTACCCGGTGCTTCGCGATGCGGCGCCCTAGGGCACCAAGGCTCGCCGCCGCCCTCCTCGTCCTGGCGCTCGCGGCGCCCGCGAGCGCGGACGCGCTCAGCCGCCGCCTGCTCGTGAACGGCGACTCGCTGGCCGTCGGCACCGCGCCCTACCTGCCGCGCGAGCTGGGGCGCTGGAAGGTGACCCAGTCGACCGCGATCAGCCGGCACGCCTACGAGGGCGCGGACGTGATGCGCGCGTACGGGCGTGCCCTGGCCCGCGTCATCCATGTCAGCCTCGGCACGAACGACGATCCACGCTCGGTCGAGGCGTTTCGCTCGGCCGTCCGTGAGGTGATGGCCGTGGCCGGGCCGAGGCGCTGTGTCGTGTGGGCGAACATCGTGCGACCGGCGGTGGCCGGCGCGAGCTATGCCGCGTACAACCGTGCCCTCGCGCAGGAGTCGCGCCCGCGGAAGAACCTGCGCGTGGTCAACTGGGCCCGCCTCGTTCGAGAGAACTCCCACTGGCTGGCCGGCGACGGCGTGCATGTGACGGCCGAGGGGTACCGGGTCCGGGCGCGGGCGGTCGCCCGTTCCGTGCGCCGCTGCCGATGAGTCAGTTGAGCGACGGGTCCACCGGCATAGTGGACAGCAGGCGGTAGCCGCCGCCCTTGCGCTGGAGCGCCTCGGACCAGATGTCGCCGTCGGTGAACGCGTCGCCGGGTTCCGCCGGGATGGTGACCCACGCGTCCTGCTCGAGCTCGTCATCCAGTTGCCCGGGCGCCCAGCCGGTGTAGCCCGCGAACACGCGGATCCGCCGCAGGGACCTGTTCTCGGCGTCGGGATCCAGCGTTCCGACCGCGCCCACCACCTGCAGGCCGGCCTCGGCAGGGTCGGCGAACTCGCCCAGCGCCACCACGGACTGCGGCGAGACCGGTCCGCCGATCCGCAGAAGCTCCTCCGCCTCCGCCAGCTCGGCGAGCTGGGGCACGGCCTCGGCCACCAGCGCCTCGGACTCTCGATTGAGCACGACGCCCATCGCACCGTCGGGTCCGTGCTCGATAACCAGCACGACCGTGCGCCGGAAGTAATCGTGCAGCGAGGGCGCCGCGATCAGGAGCTGTCCACGCAGGCTGTCGGGCATGGGAGATACATTCTCCCCATGAACGCAAAGCTGGATACCGGTCGCGTCTTCGAACGCATCTTCTCCTTCTACGGCAGCATGTTCACGCTGCTCATCCCGGCAGCCCTCGTGCTGTTCATTCCTGTCGCCCTCATCAACGGGCTGTTGCTGTCAAGCGGAGGCTGGATCCTCGCGCTGTTGGCCGCGGCAGTCAGCACGATCGCCACCTACTGGTATCAGGGGATGGTGGTCGAGGCGACACGCGACATGGCCGACGGCCGGCGCGACCACGCGATCGGATCGCTCTTCAGCTCCGCCGCCCCCTTCATCGCCCCGCTGTTCGTGGTCGGCATCCTGGCCGGAATCGGGATCGCGATCGGCCTCCTCCTGCTGATCGTCCCCGGCCTCTACCTGATCACGATCTGGGCGGTGGTCGTCCCGGTGATCGTGATCGAGCGTGCCGGCATCTTCGACTCGTTCGGACGCAGCCGCCGGCTCGTGCACGGGAGCGGCTGGCAGGTGTTCGGCGTGATCGTCGTGATCTTCCTCATCAGCTTCATCCTCAGGGCCATCGTTACGGCGATCATCGGCGGGGTCAGCGACGAGTCCTTCGCCGGCTACGCGATCGCCGACCTGATCGTCAACGTTCTACTGGTGCCCCTGAGCGCACTCGCGGCCACCGTGATGTACCTCGAGCTGCGCCGCGTGAAGGGTGACGCGCTGCCCGAGGAGGGCGGAGCGCCAGCTCCGCTACCCGCCCAGGAGGGGGCCCCGGCCGCCACGCACGTGTCCGAGCGCCCGCCGGAGCCCTCGGACGCCCCGCCCCAGAGCGGCCCGGAGGCGCCGCCACCGAGCGCGCCGCCCCCGGGCGGGCCGGAGTCGCCGCCCTCGACGGGAGGGCCGCAGGCGCCGCGTTGATGCGGGTCCTGTCGGTCGTCCACCACCGCAACGCGGCGGCGGGCGTGTTCGGCGAGCCGGCTCGGGTCGCCGGCCATGAGCTGATCGAATGGGTGCCGCATGAGTACCCACCGCCCCCGGTGGGGCAGTTCGGGGCGGCGATCGTGTTCGGGGCGGAGGCGCAGGTCGACCAGGAGGAGACCCGGCCCTGGCTGCGACCCGAGAAGCAACTGGTCGCGGAGCTGCTCGAGCGCGGCACTCCCACGCTCGGGGTCTGCTTCGGCTCGCAGGTACTCGCCGAGGTGGCCGGCGCGGCGGTCCGGCCGGCGAAGCACGCGGAGATCGGCTGGAACGAGATCGAGCTGACGCCCGAGGGGCAGGTCGACCCCCTGCTGGGCTTCCTGCCCGAGCGCTTCGTGGGCTTCGGCTATCACCACTACGAGTGGCTCCTGCCGCCCGGTGCGGTGGCGCTCGCTCGCAGCTCGGTCTGCCTGCAGGCCTTCCGCTTGGACGAGCGGCCGTTCTGGGGCATCCAGTTCCACCCCGAGGTCACGCTCGCGGACCTCAGCTCATGGCTCGAGAAGTGGGATACCGACCCCGGGGCGGTGGCCACCGGCCTCGACCCCGAGGCCATCCGCGCGGAGAGCGTCGACAAGATCGCCGCCTGGAACGACGTTGGGCGCGGGATATCCGCCCGCTTTCTCGCCGCTGCCGCGGGAACCCTTCTCGAGCGCTAGGGCTACTCGCGTGGGGTGAGGTAGGCGCCGGACAGGCCGCCGTCGACCATGAAGGACGACGCGTTCACGTACGTGGAGTCGTCGCTGGCCAGGAACAGGACCGCTCGGGCCATCTCACTCACTTCGGCGAAACGGCCCGGCGGCAGGTGCTCCAGGCGCCGGTCGGCCTTCTCGGGGTCGCTGGCGTACAGCTCCTGCAGCAGCGGCGTGTTGACCGGGCCGGGACAGAGCGCGTTGACGCGAATGCCCTTGCGAGCGAACTCCACCCCCAGCTCCCGTGACATGGCGAGCACGCCGCCCTTCGACGCCGTGTAGGAGATCTGCGAGACCGCGGCGCCCATGACGGCCACGAACGACGCGGTGTTGATGATCGAGCCGCCTCCGTTGTCCAGCAGGTGCGGGATGCCGAACTTGCAGCAGAGGAACACCGATTTGAGATTGACGTTCTGTACCCGGTCCCAGGACTCGACCGACGTGTCGAGGATGGAGGCGTCGTCCTCGGGCGAGATCCCGGCGTTGTTGAACAGCACGTCGATGTGCCCGAACTCCTCGCGCGTCCGGGCGTACATGCCTTCGACGGCCGCGGGATCGGTCACGTCGGCCTGGATGGCCAGGTCGCCCAGCGCCTCGTCGCTGAGATCCACGCCGGCCACCTGCGCACCCTCTGCCGAAAAGAGGCGAGCAGTCTCAGCGCCGATGCCGCTCGCGGTGCCCGTGATGACGGCAACCTTGCCGTCCAGGCGCCCCGACATGGTTACCTCCGCGGGGCGTCCGGCCCCGCGTTCTGACCTCGCGCTTCGGCGTCCGGCCTCACGTTGTCATCTCCGTCGCGTAGTAAACGTTCTTCAGCTCGGTGTAGTGCTCGAGCGCGTGTGGGCCGAGCTCGCGGCCGGTGCCCGACTGCTTGAAGCCGCCGAACGGCGTGGACACCCGCACCGACGTGTTCGAGTTGATCGAGATGACCCCGGTGTCGATCGCTCGCGCCACACGGAGCGCCTTGGCGCCGTCGCGCGACCAGACCGACCCCGACAGCCCGTAGATGGTGTCGTTGGCGAGGCGAACCGCCTCGGCTTCGTCCTCGAATGGGATCACGCAGGCGACCGGCCCGAAGATCTCCTCTCGCGCCGCCCGATCGTCGTTGGACATCGGGGCCAGCACGGTGGGGGCGAACCAGTAGCCCTGGCCGTCGGGCGCGTCGCCGCGAAAGGCCACGGGCGCCTCGTCGTCCACGTAGGAGGAGACCGTCTCGCGCTGGTCGGCGGAGATCAACGGCCCCATCTCCGTCGAGTCGTCGAGCGGGTCGCCCACCGCGACCCCCTTCACGGCCGGCTCGAGCGCGGACATGAAGCGGTCGAGCGCCGAGCGCTCGACGAGGATGCGCGAGCGCGCGCAGCAGTCCTGGCCGGCGTTGCCGAACACCGCCGCCGGAGCGGAAGCGGCCGCCGCCTCCAGATCGGCGTCGGCGAAGACCACGTTGGCCGACTTGCCGCCCAGCTCGAGCGTCACGCGCTTGATCGTCTCCGCGGCGCGCGCGGCTATGCGCCGTCCGACCGAGGTCGAGCCCGTGAACGCGACCTTGGCCACGTCCGGGTGGTCGACGATCCGCTCGCCGACCACGCGGCCGCTGCCCACCACGACGTTGAGTACCCCTTCGGGTACACCGGCCGCGACTACGACCTTCTCCAGCTCCACCGCGGTCAGCGGCGTCAGCTCCGCCGGCTTGAGCACGATCGTGTTCCCCGCGGCTAGAGCGGGGCCGACCTTCCAGGACGCGATGGCCAGGGGGAAGTTCCAGGGGGTGATCAGGCCGACCACCCCGAGCGGCTCCCGGAAGGTGAAATCGAGCCCGCCCGCGACGGGAATCGTGTCGCCGAGCAGGCGCTCGGGGGCGCCCGCGTAGTAGTTGAACACCTCGGCCACCATCTCCACCTCGCCGTGCGCGTCCGAGATTGGCTTGCCCACGTTGCGGGCCTCGAGCCGCGCGAGGTCGTCGGCGCGCTCGCGGACCTTCGCCGACACGCTTCGCATCAGCTCGGCGCGTTCGGCGGCCGGTATGCGCTTCCAGGCCGGAAAGGCCTCCTTTGCCCGCGCGATTGCCTCGTCGGCCTCCTCGGCCCCCGCCCGCGGAAGCTCGGCCATCACGTCCTCGGTCGCGGGCTCCACCACCCTCACCAGCGTCTCGGCGCTCACGGCCCTACGGATACCTCCAGCGGGCTACGCGTAGACCCGCGGTCGAGTGGACACAAAAAAGGACTGGCCAGGAGACCATTACCATTGCGGGTCGGTATGTCAAGCACGCCACCGGTCATCGGGATCTGCGCCGTCAAGCAGCGGGCGAGCTGGGCCTTCTGGGACCAGACCGCCCACCTGGTCGCCGATACCTACGTGAGCGCGGTCCAGGACACCGGCGCCTGGGCCCTGCTGCTGCCCGTCGACGCCCGTTCTCCCGACCTGCTTCTCGACCGGATCGACGGTCTGATGCTGATCGGCGGGGCCGACCTCGATCCGGCGATCTACGGCCAGCAGGCCTCGGAGGCCACCGAAACGTCCTATCGCGACCGCGACGAGTTCGAGCTCGCTCTCACGCGCGGCGCGCTCGACCGCGGCTTGCCGTATCTCGGCATCTGCCGGGGCATGCAGCTCCTAAACGTGGCGCTCGGCGGCACCATCAACCAGAACCTCGTGGCCGACGACGGAACGAACCCCCACCGGCGCATCGTCGGGACCTTCGTGGGCACCGAGCACGACATCGACCTCGATCCCGGCTCGCTGGTGGCCCGGGCAACGGGCGAGGAAATCCATGAGGCTCGCTGTCACCACCACCAGGCGATCGACCGCCTCGGAGAGGGATTGGTGGTCACCGGCCGGGCCCGTGACGGCGTCGCCGAGGCGATCGAGCTCGAGGGCGACGACCGTTGGGTGCTGGGCGTTCAGTGGCACCCCGAAGCGGGCGACAAGCTCCAGCTCTTCCAGACCTTTGCGGAGGCGGCCGCTCAGCGGGCGGCTTCCGCGGCGCTGCGGTAGCCGCGCGCGGCGTCCACCAGTGAGGCGATCACGCGGCTGCGCTGGTCCTCCTCCGGATGCCACAGCACGCCCAGCGCGTAGGCCCTGTCCGGCAGCTCGATCGCCTCGACCACGTTGTCGGCGACCGACCAGCCGACCACTTTCACTCCCTCACCCAGCTCCTCGACGCCCTGGTGGTGGTGGGACTTGACCGCGCCGGCGGTGGCTCCGATCGCCCGGGCGGCCAGTGTGTCCGCGGTGATCCGTACCTCGTGGTCAGCGAAGCTGCCCGGTGTATGCCGGTGGCGCTCGGTGCCGATCGCGTCGGGCAGGTGCTGGGCAAGAGTGCCTCCGCGGGCGATGTTGAGGAGCTGCATGCCGCGGCAGATGCCGAGCACCGGCATGTCGCGCTCGAGGGCCGCGTGGCTGAGCGCGAGCTCGAACCGGTCCCGCTCGGCCCGCGTGCCGGCCGTCTGCGAGTGAGGCCGGGCGCCGTAGGTGGCGGGGTCGATGTCGGAGCCCCCGGCCAGCATCAGGCCGTCGAGCAGATCGAGCATCTCGCGGGGGCTCTCGGCGGAGGCGTCGTCGGGCGGCAGCAGCAGCGCCATCCCGCCCGCGGCCTGCACGGCGAGCGCGTACGAGCGCGGTGAGACGTTTGCCAGCACCGTCCAGGCTCCCCAGCTGACCTGCTCCAGGGCGCCGCATATTCCGATCACCGGCCGGCTCAATGCCGAGGGGCTCAGAGGCGCTCGAAGCCGCGGAACTTCTCCCAGTCGGTCACGGCGGCCTCGAAGGCCTCGAGCTCGATGTGGGCTCGGTTGAGGTAGTGGTCGACCACCTCCTCGCCGAAGGCCTCGCGGGCCATGGACGACTCGGCGAAGAGGTCACGCGCCGCGTACATCGTGTGCGGCACGTGGGGCTTGTCGGACTCGTAGGCGTTGCCCTCGACGGCGTCCTCGAGCTCGAGCTCGTTCTCGATCCCGTGGAGGCCGGCGGCGATCATCGCGGCCAGGGCCAGGTAGGGGTTGACGTCCGCGCCGGGCAGGCGGTTCTCCACCCGCAGCCCCTGGCCGTGACCCACCACCCGCATCGAGCAGGTGCGGTTGTCCTTGCCCCAGGCCACCGCCGTGGGGGCGAAGGAACCCTTGACGAAGCGCTTGTAGGAGTTGATGTTGGGAGCGAAGAAGAGCGTGAGCTCGCGCAGGCAGGCCAGCTGCCCCGCGACGAAGCGATGGAAGAGCGCCTCGTCGTCGGCGAAGACGTTGCCGCCGCTCTCATGCTGCAGCGAACAGTGGATGTGGCAAGAGTTGCCCTCGCGCTCGTCGAGCTTGGCGATATAGGTGATGGCCATGCCCTCCTGCGCGGCGATCTCCTTGGCGCCGGTCTTGTAGATCACGTGGTCGTCCGCGGTCGCGAGGGCCTGGTCGTAGTGGAAGTTGATCTCGTGCTGGCCGAAGTTGCACTCGCCCTTGGAGTTCTCGACCTTCATGCCGGCGCCGGTCATCGAGTTTCGGATGCGGCGTAGCAACGGCTCGACCCGGGCGGTACCGAGCATCGAGTAGTCGACGTTGTAGAGGTTGGCCGGATCGAGGTCGCGGTAGCCCTTCTTCCACGCCTCCTCGTAGCTGTCGCGGAACACGATGAACTCGAGCTCCGTCCCGGCCGTGGCCTTCCAGCCCCGCTCGGCCAGCCGGGCTAGCTGACGGCGCAGGATCTGGCGCGGCGAGGCCACCACGTCGGACCCGTCCTCCCAGGTGAGGTCGGCCATGACCAGCACGGTTCCCTCGTGCCACGGAACGGGCCGGAGCGTGTCCATGTCCGGCGCCATCACGAAGTCGCCGTACCCTCGTTCCCAGCTCGACATCTCGTATCCGTCGACGGTGTTCATGTCGACGTCGACGGCGAGCAGGTAGTTGCACCCCTCGGCCGAGTGCTCCGCCACCTCCTCGAGGAAGTGGCCCGCGGTCAGGCGCTTGCCCTGCAGGCGCCCCTCCATGTCGGCGATCGTGAGGAGCACGGTGTCGACCGTGCCCTCGTCAACTTGGCTGCGCAACTCGTCGAGCGTCATCTTCCTCGCATAAGGTTCGGAGGGCGGACCTTTGACGCGCCAGCCTATCCGATAGGAATCGGCTCTTGCTACTCCTGGGAATCGACGAAGGCACCACGGGCGTCAAGGCGGCGCTGTTCGACGAGAGGCTTCGTCCGGTGCGCGAGGCTCGGCGCGACAAGGTGAACCGCCACCCCCGGGCGGGTTGGGTGGAGCAGGACGGCGAGGAGGTGCTCACGGCCGTGGTGGAGGCGGTCGCCGAGCTGCTGGACGACGCTCCCGGCGAGGTGGCGGCCTGCGGCCTCGATCATCAGGGCGAGTCCGTACTCGCCTGGGACGCCGAGACCGGCCGGCCGCTCACGCCGATCGTGGTTTGGCAGGACAAGCGCTCCTCGGAGGTGCTGGAGCACCTCGGCGACCAGGAGGAGGAGATCCGCGGGCTGAGCGGCCTGCCCTTCGACCCCTACTTCTCGGCGGCGAAGCTGGCCTGGCTGCTCGAGCGCGACCAGGGCGTGGCGCGTGCTCGTGAGGCGGGGACGCTGCGCATGGGGACGGTGGACTCGTTCCTGTGCGACCGTCTGGGCGCCGGCTTTGCCACCGACGCCTCGACCGCCTCGCGCACGCAGCTGCACGCGCTCGGCCGCCCGGGATTCGACCCTCGCCTGGCCGAGCTCTTCGGCGTGCCGGCGGAGGTGCTGCCCGAGGTACGCGAGACCGCGGGCGATCTCGGTGTGCTGCGACACGAGTCGTGGCCCGTGGAGCTACGGCTGTGTGGTCAGGTCGTCGACCAGCAGGCCGCGCTGGCGGGCGCCGGGTGCGTGGAGGCGGGTCGGGTGAAGGCGACCTACGGGACCGGGGTCTTCGTGCTCGGCCACGTGGGCGCCGAGGTGCCGCGGCCGGCGGGCGGCCTGCTGCCGACGGTGGCGTGGTCGATCGAGGGACGCACCGAGTACGCCATCGACGGCGGGGTGTTCGCCGCGGGGGCGATGCTCGAATGGATGTGCCGCGAGCTCGGTCTGGCCGACCGCCCGGCCGACCTCGCCGTGATGGCCCGCGAGGCCGAGAACAGCGCGGGCGCTCGCGTGCTCCCAGGGCTGGCGGGCCTCGGCGCCCCCTGGTGGAAGCCCGACGCCCGCGCCGTGCTGGCCGGGCTGCACGGCGGCACCACGCGCGAGCACGTGGCCCTGGCCGCGCTCGAGGGCATCGCCTGGCGGGTGGCCGACGTGGTGGCGGCTATGCAGGAGACCGTGGACGTCGCCTCGCTCCGCGTGGACGGCGGGCTCACCAACGAGCCGCTGCTGCTGCAGCTCCAGGCCGACGCGATCGGCGTGCCCGTGGAGGCCGCAGGGGCGGACGCGACGGTCCTGGGCGCAGCCGTCCTGGCCGCCGTGGGCTCGGGCACGATCGGCTCGCTGGCCGAAGCCGCCGAGCTGCTGCCGGTCGACCGGCGCGTGGAGCCGGCTCGCGACGCTTCGTGGCGGGAGGCAGAGCATGCGCGCTGGCGGGGGTTTGTGGCGCGCGGCGGCAGAGCTCTGAACGGCAGCAATAAGGGGGTGAACCTCGGCGCTTTGCTGACTTTGCCCCCGTATAGGGGGAAAAGTCGGCACTGTGGAGCAGAAGCTGGCCGATATGGCGCGCCGCTCCCATGGCGTGGTCACCCGGCGGGAGCTGCTGGCAGCGGGGATCAGCGGCAAGGAGATCGAGCGGCGCCTGGGTACCGGTGCCCTTATTGCTGTCTTTCGCGGCGTCTACCGGGTCGGCCACACGGCACCCAGCCTCGAGGCGCACTACCTGGCGGCGGTGAAGGCCTGCGGCGACGGGGCGCTGCTCAGCGGCCAGGCGGCCGCGCATCTGCTGGGCCTGCTAAAGGGGCGGCGCCGCCGCCCGAGGTGACCGCCGCCACAGACAGACGCGTCAAGGGAGTGAGGACCCGCAGAGGACGGCGTCAAGCCACGCTCTGGCGCGGCGTCCCGGTCACAAGCGTGGCCGAGACCCTCTTCGACCTGGCTGCTGTCTTAAACGCAGATGAGCTGGCCCGCGCCTGCCACGAAGCCGGCGTGCGCCACCACACCACCCCAAGACAGGTCGAGGCGGTCCTGGCCAGACGCCCCAACGCCCCCGGCGCGGCCAAGCTTCGCAAAGTGCTGCGCGGCGACGTCCACGTCACGCTCAGCACGCTCGAGCGCGCCTTTCTTGCCCTGCTGCGCCGGCACCGCCTGCCCCTACCGAAGACCAACAAGCGTGCCGGCGGGCGACGAGTGGACTGCCGGTGGGCGCGTCACCGGCTGACCGTCGAGCTCGACGGCTACCGCTACCACCACAGCCGCCACTCCTGGGAACAAGACCGCCGCCGCGAACGCGAAGCCTATGCCCGCGGCGACGACTTCCGCCGCTACACCTACGGCGACGTCTTCGAGCACCCCCGGCTCATGCTGCGGGAGCTGCGAGCGCTACTCAAGCCCGCGCCGTCGGCTCTTCCTTCTCCTCGGTGATGCCCAGGCCCTCGTCGAAGTCGATCGTGCTCACCGGGCCTTCGTAGGTCTTGCTGGCGCTCACGTTCCACCAGATCGCCAGCGCTAAGAAGACCACCACGATCGCGGGGGCGTAGTTCAACCTGGTGGCGTCGAAGTCGTCGTTCCATGGCAATCCCGTCGGCGCGAACGGGAGTAGGAACACCAGCACGGAGATTTCCACCCAGACGAGCGCGACCACATTCACCCAGCGGTACTTCTCGCCGAGATTCCATGAACCGGGCTCGAAGTTGCTGCCTGCCCGCCAGCGCAGGTACACGGGAATGACGTAGGCGATGTACAGGCCGATGACCGCGATCGCCACTACAGCGAAGAAGGCGAATGGGAAGCCGGCCTCCGTGCCCTTAAGCGCGGGCAGGGTGATGATCAGCGCCAGCACACAGGACCCGAGCACCGCAGCCACGGGCACGCGCCTCCTGTCAACTTGGCTCCACAGGCGCCAGCCGGGCACAGCCCGGTCTCGCGAGAAGGCGTAGAAGGTGCGCGAGCAACTGGTGATGCAGGCCATGCCGCAGAAGAACTGGCCGATCGTCGATATGAGGACGATCGTCTCCGCCCAGCCGGAGCTCATGGCGCTGGTGAAGATGGGAATCGCGCCACCGGCGGCGGCTTCCACATCGACTGCCGCGAAGGTGATCGCCAGCAGAACGAACCAGCCGACGAGCGCGGAGAAAAAGACCGACTGCCAAATGCCCTTGGCTGCCGCTACCTCAGCGTCTTTTGTCTCCTCAGACAGGTGGGCCGAGGCGTCGTAGCCGGTGACCGTGTACATCGTCAGCAAGAAGCCGATCGGGAGCACCCAGACCCAGAAAAAGAGATCTGAGTTTGACCCACCGGAGAAGCCCGAATTGTTGATCGTCTCAGTGAAGACGAAGTCCACACTCTGGTGGCGGTCGGGCACGATGATCAGGATCAGGATGATGATCCCGACGCCGATCACGTGCACGCCCACCGAGATGTTGTTGAACAGAGCCACCAGGTTCGACGAATAGATGTTGATCAGGGCGTGCAGGGCCAGGATGAGGATGAACAGCAGGAAGATCTCGTCGAGCTCGCGGGCGCCCGTGAAGTCGATGATGAGGTTGAGGTCCCAGAGGCTGAACAGGTGGGCCGCAAAGGTGGCGCAGCCGTAGTCCACCGAGGCGACCACGGCGATCAAGCCGATCACGTTGAACCAGCCGGTGAACCACGACCAGCCCGGTCCGCCGAGCTTTGCCGCCCACCAGTAGGGACCGCCCGCGGTGGGATATGCAGAGCACAGCTCCGACATCGAGAGGGCGACCGTGAGGATAAGCGCACAGATGATCGGCCAACCCCAAGAGATCGAGATCGGTCCGCCGTAGTTGAAGGCCTGGCCGTAGGTGGTGAAACAGCCGGCCAGCACCGAGATGATGGAGAACGAGATCGCGAAGTTGGAGAACGAGCTCCAAACGCGACTTAGGTCCTGCTTGTAGCCGAGCTCCGCGAGCCGCTCTTCGTCCCTATTCGCGATGCTCAACCTGATCGGCCATGGGCGTCGACCTCTCCTCCTCGGTAGACGGTTGGCACGATCGGCGTGCCTGTCGAGGCCGCCGGCGCTGATGCGACGATGCTCAAGCGCCGCGGTGGTGCCCGCCGTGGGCTCGCGTGCAACTCTCAGTCACGCGTGACGATATCCTCCTCCAACGTGCGCACCGGACCCTGGTAACGGTCCTTGGCCGATACGAGGTACCACCCGCCGAATATGAGCGGGATGATGATCGCCAGCGGCACGTAGTTGACCAGGCTTGCATCGAAGTCGTCGTTCCACGGCAGGCCCGCAGGCGTGTACGGCAGGAACACCAGGCTGTAGACGACTAGGACCACGAACACGATCGCGAGGGTGTTCACCAGCCGATAGCGGCGACCGAGGTTCCATGGTCCGGGCTCGAACTGGTCTCCCTTCCGCAGCCTCAGGTACACCGGGAGGATGTATGCGATGTACAGGCCGACGGTACAAATCCCGGTGATCGCGAAGAACGCGAACGGGACGTTGTTCTTGCCGAACATCGCCGGGATCGCGACCAGCAGCGAGAAGAACGAGACCGCGATCACCGCATTGAACGGCACCCGGTCGCGGTTGACTCGCCGGAATATCTCCCAGCCGGGCATTCCCCGGTCGCGCGAGAACGCATACCAAGTACGCGACGCGCTTGTCAGGCCCGCCGCTCCGCAGAACAGCTGCCCGACGGTCGCGATCAGTATCACCAGCTTGGCCGCCCACGAGTCGAGCGCCGAGGTGAAGACGAAGGTCGAGTAGCCGGCGCCCTCGTTGATCGCGTCCACGTCGGTGGACGCGAACAGGAAAGCGAGCAGGACAAACCAGCCGATCAGCGCCGACCAGAAGACCGAGCGCCAGACGCCCTGTGCAGCGGCCGTGGCGGCACCGCGGGTCTCCTCCGCGGTGTGGGCGGAGGCGTCGTAGCCAGTCTGTGTGTACATCGTGAGCAGGAATCCAATCGGCAGGACAAGGAGCCAGAAGCCGAGATTGCCGGTCGAGCCGTCATGCAGCCCCGAGTTGTTGATCCGCTCCCCGAACACGAAGCTGAAGTCTTGGTGATCGTCGGGGACGAAGATCAGCAGCCCCAGGATGACCGCCACGCCGAGCAGGTGCCAGCCGACCGAGATGTTGTTCATGAGGGCCAGGAACTGGTCGGCGAAGATGTTCACCACCGTGTAGAACACGAGGATGAGGAAGAAGAGCAGCCACTGCTCCGCGAGGACGTGTTCGGTATCCCCGAAGTTGATCCCGAGGATCGTTGAGCCCGTAGAGGCCGAGCAGGATGTTGAGGAACGTCGCGGCGCCATAGCCAACCCCCGCGACGATCCCGACCAGGCCGACGATGTTGAACCAACCCGTCATCCAGCTCCAGCCCGTGCCGCCGAGGTCGTGGGCCCACCAGTATGGCCCGCCGGCGGTGGGGTACTTCGAGGTCAGCTCGGCCATCGAGAAGGCCACCATCAGTACGAAGACGCAGAGCACCGGCCAGCCGATCGAGATCGCAGCCGGCCCGCCGTTCTGCCAGGCGAATGCGAAGTTGGTAAAGACCCCGGCGAGGACCGAAATGATCGTGAACGAGATCGCGAAGTTGGTGAAGCCCGACCAAGCCCGGGAGAGCTCCTGCTTATAGCCGAGCTCGTGGAGTCGCTGCTCATCCTCTGTGAGGGACTCGCTCCCTCTGGCGGTCCTGGGCTCGTCCGACGGTGACATCCGCAAACCTCCCTCGCTTATTCGCTCACGGCCGGCGGCCTGAGCGTCCAACCTCTGGCGGGCGCCGCGACCTAACCCGGGGTACAGATGGAGTCAACCGTTGCACACCGCCTAGCGTGCAAGCGCGCCGATCACCTCCTGCCACCATGCCCTCGCGGTCTCGTCGGTCTCGCGCGCCAGCCGGCGGCGGGCGTAGGCCTGGAGTTGGCGAGCGCCGCCCGCGGCAAGGGTCGGTCCGGTGAGCCCGTAGCGGCCATCGGCCAGCGAGACGAGCGCTCCGCGGCGGTCGCGGCGCGTGCGCAGGTGCTCGCGCACCGAGACGCCCAGCAGCTCCTCCGGGTAGGCCGGGTCCCCGTCCTGATCATCGTCCCACGGCCGGGAGGTGAACACCCCCGACGCGCCGATGAGCTCGCGCGGCGGCTGCGCCTCGGCGCCGATGGGTCCACTGTGCCAGCGATCGAGCAGCTCGGGCATCTTCGCGGCCACCTCGCTACGCACGACCACGTGTAGGCGATCGCCGGCCTCGACTCGCGTCGACCCGCGCGGCAGCACCGCCTCGTCTCCTCTCACGATCACCGAGACCAGCGCGTCGCGCGGCAGGTCCAGATCGCGCACGCGCAGGCCCACGATCGCGTCCTCGGGCCCCACCGGGTACTCCGTGATCTCCGCCCCGAGGCGTCGGATCGTGCCCGACTCGGTCAGCGGCCGCGGCAGCGCGGGCTCGCTCGTGGTCACCCCCAGCCGGGCGGCCAGCGGCTCGAAGGTGGCGCCCTGCAACAGGGTCGACAGCACCACCGCGAAGAAGATGATGTTGAAGAACACGTCCTCGGCGCCGGGCACCTCGTCGATCACGGGGAACGTCGCCAGCACCACGGGCACGGCGCCGCGCAGGCCCGCCCAGCCCAGCACCACTTTCTCGCGCGCCGAGAACGGGTCGAGCGCCGTCCCCACGAAGGTGGCGACCGGCCGGGCCACGAACAGCAGCACGAGCGCGACGACGGTGCCCTCGAACCAGACGTCGTCGAGGTGAGAGGGGAACACGAGCAGCCCGAGTGCCAGGAACATGACGATCTGAGCCACCCAACCCAGGCCCTGGTGAAAGACGGTCACCGTGCGCTTGGCCGGAATCGGCGCCGACCCGAGCGCCAGGCCCGCGAGGTAGACGGCGAGGAAGCCCGAGCCGTGCAGACCGTCGGCCACACCGAAGGCGAGCGCGGCCGTGGCCAGGGTCGCCACCGGATAGAGCCCCGGGGTGTCGAGGCGGGTGCTGCGCAGCGCCCGCACCGAGAGCCAGCCCACGACCAACCCGGCCGCGAGGCCGATGCCGACCTCGACCACGAAGAGCAGCGCCATGTCGCCCAGGCCGTAGTCGGGCTGCTCGATCCACTCGACGAAGCCGATCACGAGCAGCACCGCCACCGGGTCGTTGAAGCCGGCCTCGCCCTCCAGGGTGTAGGCCAGCGGACGCCGCAGCGTCGACCCGCGTAGGACCGAGAACACCGCCGCGCCGTCGGTCGAGGCGATGATCGAGCCCAGGAGCAGCCCCTTCGAGGGTGCCGAGGTCGAACAGCCACGCCGCGGCCAGGCCCGTGATCGCCGCCGTGACGAAGGTCCCCACGAGCGCCAGCCCAAGCGAGGGGCGAAGGACGGGCCGGATGGCGTCGAAGCCGGCGGTCAGACCCGCCCTCGAACAGGATCAGGGCCAGCGCCACGATCCCGATCGTGCGGGCGAACTCGTAGTCGCCCTGGTCGCGGCCGAAATCGATCCAGCCCGCGCCGTCGGAGCCGATGGCCATGCCCAGCGCCAGGAAGAGCAGCAGGCCGGGAAGCCGTACGCGCGCGGCCAGCAGCGACGCGGCGATGCCGGCCGCAAGCAGCGCACCGGCTACGAGGATCAGCTCGCCGTCGCTCATCGCGGACCCGAGCCTCGCAAAGTTGACAGCGCCAGCGACTCTGCGCCATAGGGTCCGCGCCATTGGACTAGACCAATTCAGAAAAGGGGCGCGGCGTCCAGCGTGGGTGGCGATCGAGGAGCGCCTGACCGAGCAGATCGAGTCGTCGGCGATCGGGCTCGGAGAGCGCCTGCCGGCCGAGCGCGAGCTCGCCGAGACCTTCGGCGTGTCGCGCATGACCGTTCGCCAGGCCCTGGCCTCCCTGGAGGCTCGCGGCCTGCGTCGAACGCGGCGTCGGCCGAGGCACGTTCGTACGCCGGGCCAAGATCGAGCACGACCTGATGCGGGTGGCCGGCTTCAGCGAGGTGGTCGAGCGCCAGGGCCTCGCGCCCGGCGCGCGAGTGCTGTCGGTGGACGAACGGCTGGCCCCGGCCGCGGTGGCCCGGGCGCTCGCGCTCGTGGAGGGCGCGCTCGTCGTGCGCGTCGAGCGAGTCCGACTCGGCGGCGGCGTCCCCTCGCGCTGGAGGACTCCTGGATCCCCACGGACCGCTTCCCCGGCTTCGCCTCGCACGATCTGTCGGGCTCGCTCTACGCGCTGATGCGCGACGAGTACGACCTCGAGCCGGTGCGCGCCGTCGAGCGCCTCGAGCCCGTGGCCGCCCGGCGCCACGAGGCGCGAGCGCTCGAGATCGCCGAGCGGGCGCCGCTGATGCTCGTGGAGCGCACCGCGTCGGCGGCCGACGGGTCCGTGGTCGAGTTCGCTCGCGACCGCTGGCGCGGCGATCGCACCCGCTTCACGATCCAGGTGTCCGCGAGGGCGCTGACGGAGGCCTAGACCCGTGCACGAAGAGGTTTCAGTCCCCGAGCTGACCGAGGTGATCGCCCGGCTCACGGCGCTGCTGGGACCGCGCGTCGGCGGCGTGCGCCCGCTCGCCGGCGGCATCACCAACCGCAACTTCCGGGTGACGCTCGGCGAGGGCGATTACGTCGTGCGGCTGCCGGGCAAGGACACCAACCTGCTCGGGATCGACCGCGAGGCCGAGTGCCTCGCCAACGAGCGCGCCGCCGAGCTGGGCCTCGCGCCCAAGGTGGCCGCCAAGCTGGAGAGCCCGGCCTGTCTGGTCACGTGCTTCGTCGAGGGTCACGAGATGACGCCCGAGGAGCTGCGCGAGCCCGACGCGGTCGGCCAGATCGCCGCTGCGCTCCGCGCGTTCCACGACTCGGGTCTGACGCTGCCCACCGAGTTCCAGGTCGTCGACATCGCCCGCGACTACGCCGGCGTGGCGCGCGAGCGTGGAGGCGAAACCCTCAACCCTTCGAGGATTCGCTCGCGAGCGCCGGCGAGGTGGTGCAGGCGGTGAGCGACGACCCCGAGCACGCTCCCGTGCCCGTGTCACAACGACCTGCTCCCGGCCAACTTCCTGAGCGGCGACGAGCGCATCGTGATCGTCGACTGGGAGTACGCCGGAATGGGCGACCGGTTCTTCGACCTCGGCAACCTCGCCGTGAACAACGAGTTCGTCGAAGAGGACGAGGATCGGCTGCTCGAGGCCTACTTCGGCGAGTCGGCCACGCCGCGCCGCCAGGCGTCGCTGAAGCTGTTTCGCTTCATGTCCGACTTCCGCGAGGCGATGTGGGGCGTCGTCCAGCGCTCGGTGTCGGACCTCGACTTCGACTTCGACGCCTACGCCTCCAAGCACTTCGCACGGATGGGCGAGACGAGCAGCGACGAGCGCTTCGGAACCTGGCTCGAGGAGGTCCGTGGCGGCGCTGCGTGAGCTGCCCGGCTCGGCGCGCTGTGTGATCATCGGCGGCGGCGTCGGGGGAACGTCGATCGCCTACCACCTGGCCGAGCTGGGATGGGAGGACGTCGTGCTGGTCGATCGCAACCAGCTCACCTCGGGCTCGACCTTCCACTCGGCGGGGCTCGTGGGCCAGCTGCGCGGCTCGGTCTCGCTGACGAAGATGATGATGCACTCGGTCGAGCTCTACCGAGAGCTCGGCGAGGACTGCGGCTGGGTCGAGTGCGGAGGAATCCGGCTGGCTTCGAGCGAGGAGCGCATGGAGGAGCTGCGCCGCCAGGCGGGCTGGGCCAAGACCTTCGGGCTCACGCTCGACCTGATCTCGGCCGACGAGGCCCGCGACCTGTTCCCGCTGATGTCCACCGACGGCGTGCTCGGCGCGGCGTGGCTGCCCACCGACGGCTACCTCGACCCCTCCCAGCTCACCTTCGCGCTGGCCGAGGGCGCCCGGGAGGGCGGGGGCCGGATCTTCACGAGCACGCGCGTGACGGGCATCGACACCGACGCCGGACGGGTGGAGCGCGTGCGTACAGAGCGCGGCGACATCGATACGGAGAACGTCGTGATCGCCGGCGGCATGTTCGCCGCGGAGCTCGGGCGGCTGGCCGGCGTGCGCATCCCGGTGCAGCCGATGTCCCACGAGTACCTCGTGACGCAGCCCTTCCGCGAGGGCGATCCGCAGAACCCGCTTCCCACGCTTCGCGATCCCGACCTGCTCATCTACTTCCGCGAGGACGGCGGCGGCCTCGTGATGGGCGGTTACGAGCGCAACTGCGCGCCCGCGTTCCTTCCCGAAGGCGACGAGGGCTTCGACAGCATCCCCTTCGACTTCAACGGCCGCCTGCTCGAAGACGACTGGGATCGCTTCGAGGAGATCGTCATCAACTCGCGCCGGCGCGTGCCCCAGATGGAGGACGTGCAGGTCACGCGGATGATCAACGGGCCCGAGGCCTTCACACCCGACAACGAGTTCTGCCTGGGCGAGACGGAGATACGCGGCCTGTTCGTGGCGGCGGGCTTCTGCGCGCATGGCCTTGCGGGCGCGGGCGGAATCGGCAAGGCGATGGCGGAATGGATTGCGGGCGGCGAGCCCTCGCTCGACCTCTGGCACATGGACATCCGCCGCTTCGGCGCGCAGTACCGCTCGCCTTCCTACACGGTCAAGCGAATCCGCGAGACCTATGAGACCTACTACGACATCCGCTACCCCAATCACGAGCGTCAGGCCGGCCGCCCACTGCGCGTGTCTCCGGCCAACGCCTGGCATCGCGAGCACGACGCGGCGTTCGGCGAGAAGTCGGGCTGGGAGCGGGTGAACTGGTATGAGTCGAACGCGGATGGAGGCGACGAGTCGCTGCGCCCGCGCGGCTGGGCCGGGCAGCACTGGTCGCCCGCGGTGGGCGCCGAGCACATCGCCTGCCGCGAGAGCGCGGCGATCTTCGACGAATCCTCGTTCTCTAAGATGGAGGTCGCCGGGCCCGGCGCCGCCGGCCTGCTCGAGCGTCTCTGCGACAACCGGGTGGCCCGCGAGGTGGGAAGGATCACCTACACCCAGATGCTCAACCGCCGCGGCGGCATCGAGTGTGACTTCACCGTCGCGCGGCTGGCCGAGGAGCGTTTCTCGATCGTCACTGGAACCGCATTCGGCAACCACGATCGGGAGTGGATCCGCCGCCACCTACCCGCCGACGGGTCGGTTCAGGTGCAGGATGCGACCTCGGCCTTCGCCTGCTTCGGGATCTGGGGTCCTCGCGCGCGCGAGATACTCGCCCCGCTCACCCCCCAGTCGCTGGCGGACGAGGATTTCCCCTACCTCAGCCTGCGTGAGATCACCCTGGGGGACGTACCGGTGCGTGCGCTGCGGGTGACCTTCGTGGGGGAGCTGGGCTGGGAGCTCTACTGCCCCAGTGAGTACGGGCTGACGCTGTGGCGGACACTGTGGGAGGCCGGCGAACCGCACGGCCTGGTGGCGGGCGGCTACCGCGCGATCGACTCCCTGCGCCTCGAGAAGGGCTACCGCGTCTGGGGGGCGGACATCACACCTGACGAGACGCCGTACGAGGGCGGTGTCGGCTTCTGTGTCAAGCTCGACAAGGAAGGTGGCTTCATCGGTCGCGAGGCCCTCGTGGAGGCCCGCGAGCGCGGCCCGAGCCGGCGCCTGTGCTGCCTGACCCTCGAGGACCCACGATCGGTGCCGCTGGGCAACGAGCCCGTGCGAATCGGCGACGAGGTGGTGGGTCGCGTGACCACCGGCGGCTACGGCTACAGCGTCGCCCGCTCGATCGCCTACGCCTACCTGCCCCCCGAGCACTCCGAGGCGAACACGGAGGTGGCTGTCGAGATCTTCGGGCGCTGGGTCGCCGGAGAGGTTGCCGAGGAGCCCCTCTTCGATCCCGCCGGGGAGCGGCTCCGGAGCTAGACTCCGAGGCGACCGCTTGGCGATTCCGCCCCGGGGACGGGGGTGCTCGCCCGGGCGACGGCTTTTTCTTCGGCCTTGAACCCCTCCATCAGCAGACCCGTTTTTGTGGCCCTTCTGGCGGCCCTGTTCGCGCTTGCGCTCGGGGCGGGCCTCGCGGCTGGCTCGCTCGGAGACGAGGAGAAACCGGTGAAGCCGGTCGGCTCCCGCGCGGTCTCGCTCGACGTGCCCGCGGCCGGCGAGAAGAGAGCCGGCCTCGGACAGGCCGTCCCCATGCCGGCCATGGCTCGCAAGCCCGCGCCGCCGCCGAGAGAGCCCGAGCCGGAGCCGGAGCCCGAGCTGGAGGCGGTCCCCGAGGAGCCGGTGGTACCCGAGCCCGTGGAACCGGTGCCCGCGCCGGCGCCGGCGCCGGCCCCCGCGCCGGCACCCGCGCCCCCGCCGCCCGTCGAGTTCGACGACGAGGGGTGAGGCCCATGACGAAGGTCGGCTCATCTCTCACCACCCCATCTCTGGATGAGGGATGGATCGTCAGGGTGCTTCAGGGAACGCGGATCACGGACTCCCCGAACCAGCTCCTGGTCCGCCTCGATGATCGCCGCATCTGCCTGACCGTGGTCGCGGCCGATCACTCCGAGAAGGGCTGGTTGAGATATTCCGAGGAGTCAGCGACGCGAGCCGCAGCGACCGGGGATCGCCTGAAACCGCTCCTCGCCAGCGGTCGTACGGACGATTGCTTCTACGTCGCCTATGAGGTCGAGGGCGCCCAGCCGCTGACCTCCCATCTCGACGGATCCCAGCTGTCCGGTGCTCAGTCTCTCCAGCTGCTCCATGGCATCGGGCGCGGCCTCGACCAGGCCGCCGCTTCGAGCTTCTATCCGGCCGAGTTGACACCCGACTCGGTGTTCGTGGATCCCAGCCGCGGTGCCGTGCTGGTCGACCTCGGCGTCGCGCGCGATGCGCTCGGCAACCCTAAGTTCGAAGACCCCCGTGCCCCCTGGGTGGCGCCCGAGGTCCTGAGGGGCGAACGAGCGGTGGAGCGTTCGACGGTCTATTCCCTGGGCGCGTTGTTGTACACGCTCCTCACCGGCCTGCCGCCGCACGAGGGCGGCCGGGAGGAGATCATCGCCGCCGACCCGCCCTCCCTGCGTGCGGTGCGACCGGACCTGCCAGAGGCGCTCGAGGTCGTGATCTCGACCGCGTTGGCCCGTGACCCGCGGCGCCGCTACAGCACCCCCTCCGAGACCCGCAGCCTGGCGAACATACTTATGCAGGGCGACCTGGTTCCCGATTTGGAGCTGCCACCGGCGCCGCCTCGGCCGGCGTCGGTGGCCCTCACCAGGCGAAGCCCGGAGGCGGCTCACGCGGCCGAGAGCCGAAGCTTGGAGACCGCGGATGCCCGCTGGGAGACCGCGTTGCGCCGAGGCTCGCAGGCCGCGCTGGCCTGGGCCGCCTCCACGGCCCAAGCCGCTCGCCGAGCCGCGTCGCGGGGCGGGACGGAGGCGATCCGAGCGGGGCGGGCGCAGGCGGCGCGCCTGCGTCAGGTGCGGATCGAGACTGCACCCCGGCTGAGCGCCGGGCGCTGGCGGCTGCTGGCGCTCGCCGGCAGGCGTGCTCGTGCTGGGGGCGCTGGCCGGTGTCCTGCTCGCGGGGGGTCCCGACGAGCCGCCGCCTCCAAATACGTTCTCCCGCGGCGGCCTCGAGGTCCGGCTGCCTGGGGACTGGAAGGGCACCGTCCCTGCCGCCGGCACGCTTGCCGCGCATCCCGTCGGCGATCCCGGCTCGGGGCTGAGCCTCGAGCAGGTCGACGCCCCGGTCGAGCTCGGGGAGCAGGGCAGCCCGGTGCGTCTGGGTCGACTCGAGGCCTGGCGCGAGCCGGGGGCCGAAGCCGCGGGCGCGCGCGCGGCCGTGCGCTACGTCATCCCGACCGAGTCGGGCAAGCTCGTTGCGACCTGCCGGGCGGCCCCGCGCGCCGCTCCCGGCACGCTCGAGGCGTGCGAGCGCGTGGCCTCCACGCTTCGCCTTCGGTCGGCGACCGGGCTGCCGATCGCCGCCGTCGTGGCTCAGCAGGAGCGCTGGCAGACCGAGGTCGTGCTGCTCGGCCGAGAGCGCGCGGCGGTGCGCAGCAACCTCGCTCGCGCGGAGCTCCCGGCCGGACAGCGCGCCGCGGCCGAAGCCCTGGCGCGAGTGCACATCAGGGCCGCCCTTCGCTTTGCCTCCATGCCGGGTGGGGAGGCGGTGGCCGCCGCCGCCAGGCGCACGGCCGGCTCGTACCGCGCCCTGGCCCGGGCGTCCGATGGGGAGAGCTCGCTCCAGTTCAACGCCGCCCGCGCGCGGGTCCGCGACGCCGAGGCGTCCCTACGCCGGGCGATCGCGCAAGGCTAGTGGACGGGCCTCCCTACGACGAGGCCTATCGGGAGGACGGCGAGCCGCGTGACCACTATGCGGAGCTGTTGGGCAGCCTCGGCGACCCGGCGCAAATGGCGGCCGAGGTCAAGGCGGAGCTGCGCGCCCGCGGCGTGAGCTTCGGCGGCGCCTCCGATGGCATCTTCGCGCTCGATCCGGTGCCGCGACTGCTGACCGGCGAGGAGTGGTCGGAGCTACAAGCCGGAATCGTGCAGCGACTGCGCACACTCGACGCGTTCGTTGCTGACGTCTACGGCGATGGAGAGTCGATTGCCGCGGGGGTGGTGCCGCGGGAAGCCGTCGAGGGCTCCCCGCACTACGAGCCGGCGATGCGCGGGGCGCCCGTGACGCGATGGGTCAGCTTCGCCGGCATCGATCTCATCCGTTGCCCGGACGGGCGCTTTCGCGTGATCGAAGACCAGGTGCGCATGCCCTCCGGAATGGCCTACGCCGTGGCCGCCCGCGAGACGTTACGGAGCGTGCTGGCGGTCGAGCCCCCGAGCGACGATCCCAGCCTGGCGTACGGCGAGCTGGCCCAGGCCGTGCGCGACGCGGCACCGCCGGGGGTCGACGAGCCCCAGGTGGTGCTGCTCTGCGAGGGACCGGACGCGGCGGCCTGGTGGGAGCACGAGCTGCTGTCACGCGAGCTCTGCGCCCCGGCGGTCACCTTCGACGACCTCGAGCTGCGAGGGGGGCGGGTGGTCGTGTGGGTCGACGGCCAGATGCGAGGCGTCGATGTCGTCTACCAGCGCACCCACGAGGACCGCTTCACCGGTACCCCGCTAGAGCTGCTGCTCGAGCCATGCCGCGTTGGAGCGCTGAGCGTGGTGAATGCACCCGGCTCCGGCGTTGCCGACGACAAGCTGGTGCACGCCCACTTCGACGACCTGGTGCGTTACTTCCTCGACGAGGAGCCGCTGCTGCCATCGGTGCCCTCCCGGCCCGTGGCCGAGCTCGACGACCTGGCGGGCTGGGTGGTCAAGCCGCGCGGGGAGATGGGGGGCGTGGATGTCGTGCTGTGGGATCACGCCGACGAGGACACCCGCCGGCGCGCCGGCGAGGCGATCGCCCGCGACCCGGATTCCTTTATCGCCCAGGAACAGGTGACGTTGTCGGTCGCGCCGACGGTGTGCGACGGCCGGCTCGAGCCTCGGCACGTGGATCTCCGCCCCTACGCCGTGCTGGGCGATGACGGCGTGCGCATGCTGGCGGGCGGGGTCAGCCGGGTCGCCCTGGTCGAGGGCTCGATGGTGGTCAACTCCGGCCAGGGCGGCGGCGCGAAGGACACCTGGGTCGTCGGCTAAGAGACTTAACCTCTAAACGGGCCGCTCGGGCAGGAGGCCGGCGAGGATGTGCTCGGTGCCCTCCATGTGGCCGCGGATGAGGCGCACCGCGCGACCGATGTCGCGACGCCGCAGAAGCGAGACGAGCCGGCGGTGCTGCTGGTTGGAGGTCACGAGCACCTCGCGCGGGTGGGCGATCCGGTGGATGAGATCGCTCATCTGGCCCTGTACCTCGGTCATGGCGGTGATCAGGCGAGGCGAATGCGAAGCCTCGGCGAGGCCGATGTGGAAGCGCACATCGGCCCGCCGGTACTCGTCGAAGGGACCCGCCGCGTCCATGCGCTCGGTCCACTCGAGCAGCCGCTCCAGGTCCTGCTCGAGGGCGCGCTCGGCCGCGAGCACTGTGGCGCCGGTCTCCACCGCCACCCGGTAGTCGAGCACCGCACGTGCGTCTTCGGTGAGCACCTCGTCCTCCGCCGTCTGGCCGAGGGGCGGCTCGTCGGCCACGAACGTCCCGCCCGCCCGACCGCGCACGGAGACGAGGTGGCCGCTCTGCACCAGGGTGGTGAGCGCCTGGCGCAGCGTCGAGCGCGAGATGCGGAGCTGTTCGGCGAGGTCGCGCTCGGGGGGGAGGCGGATGCCGGGCACGAGCAGGCCGAGGCGGATCGCTGTGCCTAGGCGCTCGACCGTCTCTTCGAAGGTCGTGGGAGGTTGCACCGGCTTGAACACCGCCTCGAGCGCAGGGGTCCTCTGCGGCGGTCCGGCAAGATCCACGCCCGCAAACCTACACGGGGTGGCTCGGAGCGCCAGCTACCCGCGCTAGATTGCCCTGCCGTGGAGAGCCGCAGGGAACGTGTGGTGGTTGAGACCGACCGCTACCGAGTGGAGGGCCTGATGACCCTACCCCGGGAGGGCCACCGGTCACGCGTATCCGACCACGTGAACCGCCGCGACACCGAGTTCTTCACCCTCGTCGACTGCGAGGTCGTCGCCCTGGACGGCTCGGGGCCCGATTGGAAGGCCCCGGTCCTGATGCTGGCCCGGCGCCACATTCGGCTGATCGTGCCCGCCTCGGACGGCGTCTGAGCGCCGGCGCCTGGACGCTTGTCGGGCGTTCCGTCCGAGCGGCCTCCCACGATTTGCGAACTCCATGCTGTACGCAATCCTCATATGCACTGACGAAACCTGCGCCGAGGAGTTCGAGGGCTGGGGCGAGCCCGACGAGTTCGACGACCTGCTCTGCGAGAGCTGCGGCTGCGCGCTCCAGGCCACGGCCTTCTCCGAGATCAGGGTCGAGGCCACGGTCACGCGCCTCCCGCGCTTCACGCCTCACGTGCAACTACGCGAAGCGGCCTGAGGCTCCCGCCGGGGAGCTACGCTAGAAGCCGCTCTGGAGAGGTGACCGAGCGGCTTAAGGTGCACGACTGGAAATCGTGTGGGCGGGTCAAACTGCCTCGTGGGTTCGAATCCCACCCTCTCCGCATTTTGGTTGCACGAACAACGACGTGCCTCGGCGCGCTCGTCCATAACGACAAGGGCTTCGGCGCCATCACCCTCCCGAAAAGGCTCGGCTGCTGCGTGTTCCCCACAGAACAGGAGCGACGAGCGAGCCGTCGAGTGTCGGCTGACAGCTGCTTTTCGTCCAAAGCAATAGTGAGCGCGCAGCCGGGCTGGGTGCTGCTTCCAACGCGAAGGCAGAACCGCGCCCTCAGTAGTGACGGGGTCCTGGCATAGTTGACCGCCCCCTCCGGGATGAGTAACGTCGCTCGCTCGAGAGAGGGGCAGCTGTGCCTGACGTTCCCGAGTGGCAGGTCTCCGGCGACTGGTTCGACGTCTGCAAGTGTGCGATCCCGTGCCCCTGCACGTTCGCTCAACCGCCCACGGAGGGCGACTGCGAGGGGATCCTGGCCTGGCACATCGGCGAGGGGCGCTTCGGTGACGTGGAGCTCGACGGGTTGAACGTGGTCGCCGTGGCCACTTTTGAGGGCAACGTCTGGGCCGGCGCCAAGGTCGACCTTGGCATGTTCGTCGACGAACGCGCCGATGAGTCCCAGCGCGAGGCGCTCCAGGCCATCTGGAGCGGTCAGGGGGGCGGCTGGCCGGGGGACTTCGCCGAGCTGATCGGGAACATGCGCGGGATGGAGCTCGCCCGGATCCACTTCGAGATCGCCGACGACCTCGGGTCATGGCGCGTCGAGATCCCGGGCACGCTCGTGGGCGAGGCGACGGCGCTGAGCGGTCCCACTACCGCGGAGGGAGCGCGCGTCCAGTTGCACAACGCGCCCGGGGCCGAGGTCGGGCCGGGCCAGATCGCGACGTGGGGAACCGCCACCACCGATCGGGCGGACGCTTTCGGCTTCCGCTGGGAGCGCAGCGGCAAGTCCAGCAAGCACTTCCCGTTCTCCTGGCGCGGACCCGACGACGACTGACCGGCGCTAGGGCGACCCTTCCATCTGCATCATCGCGTCGTCGGCTTCCCCGGAGCCGGGGATCGTGAGCCCCGGGACGTCCTCGGGCGCGAACGCCACGGCCAGGCCGAGCACTACGAGCACGACGGCGATGCCTCGATTTGCCACGGCCTTCCACGGGAGCAGCTTCTCGACGGCGATCAGCGCCGCGACGAACGCCATCCAGCCCAGGCTCATCACGCCGAGGGCGAAGAGGGCGGCCATCAGCGCCCAGCAGCAGCCGACGCACCAGGCGCCGTGCTCGACGCCCATCCGCAGCGCGCCGCCGTAGCCGGGCTTCCAGTAGCCCATGACGAAGTCGAGCGGGCTGCGGCACTTGCGTAGGCAGACGTCCTTGGCCGGCGTGAGCTGGTACACGGCCGCCGCGAGGATGACGGCGCCCGCCAGGTAGGGACCTCCCTCGTCCCAGGCGAGGGCGTCGATCGAGAGCGAGCGGCCGATCTCGAAGACCGCGTACGCGGCGAGCCCGAAGGCCGTCCACGAGAGGAGGTAGCCGCCGACGAAGAGCGCCACCGCGAGCGGTCCGGCGTGCGCCTTCCCCCGCTCCCTGCGTTTCTGCTGTATCCGTGAGTAGGCGATCACCATCGGTGCGATCGAGGGGAACATCATCGCGGCCATCATCACTACCCACAGGCTCACGTAGAAGCCGAGCGCGCCGAGCTCGGTGCCCGGGCCGGCGTCCATGCCGACCATCCGATCGTCGGTCACGAGCCACCCGACGACCGCCAGCGCTACGAGGACCGCGATGAGGGCGAGCTGGCGCGGATCGCCCTGCACGCGGGGTAGTCGAGCGGCTTCCATTCAGTTGGGGCCGGAGTACTCGAACTGCGCGACGGCGGTGTACTGGCCGGGGTGCTCGAAGTGGATACCGTCGTCGATTCGGAAGACGGACGAGGCGCCGAAGTCGCCGCGCTTGAAGATGATGCCCTCCGGTAGGACCGCGCTCGGGTGGACCGCCGCGTCGGTGACCGGGTTCTTGATGGTGCTCGACTCGATCTCGAGCGACTCGCCGGCCTTGACGCGCCACTCGATGCCGTCGAAGCGCACGTCGTACGGCACCGCCTTCGGACCGTGCACCGTCGGCCAGGTCCAGGCCAGGATCTCCCACGGCCCACCGAGGTCGCCGGTCACGAGCGTGGAGATGGCCTGCGTCTGGGCGGCGTCGGCGCGCTCGTCGACCAGGATCAGCGCCTCCCCGTTCCCGTCGTGGATCGCGCCGGGCCAGTTGACGGCGATGCTGAAGTTCAGTTCGTCGAGGGAGGTCCCGCCGAACAGGCCCTGCTCGACGTGCCACGTCCACTGCCCCTCACACTTACCCCTCGAGGGCAGCGCGCTGAAGTTGCACGGGCAGCCGTAGTCGCAGTTGCAGGCCACGCCCACGATCCCTCGCATGTGCCAACGCGTCGCTGTAGCTGGCATCGCCTCCGCATTATCGCGCCGGACGCTGCTCGCTGCACTTCGAGTCCAGTCAGCCGAGCGAGCACTCCTGCTTCCATCCAAAACGAGAGTCCGCGAGCCAAGGGGGCCGCCCTTCAGCTCTACCATGGAAGGTGTGGCAGAACTGACGGTCCCGACCGCGCCGACTGCGGTGGACTCTGCGCTGAACCGACTCGCGGCGACGGCAACGCTGAACTGCCTGATTGGCTGCGCCGCTGGGGAAATCACCGGCATGGCGATCGGCACGGCGCTTGGTTTCAGCAACCTGGCGACCATAGCCCTCGCCATTGGACTCGCGTTCCTGTTCGGGTACACCCTGACCTCGCTGCCGCTGCTGCGGTCGGGGCTGGCTCTGGTGGCCGTGATCCCAATTGCGCTCGCTGCCGACACGGTGTCGATCACGATCATGGAAGTCATCGATAACGCGTTCGTGATTGCCGTGCCCGGTGCGATGAACGCAAATTTGGCGGAGCCGCTGTTTTGGGGCCCGCTGCTCGGCGGGTTCGCGCTCGCCTTCGGTCCGGCGTTCTTCGTCAATCGAGCCAATATCCGACGCGGCCGGGGCTGCTGCCCTGGCTCACGGCTGCGCACAGACGCCGAGTAGCGTTACAAGGCCCTGCCGACCGGCGGCTCGGGGTCGAACCCACGTCACAGCCACACAAGCACCCCTCCCTTCCATGCGAAGCGAGAGTGAGCGCCGAGCCGCGTCGAGCTACTGCTTTTCGTCCAACTCGATAGCGAGCGCGCCTCGCTCGAACCGCAGCAGACGGCTGGTGTCGTCAGGACGGAGCAGTCACAACCCTGGTCTGGCAGGTCAGTCAGCGACGGTGTCGCCGTGGCGGTGAGCGACCTTCCACTCGCCGCCCTCGCGCCGGTACACCTGGGTGGCCCGCAAGGTGTAGCTGCGCGGCTGACCGTCGACGGAGGCCGAAGTGTGCTCCAGGCCGGCGGTGTAGGCCATGTCGCCCACCACGTCATACGCCTGCAGGTCGAACGCGTACGACGTGCATTCGGAGAAGCTCCTCGCGAGGGAAGTGAAGAGTTCGTCCAGCTCATGCTGCCCATGGGCATTGCGCCACGCACCGAGGACGCTCACGGGCTCGTTGCGGGACCAGAGCGCCCGGCGTGGGGCCGCGTCGCCGTTGTGCAGGGCGAGCTCCGCCTCGTACAGGGTGGTCTTGACCCAGGCTAGGAAGTCGTCGCGGTCCGTCATGCCACAGCAGGCTCCTGGTCCAGCGCTTTCACGCCTCGTGACAACTGGAACATAAGCGCAAGACAACCGTTCGCCGCCCGGCGACCCCGCCGGCTTCCGCTTTCTGACAAGCGCGGGAGCCCGCTGCTGCTCTTCGCTGGCTACCGCCATGGACGAGGAGCGAGGGCGGTTCCCAAGCGTCGCCTCACAATCGGTTTGCGCGAAGCGACGGTGCCTCCGCGCGAGACGCCTGCCTCTTCGTCCGAAGCAGCTACTCTGACAGCTCGGCGGCTTGCTGCGACTGGAGACGGCCGCAGAGGAGCCGCCGCGGCGGCTTTTCTGCGCAGTTGGAGCGCGGACCTATCCGCCTGAACTACGGCTTGTCCATCTTGTAGACGTCCCAAACCTTCGGCTCGCCCGCATTGATCCCGACTTCGTCCAGGAGCGGCATCAGCTTGGAGCCGAACGCCTCGAAGGCTTCGCTTGACTCCCAGACCTCGAGCACGGCCTCGACTTCGGATGCGCCGCATGCCGCGTGAGAGATGAGGCCGGGCGGCGGCCAGTCGCCTGCCTCTTCCAGGCGGCTCCTCACCTCGTCGTACTTTTCCCGCGTCGTCGGCTCCTCTTCGAACTTGACCGCGATCGCCATCTCGCCTCCTCCCGATTTGTTACCGAGTGCGACGAAGCCTATTCCCACGAGGCCTCGCCACCCTTTACGGGCTGCGACGCCGAGCGAGTCGAAGACTTCCGCTTTCCATGCGAAGCGACGTGAGCGCCGGGCCGCGTCTGAGAGCTACTGCTTGTCGTCCATCGCGGTAGCAGCTCGGATGCGACCATGCCGCCATTACCGTGCGCCGGAGCGATAGCGCGATAGATCGTCGAGGCGCACTGCCTCCCTGTGATCTGGAATGAACCCGGACGTCATCGTGCTGGCGCTGGCAAGCGCGCCGCGACCCGCCGGGCTCGCCGCTCTGTACGCGCTGCTCAGCGAGTCGCCCCCCCGGCGTGTGGTCGTCGCGTACCTCGTTGCCGGTCTCACATTCAGTGTGGCTGTCGGCGTTCTCGTCGTGGCGATCTTCCACGGTGTGGGGATCGACTACCGAGGCACCGACGTGTACTCGGTGATCGAGCTGCTCGGGGGGGTGGCGGCACTTGGGTTTGCCGTCGGTGTGGGGACCGGGCGACGCCAGCCGCTTACGGGCGACGAGGGCGGCGGCAAGGGGTCGGCGACCATCCGAAGGCTTCGCGACCCGTCGGTGACCACGGCGTTGGTCGCGGGAATAGCCACTCACCTCCCCGGGCTCTTCTACCTGATCGCCCTACAGGCCATCGTCGCCGAGGGGCGCAGCCTCGTCGTCGGGGCCCTGGAGGTGTTGCTGTTCAACGTCATCTGGTTCGGTGCAACCATCGCCTCGGTCGTAATCTTTCTGCTCCGTCCGGGAGTTGCGCGCAGGGCGCTCGCCCGCGTCGACGGCTGGGCACGACGCCACGCCCGCAGCACCACGGTGTGCGTGTTCACCGTGGCCGGCTCCTACCTAGTCATCAGGGGGGTGACGGGTCTGGTCGACTGAGACCGCGACGTCCTCGTGGGTCGTCAACGAGATCGCCACATCGGCCGCCACACCGGGCGAGGCGGGATCACCCTGGTGACGAGGTTTGCGCAGCTAGTTGAACCACCCTCTCCGCTGATCGCCACGGGCGCGAAAAGCGGCGTCCGTCCGTCGGTCAGCAGGCCGCGTTGGCGACTGAGCTTGAGCCCGCTGCGCTCACCGGGACACATGCCGTGCCGCGCACGCGGACGCGGACGCGCGCCGCGGCGATGTTGTTGGCCGCGTTGTCCCCTGGGGTCGAGGAGCCGACCGCCGCGACATTGACCACGGTCCTTCCGGCAACGGTGGTGACCCTCGCCACGAAGCGAAGCGTCCGGCTGTCGCCCGGGGCGAGGTCGCCGATACGGCACCCCACGACGTCGCGGCCGAGGACTACCCGCGGCGCACAGCGGCTCGCGCCCCGTCCACGGACCGACGCGAGCGCCCCGCCCCGGCCAGTCGCCTCGCCGAGCACGACGTCCTCGGCCGCCACGGGACCACGATTGCGAACCGTGACGGTGTAGGTCACGCGCTCGCCGGGGGAAGCGACCGGACGGTCCGGCTGTTTCAGGATCACCAGATCCGGATCGGGGCCGACGGGCGACGGGTTCGGACCGGGAGGATCGGGGCCGGGGCCGGGGCCCGGGCCGGGCCCGTCATCGGGGACGAACGTGTTCAGGAATGCGCAGCGCTTGACCGGATTCGCCCCGGTCAGCCGGACGATCGCGCGACCCTCGACTGCCGGGACCAGCCTGCCGTCGCACACCACGAGCCTGAGCTGCCACTCCCCACCATCTGCCTGAGGTCCGACCTCCTGGATCACGTACGCGCCGAGCTCGAGGTGCTCGGTGGAGTCGCCGCGCGCCCTCGCGGGGAGAAGCGCCCGCCTCGTCCTCGCCGACTGCTCGTAGACCGTGCTCGGTTCGCGCAGCCGCCTGATCGTGTAGTCGAACCTGCCCCTGCCCCCAGTGGTGATCTTGCTGATCCTGAGGCGCCCCGCGGGGGTGAAGCGATTCACGAAGAGGCAGGCGGAACCCTCCTGGTCTCGGATCCGCACCAGCACCCGGTCCGGCGCCCGCGGCCCGATGCGCCCGATCTGGCGCCCGCCGCACCACACCCTGAACAGGTCCCAGGTTCCTCGCCTGCTCTCGGGCAGGTCTTCCACGATCCGGTAGCGCCCGGGCGACACGTCGAGAGGCGCCGGCCGGGCGACCGCCAGGATGCCCGGGCGCCTCGTCTCAGCGCGCGCGCTGAGACTGTCGCCGCCGCCGAGCGGGGACACGCGGAAGTCGAAGATGCCTTTTCCTCCGAGGGTGATCTTGCCGAGGAAGAGCCGGCCCGCCGGGACGCGGAACTCGTCGGTGTAGGTACACGTCACGGTGTCCCCGGCGACGAGGTTGATCGCCACCGTGCCGGAGCTTTGCCCGATCACCTCCGTGCTCGCTCCCGGGCTCTCACACGTGACGCCGGACAGGTTCCATCCAGGCGGAACGACCTCACGGACCGTCCACGGTGGAGCGCCCGCCGTCGTCTCGGCGCGGTGGAACGTCTGGCTCGCCGGATTTCCGTTCTGGACATTCAGGTCGAAGCGACCGTCCGCGTTGAAGGTCAGGTTGCCGCCGAACTGGAAATTCTGATCGGCGCCGGGTGAATCGCTGACCTCCTTGCGGATGATGATCGTGCCGCTCGTGGGCGGCGGCGTGACGTAGTAGGCGTAGCAGAAGACGTGCTCGGTGCCCGCCGGGTAAGCGAGGTACTCGACGTTGTCGCCGTTCAGGTTGTCGATCGCGCAGCGCAACGCGCCGAAGCCGAACTCGTCGGGGAAGACCTCGTTGAGGATCGGGTCGGTCGGGGTTCCACCCTGGATCCACAGGCCCTGGTTCTGTGCGGCGCGGTCGGCCTGGTCCTCGGTGAGCTCAAACGTCACCGCACCCTCGATCGCGTCACCTGTCGGACGGCCCTCGTAGTCGAGCAGCGGCGCCGACGGCTGCGTGACGATCGCGGTGTCGTAGGGGTCCGTGACGATCGACAGGGACCCCCACGGGCCGGAGACCGCCTGCGTGAGGTAGCTCGTTCCGAGCGTGAACTGCCAGTTGGAAATCGGGGTGCAGGGAGGATTGGGCTGATTCTCCGCCTCGAGCTCCGGATCGATCGGCTCCCCCGACGTGTATGCCGTGTCGGGGCCGAGATCCCTGAGGCTCTCCTGGATGTCGTTGCGCGCCAGATTCGCGGTGATGTCGGTGTACTGCGGGCATTGACGCGCCACGACGGTCACGAACCGGTCGGTGCCCATACCGTCTGGCTCCTGTGCCCCAGCCGCGGGCGCGGCGGCCATCAGGGCGATCAGCGCTAGTAGAGCGGGGCCAAGGCGGCGCACGCGGCGCCGCATCCTACTTGAGCGGTGCCCATGAGCGTGTCCACGAACGAACCCGGAACTGCTCAAGCAGGCTTACCTGTCTTGAAGCGCGCCGATCCCGCCGCGTAGGAAGAGCATGGCGTCGTCCAGCACGGCCAGCGCCTCAGCCTTGGGCAGTGGCCCGGCATGCTCGTCGAGGTTGTCGTCCAGCGAGGTCATTGCCGCCATCGCCGCCGCAGCCACGAGCCGCGGACGCAGCGCGTTCGGCGGCTCGCCGAGATCGGCTGCGATCGCCTCGAGCAGCAGCTCGTGGATGCGAGCCATCATGCCGCCCTGGAAATTGGCGAGGCCCTCGTTCTCGCGGCACAACCGCTTGCGCAGGAGAGCCTGGTCTTCCTCGGCCGTCCACTCGTCGAACATCGCGTCGATCCAGCGCCGGAGCGAGTCGAACGCGGTCTCGCCGGGCAGCCGGTCGCGAAGGGCGGCCCCAAGGGCATCCAAGGTGCGGTCGACGTCGTGGAAGACGACCGCCTCCTTCGACGGGAAGTACGAGAAGAAGGTCCGGGGGGCGACGTCCGCGGCAGCGGCGATGTCGGCGATCGTCGTCGCGTCGTACCCGCGCTCGGCGAAGAGCGCCATGGCCGCTTCGATGATCTGTTCGCGCGTGCGCTGCTTCTTGCGTTCCCGCAGCCCCTGGGTCACGTGCCAATGGTAGCGAAGTTGCACGAGATGTAAAGACGCACCATGGGCAAATTTGCATTTGTTGCAAAAACACAGCAAGTGTGCTTTCCTGTTTCGTCGTGGCTCATTTCCTCGGAAACCTCGCCGCCCGGGCGGCGGAACATTGGAAGCGCTCACTCGCGATCGTGGCGGTGGTGCTCGTCGCCCTCGGCCTCGCGGGGGGCGCCGCCGGCGGCTCATTCGTCGATGACTTCAGCACTCCGGGCACGGAGTCCCAGGCGGCGATCGACCTGTTGGACGAGCGCTTTCCGGCGGCGTCTGGCGATGCCGCGAACGTCGTTTTCGCGGTCGACTCCGGCACGCTGCGCGAGCCCCAGCGGCGGGCCGCAATCGAGCGGACGGTCGAGCAGATCGGCAGCCAGCCGCACGTGACGGGCGCGCTGAGCCCGTTTGCCAAGGACAGTGGCCAGCTCTCCGAGGACGCGCGCATCGCCTACGTGCCGGTCCAGTACGACGACACCGCCTCCGCGCTAGGCAAGCAGCCGGGCGAGCGGCTCGAGCAGGTGTCCCAGCTGGGGGAGCGCGAGGGTCTCGAGGTTTCGCGCAACGGGGCGATCGTCGATCAGGCCGAGCAGACCACCGCCCCGGTGGGCGAGCTGATCGGGGTCGCCGTGGCGATACTCGTGCTCACGCTGGTCTTCGGCTCGGTGGCCGCGATGGCTCTCACCCTGATCTCCGCGCTGATCGCGCTGGCGGGCGGCCTGCTGGCCCTGCAGTTCGCCAGCGCCTTCGCCGACTTTCCCAGCTTCGCCCCCACGCTCGGCGTGATGCTCGGGCTCGGCGCCGGCATCGACTACGCGTTGTTGATCGTCGGGCGCTACCGCGAGCAGCTGGCCAGCGGCGACAGCGTCGGCCACTCCGCGCGGGTGGCGAACGCCACCGCCGGCACCTCGGTGGTGGCGGCGGGAGCGATCGTCGTGGTGGCCATCGCGGGCCTGCTGGCCACGGGCATCCCCTTCGTCGGCCGCATGGGCATCGGCTCAGCGATCATGATCGCCATGGTCGCCGTCGGCGCGGTCACCGTGCTGCCGACGCTGATGGGCGCCTTCGCCCGGCGGCTGCGGCCCAAGCGACCCGCGCAGGTGGAGCCCTCCCGGCGCTTCGCGCGCTGGGCAGGTCTCGTAACGCGCCGGCCGATAGCCGCCGCGATCGCGGGCGGGCTCGTGCTTGTCCTGCTCGCGATGCCGCTGGCCTCGCTGCGCCTCGGCCAGCCCGACGACGGCAACGACAGCGCCGGCTCCACCACCCGAACCGCCTACGACCGGCTCGCGGAGGGTTTCGGCCCCGGCTTCAACGGCCCGCTCGTCCTCGCCGCCACCACCCCCAGTGACGGCTCGGGACAGGCCACGCTCACCCGCGTCGAGCGAGCCGTGGCAAACGACCGCGACGTTGCCTTCGTATCCCCAGCCGAGCCCTCGCCGGGCGGCGACGCCGCCGTGCTGAACGTGATTCCCAAGAGCTCGCCTCAGGATGAGCGCACCAGCGAGCTGGTCGACCGGCTGCGCGACGACGTGCTGCCCGGCGCCACTCGCGGCTCACAGGTGGACGTCCACGTAGGCGGCGCCACGGCCACCCTGCAGGATCTGGCCGACAAGATCGCCGGCCGGCTCCCGATTTTCATCGCGATGGTGGTCGGGCTCAGCGTGCTGCTGCTGATGGCGGTGTTCCGCTCGCTGTGGGTGCCGCTTGTGTCAGCGGTGTTCAACCTGCTCTCGATCGCCGCCGCCTACGGCGTCGTGGTGCTCGTCTTCCAGCAGGGGGTGGGCTCCAGCCTGCTCGGCGTGGACGGCGAGGTGCCGATCGTGTCCTTCGTGCCGCTGTTCATGTTCGCCATCCTGTTCGGCCTGTCGATGGACTACAACGTCTTCCTGCAGTCGCGCATCCGAGAGGAGTACCTGGGCGGTGCGCGGCCTCAGGAGAGCGTCGTGCGCGCGATGGCGCGCGTGGGCAGAATCATCCTTGCCGCCGGCGTGATCATGACCAGCGTCTTCCTGGGGTTCGTAACCGACCCCGACGTGGTCGTCAAGACGATCGGCCTCGGCCTGGCCGCCGCGATCCTGATCGACGTGCTGGTGGTCCGCATGGTGGTTGCACCTGCGGTGATGACGCTGCTGGGCGACCGCGCCTGGACACTGCCGGCCTGGCTCGACCGCGTGCTGCCGCGGATCTCGCTCGAGGGTGATCTCCGCGACGAGGAACGCCCGCCGGAGTCGGCGGGACGCGAGCGGGACCCGCGCCGCGGCCCGCTCACGACAGGCCAGCCCGCACCGGCGGACGCCGGGGAGAGCTAGGCGCTCCCGACTCACCCCGTGGCCCGTCCTAATCGCGCATAGCGAGACCGAAAC
>CAWBLN010000009.1:0-68793 GCA_963789705.1 uncultured Thermoleophilaceae bacterium
AAGGAGATCTTCTCGACCGCGGAGGACAACCAGCCGAGCGTCGAGGTCCACGTGCTCCAGGGCGAGCGCGAGATGGCGGCCTACAACAAGTCGCTCGGCAAGTTCCAGCTGACCGGCATCCCGCCGGCGCCGCGCGGCATCCCGCAGATCGAGGTCACCTTCGATATCGACGCCAACGGCATCCTCGCAGTGGGCGCGAAGGATCTCGGCACTGGCAAGGAGCAGAAGATCGAGATCAAGGCCGGCTCCGGTCTCGCCGAGGCCGAGGTCGAGCGGATGGTCAAGGACGCCGAGGCCCATGCCGAGGAGGACCGCCGCATGCGCGAGCTGGTCGAGGCCCGCAACACGGCGGAGAACGCGGCGTACCAGGCCGAGCGCCAGCTGACCGAGATGGGCGACACGATCGACTCCTCGTCCAAGGAGGAGATTGAGGCTGCCATCAAGGACATCCGCGACAACCTCGAGTCCGAGGATCCGGCGCTGCTGCGCACGAAGACGGACGCCCTGCAGGCCGCCTTCCACAAGGTGTCCGAGCAGATGTACGCGGCGGCGGCTCAGCAGCAGCAGGCGGGCAACGGCGCGTCCGGCGACGGCGCCGGCGAGGCCGCCGGCGAGGAGGAGGTCGTCGACGCCGAGGTGGTCGAGGGTGAGGAGCGCCCGTAGCCATGTTCGACAGCCAGCCATCCACCGTCCCCCCGGAGGAGGAGCCCGCGACCTCGCGTGACGAGTCGGGCGAGCCCTCCGGGGACGAGGACCCCGCGGTCGAACGCGAGCTGCTCGAGGAAAAGGAAGACGCGGACGCCGATCCGTTGGCTTCGGCACAGCGCGAGCGCGACGAGTATCTCGACCTCGCCCGTCGTGCTCAGGCCGACTTCGAGAACTACCGAAAGCGCGCCGCGCGCGAGGCGGCGGTCGCGGGCGAACGCGCCAAGAGCGGGCTCGTCCGCGAGCTGCTGCCCGTGGTCGACAACCTCGAGCGGGCCCTCTCGTCCGCCCGGCAGGGCGAGCAGCACCTCGCCGAAGGGGTGCGCCTCGTGCACTCCGCGCTGATCGCCGTGCTCGAGCGCAACGGCGTCGAGCAGTTCGACCCGCGCGGTGACCGCTTCGACCCGGAGGAGCACGAGGCGCTGTCCATGCGCGAGCAGGACGGCGCCGAGTCGGGGCTCGTGCTCGACGTCGTCGAGAAGGGCTACCGCTCCAACGGCACGATCCTGCGTCCGGCCCGAGTGGTGGTCTCCGCGTAGATCGATGCCGCCAAAGGATCCATATACGACGCTGGGTGTCGGCAAGGGCGCGTCCGACGATGAGATCAAGAAGGCCTACCGCAAGTTGGCCCGCGAATACCATCCGGACCGCAACTCGGGCGACAAGAACGCCGAGGAGCGCTTCAAGGAGGTTCAGGAGGCGTACTCGATTCTGTCCGACCCCGAGAAGCGCAAGGCGTTCGACTCGGGCGGCGGGGTCTTCGGCGCGGGCGGGTTCGACCCGAGCTCCTTCCGCGGCGGGAACTTCGGTGGCTTCAGCGACATCCTCTCCGACATCTTCGGAAGCCGCGGCGGAGGCGCGAACCCTCAGCGCCCCGAGCGTGGCCGAGACCTCGAGACCGAGGTCCACGTGTCCTTCGACCAGGCCATGGAGGGCGCCCAGGTGCCGGTCTCGGTGCCGCTATCGGCGCCCTGTCCGACCTGCCACGGGACCGGTGCGAGACCGGGGACGACTCCGTCGATCTGCACGCGCTGCCAGGGTCGCGGGGTCGAGGCCGAGTCGCAGGGCCTGTTCTCGATCTCACAGCCCTGCCGCCAGTGCGGCGGTACGGGGACCGAGATCAAGGACCCCTGCCCGACCTGCGAGGGCTCGGGTCGCACGCGCCAGGTCAAGCGCTACCGCGTGAACATCCCCGCCGGCGTTCGCGACGGCAGTCGCGTGCGCCTGGCCGGCAAGGGCGAGACCGGTCCGCGCGGCGGACCGGCCGGCGACCTCTACGCGATCACCCGCGTGGGCGACTCGCCGATCTTCGCTCGCAAGGGCGATCACCTCGAGGTGGAGGTGCCGATCACGGTTCCCGAGGCGATCCGCGGGGCCACCATCGAGGTGCCCACGCTCGCCGGCAGCAAGCGCATCCGCGTGGCTCCGGGGACGGCCCACGGGACGATCCAGCGGCTGCGTGGCGAGGGCCCGCCGAAGCTCGGCAGTCGTGGCCGCGGCGACATCCACTACCGGCTCGTGATCGACGTCCCCAGCACGCTCTCGGACGAGCAGCGCGAGGCGGTGGACGATCTGGCCGCGGTCATGAACGGCAACCCGCGCGAGCGGCTGCTCTCGCACAGCGACTAGGGCCATGGCCCAGCGCGCACACGACTCCGATCGCGGCGTCTACATGATCTCCGTGGCCGCGGAGCTGGCGGGCATGCATCCGCAGACGCTGCGCATCTACGAGTCGCGCGGCCTGATCACCCCCATGCGCTCGCCCAAGAACACGCGCCTCTACTCGGAGGGCGACGTCGAGCGCCTCCGGCGCATCCAGGAGCTGACAGGTGAGCTCGGCATGAACCTGGCCGGGGTGGAGAGGGTGTTCGAGCTCGAGGCGGAGATCGAGCGAATGCGGCGTCGCCTGCGCGCCTTCGAGCGCCAGGCGGACCGCACGCAGCAGGAACTGCGCGCGGAGATCGACCGCGTGCGGCGGTCGGTCAGGGCTGAGATGGTGGTCTACGAGCCGCCCTCCCAGGCTCTGACCTCACGTAAGCGGGGCGTGCGCATACCGATCCAGCGCCCGCAGTAGTCGCCGCCTCACATCTGCTATATACTCACTTAGATTTTCTGATGATGCAACTGAACCGATTCACAATCAAGTCACAGGAGGCGATCGCCGCCGCGCAGTCGCTGGCCGGCGCCCGTGCGAACCCGGAGGTGGTCCCGGCCCACCTGCTCCTCGTCCTCCTCGAGCAGGAGGGCGGCATCGTCGTGCCGGTGCTTCGGCGCGCGGGAGCGGACCCGACCCGCGTCCGCAGCCGCGCCAATGAGGCGCTGGCGGCCCTCCCCACGGTGTCGGGCGAGCCTTCCGCCGCCCCCGCGATCGGGCGCGAGCTCACCGCGGTGCTCGAACGAGCCGACTCCGAGGCGCGCGGGATGGGCGACGAGTACGTCTCCAGTGAGCATCTGCTGCTGGCGCTGGCCGCCGAGCCCGATCTCGACACGGGCGCGTCGCGCGACCAGCTCGCCGAGGCCGTGATGGCCGTGCGTGGCCCCCACCGGGTGACCGACCAGAACCCCGAGGAGCGCTACCAGGCACTCGAGACCTACGGCAACGACCTCACGGAGGCCGCCGAGGCGGGCAAGCTCGACCCGGTCATCGGGCGCGACGACGAGGTACGCCGGGTGATCCAGGTGCTGTCGCGGCGCACGAAGAACAACCCCGTTCTCATCGGCGAGCCCGGGGTGGGTAAGACGGCGATCGTCGAAGGCCTTGCTCAGCGCATCGTCTCGGGCGACGTGCCCGACTCCCTGCGCGACCGGCGCGTGATCGCGCTCGACATCGGCGCGCTGATCGCTGGTGCCAAGTACCGCGGCGAGTTCGAGGATCGCCTCAAGGCCGTCCTCAAGGAGGTGGCCGCGGGCGAGGGACGGATCATCCTCTTCCTCGACGAGTTGCACACGATCGTGGGCGCCGGCGCGGCCGAGGGCGCGGTCGACGCGGCCAACCTGCTGAAGCCGATGCTCGCCCGCGGCGAGCTTCGGGCTGTTGGCGCGACCACGCTCGACGAGTACCGCAAGCACATCGAGAAGGACGCGGCGCTGGAGCGGCGCTTCCAGCCGGTCTACGTCGAGGAGCCCTCGGTCGCGGACACGATCGCCATCCTGCGCGGGCTCAAGGAGCGCTACGAGGTCCACCACGGCGTGCGCATCCAGGACTCGGCCATCATCGCCGCGGCGACGCTCTCACAGCGCTACATCGCGGACCGCTTCCTGCCCGACAAGGCCATCGACCTGATCGACGAGGCGGCTTCGCGGCTGCGAATCGAGATCGACTCGATGCCCACTGAGATCGATGCCGTCGAGCGGCGCATCATGCAGCTGGAGATCGAGCGCCAGGCGCTCGAGAAGGAAACCGACGAGGCATCCGTCGCGCGCCGCGACGCCATCGAGCGCGAGCTCGCGGACCTGCGTGAGCGCTCCAGCGAGATGAAGGCGCACTGGCAGGAGGAGAAGGACGCCATCGAGGGCATCCGCTCGGCCAAGGAGCGTCTCGAGCAGGCCCACCGCGAGGCGGAGCGGGCCGAGCGCGAAGCCGACCTCCAGCGTGCCGCCGAGCTGCGCTACGGGGAGATCCCGCAGGTTCAGGAAGAGGTGGCCCAGCGCGAGTCGGACCTCGCGGCCTCGCAGTCCGGCGTGACCTTCCTCAAGGAGGAGGTCGACGACGAGGACGTGGCCGAGGTCGTGGCCAATTGGACGGGGATCCCCGTCTCGAAGCTGATGGAGGGCGAGGTCGAGAAGCTCATCCACATGGAGGAGCGCCTGCACGAGCGAGTGATCGGTCAGGAGCTCGCGGTGGAGGCGGTCTCCAACGCGTTGCGCCGCTCGCGCGCCGGGCTCCAGGACCCGAACCGCCCGATCGGCACGTTTCTCTTCATCGGACCCACCGGCGTGGGCAAGACCGAGCTGGCGCGCGCGCTGGCCGAGTTCATGTTCGACTCCGAGGACGCGATGGTGCGCATCGACATGTCGGAGTACATGGAGAAGCACTCCGTGTCGCGGCTGGTGGGCGCACCCCCCGGGTACGTCGGCTACGAGGAGGGCGGCCAGCTGACCGAAGCGGTCCGTCGCCGGCCGTACTCGGTCCTACTACTGGACGAGATCGAGAAGGCACACGCCGACGTGTTCAACGTGCTGCTCCAGCTGATGGACGACGGCCGTTTGACCGACGGCCAGGGCCGGACCGTCGACTTCAAGAACACCGTCGTGATCATGACCTCCAACGTGCCCGGCGGGCTCGAGGGCGTGCGAGCGACCTTCAAGCCCGAGTTCGTCAACCGCCTCGACGAGATCGTCGAGTTCCACCAGCTGGCGCGCGACGAGATCGGCCAGATCGTCGACCTCCAGGTCGCGCTGCTAGTCGAGCGGGTGCGAGAGCGCGGGGTGGAGATCGAGCTGACCGAGGACGCGCGGACGCTGCTGGGCAACCTGGGCTACGACCCGACCTACGGCGCCCGTCCGCTCAAGCGGGTGATCCAGAAGCAGTTGGTGGACAAGCTGGCGCTCAAGCTGCTCGAGGCCGAGTTCGCGCCCGGCGACGTGGTCGAGGTGAGCGCGGAGGACGGCGAACTGGCCTTCGCGAAGGCCGGCCAAGTGGCCGCGGGAGTCCACTAGCGCGAGCTCGCCCGGACAGTCCGGACGGCCGCCACGCTCGGCTCCGCCGTGCCGGAGATCGTCACCTTGAAGATTGACGTGTGGTCCCGTTTCTTCCGGTAGCGCCGGAAAGCGTCGAACTGGACCCGGTAGACCCCGTAGGGAGCCCCGGCCTTGAACAGTCGCCGCTTGGCCCGGACCTTCTTGCACGGACGCTTGATGCGCCCGATCCTGATGTTGCGCGCCCGTCGCCTGCCGGTGCGCGCCCGTGGGCCGCCGCGGCGCAAGACGTGGGCCCACAGCCACTTGCCGCCCCCGAAGAAGCCGCGCGCGCGGACCGTGAGCAGTCGGTTGGGCTCTCCCTTCTCGGGCTCCAGCTTCACGTCGGTGGCGGTAACGAGCAGGCTCAGCGCAGCAGTGTTCGCGGGGCTGGCGGTGTCGGTGGCGAGGTAGTTGAGCGTGCGCTGCCCCTCGAGCAACCCGGGCAGGGTCAGATCCGCGCCGAGCAGCCCAGCGGCATCGGCGACGATCGGCGGGTCGGCCTCGAGTGGCGTGCCGTCGCGCGAGAAATCGACCTGGGCGTTCGGCGTGAATCCCTCTCCCGGCAGGAAGACCATCGAGTTTTCGGGGTAGCAGCGCAGGTCCGGGTCGGCGGCGAGCGTCGCCGCCTGAGCGACCGAGGATCCCGCCAGGGCGGCGGTGGCGGTCGCAAGTGCCGCGACTACGAGCTTCATGACTGCCGGATCCTCCTGTCGGGTGGGCAGATCGAGGCTACCGCCAGTGCGCATCCACCGCCATGCCGGGTAGATTCCGCTCGACCCACGAATCGCAAAGGAGAAGGCCGTGCCGACCTACGTGATGCTCTCCACGCTCACGCCCGAGGGCGTCCAGACCCTCAAGAGCAATCCGTCGCGAATTCGCGAGGTCAACAAGGAGATCGAGCAGCTCGGCGTCACGGTCAAGGCGCAGTGGGCGGTGCTCGGCCAGTACGACTTCGTGAACGTCATCGAGGCGCCGGACGAGAAGACCGTCGCCCGCGTGTCGATGGAGCTCGGCTCGCGTGGAACGGCTCGTTACGAAACGCTCTCGGCGATACCGATCGACGACTTCATCGCCGCGCTTTGACTCGCCCGCGTCTCCTGGTGGTGGGGGCCGGCGGGCGCGAGCACGCTCTCGTCCGAACGCTGCGCCGCAGTCCGCGTGAGCCTGAGCTGCTCGCCTCACCGGGCAACGCGGGCATCGCGCGCGACGGGATCGAGTGCCTGCCCGACGACGACCTGGTCGCCCTGGCCGCGGAGCGGGAGGTCGACCTCGTGGTCGTGGGTCCCGAGGCGCCGCTCGTCGCGGGATTGGTCGACGAGCTGTCCGCCGCGGGCATCGTGGCGTTCGGGCCCACCAAGGCCGCCGCGCGCATCGAGGGCTCGAAGGCCTACGCCAAGGAGATGATGAAGGCCACCGGCGTGCCGACCGCGTCGCACGTCCTCTTTCGCGACCGCGACGAGGCCGCCGCCCATCTGGCCTGCGCGTCCTACCCGGCGGTCCTCAAGGCCGACGTGCTCGCGGCAGGGAAGGGCGTGATCATCGCGGCCGACGAGCGCGAGGCCCGCGCCGCCCTAGATGTGTTCTTCGTCGAGGGGCGTTTCGGCAAGACCGAGGTGGTGCTGGAGGAGTTCCTGGTGGGGGAGGAGTTGTCTCTGCTCGCGCTGTGCGATGGTGAGCGCGCCGTGCCGCTCGCCCCGGCCCAGGACTACAAGCGCATCTTCGACGGGGACGAGGGCCCCAACACCGGCGGCATGGGCAGCTACTCGCCGGTGCCCGGCGTGGATGTCGAGACGGTCAGGGAGCTGGCTCGGGTGGCTCACCAGCCGATCGTCGACGAGCTCCGCCGCCGGGGCACTCCCTTCCATGGCGTGCTCTACGCCGGTTTGATGATGACCGCGTCCGGCCCGAAGGTGCTCGAGTACAACGCGCGCTTCGGCGATCCCGAGACTCAGGCCGTGCTTCCGCGCCTGAGCTCCGACCTGCTCGAGCTGCTCGAGGCGTCGTCCAAGCCGGGCGGCTTGGCCGGAGTCGAGCCCGAGTGGTCCGACGACTGGGGAGTGACGGTCGTGCTCGCGTCGCGCGGATACCCCGAGTCGTCGTCCGCGGGTGACGTGATCCGGGGATTGGACGAGGTTCAGGGTGCCGACGTCTTTCACGCCGGCACCGCCGAGCGCGACGGCGAGATCGTGACCGCCGGCGGGCGGGTGCTGGGCATTACCGCGCTCGGAGCCACGCCGGGTGACGCGCGGGAGCGTGCCTACGCGGCCGCGGACGGGATCACGTTCGAGGGACGCCAGATGCGCCGCGACATCGCCGCCCGGGCGGTCGATAGGGTCGCCGCGTGAAGGAGACCGGGGAGATCACACCCGCGCCACCGTCGGCCCCGGCGGTCGAGACGCAGGTCGAGCACCAGTTCGACGATCTCGACGTGGACGCTCCTCCCCAGGTGGGAATCGTCATGGGCTCGAAGAGCGACATGCCCGTGATGGAGAAGGCGGCGGCCGAGCTCGAGGAGCGCGGCATCCGTCACGAGACGCGGGTGATGAGCGCCCACCGCGAGCCGGAGATTGTGGCCGACTACGCAAAGAACGCACGCCTGCGCGGCCTGCGGGTGATCATCGCCGGGGCCGGCCTGTCGGCGGCTCTCCCCGGCGTGGTGGCCGCCCACACCGACCTCCCCGTGATCGGAGTGCCGCTGACCTCGAAGACCTCGGTCGGGGGCGGCCTCGACGCGCTGCTCGCAGTGACGCAGATGCCACCCGGAGTACCCGTGGCGTCCGTTGGCGTGGACAACGCGAAGAACGCCGCCGTTCTCGCGGCGCGCATCCTGAGCGCTTGAGGCCGCCGTGATCGAGCGCTACACCCGCCCGGAGATGGGTGCGGTGTGGTCGGAGCGGCGCAAGCTCGACACCTGGCTGGCCGTTGAGCTGGCCGTGGTGGAGGCGTTGGCGGAGGCCGGCGCCGTGCCCGCCGAGGACGCCGACGCCATTCGCGACCGCGCCTCCTTCACGGTCGACGCCGTCAAGGAGCGCGAGAAGGTCACCGACCACGACGTCGCGGCCTTCGTCGATGTGGTGGCCGAGTCGGTCGGTCCCGCGGGGCGCTGGGTGCACCACGGCCTGACCTCCTCGGACGTGCTCGACACGGCGCTCGCGCTTCAGCTCTCGCAGGCGGGGTTGCTGCTGGCCGGCGGGGCTCACGACTACCGCGAGGCGTTGACGCGGCGGGCGCGCGAGCACGCCGGCACGCTCTGCGTCGGGCGCACGCACGGGATCCACGCGGAGCCGACCACCTTCGGTCTCAAGCTCGCCGGCTTTGCCTTCGAGGCCCAGCGCAACCTGCGCCGGCTCGAGCGCGCTGTCGAAGGCGTATCCGTGGGGGCGCTGTCCGGCGCGGTGGGCACTTACTCGGCCAACGGCCCCGAGATCGAGGCCGCCGTGCTGGCCCGGCTGGGCCTGCGCGCCGAGGACGTCTCGACCCAGGTGGTGCCGCGCGACCGGCACGCCGAGCTGCTTGAGGCGATCGCCCTCGCGGGCGCAGGGCTCGAGCGCTTCGCCACCGAGGTCCGCCACCTGCAGCGCACCGAGGTGCGCGAGGCCGAGGAGCCCTTTCGCGCCGGCGCTCAGAAGGGCTCCTCGGCGATGCCTCACAAGCGCAACCCGATCGCCTGCGAGCGCATGACCGGAATCGCGCGGCTCCTGCGCGGCTATGCCCAGACCGGCCTCGAGAACGTGGCCCTGTGGCACGAGCGCGACATCTCACACTCGTCCGTCGAGCGGGTCAGCCTGCCCGACGCGACCATTCTGCTCGACTACGCGCAGCATCTCGCGACGCGCGTGGTGGACGGACTGGTCGTGCACGAAGACCGCATGCTGGCCAACCTCGAGGCCACGCACGGTGCGCTCTTCTCCCAACGGGCTCTGCTCGCCCTCGTGGAGGCGGGGCGCTCGCGCGACGAGGCCTATCGAATCGTGCAGGAGAAGGCTCAACGTGCCTGGGACTCCGGGATCCATTTCCGCGAGCTGCTCGGTGAGGCGGCGCCCGAGCTCGATCTCGACGCGGTCTTCGACCCGCAGGCGTTCGTCCGCCACGCGCGCACGATCGTCGAGCGTCTCGACACCCTGACGTAGGCAGTCGTCTCTAGAGCGGCCCGCGCTCCCACGGGCCGGTGACCGCGCAGGTCATCCCCTCGACCGCGTCCTCGCTGAACTGCGCGCGCCCGAAGATGTTGAAGAACAGCGTGCGGCCACTCGGGGAAAAGCAACAGCCGGCCAGCTCGGACTCGTTCAGCACGTTTACCGCGACCTCGAACGCCGCGCCGTTGCGGTTGATCCCGATCACGCGGTTCACGTTCTCCACGCCCGGCGCGAGCGGATGCGTGTCGACGATCTCCGATGAGGCGTCGTCCTCGCACACGATCAGGCCGCCGCCCGGCGTCACCGTCAGGTTGTCGGGCGAGTCGAGCTCCGCCGCCCCGGGCGACTCGTACACCAGCTCGAGCGTGCCGCCCCACCGGCGCGGCCGGTAGTGCCAGATCTGCCCGAAGCCCTCCCTGTAGCCGTCGTCGTTGACGTCGCCGTTCTTGGCGTCGCCGCCGCTCGTGGACACGAAGAAGATGTGCCCGCGGTCCTCCCAGCAGCCCTCGAGGCGGTTGAACAACGCGCCGCCCTTGGCGAAGCCCTGCCGGAACACGCCGCGCGGGTCGTCGAGGTCGGCGTAGGCCGGGTCGGGCTCGTCGATGTCGACCCAGGTCACCGGCAGCCGCCGGCCCACCCGCTGGCCCTGGCGCATGTCGTGCTGCGGCTGATCCCGCACCGCGAGCATCTGCAGCCGCCCGCCCTTGGTCAGCTTGTGCGGATTACGGGGGAGATAGCGGTAGAAGCCCGCGCCGCGTCCCGGTTCGGGGTCCTCGGTCTCGTAGACGATCCCGTGGCGCTGGTCGATGGCGACCGCCTCGTGCGAGAAGCGCCCGGCGTCGCGGATCGGCCGGCCCTTCTCGAGCTCGCCGGGCCCGCGCGAGAGCGGCACCTCGAAGAGGTAGCCGTGGCGCTTCTCGAAGAGCTTCGCGGGGTCGGTGGCCTCGGGGCCGCCCACGCTCTCCTCTGCCGTGATCCAGCTGCGCAGGCCGAAGCCGCGGCCGCCGGCGCAGTTCACCGTGGTGCCGTTGAGGCTGATGTAGTCGGAGACGAGGCGCCGCCGGCGCTCGTCATACACGAGCGTCGTCGTGCCGCCGCCGCCCGACGGGTCGTACTTCGCCGCCGGGTCGCCGCCGACGCTGCCCTGACCCGGCGGGTTGCGGTCCTCGCTGTTGCGCACGAGGCGCACCTCGCCGCGCCGGCGTCCCGAGAACGCGCTCATGCCATCCAGGGCGAGCGGCGTGGGGTTGCCGTCGGACATGGTCGAGCCCGAGTGGCTGAACGTCACGTACGAGAAGCCGGCCGGAAGGGCCAGCACCTCGACCCCGCGCTGGTCGGCCACGCGCGCGAGCGGGCCGTACCAGTCGGCGTGGGACGGATGAGCAGCGCGTTCGGAGGCGGCCGCGGCGCTCAGTCGCTCGAGCGCGGCCGTGCTGAGCAGCCCACCCCCGGCCACGGCGGCCCCCCGCGCGATGAACGTGCGCCGGTCAAGCGTGTACGGCATCCAGGTCTCCTCCCATGAGCTTTCTCTCACCGTTCTGTCCGGGTTCGAGGGCCGCTACACCTACCCCCGGGCCGGCCGGTTGAGCGTCACGCCCTGCGGCACGCCCTCGGCGAGCTGCTTCTCGCGCTCGATCTCGGCGTTGAGCTCGGCCCCGAAGAGCAGGGTGACGTTGGTTAGCCACAGCCACCCCACGAGCAGGATGGCGCCGGCGAAGGCGCCGTAGATCGCGCCCACGTCGGCCACGTTGGACACGTAGTACGCGAACGCGTAGGACACCAGCAGCCACAACGAGACACCGACGACGGCCCCGGGCGTCAGCCAGCGAAACGCGCGCTGCCTGACGTCGGGCGTGACGTAGTAGGTGAAGGCGAAGGCCAGCGTCGCGGCCACGAAGGCGCCCGGCCAGCGCGCGAAATCCCAGATGCGAGTTACGGTGTCGCCCAGCCCCAGGAACCCGAGCAGGTCCTCGGCGAACCCGCCACCGACGAACACCAGCAACAACGAGGTGAGCACCAGGAGGAACAGGACCGCGGTGCTCGCCACGTCGATCGCCTTCCGGCGCAGGAAGCTTCGCCCCGGGCCCTCGAGCTCGAAGACGACGTTTAGCGCCCGGCGCGCTGCCTCGAGCGCACCCGTGGTGCCGTAGAAGGTCAGCGCGACGCTGATTACCAGCGTGGTGGTGGCGGTGCCGCGGCTCGTGAAGGCACGTCGCAGCGAGCGGTCCAGTGGGTCGATCAGCGAGGCGGGGGCCACCTCCTCGAGGTAGTCCACGATCGCGTTGTATGTCTCGGGGTACTGGCCGACCAGGCCGAGCAGCGACAGCCCGAGCAGCGCGGCCGGGAACAGCGACATCAGCACGTAGTAGGTGAGCGCCGCCGCATGGTGGGTCATCTGGTCGTCGTAAAAAGCGACCAAAGTCCGCTTTATCACCCTCACGCTGGGGACCTACCCGCCCGGTCGCGTTGGTAGCCTCGCCGTTCGTGAGCGAAGCCGCCGCGCTCATCTCTCAGGGGAAGGTCCGCGACATCTACGAGGCGGCCGGCGGCCGCCTGCTGCTGGTGGCATCGGACCGCATCTCGACCTATGACGTCGTTCATCCCACTCCGATTCCGGACAAGGGCAAGGTGCTCACCGGGCTGACCGCGTTCTGGCTCGACAAGACCGACGACATCTGCCCCAATCATCTCGTCTCCTACACGGACGTGCCCGACGAGCATCGCGGGCGCGCGATGCTCGTCGAGCGGCTCGACATGGTGCCGGTGGAGTGTGTGGTGCGCGGCTACATCACGGGCTCCGGCTGGAAGGACTACGGTAAAACCGGAGCGGTCTGCGGCATTGAGCTGCCGTCCGGGTTGCGCGAGTCCGAGCAGCTGCCGAAGCCGATCTTCACGCCGGCGACCAAGGCGGAGCTGGGCGACCACGACGAGAACGTGGACTTCGACCGGGCCGCCGAGATCGTCGGCGACCGCGACCTGCTCGAGGAGCTGCGCCGGCTGTCGATCGCCATCTACGAGCGCGGCGCCGCGCACGCGCGCGAGCGCGGGATCATCCTGGCGGACACCAAGTTCGAGTTCGGCCGTCGCCCAGACGGGACGATCGTGCTGGGGGACGAGGTGCTGACGCCCGACTCGTCGCGGTTCTGGCCCGTCGAGGGCTACGAGCCCGGACACGGCCAGCCGAGCTTCGACAAGCAGTTCGTGCGCGACTGGGCCGCCGGCTCGGGCTGGGACAAGACGCCGCCCGCGCCCGAGCTGCCTCATGACGTGGTGGAGGGCACACGCGCGCGCTACGTCGAGGCCTACGAGCGCATCGCCGGCGAACCCTTCGAGCGCTGGGTGGAGCGCTCGGCTTGAGGGTGCGTGTTCTCATCCGTCCGAAGGAGGGCATCCTCGACCCGTCGGGCCAGGCCGTGGAGGGGGCGCTGCCCGCGCTCGGCTTCGAGGGCGTGCGCAACGTGCATGTCGGGCGCCTGATCGAGCTCGACGTGGATGACCCGGCGCGGGTGCCGGACATGTGCGAGCAGTTGCTGGCCAACCCGCTGATCGAGGATTATCAGGTGGTCGAGGCGGCATGAAATTCGGCGTGGTGCGCTTCCCGGGCTCGTGCGACGAGATCGACGCCCTGCTCGCCTGCCGGCGCTTCGGCGATGCCGAGCTGCTGTGGCACAAGGACCGCGACCTCGGCGGGGTCGACGCGGTCGTGGTGCCGGGGGGCTTCTCGTACGGCGACTACCTGCGCGTGGGGGCGATCGCCCGCTTCTCACCGCTGATGGAGTCGGTGATCGGCTTCGCCCGCGACGGCGGCCCCGTGATCGGCATCTGCAACGGCTTCCAGGTGCTGTGCGAGGCGCGGCTGCTTCCGGGCGCGCTGCTTCCCAACCGCTCGCTGCGCTTCGTCTGCCGCCAGGTCGACGTGATCGTGGAGAACGCCGACACGCCGTTCACGCGCGCGTGTGATCCGGGAGAGGTGCTGTCGGTTCCCGTCAAGCACACCACCGGGCGCTACTACGCGCCGGAGATCGCTCCCGAGCAGGTGGTGCTGCGCTACGCCCCCGGCCAGAACCCCAACGGCACGCAGGACGACATCGCCGGCGTGTGCAACGCCGAGGCCAACGTGGTGGGGCTGATGCCGCACCCCGAGCACGCGGTCGACCCTCTCACCGGGTCGGCCGACGGCGGCCGGATTTTCGAGTCGGTCGCCGTCATGCCGGTCGCGTGAGCAACTCCGCCACGGCCCCGCATCGCGAGCTCGGCCTGACGGACGCCGAGTACGACGGCATCTGCGACCGCCTGGGGCGCGATCCCAACCACCTCGAGCTGGCGGTGTTCTCGCTCATGTGGTCCGAGCACTGCGCCTACAAGCACTCGAAGAAGCTGCTTCGAGAGCTCCCGGTCGAGGGCCCGCACCTGCTCATGGGGCCGGGCGAGAACGCCGGAGTCGTGGACGTGGGGGATGGCCTGGCGGTGGCCTTCAAGGTCGAGTCGCACAACCACCCCAGCGCGGTGGAGCCCTTCCAGGGCGCGGCCACCGGGGTGGGCGGCATCCTGCGTGACATCTTCGCCGTCGGCGCCCGTCCGATCGCGGTGCTCGACTCGCTTCGCTTCGGCGAGCTCGACTCGCCTCGCTCGCGCTTTCTCTTCGACTGGGTGGTCAAGGGCATCGGCCACTACGGCAACAGCATCGGAGTGCCCACCGTCGGCGGCGAGGTCTACTTCGAGTCTCCCTACGAGCAGAACTGCCTGGTCAACGCGATGTGCGTGGGCATCGCGCCACACGAGCGCCTGATCCGCAGCGCGGCGGCCGGCGTGGGCAACCTGGTCGTGCTGCTGGGCGCGCGCACGGGGCGCGACGGAATCGGCGGCGCGTCCGTGCTCGCCAGCGCCGAGCTCTCCGAGGAGGACGCCTCGAAGCGGCCGAGCGTGCAGATCGGCGATCCCTTCGAGGAGTCGAAGCTCGTGGAGTGCTGCCTCGAGCTGCTCGAGGCCGGCACCCTCGCGTCGCTGCAGGACCTGGGCGCCGCCGGCCTCTCCTCCTCGTCCTCGGAGATGGCCTCGAAGGGCGAGGTCGGGGTCGACATCGACGTGTCGCGCGTCCCGCTGCGCGAGGCCGACATGGAGCCGTTCGAGATCATGATCTCCGAGTCTCAGGAGCGCATGCTCTGCGTGGTGGAGCCCGGTCGCCTGAGCGAGCTGCTGGCCGTGTGCGAGCGCTGGGACGTGCGCGCCACCGAGATCGGCGCGGTCACGGACAGCCGTAGCCTGCGGGTGTTCGACGGCGAGGAGCTCGTCGGCGACATGCCGGTGGAGGCGCTGGTCGACGACTGCCCGCTCTACGATCTGGAGCCGGCTGAGCCGCCGGCGCCGATCTATCCCCAGCCGGCGGCTCGCCTCGACCGTGACGCCGAGCCGGCCGACGTGCTGCTTGCTCTGCTCGGCGCCCCCAACGTGGCGTCGAAGCGCTGGGCCTACGAGCAGTACGACCCGATCGTCGGCTCCCGCACCGCGCGCCGGCCCGCGAGCGCCGATGCGGCGGTGCTGATGCTCGCGGGGGACGGCGGGCGCGGTGCCCTCGGCGTGGCTATCGACGGCAACGGGCGCCGCGTGGCCGTGCGATCCCTACACGGGCTCGGTCGAGGCGGTGCTCGAGTGCGCCAGCAACCTCGCCTGCGTGGGCGCCGAGCCGCTCGGGCTCACGAACTGCCTGAACTTCGGCAACCCGGAGAGGGGGCACGTCGCCTGGCAACTGACCCGCTCCGTCGAGGGTCTCCGAGACGCCTGTCTGGCGCTCGGGGTGCCGGTCGTGGGAGGGAACGTGTCGCTCTACAACGAGGGGGGCGAGGGACCGATCTACCCCACGCCGGTGGTGGGGATGGTGGGCAAGCTGCCCGACCCCGCGGGGGTGCCGCGGACCGCCTTTGCCGCCGAGGGGCACGCGATCGCGCTGGTTGGTCCGTTCACGCCGGCGCTGGAGGGCTCGGAGCTGGAGAAGCTCCGCGGCCGGTTGTCGAGCTCGCTGCCTCCAGTCGACCTGAAGGTCCAGGCGCGGGCGCTGACCTCACTGCGCGAGGCCGTGCGCCTCGGCACCCTGCCCAGCGTGCACGATGTTTCGGAGGGTGGTCTGCTCGTGGCCATCGCGGAGTGCTGCATCGCGGGCGGTCTGGGCGCCCGCATCGAGCTCACGGCGGCCGACGAGGCTTCCCTGTTCGGCGAAGGGCCGGGCGGCGTGATCGTCGCCGGGCGCTCCGAAGAGCTGGAGCGGTTGCCCGGCGCTCGTCGGATCGGCGCGGTCGGCGGGGATGCTCTGGAGGTCCGGGGTGCGCTGTCGCTGCCCGTCGGCCGGCTGCGCGAGGTCTACGAGGGCGCCATCCCGGGCGCTTTTGCCACGGGCTAGCCGACGATCGAGGGCACGTTTTGAAGCGGCGAGACCGACGGGAAGCACTGGTACGCTTGCCCGACAGGCGGGGGCCGCGTCCGGCTTCGCCTCCTCTTCGATGAACCCAGAGCTCGACTATCGCGACGGACCTCGCGACGAGTGCGGCGTCTTCGGCGTCTACGCGCCCGGATCGGAGGTCGCGCGACTCGCCTATTTCGCCCTTTACGCGCTGCAGCATCGCGGCCAGGAGTCGGCGGGGATCGCGACGAGCGAGGGCGGCCATATCATGACCGTGCGCGACCTCGGGCTGGTCTCCCAGGTCTTCGACGAGGAGAAGCTGCGCGCCCTGCAGGGTGAGATGGCCGTGGGCCACGTCCGCTATTCGACCACGGGTTCCTCAGCCTGGGAGAACGCCCAGCCGGTGTGGCGCTCGGACCGCCGCCAGGTCGCCCTGGCCCACAACGGCAACCTCATCAACGCGGTCGAGCTGCACACCGAGCTGGCCGAGCGGGGCGTCGGGTTCCGCGGGACGTCGGACTCGGAGATCATCGCCGCGTTGCTCTCCACTCACGAGGCGCCGCGTATCGAGGACGCGCTGGCCGACGTGATGCCACGCCTGGAGGGCGCCTACTCCACCGTGGTCATGACCAAGGACACGGTCGTGGCCTTCCGAGACCCGGCCGGTCTGCGGCCCCTGTCGCTCGGCATGCTCGGCGACCGCAGTGCGCAAGCGGCCGGCGCGGCCGGCCGCGCAGCGACGACTCACTGCGTTGCGTCCGAGAGCTGCGCCTTCGACATCATCGGCGCCGAGCTGATCCGCGAGGTGGCGCCGGGTGAGATGGTCTCGCTGAGCGCCCGGGGGCTCGAGACGCGGCAGATCGTGGAGTCGCCGCGCCGCGCCTTCTGCGTGTTCGAGCACATCTACTTCGCGCGCCCCGATTCGATCCTCGAGGGCAACCGCACGCAGGTGTCCCGCCGCAAGATGGGGGAGATCCTGTGGCGCGAGGCGCCCGTGGAGGCGGATGTCGTGATCGCGGTGCCCGACTCGGGCAACCCCGCGGCCGCCGGCTATTCACGCGCGTCGGGCATACCGCGAGACGACGGGCTCATCAAGAACCGCTACGTGGCCCGCACGTTCATTCAGCCCGGGCAGGAGCTGCGCAAGCACGGGCTGCGCATGAAGTTCAATCCGCTGCGCGAAGTCGTGGCGGGCAAGCGCCTGGTGGTGATCGACGATTCGATCGTGCGCGGAAACACCACGCGACAGATCGTGAAGATGCTGCGCGATGCCGGAGCGCTGGAGATCCACATGCGCATCTCCGCGCCGCCGATACGCCATCCCTGCCACTACGGCATCGACATGTCGACCACGCAGGAGATGGTGGCCCACGGGCGCTCGGAAGAGGAGATCGCGCGTGAGCTCCGATGCGACTCGCTCGCCTACCTCTCGCTCGACGGGGTCTACGAGGCGATTCGCTCCTCGCGCAAGACGCACTGCGATGCCTGCTTCTCGGGCGACTACCCGCTGGCGCGAAGCGAGGCGGCCAACGGCAAGTTCGCGCTGGAGGAGCTCGCGGTCATCCGGTCCTGAACAGCTGAGGGGCCGGCGTGGAGCCGGCCCCTCGCTGCGACATGCCGGGCTCAGCGTGCGCTCAGCGCTGATTCAGCGGAATCGCGATCGCCGTGACCTGGTTGCGAGAGCTGAAGCTCCCCTGCCATGACGCGCGGCCGCTGAACAACTTGACGCTGTAGAAGCCGCTCTGTCCGCCCACCGTGAGCGAGGCAAAGCCCTGTACGCGAACCGTGGTGCCGTCACGAACGGTGCTGTAGATGTCGGACCCGACCGTGGGCCCCGAGTCGACTCCCAGCTTGCCCGTCGCGGCCAGCTGGCCGGAGTTGGCCGGGGACTGGATCGCCGTCTGGTCGAGCGTCGAGTCGATGTCGTACAGCGTGGTGGCGGTGTTCGGATCGGCGTCGTTGTTGGTGTAGGCCGCGCCGGTCACGCCCGCCGCCATCACGGGAGGCGGGCCGGGATAGGTCAACCGGCCGTCCACCAGCGTGCTGCCGTCGTCGACGTTCACGCGGAGGTTCTGCCCGGTGTCGCTGATCACGCGCAGCCGATCGACGGTCGGGTTGAAGTCGACACCGAAGGAGGAGCCCTCGAGGGCGACGTTCAGCCGGGAACCAAGGGCGGCCTGCCCGTTGCGGTCGTTGATCACATAGACGCCGCCGCGGTCGCCGAGGCCGTACAGGTCGCCCTCGTCGCCGTCGTTGCCCGAAGCGGGCCGGTAGTCGATGCCCACGAGCCGGGTGTCCGTCCGGAGACCGCGGATGCGTCCGTGTGTCTTGGCGCGGCCGGGCCGGTCCGACTCGAAGGAGATCAGGCGGCCGTCGGCGGTGAGTCCGGCGACGTCGAGGTCCCGGCCGCCGCGTTCCCAGCCTCGATCGCGATGATCTCCTGAGCTGACCGCTGGAACGGCGAGCAGCGCCGCGGCCGCCGCTGCGGCGGTTAGCTTGGATGTGGCTCTCATGGGGGGTTCCCTCCCGTTGGGGTTGACTGGGATTTCGTCTCTTGGGCTCCTCGCGGTTCACCGCCAACGCGCCAACCCCGAGGGCCGCGACGCCACAACACGGCAACGCGCGTGACGGCCGCGCAACAGCACGCCCGCTCCCGCCGGATGCGGCGCTACTGTGGCCTTCCCCTCTCCCATGGACGTCGAATCGGCACTCCATACGCTGTTTGGATTCCGGCACTTTCGCCCCGGCCAGCGGGAGGCGTGCGCCGCCGCGCTGGGAGATCGCGACGTCCTGGTGGTGATGCCCACCGGCTCCGGCAAGTCGCTCTGCTACCAGCTGCCCGCGCTGTTGCGCGACGACCTCACCGTGGTGGTCTCGCCGCTCGTCGCGCTCATGCAGGATCAGGTCGAGGCGCTCGTCACGCGCGGCCTCGGGGATCGGGTCGCGCTGGTCAACGCTCAGCAGGACGGCTCGGTCAACGCCGACGCGCTGCGGCGCGCCGTCGGGGGCGAGCTGCGGCTGCTCTACGTGGCGCCGGAGCGTTTCGCGGCTCGCGGCTTCCTGGAACGCATGAGCGACGCGCGGGTAGGCCTCTTCGTGGTCGACGAAGCACATTGCGTGTCGCAATGGGGCCACGACTTCCGGCCCGACTACTTCCGCCTGGCCGACGCCGCCCGCCGGTTGGGAGCGCGGGCCGTGATCGCCTCGACGGCCACGGCCACCCCGCGGGTGGCGGTGGACGTGGCGCAGCGCCTGAAGCTGCGTGATCCCCTGCGCGTGGCGACCGGGTTCGACCGGCCGAACATCGCCTTCTCGGTGGCGCGCCCGACCGGCCACGAGAAGCGCCTGCTGCTGGCCGAGGTGCTGAGCGCGCCCGACGCCCTGCCGGCGATCGTGTACACGGGCACGCGCGCCGGAGCCGAGGAGACGGCGGGCGAGCTCAGCCGGGCGCTCGGCGAGGAGGCGGTCGCCTACCACGCGGGCCTGGAGCGCGAGCGCCGCGCCCGCGTGCAGCGCCGGTTTCTGGCCGACGAGGTGCGGGTGATCTGCGCCACCAACGCCTTCGGAATGGGGGTCGACAAGGCAAACGTGCGCACGGTCGTCCACGCGAGCGTGCCGTCGTCGCTGGAGGCCTACTACCAGGAGGCGGGCCGCGCGGGGCGCGACGGCGGCCCCGCGCTCGCCCTGCTGCTGGCCGAGAACCGCGATAAGGCTCTGCACGTGCACTTCATCAAGCGCGACGAGGTGGAGGAGGGGCTGCCGGGCTGGCTGGCCGACCGAATCTCCGCCTCCGCCGACGGCGACGGGCGCTACGGGCTCGACGCCCACGAGCTCGCCCGAGCCCTGGGCGGCGACGGCGACAGGCTGCGGGCGTTGCTCGGACACCTCACGCGCGCGGGCGTGATCTCGCCGTCGCCCGCGGCGCCCGACCGTATCGCGGGACGCGTCCTGGGTCGCTTCGACCGCCGCGCGGCCGCCCTCTGCAAGTCCTCGATCGAGGAGGGGGCGCGCGCACGGTGGCGCCAGTACCGCGAGATCTGGGCCTACGTCGAGCGCGACAGCTGTCGTCGCGAGGCGATTCTGCGCCATTTCGGCGACGGATCGTCCGCGGGAGGCGGTGAGCGCTGCTGCGACGTCTGCGACCCGGCGCTGGCGCCGTCGCCCCCCGCGCCCGATCCCCTGGAGATCGAGAGCCTGGACGACGCGATCTTCTCGGTCGCCCGCTCGGCCCGGCCCGCGGTGGGTCGCACCACCTGCGCCGAGATACTCCACGGGGCCCGCAACAAGAAGCTGGCCCGCAACTCCTACGACGGTCTACCCGCTTACGGAACGTCGTCGAAGATGCGCCGGGCGGACATCCTGGCGCGGGTCGACGAGCTGATCGAGGAGGGTCGGCTCGAGACCACGGGGGGCGCGTATCCGGTCCTGCGTCTACCCGCCCACGCCGGAGCGATGAACACCAGCGTCTAGGTGACCGGGCGGTTTCGGATCGCCGTCCTCGTCTCGGGGAGTGGCACGAACCTCCAGGCGCTGATCGACACCGTGCATGGTGAGGAGATCGAGATCGCCTGCGTGGCCGCCTCGCGGTCGGACGCCGCGGCGCTGGGACGCGCCGAGCGGGCCGGCATCGAAGCGGGCGTCTTCGCGAGCGACACTCCCGGCGGACGTGTCGCACGTGACGCGGCCCTCGCCGAGTGGCTCGAAGGGCGCCGGGTCGAGCTGGTCGTCCTCGCCGGATGGATGGAGCTGCTCGGCCGAGCGTTCATTCGCCGCTTCGCCGGGCGCATCATCAACGTGCATCCCTCTCTGCTGCCCGCCTTTGCCGGCCTACAGGCGATCGAGCAGGCGATTGCCCACGGCGTGAAGGTGTCGGGGGTCACGGTTCACTTCGTGGACGAGGGCATTGACACAGGGGCCATCGTCCTTCAGGAGTCGCTGGACCTTTCGTATCCTGAGGCCATTGCCGATATCGAAAAGCGTGTCCACGGCGTTGAACACCGGCTCTTGCCGCGCGCGGTGCGGCTGATCGCTGAGGGGCGCGTGCGGCTGGATCCCGACAACCCCCGCGTGGTGCTGATCGACGATGGCGATTGAGCCACGCGGCACGCAGCTGACCGCGGCGGGCGACGTACGCATCCGCCGTGCCCTCCTGAGCGTGTCGGACAAGCGTGGCCTGGTCGACTTCGCCCGTGGGCTGGCCGACCTGGGCGTCGAGATCGTCTCCACCGGCGGCACGGCCGGAGAGCTCGCGCACGAGGGCGTCGAGACCAGGCCGGTCGAGGACTACACCGGCTTCCCCGAGATCCTCGACGGACGGGTGAAGACGCTCAACCCGCGCATCCACGCGGGCCTGCTCGCCGTGCGCTCCGAGGAGGCCCATGTCGACACCCTCAACGACCACGAGATCGAGCCCATCGATCTCGTGTGCGTGAACCTGTATCCGTTCGAGCGGGTCTCGTCGCGACGCGGCGTCGAGGACCGCGAGATCGTCGAGAACATCGACATCGGCGGTCCGGCGCTGATCCGCGCGGCGGCGAAGAACTTCGCCTTCGCCGCCGTTGTCACCTCGCCCGAGAGCTACGACGCGGTGCTCGAGGAGCTCCGCGAGAACGACGGAAAGCTGTCCGGGCGCACACGCGAGAGCTTGGCGAGCGAGGCCTTCTCGTACACCGCTCGCTACGACATCGCGATCTCGCGCTGGTTTGGCGAGCGCGAGGAGGACTTCCCGACTCAGTACATGCGCTGCTTCGAGAAGGTGCTCGACCTTCCCCACGGCGAGAATCCCCATCAGCGGGCCGCCTACTACGCCGAGATCGGATCGCGCACACACCTCACCTCGATGGTGAGCAAGCTGCACGGCAAGGAGCTGTCGCTCAACAACCTGCTCGACCTCGACTCCGGCCGCCGCCTGGTCGATGACTTCGAGCTGCCCGCGGCGGCGATCATCAAGCACAACAACCCGTGCGGGGCGGCGCTCGGATCCGACGCCCACGACGCATTCGCCAAGGCGCTCGCCGCCGACGAGCGGAGCGCGTTCGGGGGCGTGATGTGCTTCAACCGCCGTGTGGACCTTCCCCTGGCGCAGCGTCTCGCCGGGATGTTCGTCGAGCTGGTGATGGCTCCGGGCTACGACGACGACGCCCTCGCGGTACTGGAGCAAAAGCCCAACGTCAGGTTGCTCGAAAACCAGGAGCGGCGGCGTACACCGGTGACCGAGCATGACTTCAAACGCGTCCGCGGCGGCCTTCTGGTCCAGGACCGCGACACCGGGCTCGAGGAGCGCGACGAGATGCAGGTGGTCACCGAGCGCAAGCCGACCGAGAGCGAGTGGGGGGAGCTGCTGTTCGCGATCAGGGTCTGCAAGCACGTGCGCTCCAACGCGATCGTCCTGGCCCGCAACCTCGGGACCATCGGGGTGGGCGCCGGCCAGATGAGCAGGGTGGACGCGGTGCGGCTCGCCGTCGAGAAGGCGCGAGCCGCCGGGCACGAGGCGGACGGGCGCGGCGCTGGCCTCCGACGCGTTCTTCCCCTTCGCCGACGGTCCCGAGCTGGCCATCGAGGCCGGGGTGCGTTCGATCATCCAGCCCGGCGGTTCCCAGCGTGACCCCGAGGTGATCGAGGCGTGCGACCGAAGCGGCGTGGCGATGGTCTTCACCGCCCGGCGTCACTTCCGCCACTAGGGCAAGCCCTTCGACATCTATCGAACCGTCGCTAGACTCACAGGGAGGCCCTGCTGTGAGAGAGCCCCATCACCCATCCCGTGCCGAGCTGGAGCTTCCGGGCGTCCTCCACGCGCTGAGCGACCCCGCCCGGCTGGAGATCGTCCGCCGCCTCGCGGAAGGCGACGAGCCCTCGTGCGGCATGTTTGAGCTCGGCCTCTCGAAGGCGACGCTTTCCCATCACTTCCGGGTTCTGCGCGAAGCCGGCCTGGTCAGAACGCGGGTCGACGGGCGCAAGCGTCTGCTCTCTCTGCGCACCGATGACCTCAACGCCCGCTTCCCGGGCCTGCTGGACGCGGTGCTGGCGGCCAAGCGCGCGGCGAGGTACGCGCGCACGCCGACGGCTGCCTGACGCGGTTCCTCCTACCCGATGGGTCGCCTGGGACTCGAACCCAGATCTGACGGATTAACAATCCCGCACCGGCTCTCACCGGCCACCTCGACCGAGGCTTGCGGGCTGGACCATCTCTTCACCCTCGACTCGACGTTAGGGTGGGCGGCGTATGGCCTCTGAGGGCTCTCCGGTGAACCGGGTTGCCTGCTGATCGCCCAATCCCGAGGATTGTCACCGTTCGGTACCGCGGGCTCTAAGGGGGTTCCAGCAAACAGCCGCCGACCAACCAGCGGTTTCCCGACTGGCGCTCCTTTCGTGAAGTCCGCAGCTCTACCAATTGAGCTAACGACCCAGAGGCCCATTATGGCGATCGCGAGGTCTGGCACCAGATCCGCGCGCCCGGCGTCGTAGCCTCCCGTCCGATGAGCCACGCCCAGGAGCACGGAGACAGGGCCCACGCCTTTCTCGACCAGGCCTACCGAGACGGGACGGTCCTGGACGGCGCCGGTGCCCCTATCGATGTCCTTCCCCACAGCGTGGATCGGGCCGCAGGGGAAGCCCTGAGAGAGCTCGCGGTGGCGGAAGGAGCGCGGCGGACGATCGAGGTCGGGCTGGCCCTCGGGCTGTCGGCCCTCTTCCTCAGCCAGGCCGTTCTGGAGCATGGCGGCCGGCACGTCGCCGTCGACCCGTTCCAGCAGGAGGCGTGGAACGGCGCCGGCCTTCGCACGTTACGCGACGCCGGGGTGGCGGACTCCGTGGAGGTCCTCGAGGAGGAGAGCCAGCTCGCGCTCCCGCGGCTGCTGTCCGAGGGGCGGGAGTTCGACTTCGCGTTCATCGACGGCGACCACCGCTTCGAGGGGGTTTTCCTCGACCTCTACTACATGACACGTCTCGTGCGGCCCGGCGGGGTGGTCGTGGTTGACGACATGTGGATGCCGTCTGTCCGCACCGCCGTGGCCTATGTGGAGCGAAACCTCGCGGCGACACTCGAGCCGCAGGCCCTGCCGAACGGCTTTCGCTGGGGGCGCCGCCCACTGAGCCGGGGATTGCCGGGCGGCAGCGGGGGCATGGGCGTGCTCAGGCTGGCGGACGAGCGTCCCGACCGCCGCTGGGACGAGTTCGTGCCGCCCTACTAGCTCGTTGCGCTGCGCGAGCCGCCGGGTGTCGGCCCGGGCCACCACCTAACGACAGCAACCAGGACCCGGTTCCCGTCGCGGGCAGTCGTCACTGTGTGGTGTGGCTGTAACAGAGGGCGGTGGGGTTGGCGCATCCGACCGCCGTGGTGACCGCGAAACCGCGTCACGGGAGCGTTACAAAGCCGATAGCACGGCCGCGTTCAGTCTTGGTTGCTGCTGTTCAGTGCGCCGGCACCCTGCGGGCGGCGGCTCGCGAAGCGCCAAGCCCGGTCCGTAAAAGAACCAACCCACATGAACCCTCTAGGCGCCTACAATCGGTCGACCGCGGGGGCGTGGTCCAGTGGTCTAGGACGTCGGCCTTTCAAGCCGAAGATCGCGGGTTCAAATCCCGTCGCCCCTACTCGCTCCGGCGCCCGCATCGAGGGCTTGGGCCTCCGCTTCGGGGTGGTAGCTGCCACACGACGCCGCGAACACCAGCAGCGCGGCGACCATGCCCGCCGCGTGTGACGCGGCCAGGAAGACGAGCGCCCCCGCTACGCCGCCCGCCGCCGCGGAGAAGAGCGTGTACGCCGGCGGCAGCGAGAGGATCCGCCCGGTTCCCAGGGAGGCGAGCAGCCAGATGGCCGGCCCGGCAACCCAGCCCCAGTCCTCGAAGAAGCTCCGCTCGAGCGTCACGGCGAGCACGACGAACGGAACCGCCAGCAAGGCCACCTGCACCGCGAGGCACTTCCAGAACAGCCGGGCGTTCACCAGCCGGATACTAGACTCGCCTCCGGGGCGGTTAGCTCAGTTGGCAGAGCGCCACGTTTACACCGTGGAGGTCGCCTGTTCGAGCCAGGCACCGCCCATCTGCCTGTCCGCCTCGCACCGCTCCGTAAGACCCCGCAAACCGCATAGGCAAGCGTCGTCTGCGGGGCCATGCGGGGCTATGCGCGGGGCAAGTGTGACGCAGACTGTGACGCAGATTCGGGGTGCGTCACGGTCGTTCCACAATCCGGCCTAGAAAGAGCGACGGCGTGGCGGGAGGTTGCGATGAGATGGATCGGGTAATGGGCCTATATGGAGACTCCTGAGACAGAACCGCAGGCACCGCCTGACGAGAAGCCGCCGCCGGAGGTGCCCGATCAGCCGGGCACGTCACCAGGCGAACCGGGCGAACCGTCGGAGCCGAGCTAGCCGGTCGAGAATCCCAAGCCGGCTGAGAGCCACGCCCTGGCGGGGCGAACCTCGCCGCGGGCGGCTTCCCTGAGTAGCCGCTCACCCTGGTTGTGGCGGGCGCGAGCGGGGCGGCTTGGCCGTTCCCCGCGCCCCTACGCCCCGATCATGCGCGCGCTGCTGACGTTCGCCTCGTACACGCTGCTGCGCCCCTGCGACCTGCGTGCGCTTGACTGGTCGGGCATCGACCTCGACGCCGGTGCCAGCGATGTCGGCCTACTGGAAAGAGGTCCGGGCGCGGGCTGGCGTCGACGTCGAGTTTTACGCAACCGGCGCGCAAACCCGCTCATAGGGCGGACCTGAACAGACACCGCCCATCCCGCGTACTCACGGCCCGCGCACGATCATCGGCATACCTCCGCGCGGTGAGAGCGTCGGCATCTGGCGGATCGACAGCCGTCGCTCCGGCTCTGCAAGCTCGAGGCGGAAGCGGTGGAGGATCGAGCGAGCGATCGCCTTGACCTCGAGCTGCCCGAAGCGCATCCCGATGCAGGTGCGCGACCCGCCGCCGAACGGCACGTAGGCTCCCTTGGGCAGCGCCGACTTCGCCTCCGGCGCGAAGCGCGACGGCCGAAAGCTCCATGGCTCGGGAAAGACCTCTGCCAGGTGGTGGCTGGCCCAGGAGCAGTAGTCGACGTTCACGCCCGCCGGCACGTGGGCGCCGCAGAGCTCGAAGGCGCTCACCGAGCGCCGCGGGCCGATCCAAGCCGGTGGATACATCCGCAGTGTCTCGTCGAGCGCCATGTCGAGCGACCCCGCGGCGTCCTCGCCGCTCACGAGCCCTTCGATCTCGTGCGGATTTCGGGCCAGCTCGAAGAACAGGAAGGTGACCGTCGAGGTGGCGGTGTCGTGCCCGGCGAAGAGGAGCGTCATCACCTGGTCGCGCAACTCCTGGTCGGACAGGCCGGAGCCGTCCTCGTCCTCGGCGTCCAGCAGCAGGCTGAGGATGTCGGTGCCCCGCTCGCCGCTCCCACGCCGGCGGGCGATCTCGGCGAAGATCACCGCATCGAGGCGGGCTCGCGTCTGGTTCATGGCACGCCACGGCGAGCCCGGTCCGCGGAGCATCTGCAGCAGATACTCCTTGCCCCAGAACCCGAGTGTCTTCTCAAACTGCTCGGCCATCTCGCCGTCGCGACCGCTTCGGTCGGGATCGAAGCCGAACAGGGCGCGCATCGCCACTCGCAGCGCCAGGCGCCGTGTCCATGAATAGAGATCGACCCGATCGCCGGGCCGCCAGCCGGCCAGGGCCCGCTCGGCTTCCTCGACCATGATCGACGTCGAGGCGGCCACCTGCTCGCGGTGGAACGCCGGCAGCATGATGCGGCGAGCGCGGCGGTGATAGTCGCCGTCGGTGGTGAGCAGGCCGTCGCCGAGCAGCGGGATCAGGTCGCCCATGCCGCCGTCGCGCCAGCGGAAGTTGGAGGCGTGCGAGACGGTGATGTAGTGGTTGGCCTCCGGCCCGATCGCGAACACCACGGGCACGTAGAGCACCCGGATCGTGAACACCGGCCCGAAGCGCTCGTAACAGCGCAACAGGAGCGGCAGCGGCTCGAGCTCGAATTCCCGCGTGCGGCGAAGGCTGATGCCAAGCTCGCCCGGCGGCCACGCCCCCCGGGCGGCCCGCTGCGAGCGCATGTCCGAGCGGAAGCGATCGACAATGCCCGACGGCACGGAGGGAGGCGGGGCCACACCCATCGCGTCCATCCTAGGACGACGCATGGGCGGCGTCGGCAGCGGGTACGCCGCAGACAGGGATGGCGGGGACTCTCATGAACAATGGTTGGCCCGGGCGCCGGGAACCCAGGCGCGTGGCTCGGTACGCCTGGCCCGCGGGGCTGGTCGCCGCGGGGGGCGCCTGGTACGCCGCGGACAGCCTGCGGCATCGACGCGAGAGCGGCCACGGCTACACGCTGCGCGGCGAGGTCGACGTGGCCGCGCCGAACTTCCTGCGCGCCTGCGAGGCGCTCACGGGAGCGCCGGTCTCCTACGGAAACGACGTCGATCTGCTCATCAACGGCGACCAGATCTTTCCGGCCTACCTAGACGCCATCCGGGGCGCGGCGGAGACCGTCAACCTGTTGACCTACGCCTACTGGAGGGGCGACGTCGCGATCGAGGTGGCGGAGTGCCTGAGCGACAGAGCCAGAGCCGGAATCGAGTGCAACGTGGTCATCGACGCCCTCGGCGGCTCGCAGATGGACCGCGGCCTACTCGAGAAGATGCGGGACGCCGGGGTGGAGATCAGCTGGTTTCGCCCGCTCAAGCCCTACGCCGTCCGGCGTCTCGAGAACCGCACCCATCGTAAGCTGCTGATCGTCGACGGCAAGGTCGGCTTCACCGGGGGGGTCGGCATCGCCGAGGAATGGACCGGTAACGCCCAGGATCCCGACCACTGGCGCGACACCCACGTGCGCGTGCGGGGACCCGTTGTGCGCGGATTGCAGGGCGCCTTCGCGGAGACCTGGCTCGAGGGCACCGGCAACGTGCTGGCCGGCGACCGCTACCTGCCCGAGCTCGACGAGGTGGAGGGCGGCGGGGCCATGCAGGTCGTCCGTTCGAGCGCCACGGTGGGCGACACGAACGCCGAGGCGCTGATCTATCTCGCGCTCGCCTCGGCGAAGGAGACGATCGAGCTCACCTCCGCCTACTTCGTGCCCCGCCCGGCGTTCACCGACGCCCTCGTCGAGGCGGCCGAGCGCGGCGTCGAGATGCGCATCCTCGTTCCGGGATCGCACATCGACAAGGAGTTCGTGCGCACGGCGGGGCGGGCCGCATACGACCAGCTGCTCGAGGTCGGCGTGCGCCTGTTCGAGTACTGCCCGACCATGCTCCACGTCAAGTCGCTCGTGATCGACGGGGCGTGGTCGTGCGTCGGCTCGCTCAACTTCGACAACCGGTCCTTCCAGCTCCACGACGAGGTCGCGCTGTGCGTGCAGAGCGATCGCTTCGCCCGCGAGCTGCACGAGCAGTTCGAGAAGGACCTCGAGGTCTCGGAGGAGATCGAACCCGTCCAGTGGGGGGACCGGCCGGCGACTCAGCGAGCCCGTGAGCTGGTCACCAAGTACGCCCGGCGCGAGCTCTGACACGCGGTTCTCAGCTGCTCGCCATCAACAGCACCCGCGCCACCTGCTCGGGGTCGTCCCACGTCGGGATATGGCCGCAGCCGTGGAGCGTCACCTCGCGCCAACTCGGTACCTTCGCGCGCGGCCGGGCCACCAGACGGTCGTATTCGGCCCAGCCGAGCGTCACCGGCGCGCTGATGTCCTCCACCCCCGAGAACACTTCGGCCCGCATCGCGCTGTTGGCTGCGTCGAATCCGGGCGAGCTGACATAGGAGCGCACGAGTCGTGCCGCTGCGTCCGCCGGCACGCGCTCGGGCCACGCCACCGCGCTACGAAGCAGCAGCCGCCGGCCGCGCTCGGAGCGCAGCAGCGCGGGCAGGACCGGGAGCAGCGTGCGGCCCAGGCGGCGGACGTCGCCGCCCGGGCGCGGTCCCAGCGGGCGCTTCCATAGGCCGGCAGTGCACAGTCCGGCCACCGAGAGGACGCGCTGCGTCTTTGCCAGCTCGAGCGCAACCCAGCCTCCCAGCGAGTTGCCTGCCACGTGGACGCCGCCGATGCCGAGCTCGTCGAGGAAAGCGGCCACCGAGCCGGCCAGGGTCTGCGGCGTGGGGAGGCTTCCGTTGGACAGGGCGGGCGAGCGCCCGAAGCCGGGGAGGTCGACCGCGATCACGTCGCGTTCGCGCGCGAGGCGCCCGACCACCGGTTCCCACACCACCAGCTCCGCCCCCAGCGGATGAATGAGCACGAGCGGCTCTCCGATGCCACGGCGCACGTAGTTGAGCATCGACCTCAGCTTCCGGCGAGCAGTGCCGCCGCCCGGCGCCGACGGGGCGGCCCCGTGAAGCCCGGCTTTGCCAGCAGCGTCTGGACGGCCCGGATGCGCCTCTCCCTGAAGCCACCCTCGCAGTAGGCGAAGTACAGCTCCCATAGCCGGCGAAAGCGCCGGTCGTAGCCGAGCTGGTCGGCGCGCCCCGCGGCGCCCAGGAACCCGGTTCGCCAGCGGCGCAGGGTCTCCGGATAGTGCTCGGTGATGTCCTCGAGGTCGAGCAGGCGCATGTCGGTCGCCCGCGCGACGCAGCCCGAGATCACCTCCACCGACGGCAGGCATCCGGCGGGGAAGATCAGCTCCCCGATAAACGAGCGCGATGCCTTCTCGACGTGGTAGGCCCGGTCGTCGATAACTATCGCCTGAAGGAGCATCAGCCCCCGTGGCGACAGCAGCCGGCCGCAGCGCCGGAAGAAGGTGTCGAAGTACTGCCACCCGACCGCCTCGATCATCTCGATCGAGACGAGCTTGTCGTAGCGCCCGCGCAGGTCGCGGTAGTCGCTGAGCAGCACCCGCACGCGGTCCTCCAGGCCGGCTTCGCGAACGCGCTGGACCGCCGCCTCGTGCTGCTCGCGGGAGATCGTCGTGGTGGTGATCCGGCAGCCGTAGCGCCGCGCCGCGTGCAGCGCGAACGAGCCCCAGCCCGTTCCGATCTCGACCACATGATCCTCGGGTCCAAGCTCGAGCTTGCGGCAGACCCGGTCGAGCTTTGCCTCCTGAGCTTCACGCAAGGTGGCCGCGGGGTCCTCGAACACGGCACACGAATAGGTCATGGTGTCGTCGAGGAAGAGCTCGAACAGCGGGTTGCCCAGGTCGTAGTGAGCAGCGATGTGCCGGCGCGCGGCCGCGCGCGTGTTGCGGGGTACGCGGCTGAGCAAGTCGACCAGCGGCACGAGGGGACGCCGCAGCCGGTCCACGCGTGGCATCTCGCGCGCGCCCATGCGCACGAGCGCCACCAGGTCGTCGCAGTCCCACCCGCCGCGGGCATAGCTCTGCGCCAGTCCGAGGCTTCCGCGTGTGAGGCCGCTCCAGAAGCTCGAATCGTGCAGCAGCAGGGACGCGCGCAGGGACGCGGCGGACGGGCCGAAGACATGTCGGCGGCCCCCCACCTCGGCTATCTCCAGGCGCCCTTCGCGCAGGCGTCGGAGTAGGGCTGTGGCGACGTTGCGCGTGATCATCGGAGCGGTGGAGGGATAGTACGTAGCGCCGTCGCATTCGGATAAGGTCGCCACCTCGCGAGCCAGGAGGAAGCACCGTTGGACGCCAGCAGGCTCAGGTCGATTCCGCTGTTCGAAGGGTCGGGCTGATCCGGTGGCCGGGCGAATCGTCCTCTTCGGTGCCACCGGCTACACGGGCCGGTTGACGGCCGAGGCGATGCTCGAACGCGGCCTGCGGCCGGTGCTCGCGGCGCGCAGCCGCGGCAAGCTCGAGCAGCTGGCGCGTGAGCTGGGCGGCGACCTGGAGATCGCCTTGGCCGACGTTTCGGACCCGCCGAGCGTGAACGCGCTCGTGGAGAGGGGCGACGTGCTGGTGACCACGGTCGGCCCGTTTGCCCGCTGGGGCGTGCCGGCGGCGGCCGCGGCCACCACCTCGGGAGCGCACTACATCGACTCCACGGGCGAGCCCGCCTTCATCCGTGAGGTATTCGAGCGCTTCGGACCAGCGGCCCAGAAGGCGCAGGTCGGCATGCTCACCGCCTTCGGCTACGACTGGGTGCCCGGCAACCTGGCCGGCGCGCTGGCCCTGCGGAGCGCCGGAGACGACGCGGTCCGAGTGGACATCGGCTACTTCCTGACCGGCAATGCCGCGATGAGCGGCGGCACACGGGCCTCCTCGGTGGGGGCCGCGGCTTCGCCCGGCGTCGCCTTTCGCGACGGTCGCGTGCGAAGCGAGCGGGGGGCAAAGCGGGTGCGCTCCTTCCCCGTGGGGTCGAACACGAAGGACGGCGTCTCGGTCGGAAGCTCCGAGCACTTCGCGCTGCCCAAGACCGCCCCCCAGCTACGCGAGGTCAACGTCTACCTGGGCTGGTTCGGGCCCTTTGCCCGTCCGATGCAGGCGTTCTCGCTGGGAATGAGCGTGCCGGGCGCCGCCAGCCTGGTGAGGGCGCTGGGCGGGCATCTGGTCAAGGGTTCCAGCGGTGGCCCGGACGCCGAGCAGCGAGCCAAGGGCGGCTCGCACATCGTGGCCCTCGCCTACGACGGGAGCGATCGCCGGCTCTCCGAGGTGCATGTGACCGGCGTCGACGCCTACACCTTCACCGGACGGATCCTGGCCTGGGGTGCCGACCAGGCGGCCGCCGGCGGGCTGCACGGCGCCGGGGCGCTCGGTCCGGTGGAGGCGTTCGGGCTGGTGGCGCTGGCCGACGGCTGCCTCTGGGCGGGACTAGAAGAGGAAGGAGGGTCGCGGTCGGCTTCGGGAGCCTCGGAGCCCACGCATGCGAATCTCGGCTGATCCGGCCGCCCGACGGCGGCTGGCGCTGCTCACGGGCGCGGGGCTCGTGGCTCTGATCGTGGGCGTGGCCGTGGGCGCCGCCGGTGAGCGGGAGGAGGCGGCCGAGCGGACGGGCTCGGCGCCGAAGCCTGGTGAGCGGCGTTCGCTCGAGGCGGTGGATCGGCTCAGCCTTCGCCAGCAGGTTGGCCAGCTCACGGTCTCGAGCTTTCCCGATCCGGTCGCTCCCGACTACGTGCGCCGGCGCCTGCGCGCGCGTGAGACGGCGGGCGTGATCCTCTTCGGCCTCAATGCGAGCACGCGGTCCCAGTGGCGGCGGCTCACGCGCTCCGTGCAACTCCCCGCGGCCGGGCGCGCGCTCGTGATGGTGGATCAGGAGGGGGGCGCCGTGCGCACGGTCGGCTGGGCCGGCCCGGCTGCGGCGCAGTCCGGGCAGGGTGGGCCGGCAGCGGTGCGGCGCGCGGCCGAGGCAGCCGCGCGCCAGCTACGCGGGGCCGGCGTCAACGTAAACCTCGCTCCGGTGGCCGACGTGCCCGGCGGGGCGGCGCCGGCGCTCCGTTCGCGCGCTTTCGCGGGCGGCGCCCGCTCCATAGCCGACCGGACGCGCGCCTCGATCGAGGGCATGAGCTCGGCCGGCGTGGCGGCGACCGCGAAGCACTTCCCCGGTATGGGCCGGGCCCGGGCCAACACCGACGACGCCTCGACCGACATTCGCGGTGAGCTCGATCGCGATCTCCTTCCCTTCCGCGCGGGCATCGCCGCCGATGTGCCGCTCGTGATGCTGTCGCATGCCCGCTATCCCAATCTCGACCCCGAACGGATCGCCTCGCAATCGCCGCGGGTCGTGACCGGCCTGCTGCGCGAGGAGCTCGGCTTCGACGGGGTGATCGTGACCGATTCGATCGAGGCGCAGGCGGTGCTAGACCGCTCGGGCGTCGCGCGCGCGGCCGAGCGGTCGATCAGGGCCGGCGCCGACCTGATCCTCACCACCGGCAGCGCCAGCTGGAATCAGGTCCATCCCTGGCTGCTGCGCCGAGCGCGGGCTTCCTCGGCGCTCCGCGAGCGGGTCCGCCGCTCGGCGGCCCGCGTGCTCGCGCTGAAGGCGGAGCTCGGCTTAATCGACTGACGAGCGCTCGGCGGCGCGCTCCACGCCGCGGTTCATCAACTCACTGTGGACCGACCGCTCACCACCGCGCCGGCGTTCCCAGGTGTCGTCGGGCCCAAGCTCCCAGGCGAAGGTGTCGTCGGCCAGGCAGAGCTCGATCGTCTCCTCGATCTCCGTGCGCGCGGCGGGGTCCTCGATCGGCACGAGCAGCTCGACCCGGGTGTCGAGGTTGCGGGGCATTAGGTCGCCGGAGCCCATCCAGTAGTGGCGCTCTTCGCCGCGATGGAAGCCGTAGACGCGGGAGTGCTCGAGAAAGCGGCCCACCACCGAAACGACACGGATGTTGTCCGACACCCCGGCCACGCCCGGTCGCAGGCAGCAGATGCCGCGGACGTTGATGTCCACCGGCACGCCGGCCTGCGAGGCCTCGTAGAGGGCCTGTATGCAGCGCTCGTCGACGAGGGAGTTGAGCTTGAGCACGATGCGCGCCTCGCGACCCTCCTCGTGCGCCTCGATCGTCCGCCTGACCTGCTCGAGATACCAGTTGCGCATGTGGTCGGGGGCCACGATCGCCTTGCGGTACTCAGGGGAGCGGGCGGCGCCGGTCAGCGCATTGAAAAGCTCCGCCACGTCGGAAGCCAGGTCGCGATCGGTGGTGAACAGCCCGAAGTCCTCGTACAGGCGAGCGGTCTTGGCGTGATAGTTGCCGGTGCCCACGTGGACGTAGTGGCGCGCGCCGCTGCCCTCTCGGCGGACGATCAGCAGCGCCTTGGCGTGGGTCTTGAGCCCGGGCAGGCCGTGGACCACGTGGGCGCCCGCCTCTTCGAGCGCTCGCGCCCAGCCGATGTTGCGGCGCTCGTCGAAGCGCGCCTTGAGCTCGACCAGGCAGACCGCCTGCTTGCCGCGCTCGGCCGCCTCGATCAGCGAGGGCACGAGCTCGGAGTCGTCGGACGTCCGGTACACGGTCATCTTGATGGCGAGCACATCGGGATCGGCCACCGCCTGCTGGACCAACCGCTCGACGCTGGAGGCAAACGAGTCGTAGGGATGGTGGACGAGCAGGTCGCGGGCGCGCATGGCGGCGAGCACGTCGGCCTTGCCATTTTCGCCCTCGGCGAATGCCGGCTGGGTCACCGGCGTCCAGGGGGGGTCGCGCAGCTCGCGATGACCCACCGCCCCGTAGAGCGACCAGAGGTCGTCCAGGTCGAGCAGCCCCTCCACGTCGATCACCTGGGACTCGTCGATCGCGAGCTGCTGGACGAGGTAGTTGCGCATCTCGGGGTCCATCGAGGACGAGATCTCGAGGCGCACGACCTCCCCAAAGCGCCGCCGGCGCAGCTCGTCCTCCACGGCGCGGAGCAGGTCGTCGGCTTCGTCGGAGACGGTGAAGTCCGCGTCGCGGGTGACCCGGAAGAAGTCGTGGCGGAGGATCTCCATGCCGGGGAAGAGCTCGTCGAGATGGCGGGCGATCACCGTCTCGAGCGGTACGAACACCTCGCTGCCGATCGATACGAAGCGGGGCAGCACCTCCTTGGGCACCTTGACCCGCGCGAAGATCTCCTGATTGGACACCGGGTCGCGCAACCACACCGCCAGCGACAGCGACAGGTTGGAGATGTAGGGGAAGGGCCGACCCGGGCCCACGGCCAGCGGCGTCAGCACCGGGAAGATCTGCTCCGTGAAGTGGCGATCGACCGCCTCGAGTTCCGAGCTATCACAGCTCTCGCAGTCGATTACCCGGATGCCGTGGTCGGCCAGCGCGGGCCGCACCTGCCCCTCCCAGTGCTGCGAATGCCGGCGGCCCAGCTCGCTGGTGCGCTCGGAGATCCGCTCGATCGTCTCGTCGGGGGAAAGGCCGTCGGGGCCGCGCGCGTCGATGCCGGCTTCCACCTGATCGTGCAGGCCCGCCACGCGCACCATGAAGAACTCGTCGAGATTGGCCGCGTATATGGCCAGGAACTTGACGCGCTCCAGCAGGGGAGTCGACTCGTCCTCCGCGAGCTCGAGCACTCGCTCGTTGAACTGCAGCCACGACAGCTCGCGGTTGCTGAACAGCTCGGGTGAGTCGAGCGACGGTGTTTGTTGCGGAGCGGTGACAGCTTCCATGGCTTCAGCCTCTATGGTGACCGATTCTCGTGCTTTGGTTGCTCAGACATGGAGATGCCGAGGACGGCTCGCCCGATGCCGAGCGGCGATTGACGGAGAAAGGACGCAAGCAGTCCCGCACCGCGGGCGCCGCTCTGGATGCGCTCGGCGTCTCCCTGGACGCCTGCCTCACCAGCCCCAAGGTGCGCGCGGCGCAGAGCGCGGAGCTCGCCTGCGAGGAGCAAGGGATCGACGTCGAGGTCGAGCCCGAGCTGGCCGGTGGGCCCTTCGACGCGGAAGCGCTGGCGGCCGGACTGGGCGAGGATGTGATGCTCGTGGGCCACGATCCCGACTTCTCGATGGCCGTGCGTGCGCTCACGGGCGCCCAGGTGAGCATGAAGAAGGGCGGGCTGGCCGGGATCGACGGCGGTGAGCTCAAGGTCTTGCTCCGCCCCGCCGAGCTGAAGCGGATCGCTTCCTCCTAAGCAAGCCGCCTGCCCTCCACCAGCTCGAGCAGCACTCCCTCGCGCAACCCGCCTCGCGCGATCCGCAGCGGGAGCGCCAGCAGGTCGGAGATCGCCTCGAGCACGAGGATGCCCGCCGGCAGTAGCCGGACCCGCTCGCGGTCGAGCTCGAAGCGACTGGCGACCTCGTCGATCGGGGTCATGCAGAGCACGCGCACCCCGCGCTCGAGCGTCTCGTGCACCAGCTCGGCGCCGAGCAGCCGGCGCAGCGAGGTCGCCGTTCCCCCCACCGCCACCGCGTGCTCGGCCGGTGGAGGCTCCAGGCCCTCGAAGGTGCCAGACACGTGACGGCGTACCTTCTCGAGCTCATCGGCCGAGGGCGGATCGGAGCGTAGATACGCATCGGCCAGGAAGCCCGAGCCGATCCGAAACGACGCCGACCACGACATCTCGCCGTCGGCGGCGCCGATGGCGATCTCCGATGAGCCACCCCCCACGTCGATCACGGCCATTGAGCCCTCCATGGGCTCCAGCAGGGTGCGCGTGGCGCCCACGAAGGAGAGTCGCGCCTCCTCCTCGCCGGAGAGGATGTCCAGGTCCATGCTCCCAGCTTCCCGCACCGCGCTCAGCAGCTCGTCGCGGTTGGACGCGTTGCGGATCGCGGCGGTGGCCACGGCCACGATCTCGCTCGCCCCCACCTCGCGGGCCACCGTGGTCTGAGTGCGCACCACCTCGGCGGTCTCGGCGATCTTCTCGACCGGGATCGCTCCGCCGGTCCTCAGGCACTTGCCGATTCGGGTGAAGGCCCGCTGAGTTACCAGTTCACGGAGCTGCCCATCGCTTGCATCCGCCACCAGCAGCCGGGTTGTGTTGCTGCCGATGTCGATGCAAGCGCAGATCAAGCGGTGGACGGCGGAGCGAGCTCCGGGTGCGAGGCGTCCTCGAACTCCCGGAACAGACCGGTGACGACGAAGGCGGTCTGCTCGCCGATGTCCACGGCATTGTCGCCGATTCGCTCGAGACAGCGAGCAATCAGCATCATGTGCATGGCCCACTCGCGCGTGTCGGGGTCGTCGCCGATCTCCAGCGCGAGTCGGAATACGTCTCGATTGAGGCGGTCGATCTCGTCGTCCTGGCGTACGAGATCCTGGGCGAGTGCCACGTCACGGCGCTCGAAGGCCTGCTTGCACTGAATCACCTGCACGCGCGCCTGGGCTCCCATTCGGGCGATGTCCTCGAGCACCTGGGGGTCGGAGGGCGGCTCGTGACCGGCGAGCGGAACTAGCTTGGCGATGTTGACGCACTGGTCTCCCATGCGCTCGATGTTCTTCATCGCGTGCAGCAGCGCGGCGACGATGCGTAGGTCGCCGGCCACCGGCGCCTGTAGGGCGAGCAGGGACAGGATGCCTTGCTGCACCTCCAGGTAGCGGCCGTCGATGCGGTCGTCGTCGGAGATGACCATCGCGGCGAGCTCGACGTCCTGGTGCTGCACCGTCTCCAGGGCCCGGTCGAGCGCCCCCACGACCAGGTCGAGTCCGCCGAGGGCCTGAACCTCGATCTTCGCGAGCTCCTCTTGGAAATGAGAGCGGGTCGTGTCGGGCACGCTAGCCCACCTTGCCCGTGACGTAAGCCTCCGTGCGCGAGTCGGACGGATTGGTGAAGATCTTCTCGGTGTCGTCGAACTCGACGACGCGGCCAGAGCGGTGCTCCTCGTCGTCCAGCTCGACGGTGAAGAAGGCGGTCTTGTCCGACACGCGCGCCGCCTGTTGCATGTTGTGCGTGACGATCACGATGGAGTAGTCCTGCTTGAGCTCCATCATCAGGTCCTCGATCTTGCCCGTGGAGATCGGATCCAGCGCCGAGCACGGCTCGTCCATCAGGATCACGTCGGGAGAGACGGCCAGGCAGCGGGCGATGCAGAGGCGCTGCTGCTGGCCGCCGGACATGCCGAAGGCATTGGTCTTGAGGCGGTCCTTGACCTCGTCCCAGAGGGCGCCCTGCTTCAGCGCGTGCTCGACGATCTCGTCCATGCTGCCCTTCATGCCCAGCACGCGCGGGCCGAAGGCGATGTTGTCGTAGATCGACTTCGGGAACGGGTTGGGCTTCTGGAAGACCATGCCGATCCGCTTGCGCACCTCGACCGCGTCCACCTCGCGCCCGTAGAGGTCCTGCCCGTGGTAGAGCACCTTGCCCTCGACGCGAGCGGTGGGGATCAGGTCGTTCATGCGGTTGAGGCAGCGGATTAACGTTGATTTGCCGCAGCCCGAGGGCCCGATCAGGGCGGTGATCTCGTTCTTGCCGATGTCGAAGCTGACGCCGCGCACGGCCGGCTTGGGGCCGTAGGAGACCTGGACGTCCTCCAGCCCGAAGATCGCCTCGCGGTCGGCATCCTCTGCGCGCGGCGTGCCGGCGATGGCAGGTGCCGTTGCGCCATCCGTCGCGTCGCGCACGCCGATGCGCTGGCTCAGGCCGCGATCAGACTGCTCCGCGCTCTTGTCCTGTGGCTCGGTCACCGGCTCAGGCACTCTCTATCACCTACCACTTCTGCTCGTATCGGTTTCGTAGCCAGATCGCGACGCTGTTCATGAGCAGGAGCAGGATCATGAGTAGCAGGATGCCGGCGGCCGCGAGGGGACGGTAGTCGTTCACGTCGTTGGAGGGACGGGAGATCCAGTCGAAGATCTGAATGGGCAGCGCGGTGAAGAAGTCGTTCACGCCGCTCGGGTTGAAGGCGAGGAAGGTCGCCGCTCCGATCACGATGAGCGGAGCCGTCTCGCCGATCGCCCGCGCCAGCGCAAGAATGACGCCGGTGGCGATGCCCGGAATCGCGGCGGGCAGCACCTGCTTCCAGATCGTCTGCCATTGCGTGGCGCCGAGGGCCATGGAGCCCTCACGGATCGAGGGGGGTACCGCGCGGATGGCCTCGCGGGCGGCGACGATCACCACCGGCAATACGAGCAGGCCGAGCGTGAGCCCTCCGGCCAGGACAACCGGTCCAAGGGAGAGCGGCCCTCGCACGAGGAAGGCCAGACCGAGAATCCCGTAGACGATCGAGGGAACGGCGGCCAGGTTCTGGATGTTCAGCTCGATGAGGCGGTTGAACCACTTGGTGCCGTCCGCGTACTCCTCGAGGTAGATCGCGGTGGCCACGCCCACCGGGATGATGAACAGAGCACAGACGCCCATCAGCCAGATCGTGCCCCAGAGGGCGGCCTGGATCCCGGACTGCTCGGCACTGATTGACGAGAAGCTGGTCAGGAAGTCCCAGGTCAGGCTTCCCGCACCGTCAATCGCGACATCGATCAGCAGCACGGCGAGCATCGCAATCGCCAAGCCCAGGCAGATGAACATCCCGGCCTTGAAGGCGGCGTCCTTGACGCGCCGAGACCCCGACGCCTGCCCTACCGCCTTTTCCTGCGCGCTCACTCGTACACCTGCCGGTACTTACGGACGAAGCGGATCGAGATCAGGTTCATGATCAGCGTGATCACGAAGAGGGTGGTCCCTACGGCGAAGATCGTCTTGTAGGCGATGCTGCCGGTAGCGATGTCTCCCTTGGCCGTGGCGGCGATGAAGGCCGTCATCGTCTCCATGGGCTCGAGGGCGTTGACGCCCCACTGGGGCACCAGACCGGCGGCGATCACCACCACCATGGTTTCACCCACCGCGCGCGAGAAGCCGAGCACGATCGATGCGACGATTCCCGACAGCGCGGCCGGGAACACCACCCGCAGCGTGGTCTGCAGCTTCGACGCCCCGAGGCCGAACGAGCCCTCGCGCAGGGACGCCGGTACCGCCGACATCGAGTCCTCCGAGATGGAGGCGACCGTGGGGATGATCAGGAAGCCGATGATGATGCCGGCCGAAAGCCCGTTGAAGATCCCCGCGTCGACCCCGGCTAGCCCGCGCAAGACCTCAGGGGTGAAGAAGGTCAACGCGAAGTAACCGAACACGATCGTGGGCACGCCCGCCAGCAGCTCGAGGATCGGTTTGATCGTTTTGCGCACCCGCGGATGGGCGTACTCGCTCAGGTAGATGGCCGCTCCCAGACCGAGCGGCACGGCCACGATCATCCCGATGATGCTTATGACAATCGTGCCCGCCACGAGCGGCAGGACGCCGAAGGTGGCGGGCTGGATCAACGGCGACCATTCGGTGCCGAACAGGAAATCGGTTATGCCGACCTCGCCGAAGAAGACGATCGTCTCCTGGAGCAGGGAGATCACGATCCCGGTGGTGGTGAGCACCGAGATCAGAGCCGCCAACATGAGCAAGCCCTTGATCAGGTCCTCGCCCCAGCGGCGACGGGCCGCGCGGAGGCGTGGTGCCTCGGCGCGGCCCTCTGCAGCGGTTGTGCTGGCTGCTTCCACCTAGCTCCCGAGCGCCGTCTTGGCCTTGTCGGCCTGGCTCTGGCTCATCGGCACGATCTGGCTGGCCTCAGAGATCGCCTCGTAGTTCTCGACCACGTACTCCATGAAGGCCTGCACCTCGGGCTTCTTCAGCGCCTTGCCGCTGGGATACATGAACAGCGGACGCGACAGCGGCTTGTAGGAACCGTCGGCGATCGTCTCCGTGGTGGGCTCGATGCAGCCGTCGCCGGAATCGACACTCACGAGTCCCAGCTTGTCCTGGTTCTGCTCGTAGTAGGAGAAGCCGAAGTAGCCGAGGCCACCGTCCTCACCCTCCACGCCCTGGACGAGCACGTTGTCATCCTCGGAGGGCTGGTAGTCCTTGCGCGAGTTGCCCTCCTCACCGTTGATCTCCTCGGTGAAGAACTCGAACGTCCCGGAGTCGGTGCCCGGGCCGAACAGGCTGAGCTGGGTGTCGGGCAGCTTGGGATCGATCTCACTGAGGCTCTTGACCTTCGAGCCCGACTTCCACAGCTGCTTGAGCTGCTCGGTGGTCATGCAGTCGACCTTGAGGTTCGTGTTGGTGACCACCGAGACGCCGTCGTTGGCGACCTGGACCTCTTTCCAGGTGACGCCCTCCTTCTCGCACAGCGGCACTTCCTCTTCCTCGTCGATCGGCCGCGAGGCGTCCGAGATGTCGGTCTCGCCGGCGCAGAACTTCTCGAAGCCGCCGCCGGTGCCCGAGGTGCCGACCGTGATGCGTACGCCGGGGTTCTGGGCCTGGAACTCCTCGGCCGCGGCTTGGGCGAACGGGCCTACCGTGCTGGAACCGTCGATTCGGATAGTCCCGGAGAGGTCGCCGCCTCCACCGCCTCCACCGCCGCTGGTTTCGTCGTCACCACAGGCGGCGGCGCCGAGCGCCAGAGCTCCGCAGGCGGCGAACGCGAGGAGCTTTCGCATGGTTCCTCTCCTTTTGAGTTCGTCGGTCATGTGGGCGCTGACTCTCGACTGCGGTCAGCCGGAGTCTGTTATCGAGCTGTGCCTCTTTTGTGAAAAAGGTGTGAAGCGGTAGCCAAAGCCGAAATGGGTGTGGATGAAGTTGCCCCCCGGCAGCGCCGCCGCCAGCTTCTGGCGCAGCTTGCCGATGTAGACGTCCACCGACCGGTCGGCCTTGCGGTAGGGCTCGCCCCACACGACCGCGTAGAGCTCGGCCCGCGACACGATGCGGCCCTGGCGCTCAGCGAGCGCCGTGAGCAGCTGGAGCTCGCGCACCGTCAGCGTCAGCGGCTTTCCGTCCACCAGCGCCGTGAACTCGTCGGGCCTGATCTCGAGAGCGCCGGCTCGCAGCACGTGGCCGGCTGAGTCACGTTGGCTCGTCGCTACCTCCATGGCGCCGAGCCTCCCAGCATCCTGCGGAAAGTCCGTTACCTCGCCGTTGCCGCGCTGTGAAGAAACTGTAAACGCCTTCGACTGGCGCCCGACCAGGCGCGTAGACTCACCGCAGATGTCGGATATGCGGCTCGCGATCCTCGACTCCGACTCTGGCTTCGTTCGTGTGCTGGTAAAGCGCGCAGGCGATCTGGGGTGGCAGTACCGGCGTCTCGAGGCTGCTCCGCGCACGGAGGACTTCGTCGCAATGCGGGTGAACGCCCTCGTCGTGGACCTGGTCCTGCTCGGCCCGCGGGCGTGGGAGTTTCTCGAGGAGGTGTCCAATGCCCTGCCCGGACTCGGCGTCGTGGTCTGCACCGGGCGCTCCAGCGTCTCCCAGCGGGTGCGCGGGCTGCGCTTGGGCGCCGACGACTGGGTGACCAAGCCGTGCCATCCCGAGGAGGTGCTCGCGCGCGTCGAGGCCGTCGTGCGACGGCGCAAGCGCGCGTCGGCCCGCGTGGACACCGGGCCGCTCGTGGCGGGGGAGCTCGAGATCCGGGCCGATCAGTTCCAGGCCTTCATGCGCGGCGCCAGCATCGACCTCACCCGGCGCGAGTTCGAGGTGCTGCAGCTGCTCGCTCAAGCCAAGGGCAAGGTGCTGCAGCGCGAGGAGATCTATCAGGCGGTGTGGGGGTACGCGATGGCCCACGGCGACCGCTCGGTCGACGTGTTCATCCGCAAGGTGCGACAGAAGCTCGAGCAGAGCTCGACGGAGTGGAACTACATCCACACCCACTTCGGCGTCGGCTACCGATTCGACCCCGAGCGACGTGCGGGCGAAGAGAACGGCCAGGCGCTCGAGGCAGAAGCCCCGCCGCAGGCCGCGCCTGAGCCGGCGCCGGCCGTGGTCGCGGACGCGGACACGAACAACGAGCTCGAGATGGAGCTCGAAGCCGGCTTCCTCACGCGCGAGAACTTCTAGGCCGCCACCGCGGCGGTCCTCGAGCGGATGCCGCTCCGCAGCAGCCGCCACGGGCCCGCCAGCAGGAGCTCGGCGGCTTGCGCAGCTCCGGCCTCGATGAGCGCGCGCCGCGCGGCGGCCAGGGCCGGAGGGCGGGTGGGGCCGTGGGCGTCCGACGCGATCACCGCCGCGAGCCCCCCGCGGATCAGGCGCCAGCCCGCGGCAGCGGCGTCCTCCCCGTGCTCGCCCGTGAGCGACTGAGCGTTCACCTGCGCCAGGGAGCCGGCCTCGAGCTCGCGGCGCAGACCCTGCGCGCCGCCCGGGCTGCGCTCGGGGTGGGCGATCAGCACTCCGAAACCGCGCTCTCGCAGCTCGGCCGCGGCCGCATGAAAGTCGGCGCCGATTCCCTCGAAGGGCGCCTCAACCAGCAGCCAGCGCGCTCCCGGCGGGCCCTGCGCCAGCAGCTCGAGCTCGTACTGGCTCAGCGAGCCGATCACGTCGTGTCCCAGCTCCCCGCCGCAGAGAATCTCGACCGGCAGGCTGAACGCGGCGATGAGCGCGCGCAGCTCGCAGACGCGGTGCAGGACCTCGGCCGCGTCCGTGGTGCCCAGATCGAAGCGCACGTGCGGCGTCGCCACGATGGTCTGCGTGCCCTCGGCCACCGCCGCCCGCGCCAGGTACAGGCTCTCGTCGAGGTCGGCGGGACCGTCGTCGACCCCGGGGAGCAGGTGGAAGTGCAGGTCGGCTGACTTCATCGCCTCGAGCTTCGGCAGCGGGCCGCTGCTACCCGTGACCTGTTTGTGACCGCCGTGTTTAGGGTGCGTGAAGACGGTTGCCATACTTCGCCGCCGCGATGTCGAATCAACAGCGAATTGCGTTGATCGTCGCTGCCTTGGTCGTCGCGGTTGTCGCCTTTCTCCTCGTCTCGCCGGGAAATGACGATGAGCCCGAGCGGTCAGCTGTCACCACCCAGACGCAGGACGAGCCGCAGACCGAGACCGGCGACGACTCGGCCGAGCCTCAGCCCACCACGGAGGCCGAGCCTACGCCGCCGCCCGAGCCGCAGATCACGCGGATCAACATCAAGGGCGGCACCGTCGTGGGTGGCGCGAAGACCATCGACGTCGTGAAGGGGGACACCGTACGGATCGTCGTCAGCGCCGACGCGCCCGACGAGATCCACCTGCACGGATACGACATCGAGCACACCGCGGCGCCGGATCAACCCGCGCGCTTTCGCTTCAAGGCCAACGCCGAGGGAGAGTTCGAGATCGAGAGCCACGTGGCCGAGGACGCGGGGCTCGACCCGCTGGTCGCCCGCCTGGTCGTCTCGCCTTCGTGATCCCGTTCGCCCACGGGCTGGTCGCCCGTTCCGACCTCCCCATCCCGGAGTGGCTCTTCGGCTGGGCCGCGGCGATGGTCCTTGTCATCTCATTCGTGGCGCTCGCGGTGCTCTGGCCCGAGCCCAAGCTGCAGCGACAGCATTGGAGGCGCTTGCCAGGCGGGATCGGGCGCGTGCTCGCCGGCCGAGCGGTGGAGATCGCTTGCGGAGCGATCGGCACCGCTCTTCTCTTGCTCGTGGTCTACGCCGGCCTGCGGGGCACTCAGAGCTCCACCGCCAACTTCACGCCCACGTTCATCTACGTGATCTTCTGGCTCGGACTCGTGCCCGCGAGCGTCCTCTTCGGCGACGTCTTCAAGGCCTTCAACCCCTGGCGGGCGATCGGCCGGGCGGTCGGGTGGAGCGCGGCCCGCGTGGCGCGCGGCGGCCTCCCCGCGCCACTCGCCTATCCCGAACGTCTCGGCCACTGGCCCGCCGCGGCCGGGGTCTTCCTCTTCGCCGTGATGGAGCTCGTGGCCTCGAACGGCGACCAGCCCGACTCGCTCGCCATCGCCACGCTCCTCTACACCGCGATCACCTTCGTGGCGATGGCGCTCTACGGAGTCGAGACCTGGATCACGCGCGGCGAGGCCTTCTCCGTCTACTTCAACCTCTTCTCGCGCATTTCACCGTTCAAGACGCGGGACGGCGTGGTCGGCCTGCGCCGGCCGCTCTCCGGTCTTCCGGCCCTCAAAGCCGGCGCCGGCACGGTGCCGCTGCTGGCAGTCATGATCGGCTCGGTGACATTCGACGGCGCCGCCGAGGCGCCGATCTGGACCGGTATCGCGCCGGACATCGCACGCTTCTTCGGCGATGCGGGCCTCTCGCCGCAAAACGCGCTCGAGCTCACCTTTCTTCTCGGGCTGATCGCAACGATCCTGCTCGTTTACGGCTTCTACCGGCTCGGCGTGCTGGGAGCGAAGAGTGTGGGCGGCGGTTTCACCACCGACAGGCTCGCGCGCGAGTTCGTCCATACGCTCGTGCCCATCGCGCTGGCGTACGTCGCCGCTCACTACTTCACCCTCCTGCTCTTCCAGAGCCAGGCGCTCGGCTTCCTGGCGTCCGACCCGTTGGGCGACGGATCGAACCTCTTCGGCACCGCCGACAGCCAGATCGACTACACGCTGATCGGAGCCAACGCCACCTGGTACTGGCAGGTGGCGTTCATCGTCGCCGGCCACGTGGCGGCCCTGACACTTGCCCACGACCGCGCGCTGGCCATCTACGACAAGGCGCGGCTCGCGGTGCGCTCGCAGTACTGGATGCTGGGGATCATGGTCGGCTTCACCAGCCTCGCCCTGTGGCTGCTCTCACAGGCCAACGTCTGAGGCGGGCGGCCCCTCAGTACTTGCCGATGATCTCCGTGTTGGCCTCGCGCGGCGGCCGGTCGTAGTCCTCCTGCGGCGGGCGCGGCGGCAGCTCGACCGGTCCCGGCAGCACGTCCTCGTAGTCGACCGAGTCGAGCACGTGCCCGATGCAGTTGAGCCGGGCGCGCCGCTTGTCGTCGGACTCCACCGTGTACCACGGCGCCTCGGGGATGTGCGTATGGAGGAACATCTCGTCCTTGGCCCGGGAGTAGTCGACCCACATGTCGCGCGACTCGAGATCCATGGGGCTGAGCTTCCAGCGCCGCGTGGGATCCGCAGAGCGCTTCTGGAAACGCCGCTCCTGCTCCTCGTCGCTCACCGAGAACCAGTACTTGCGGAGGAGAATCCCGTCGCGGACGAGCATCCGCTCCCACTCCGGGCAGGTGTGCATGAACTCCCAGTACTCCTCGTCGGTGCAGAAGCCCATCACGCGCTCCACGCCGGCGCGGTTGTACCAGGAGCGGTCGAACACGACGATCTCGCCCGCGGCCGGCAGATGCTGGATGTAACGCTGGAAGTACCACTGGGTCTTCTCGCGCTCCGACGGCGTCCCGAGAGCCACCACCCTCGCGCCACGCGGGTTTAGCGGCTCGAGGATCCGCTTGATCGTCCCGCCCTTTCCGGCGGCGTCGCGACCCTCGAACACCAGCACCACCCGGAGGCCGGCGTGCGTGACCCAGTGCTGGAGCTTCACCAGCTCCAGCTGAAGCCGGGCGAGCTCACGCTCATACTTCTTGCGCTTGAGCTTCGACGGCGAGGCTTCCCCGTCCTCGAGCTCGACCGGTGAGCCTGCGTCATCGTTCATGCTGAGAGTTTGCCCCGGCTTGCCCGCCTGCGAACATTGATCCCGATGCTGTACGCCCACACCGGCCACGTGCTCACCACGATCGCGTACTTCATCCCCGTGGTGGGGTTCCTCGCCTGGCTCGTCGTGACCCAGGTCAAGGAGCGCCGGCGAGACACTCGCGGCCAATCATGAGGCCGCTATGCTCGACCCTCGCTGCACGCGGGCGTAGCTCAGCTGGTTAGAGCGCCGGCCTGTCACGCCGGAGGTCGCGGGTTCGAGTCCCGTCGCTCGCGTCAAGTAGTTCGTCGCAATATGGCGCTCTAGCAGGGAAAGTACGCTATGAGCGCCCCGCCGTGGGCCGCAGCACGCCGCACAATCCTGCGTTCTTCCGCAACAAAAACGTGGCGAAAAAGTGGCAGCGGACAGGAGGAGATGCAGCATCGGGGATCGGGCGGGCCGATCTCGCGCATGTTGGCGTCGCGGCAGGCGCTCCTGTACCCATGGGACCGTGCTCCGCTTGGTTGCGCGTGCGAACGTGTCTGCGGCTCGCGTTCCCGCTCTCACGCGGGCCAGAAGCGCGCGTCTCCCCGCTCGCCCGGGGCTGCGGGATGATGCTTAGCTTGGCGAGTGGGCGAAGACGCGGAAGTCCGGAAGCTGCTTGCCGAGCTCGCCGATGACGCCGCCGCGAGTGCGAATCGGGTGGATGTATGCGACACCATCGCGAGGGGATTGGTCCGCCTCGGCCACGTCCTGTGGGTTGGCGGCTACCTGGTTGGGCCAGACCGTGCCTCCGGCGCTTCACCGTTTCGGTTCGGAGACGACCCTGCGCAGTCGCGACCTCAGGTGATTCGCGCCGTGGCCGCGGCGACCGCAGTCACGGGCGTGGCGGCGTTCACCTGGCCCTGTTGAGCTAGGCGTGGGTTTAGAGCCCGTTGGTCGCGCCGCAGGTGCGGCGGCGTGGCCGAGCGTGAGCGTCGATGACTTCGGCGAGCTGAATCCCGATGAGGCCGAGCCGATAGGTTCCCCGCATGGCGGGCCGTCCCAACGTGCTCCTGATCATGGCCGACCAGCTCGCCGCTGGGTGGCTGCCGGCCTATGGCCACAGCCTTGTGCAGGCCCCCAATCTGACCGCGCTGGCCGAGCGCGCCACCGTCTTCGACAGCGCCTACTGCGCGTCGCCTCTGTGCGCCCCGTCGCGGGCCAGCCTGCTTGCGGGGCGGTTGCCCTCGCGCACCAACGTCTTCGACAACGCGGCGGAGATGCGCGCGTCGTTGCCCACCGTCACGCATGCGCTGCGCGTCCGGGGCTACTTCACCTGCTTGGCCGGCAAGATGCACTTCGTCGGGCCGGATCAGCTGCACGGCTTCGAGGAGCGCCTGACGCCCGACGTCTATCCCGCCGACATGGACTGGACTCCGGACTGGCGCCTGCCGCTGACCGAGCGTCTGCGCTGGTACCACACCATGGAGAGCGTGGTGGCACCGGGGGTGTGCGCGGCGAGCATGCAGCAGGACTATGACGACGAGGTCGCCTTTCGGGCCGTGCGCAAGATCTTCGAGCTGGCTCGCGAAGGATCCGAGCGGCCCTTCTTCTTGACCGTGTCCTTCACGAGCCCGCACGACCCGTGGGAGCTTCGCCCGCGCTACTGGGATCTCTACGATTTCGACACGATCGAGCCCCCGGCCGTCTCGCGAATCCCGCTTTCGGAGGTCGATCCCCACAGCCGCCGGCTGCGAGAGATGTCTGGCACCGAGGAGCTCGACTTGAGCGAGGAGCAGATCCGGACCGCGCGCCACGCCTACTACGCGGCGATCAGCTACGTGGACGACAAGGTCGGCGAGGTGCTGGGCGCCCTGCGCGACGCCAGCCTCGACCACGAGACGGTCATCGTCTTCACCGCCGACCACGGTGAGATGCTCGGAGAGCGGGGGCTCTGGTACAAGATGTCGTTCTTCGAGCAGTCGGCCCGCGTCCCGCTGCTGGTGCGCATGCCCGGCCGCGCTTCTCCGCGTCGCGTCGCCGCCCCCGTCACACTGCTGGACCTGGCACCTACCTTGCTCGAGCTCGCGGGCGGGTCGGGGCCCGGCGAGCTCGGCGAGGACCTGGACGGGATGAGCCTGCTCGGGCTGCTGGGCGACGGGGCCGCTCCCCGGTCGGCCGGGGTGTTCGGCGAGTATCTGGCCGAGGGCGTCACCGCACCGGCGGTCATGATCCGCCGTGGCCGCTTCAAGTTCGTGGCCTGCGCCGGGGATCCTGACCAGCTCTACGACCTGATCGACGATCCCGCCGAGCTGGTCAACCTCGCGACCGACGCAGCCCACCGCGAGGCCGTCCAGGAGTTTCGCGAGGAGGTCGGGAGGCGCTGGGACCTTGAGGGCCTGCGTCGACGGGTGCTCGCCAGTCAGGACGAGCGGCGCCTGGTCGTGCGCGCCCTCGGCCGGGGCGCCTACACCTCCTGGGACTTCGAGCGGTCAGTGGATGCTTCAGGCCGCTACGTCAGCGGTCGCGCCGACCTGTACGAGCTTCAGCGCAGGGCGCGGCTGGACGTCGCCGCCGCACCGGATCCTTCGTCCTGATCGTGCTTCTGCTTGGGCCGAGGGGTTGACATCGCTGGCCCCTTCTGACACAGCACCGCACCCCGGTCTGATATATCACGCCCGGAAGAGCACTGCTTTCGTCAGTCGGGAAGCGGAACGGAAGGCCGGAAGCGGATTGACGCTTCTAGGGCGCAGTCTCCGGGCTGATCGCCCGGCTGTCGTCGCCCGCGTGCGCCGGCGCGGGTTCACCGAGTACGTCGTCCCGCGAGTAGTGACCGACGGCGTCGAACAGGCGCTTGGCGTGCAGCCCCAGACGCAGATCGCAGCCGTCGACGAGCATGCCCTCCTCGCCGTAGAGGGTCCGGCCGCGATCTCGCCCCAGGTCGGCTCGACGACGACGGCGCCCCCGGCGCCGAACACCTCGCGTTCGGGCAGCGGGAGCGGAAAGTCGTCCCCGAACGCGGCGCCCGGGATGTACTGGGGCATCGAGATGACGAACGCGCGGACTTGATGGCGATCGCCCGCATGTGGGCAATCCAGCCGTCAGAGTCGTCGGCCGTGGGCGATCTGCGGACCCTGCCGAAGACGGTGTAGGGCGCGAGCGGCATGCGGTTCTCCCAGGCAGATCGGCCCGCCGATCCGACCGCAGTCGGTGTCAAACGCGCGCAGATCATCGCCGCGGCCAATCCCATGAACAGCCGCTCGTGCATCGTGGGCATGAGCTTGCGATGCTTGTGCAGCAGCCCTCCGGCCCGAGGCCAGAGCATCGCGTTGTAGAGCGTCCCCGGCCGTTCGGACTCGCGCTCGATGACGCCAATCACCGCATGGATCCCGAGCGACCGCCACGCCGCGGCGAGCTCGTCCACGAGCGGCCCAGGGACATCGACCGAGCTCAGCCACATGCGCTCCCACAGCCCGTCGAAGTCGCCGAAGGCGGCGGCCGCGCGCGCCCAGGCATTCGAGGGTACAGCGACATCAGCTTCGCCCGGTCTGCGGGTGCAGGGACCGGACCGAGTCGGTCGATTATGATGATTCTCCTCCCGCGGGGGGGCGCTCTCTGGCGCTAGGCGACGTCAATGCCGACGTCGTGACGCGTCGCTCGAGCTCGGCAAGGCCGCGGCTCGTGCCGACGGTTATCAGCTCGTCGCCGGGGGCCACGCGGGCATCGACGTCCGGGAATGCCGCTCCGTCCACCGCCAGTACGCGTGCTTGGCAGGCTCGCTCGAGCGTTCTGATGTCAGTGGACCGCTCGGCGGTCAGTGCGGCGATCTGCACCATCTCAGCCCCGACGGGCAGCACCGCCGTCACCCGGCGCCCGAGGATGGCGGCGGCGAAGGCCGGGGCCGCGATCGCGGACACGCTGCGCGAGAGGTGGATGTTGGTGGCGCGTTGGACGCGCTCGGCGAGGTCGTGGTCGAACAGCCGCAGGACCACGCGCAGCTGAGGGGCTCGCGCGCGGGCCAACAGAGCGCACTGCAGATTGGTCAGGTCGTCGTCGGTCATCGCCATCAACGCGCGGGCGGAGCCCAATCGCAGCCCTTCGAGAGTGTCCCCGGCCGCGGCGTCCCCGAGCACGAGCGGGATGTCCAGCCGCCGCAGCAGCGCCGTATTGCCGGCGCCTTCACCGCGCTCGACGGCGACACAGGGCACCCCGGCCTCGACGAGGTTTTCGAGGATGCGCCCGCCGGTTCGGCCGATGCCGCACACGATCACATGGTTGCGCCTGGGCAACGGCCCCTGGCCGAGGGCCTGGGCGAGCCGGGCGCCAACGATGGCGTCGGTGAGCAGCGCAAAGACAAGCGCGAGGGCCAGCCCGCCGAGCACCATGATCGCGGTCCCGAAGAGCTTCACAGCGGGTGACGCGTCGAGAAGGTGGATGTCTCCGTAGCCGACGCTCATGACCGTCGTGACCGTGAAATAGAAGGCGTCCAGCAGGCTGATACCCAAGCCGCTGTCGAAAACCAGCGCGCTGCCCGCCACCACGAGCCCGAACAGCACGGCGACCACCGCAAGGCGGCGGTCTATCACCCCCACAAGGCCACGGGCGACGAGCCACGACGCCCTGTAAACACGTGCGGCGGTGGCGACCATGCCCGCCTGGCGCCGGGCGATGCGCAGATCCAGGGCGCCGCCTGACCCGAAGTCGGGGCGCTCGGCGACCGGCCCCTGATCGACAATACCCACCACCCGGGCACCGCGCTCGGGAAACAGCTCGCCCTCGCCGTCGGCTCGCCCGGCGTCGGCGAGCGCCAGCCGCAGCTGTGGGTCGGTCAGGTCGACCTCCTGCACCGTGACGTTGCGGTCGGCGATGCGCAGGGCGAAGTCGGCGCTGCCCCGCAGGGCGGCCTCCACAAACGCCGGGGCGGCCAGCTCCGACGCCGACAGCACCACCACATCGCCGACCAGCTCGCGCACCGGGCCGGCCAGGGAGGTGTTGAACAGGCGCATCACGACCCTCGCCTGAGGCGCCAGCTCGTCCAGCTCCAGGGCGACGTGCAGGTTGGCCAGGTCGCCGTTGGTCAGCAGCGCGCACGCGTCGGCCCCCTCCACGTCGGCCGCGCGTAGTGTCTCCTCGCTCTTCGGATCGCCCACCACCAGCTGCACAGGCATGGCCTGGGCAGCCCGGGCAAATGGTCCCTCGTCGCGAGCACAGATCGCCACCACCGCCACTCCCAGCTCGAGCAGCTCCTCGAGCACCCGCACGCCCAGACCGTCGTCTCCGACCAGGACGACATGACCGTCGGCCCTCAGCGCACGATCACCATCCCGTAAATCCGCTGGCGTCTGGAAAGCTCCCGGTCACCCCAGCGACCTGGTCGTCGCGTCGCTCGACCTGTCCCGGACGGCGATCCGCTTCGCCTCGCCGCCGCTGCAAGCCCCCTGAACGGCGATTTCAACCAGCCCGTTGTCGAACTCGGCGCTGATCTGACTGGCGTCCGTGCCCTCCGGAAGCGTGATGGCACGCCTGAACGCGCCGTAGAAGCGCTCCCTGATGTAGAAGCTGTCCTCTCCGCCGGTGCCCTGCTCGGTCCTGCGCTCGCCCGAGACGGTCAGCACATCGTGGGAGAACGTGATGTCCACGTCCTCCGGCCTGAGGCCCGCGACCTCGATCCGGATGACCAAGTCATCGCCCCTGGCAAAGATGTCCGTAGCCGGAACCCATGCGCTCGCGTGGGTGCGCTGCCTATCCTGGTGCCCGTGCTCGCGGCCGGTGCCTATCTCCCGCAATCGGCCCATCTCGCTGAAGAAGTCCGTGACTCCCTCGAAGGGGTTCCTGGGGTTGTGGGGCATTCCGCCTCCTCTGGGGGCGTTTGGCGGCGGGTGGGGACCAGCACCACTGCGCTACCTAGGCGTCGTCGGAGCCGATCGGCTCTAGCAGGCCCGCCTCGCGCAGGAAGCGTCTGGCAACCTCCCCGTCGTCTTGGCCGTTGGTTACCGCAGAGTTCATCTCCACGATGGCGTCTTCGGTCAGCCGGCTGTTGACGGCGTTGACCACCTGCAGGAACTTCTCGCGGCCGACGCGCTCGAGCTTGTCGGCGTCCACGGTCATGACAACGTTCTGGGAGCCGAAGAGCAGCTTGGGGTCCTCGAGCACCTCGTAGTCGCCGCTCTCAAGCTGGGGATCGGTGGTGAACGCGTTCACGGCATCCGCGTCGCCCTCGTCGAGAGCGGTGTACTGGGCGCCCAGCGTGATGGGCTTGAACTGGGCGTTGGTGAGCCCGTAGAGCTGCTGCAGGCCCTCCAGGCCCAGGTAGAGGCTCTCGAACTCCGGCCGGGCCCCGAGCGTGAAACGCTTGAGCTTGCGCAGGTCGGCAATGGACTCCAGCCCGTTCTCCTGCGCGAAGGCCTTCGTCGTGGCAATCGCGTCGACGTTCTGGAACGGCGACATCTCGCTCATCGCCATGCCGCGACCGTCATAGAACTCCTTGGCCTGGGCGTAGGTCTTGTTCGGGTCGAGGCCCGACACCTCCTCGCCAGCGACGATGGACAGCACCGTCCCGGTGTACGCCACGTGGCCGTCGATCTCGCCGTCTCTCAGCAACTCGTCGAGATCCGCTGCGGGCCCGACGTTCTTGCGGAGGTCGACCGTGTAGCCGTTCGCCGCCAGCGCCTGGCGCCAGAGCTCGCCCAGGATGCGGGCCTCCGGGAACGCCTGGGTGCCCAGCGTTATGCGCAGCTGAGCACCCTGCGGCTGTGACGAGCCGCCGGACTGCGCCTCCCCGTTCTCCTTCCCACACGCGCCCAGCGCAGCCAGGGCGAGTGCGAGCAGTAGCGCGCTCGCGACCGCCCGAAACGTTCGCATGCTCACCGCCCTCCCTCCCCGTCCAGCGTCGCGGGGTCGAACGTACCGGGACCGACAGCCGGGCGCCCTCCAGGCGCCGCCGTCACCGCCGCGGGGGCCTGCGCCGGCACGCGCGCCGGCAGCTGCTCGGAGCGCAGCGCCTTGATCCAGGACCAGGCGACCCCGACCATGACGAACGTGAACGGCACCGCGCCGAGGATGGCCGCCTGCTGCAGGGCGCTCAGGCCACCCACGAGCAGCATCGCGCAGGCTATCCCGCCCATGAGCACGCCCAGGGTGATCACCACCAGCTTGGGGGGATGCAGGGAGCCCCGCGTGGCCATCGTGCCCATCACGATCGAGGCGGCGTCCGCTCCGCTTATGAAGAACAGGGCGATGAGGGCGATGCAGATCGCCGACGTGACGGTCGGTAGCGGGAGGGCGTCCAGCGCCACGAAGAGCGAGAGCTCGGGCGTGGCCACGGACCCCACGAGGTCGGCCTGGCCGCTGGTCTGTAGGTCGATGCCGGTGCCTCCGACCACGGCGAACCAGAGGAAGCCGAAGCCGGTCGGCGCCGCCACCACGCCCACGATGAACTCCCGGATCGTGCGGCCTCGGGAGATGCGGGCGACGAACATGCCGACGAAGGGCGCCCAGGAGATCCACCACGCCCAGTAGAAGATCGTCCACGCGGCCATCCATTCCGGGTTGTCCACACCGGTTCGCAGGCTCATCGGGAACACCTGGATGATGTAGTTCCCGATCGTCTCGATGCCTTGGGCAATGACGAGGACGGTCGCGCCGCCCGCGAACAGGAAGAAGAAGAAGAGCACGATGGTCGCGCCGGCGCCGATGTTGGCGAGGAACTGGATCCCGCGCTCGACGCCGGACGTCGCCGAGAGCACGAATAGCGCGGTGACGATGATGATGATCACGACGGCCACCCCGTTGGCCTTCTCAAGGCCCGTGAGGTAGTTGAGGCCGCTGTTGAGCTGCAGGCCGTTGAGGCCCAGCGAGGTCGCGGTGCCGAACAGGGTGGCGACGATGGCCAGGGCGTCGATCGTCCGGCCCAGCGGCTTCTCGCTCACGCGCTCGCCCAGCAGCGGGGTGAAGAGGGAGCTGACCAGGGTGGGCAGACCCCGGCGGAAGGTGAAGTAAGCGAGCGCCCCGCCCATGACCGCATAGAGCGCCCACCCGTTGAAGCCCCAGTGAAAGTACGTGAACTGCAGCGCGGTGCCGGCGGCCTCCTGGCTGCGCGGCTCGGCGAGGCCGTGGGGCGGAGCGACGAAGTGCGAGATCGGCTCGGCGGTGCCGTAGAACAGCAGCCCGGCGCCGAGCCCGGCGGCGAACATCATCGCGATCCACGAGAAAGTGGAGAAGTCGGGCCGGGAGTCGTCGGGGCCGAGGCGGATCCCCCCCCAGGGGTGGATGACGAGGAAGACGCAGAGCGCCAGCGCGCCGACGGCGATGACGATGAAGCCCCAGCCGAAGTTGCCGATGACCCAGCCGAGCACGTCCGTCATGACGGTGCCCAGGCTGTCCGGGCCGAGGAGCCCCCACAGCACGACGGCGAAGATGATCCCCGCGGACCCCCAGAAGACGACGGGGTCGACACCTCTGAGCAGCCGGCTCATACTCTTTTCCTCCTGTTCACTTCCGCGTTTGCGGCGAGTGGGTGAGCGTGGGTTCCTCCCGCCGAGCGCGTCTGCTTCTCTCGGCCTGCACGAGCGCCGTCGCCCATCTCGCGCGCGAGCTCCTCGCCGATCAGCCGCGCCGACAGGCGCAGGTGCTCGCCCACGAGGTCGGGTGCGCGCGGATCGCGTCGTTCGATCGCTTCGAAGAGGCGCTCGTGATCGCTCACGTAGTCCGACCAGGGATAGACCGGATGGTGGCGTAGCAGCATGCGCGTCTCCGCGGCGAGCGTCTCGTGCGCGCGTGTCAGGCGAGGGCTGCCGGCGAGACGCACGAGCTCCTGGTGAAAGCGGATGTCCGCCGCGATCTGGTCCTCGGTCACGCGGTTGTGCCCGCGGGCCGCCGCCCGCAGGTCTGCCAGCGCGCCGCGCAGCCCGGACAGGTCGGCCGGGCGAGGGGCCTCGACCACCCGCCTCGCGACTCCCATCTCGATCGCCTCCCTGGCCACGTAGACGTCGAGACGATCCGCGAGCGACATCACGGGCACGAAGGCGCCGCGGTGTAGCTCGTACTCGACCAGGCCTTCCTGCTCGAGCTGCCGGATCGCCTCGCGCACGGCGCTGCGCCCGGTTCCGAAGGCCTTGGCGAGCGAGACCTCGCGGAGCGCCTCGCCCTGCGCGATGCGCCCGTCGATGATCGCCTCGCGCAGTTCGTGGAGAACCTGCTGGGTGGTGGAGGCCCGGTCGATGGAACCGAGCTGCCAGGTGTTGGCGGCCGCTTGCATCCGGAAACCAAATTGCAGGTTGTCGACAATAAGACCATCGGGCAGACTTGTCAACACGAGCCAACGGATGCGACCGTTAGGAGCCTGCTGTGAACGCGGATGTCTTCATCACCTGTGCCGTCACCGGGGCCGGCGCGACGGCGGACAAGAGCGAGTTGGTGCCGGTCACCCCGCCGGAGATCGCCGATGCCGCGATCGAGGCGGGCAAGGCCGGGGCCGCGGTCGTCCACATCCACGTGCGCGACCCGGCGACCGGCAAGGGCGCGCGGGACGGCGCCCTTTACCGCGAGGTCGTCGAGCGCATCCGTTCCTCGAACGTGGACGTCGTGCTCAACCTCAGCGCGGGCATGGGCGGCGACCTCGTGCTCGGCGGCGAGGAGGTGCCGCTTCCTCTCGACCCGAACGGGACGGACATGGCGGGAGCGGCCGAGCGGCTCGCCCACGTGGAGGAGCTGACGCCCGAAATCTGCACGCTCGACTGCGGGAGCATGAACTTCGCGGCCGGCGGCGACTATGTGCTCGTCAACACGCCAGGGATTCTGCGGGCGATGGCGCGCAGGATCCAGGAGCTCGGCGTTCGTCCCGAGCTGGAGGTCTTCGACAGCGGCCACCTCGTCCTGGTCAAGGACCTGATCGGCGAGGGCCTAATCGACGATCCCGCGCTCATCCAGCTCTGTATGGGCATTCCGTACGGCGCTCCGGAGGACCCGACAACGCTGATGACGATGGTGCGCCAGCTGCCGCCCGGCTGCGTCTTCTCGGCGTTCTCGATCGGCCGCATGCAGCTGCCCTATGTCGCCATGGCGGCGCTGGCGGGCGGTAACGTGCGGGTAGGGCTGGAGGACAACATCTACCTCTCGCGCGGCGTGCTCGCGACCAACGGCCAGCTCGTCCAGCGGGCCGCGACGATCCTTGAGGCCATGAACGCACGGATCCTCGGCCCCGACGAGGTGCGGGCGAAGTTGGGGCTGCGACGCCATGGCTGAGCGCGCCACTCCGCGACCGCGCAGCGTCGCCCTGCTCGGCGGCGGCGTGATCGGCGGCGGCTGGGCGGCGCGGTTCCTGCTCAACGGCGTCGACGTCCGGCTGTTCGATCCGGACCCCGAGGCCGCTCGCAAGGTCCACGGGATGCTGCAGAACGCTCGCCGCGCCTACCGCCGGCTCACGCTCGCGCCGCTGCCCGCCGAGGGACAGCTGACGCTCGTGGCGAGCGCCGAGGAAGCGGTGGCGGGGGTCGAGTTCGTCCAGGAAAGCGCTCCCGAGCGCGAGGAGGTCAAGCGCACCCTGCTGGCGGCAGCGTGCCGCGCGGCCGACCCCGAAGTCACGTTCGGCTCGTCGACGTCCGGCCTTCTCCCGTCGCGCCTGCAGGCCGATATGGAGCATCCCGAACGCCTGGCGGTTGGGCACCCGTTCAACCCCGTCTACCTGCTACCGCTCGTCGAGGTGTGCGGCGGCGAGCAAACCTCGCCGGAGACCCTCGAGCGGGCCGCGGCCGTCTATCGCTCCGTCGGGATGTGGCCTCTCGTCCTGCGTAAGGAGGTGGAGGGGTTCGTGGCGGATCGCCTGCTGGAGGCGCTGTGGCGCGAGGCGCTGTGGCTCGTCCGCGACGACGTGGCGACGGTCGAGGAGATCGACGACGCGATCCGCTACGGCGCGGGCCTGCGCTGGTCGTTCATGGGCACCTTCCTGACCAATCGCATCGCGGGCGGCGAGGCCGGTATGCGTCACTTCCTGTCGCAGTTCGGACCCGCCCTGCGCCTCCCGTGGACCAAGCTCATGGACGTGCCGGAGATGAGCGACGCGCTGCTCGCCAAGATCGTCGCGCAGTCCGACGCGCAGGCCGGCGACCGATCGATCCGCCAGCTCGAGGAACTCCGCGACGACTGCCTGATCGCGGTCATGCAGGGCCTGCGCACACACGGGTTCGGTGCAGGCGCCGTCCTCGAGGATTACCAGCGGGCGCTCTTCGATGCGGGCCACCCAAGGGCTATTGCCGACGACGACGACCTCTCCCCTCCACTGCGCCTACACACCGCGCGGGTGCTGCCCGAGTGGGTTGACTACAACGGCCACGCGCACGAGAGCCGGTTCCTGCAGGTGTTCGGCGACGCCTCCGACGCCCTGTTGCGCTACGTCGGGATCGACGCCGACTACCTCGCGGCGGGCGGCAGCTACTACACCGTGGAGACGCACCTGTCGCACCTGCGCGAGGCGTCCGCGGGAGAGCACCTGCACGTAACGACCCGGGTGCTCGGCTTCGACGAAAAACGCCTTCACCTGTTCCACGAGCTCTACCGCTCCGGTGACGACGTCCTCCTTGCCACCGCAGAGCAGATGTTCCTCCACGTCGACACCACCGAAGGTCGGGCGCGCCCCGCACGGCCCGAGATCCTCGCCCGGATCGCCAAGCTCGCGGCCGCCCACGCGGCCCTCCCCACGCCCGAGCGCGCCGGGCGGGCGATCGGCATTCCGGCGGCGCCGCGCTGAGAGGTGAGGCGCAGCCGCCCCGGGGCCCCCTCAATGTCATCGTGAGGCGCGGCCCTGGGTTGGTTGTTGTGGCCGACCCGCGTTGGACGCGGTGGCGTCCGGGGGCCGGTGTTAGGTCCTCGGGCTGGTGGCGGGCCGACTCTTGGGCCCGTTGTCGCCCTTGTGTGGGGGCTGACGCTACCACCCGCTTGCCCACGGCGGGAGCGCCATCGGCGGCCGCCTGGGCCACCACACCGGCAGCATCCGAGCCCAGCACCGCGCCCACGGGCACCCGGCCGGATCGGGCATCGTTGAGATCACGTAGTTCAGCGAGGCGTGGTGCACGTCGATCAAGACCTGGCCCGGTCCGGCCACCGGCTCGGGCACATTCGTCAAACGCAGCGCCTCCGGCGCCGCCGGGTCAACGATGAGGGCTCGAATCGACACGACTCCTCTCAGAGTGTTGCCCCCCCATGGTTGCGGAAGTCTCTGTCGCCGCCCGGGTCCTGTCGCTTGGGACGAAAAGCGATAGCGGGATGCCGGGCGGGGCGATGTCGCAGCCAACGTCGAGGGCGTGTCCCATCATCGACCGCCGTGTGCAAGGCCCGCGACCACCGCACACGCACCTCCGGATGCTCGTTCAGGTACCACTCGTCAAGTCCGCCCACTTCGTGCCCGGGGCGGGATGCCAGTCCGGCGGGTACGGCGGAATCGCGGATTTACGCCGCTCAAGCCGCTCAAGTGTCCTGATCGTGCTCGCCTTCGCCGCCGCTGTCGACCCGACCGAGCGAGCCGCTGTAACTCGGCGAGATCCGCTGGGTCGAGATAAGCCGCGCCGTTAGGCGGCTGGGCCATTTCTGGGGTCAAATGTTGAGTCCCTTCTTCTGTGCCGACCCAGCCGGCGGTCTGTGGACGCGAGTCTCAGCTCCCCTGACCCTCCCCACTGGGGATACTCGGCTGGCGATGTCGCAAGAGAACGTGGAGATCGTCCGCAGGTTCCTGGCCGTCGACCTCGACGAGTTGCTGGCGTACGTTGATCCCGACATCGTTTGGAACCCGGTTGAGGAGTCGTCGGCGCAGGGGCCGGAGGCGGTTCGGGCCAGCACGGAGCGTTGGAAGAGCGAATGGGACGACTACGAGCTGATTCCCGAGGAGTTCGTCGACATGGGCGACCGCGTTGTCGCGACTGTCCGCTTTCGAGCGCGCGGCCGGGGGAGCGGGATTGAGGTCGGCGCCCGCCTCTACGACGTCGTCACGCTGCGGGACGGCAAGATCGCCCGCATGGATCAGTTCACGGAGCAGTCCGACGCCCTCGAAGCCGCCGGGCTGAGGGAGTAGCTCGGGCGTTAACGCTCGAAGCCCGCGACCTGGACTGGCTGCTCGGCCTTGCTGCTGACCTCGATCGCCCCTACCCCCCATTAGCCGCTGCCTGTTCGTAGCTGAGCGTGAGCAGGGGTGTAGGGGTCTGCGTACTCATGCCCCAAAATCATCGCGGGCGCCTGTCACGGGTTTGGCCCGACGCTCTTGAGCGGTGCGCTCCGACGTCACGATGGATCCTGCTTCCAGACCCGAGCCGAAGATCCCTGACCTCGAGGTCCACGACTTCGACTGGACCGACTAGGCCATCGAAGGGCGCACGCCGAAGTTCTTCCTAAGCTACGCGCCCATGCCCGACCGAGCCCGCTAAAGGGACTCGTCATCCCGGCCGAACAAGCACGTATGACGGGTAGTGAACACCCCTCAGTCGAGCTGACGGTTTCCGTCGAGGTGCCGTGCCCAGAGTGCGGCGGCCGCGGCTACGTCGAAAAGGTCGGAGGGACCGGGCGCAGGATCAGCGACAGGACGCAGCCGTGCCTTCCCTGTAGCGGTAAGGGTCTCATCCCTAAGAACATGCCCCTCTCTCAGTTCCAAGCGCTACTGGCAAGTCAGGCGCGCTAACTCGCCCCGACCATCCCGCCCCGCCGCTGTGGCCCCGTAGTGGCCCAAACGTCGCTGGTACGGTCCGGGTGGCCATGCGGGACGACCTTGCCCGGATTGCCCGCAACGCGCGTGCTGGAGCGGGATTCGTCGTCCTCTAGCATCGTCCGTCGCCCTCGCCGGCACGGCCTGTCACGCCGGAGGTCGCGGGTTCTAGTCCCGTCGCTCGCGCTCAGGGCTGCGAAGCTTCGTATTCCGGCGTCCTCGGTCGCTCGCGTGCGGAGCACGCGTCGCTCCCTGTCCAATTTCGCGGGCGGGTGTGCTGGCGCCGTCCTGCCGCCGCTCGGCATCGAAGCTATGAGCACACGCCGTCTGACCATGTCCCGAGGTCGCCTCGATCCTCGGCGTGCCGAAGTCCTGGGGTCGGCCAAGAGTCCAAGCCGGTGGGAGCGGCCTGGGTGTCTTGTGGTCACCTCGGGTTCGCGAAGGCCTCACGAGAGCCGCTGACGTTCCTCGCGATCGAGCTGGTCGACGTATGCCTGGATGCCCTCGCGGTGCGCCGCGTCCAGCCGGGCGACGAGTTCTTGCCCCTGCCGGCTGAGCGAGTATTCGCGTCGTTCTTCACGGAGGTAGCCGCGACGCCGGAGACCGTGGATGGCCGGGTAGGCGACGCCGAGCGAGAAGCCGGCGAGTTCGGCGAGCTCGCTTACCGCGGTCGAGCCGTCGTCCATCTTCAGCGCGAGCGCGAGCAACAGGCGCAGCTCCTCGAACGATAGCTCGGACTGCTCCGCCCACGTCGCTATCCGTTGCCAGCCGACCAGATCCATCACACGCAGCCGGGTGGCGAGCGCTTCCACCAGCGGATCGGTCGAAGTCATGGGGGTGATCATCTCAGCTTTCCGTTCCGTTGCCGTCGTGTCTTGGAGCCGCAGCGACCGCGCCGCGCCTCTGGGTCGGAGCGAAGGCGTGGCGCGGTAGGGAGCCGGCCTCCCTAGGCGCTCTGGAGCGCCTGGCGCAGGACGGCGATGGCCTGCCCGACGGCGGCACGCGTCGCGGAGGTGCGCCGCGTACGCCTCGCCCTCGTCGCGCAGCACGTCGGCCTCGTCGACGATCACGAACGCCGGCGGCAGCCCCTCGAGCTGCTCGTCCGATGCCCGCAGCGGTGAGGCGAACGGCTCCGAGCGCCGCTCGAGGTCGGGGAGGTAGGCGTTCCAGAACCACGCCATCGCCTTCGCGGAGAGGAAGTAGCCCTCCGCGAACTGCTCGTACGAGCCGGTGTCCATGGCGGCGTCGGTGACCGGGTAGTACATCGACTGCTGGACGAAGCGCACGTCGCCTCGCTCGTTCGCCATCAGGGCCAGCGCGGCGGTCATGCAGCCGCCGACCGAGTCGCCGGCGACGGCCATCCGGTCCGAGTCGAGCTGGCTGGCGGCGCCCTCGCGCACGATCCACTGGGCCGTGGCGTAGCCCTGTTCGATCGCAACGGGGTAGTGAGCCTCCGGCGAGCGGTCGTACTCGACGAAGGCGACGGCGGCGCCTGTGCCGACCGCCAGTTCGCGGACGAGCCGGTCGTGCGTGTCGGCGTTGCCGAGCACCCAGCCGCCGCCGTGCATGTAAAGGATCACCGGCAGCGTGCCTTCGGCGTCCGGCGGCCGGACGATCCGTACGCGCACGTCGCCGACATTCGCCGGGACGGTGATCCAGCGGTCCTCGACCGGCAGCTTGTCGATCGGCGCGGCCTGGACGTCATCGAGCACCTTGCGGGCCTCGGTGGGCGTGAGCTCGTAGAGGAACGGCGGCGTTGAGGTCGCCTCGACGAATGCCTGCGACTCCGCCTCGAGCACGACCGGGGCGTGTGTTGCGGTGGACAGGTGCATGTTGCTCCTCTCGGTCGTTGTGGCGGGCTGATCCCGTCAGACGGCCGCGGGCAGCGCGGCGGCCTCGAGGATCACTCGGCCGTCGCCTCGGGCTGCGAGACGGTGATCGCGTGCGACGCGCCCGGGGTCTCCACCGTGCGGCGAGCGCCCGTGCGCTCGGCCATGAAGCGCTGGAGCTCGGCGGGGATGATGTGGTCCTCCTCGCCGATCAGGAACCACGAGGGGCACGTCCTTCCACAGCGGATGGTCGCCGGACGGTTCGTGAGCGCCTCCTGCGCGCCGGACGCTGCGTGATGGCCATCAGTGCGGCCTGCGGCGCGGGGACGTCCTGGCAGAAGATGTCGGGGAAGCTGTCCGGAGCGACGTAAAGGTCGGTCGTTCCGTCACTCCGCGGCACTGGCCGCGCCACTCCTCGCCGAGCATGCTGCCCGGGAACATGCCCGCCAGCTGGAAGCAGTGCTCACTGGGCTCCGGGGCGATCCGTTGGCGTAGACGAGCCCGACGATTTCGCCGGCGTCGGCGGGGACATTGGAGATCACCGCACCGCAGTACGAGTGGGCGGCAAGCACAACGGGCCCGTCGACCGCACCGACGACGTCGGCGACGGCGGCGGCGTCGGAGGCGAGTCCGCGCAGCGGGTTGGCCGCGGCGATCACGGAGTGGCCCTCGCTTTGCAGCGGATCGATGACGCCGTCCCAGCTCGACGACTCGGCGAACGCGCCGTGGACGAGGATGATCGTGTGGGACATAGGAGATCCTTTCGCTTGTTGCGTGGGTTGTGGATCGGGACTACCTGGCGGACTGCCTGAGCCAGTCCTCAAAGCGGGTCGGGGCGATGCGTGCGTCGTCCCCGGGGGTGAGCGACCGGTCGTCCAGCTCGGCGCCGAAGTAGCGGGCGTGGACGTCGGCGGTCACCTGTCGTGGGTCGTCTTTCGCGCTCAGGAGACGCCGGGCGAGCTCGTCGAGGCGGAAGGTCTCGGGGCCGGCCAGTTCGACCGTGTCGTTCAGTGGTGCGCCGACCGCGACGTCGGCCAGGGTGCCGACGACGTCGTCGGCCGCTTCGGGCTGAACGAGGGCAGGCGACAGCCGAACTGTGTTGCCGTCGGTGCTCGAGTCGGCGATGCGGCCGATGAACTCGAAGAACTGCGTTGCACGGACGATCGTGTAGGGGATGGGCCCGGTCTTCACCAGGTCCTCCTGCGCGGCCTTCGCACGGAGGTAGCCGCTCTCCGGCAGGCGGTCCGCGCCGACGACCGACAGCGCGATGTGGTGCCCCACGGCGGCGGTCGTCTCTGCGGCGAGGAGGTTGCGGGATGAGGTCTGGAAGAAGTCCAGCACGGCCGCGTCGTCCCAGGCAGGCGCGTTTGCCACGTCGACGACCACCTGGGCGCCCTCGAGCGCTTCGGCGAGTCCCTCGCCCGTCAGCGTGTTGACGCCCGTGTCAGGCGACGCCGCCAGCGGCTCGTGACCGTGCTTTTGCAACTGCTCGACGAGCTTCGACCCAATGAGGCCGGTTCCGCCGATGACAACGATTTTCATCTCAGGCCTTTCGTGTGTGTTCAGTAGAGGGCGAGGAGGCCAACCGCCTGCTCGCCCTCTACCCAGCACACAAGTGAAAGGCACGAGATTCCGATGGGTCCTCGTCTATTTCCTCGCCTCGTTCTGATGCCTCAAACATGAAGGTCACGGCCGCGCGAAGCGGCCTGATCGGGTCAAACCGGAGCACTGCCGTCTCATCGAAGCCTCATCCGGGAGTTGAACGCTGCCCTCATGGCCTCGGGCCCCACATCGCAGCAAGACGTCGCCTTCGGTCTTGGCGCGCCCGGAGGAGCCGCCGCGCTGGTCGCCCTCAGAAGCGGCGGCGCCGACGCCCTGGTCGCAGCTCTCGTCGTGGTCGGACTGCTGGCGCTCGCGCGCAAGCTGATTCGGCTGGCCGGCGATCCGGCTCCCGACCAGAGCGATCGTCCGCCGGTCCCGCCACCGTAAGTCCGCGCGCTTTGCTCGCCGGGCGCCCGGTGTGCTGTGATCGTCGCATGCGCAAGCTCGGTGGGACGCTCGCGCGGTTGCCGATCCGCCTGCGGCTCGCGCTCGCCTTCACCGGAGTGATCGCGCTGATGCTTCTCGTCACGGGCGTCTTCCTCGCGCGCCAGTTCGAGCGCGATCTCGACCAATCGATCGACGCGGCTCAGCGGGCTCAGGCGCAGGACCTGGTCGCGCTGGTGCGGACCGCGCCGAGTCCAACCGCCGTGCTGGCGAGCGGAGAGCGCTACGCCCAGGTCTACGCCGCCGACGGTCAGCCGTTGACGTCGACCCAGCCCGTCCGCCGGCGTCGGCTGCTCGACCGCCGCGAAGTGCAAACAGCAACGCGAACGCCGGTGAGGGTCGAGCGAAGATCGATCAACGGCACCGAGGTTCGCCTGCTGGGCGTGCCCGCCAGGCTGCGGAACGGCGAACGCACGGTGGTGGTCATCGGCGACTCCCTGCGCCTGCACGACTCCAGCCTCACCTCGCTCGACCGTCTCTTGCTGATCGCGCTGCCCGTCGCGCTGCTGGTGGCCGCATTCGCCGGCTACGAGGTAGCCGGGGCGGCGCTGCGGCCTGTCGAGCGTATGCGCAGCCGCGCGGCGACCATCAGCGAGAGCCACCCGACCGAGCGGCTGCCGATACCCCAGGCGCACGACGAGATCGCGACCCTCGGGACCACGCTGAATGAGATGCTCGGCCGACTCGAGGCCGGGCTGGCGCGCGAGCGCCGGCTGGTGAGCGATGCGAGCCACGAGCTACGCACGCCGCTTACCACGTTGCGCGCCGAGCTCGAGCTGGCGCTACGGGGTCAGCGGAGCGCGGCCGACCTGCGCGCTGCCATCGCCTCCGCCCACGAGGAGGCCCGGCGCATGTCCACGCTGGCCGACGATCTGCTCGTCCTCGCTCGCGCCGATCAGGGGCGGCTGCCGCTTCGCCCGGAGCCCTGGCTGGCAGCGGATCTCTTGGCGGCTGCGGCCCGCCGCGCCGAAAGCGCGTTCGTCCGAGCCGGGCGCTCGATCCAGGCACGCGATGGTAGCTCTGGCGATCCCGTGGTGTTGGTCGACCCCGGACGAGTGGCCCAGGCCCTCGACAACCTGATCGCCAACGCACTACGCCACGGCGACGGCCCCGTCGAGTTGACCGTCGAGCAGGCGGGGAACATGGTCGAGCTGCATGTCATGGACAGTGGCGGTGGCTTCGGCGGCGAGTTCCTCACGCAGGCGTTTGAGCGATTCAGCCGCGACGCGCGCGGCGGCGAGGGCCCGCAGGGGGCGGGCCTCGGGCTCGCCATCGTCGAGACGATCGCACGCGCGCACGGCGGCGCTGTCGCGGCGCGAAACCGTCTCGACGGCGGCGCGGACGTGTGGCTGACGCTCCCCGAGGCCTGAGGCCGGCGCGGCGTCAACCCGGCGCGCGCAGCCGGTACCCGGCTCCGCGTACGGTCTCGAAGCTTTCCAGCCCGAAAGGCCGGTCGACCTTCTCACGCAGGTAGCGCACGTACACGTCGATCACGTTGGAGCGATTTTCGTACTCCATGTCCCAGGCGCCCTCGATCAGCTCGTAGCGCGAGAGCACCCGGCCCGGCCGGCGCATGAACACCTCGAGCAGCTGGAACTCCTTTGTGGACAGCTCGATCCTCGTCTCGCCGCGGCGCACCTCCCGGCTCGCTGGATCGAGAACCAGGTCGCCGACCTCGAGGACCGCTTCGCGCTCGACCGGCCCCCGCCGGGCCAGCGCGCGCAGGCGCGCCAACAACTCATCGAAGTCGAAGGGCTTGACCAGGTAGTCGTCGGCGCCCGTGTCCAGCCCCGTCACGCGATCGGCCACGCCGTCGCGCGCAGTCAGCATCAGGATCGGCGTGCGTAAGCCGTCGTCGCGGAGCCGCCGGCAGGTCTCGAAGCCGTCGATCGCCGGCAGGTTGACGTCGAGCACGATCACGTCGTAGGCGTTCGCCGGTGCCATCCACAGCGCGTCCTCGCCGGTCACCGCCACGTCGGCCAGCAGCCCGGCCTCGCGCAGCCCCTGACGGACCAGCTTGGCGAGCTTGACTTCGTCTTCGACCACCAACACCCGCATCGACTACGAAGGATGGCGGGGGTGAGGCTCGGCCGCAATGCCCGCTGGGTGCGCTCATCGCTCTCTCATGGAGCGTTCGTTCAATCGACCCATGGCCAAACATCCAGACTCCATCTCCACACAGGCAGACGGCGCCGTCGTCCTGCAGAGCTTGGTCAAGTCCTACCGCGGCCCGGACGGCCCGGTGCGAGCCGTGCGGAGCATCGACGTCTCGATCGAGCGCGGCGAGACGGTGGCCCTGCTCGGGCCCAACGGTGCAGGCAAGTCGACCACTCTGGACATGCTGCTCGGCCTCAGTGAACCCGACGCCGGCGCCGTCTCGATCTTCGGGGACGCCCCGCACGGTGCCGTGGCCGCCGGTGAGATCGGCGCCATGCTGCAGACGGGCGCCCTGATCGGGGACCTGTCGGTGCGCGAGCTGGTCTCGATGATGGCTTCGCTCTACCGGCAGCCGCTCGATGTGAAGGACGTGCTCGACCTGACCGGCCTGGTCGCCGTTGCCAACCAGCGCACGCAGAAGCTCTCCGGCGGCCAGACCCAGCGCGTTCGACTCGCCCTCGCGCTCGTGAGCGATCCCGAGTTGCTCGTGCTCGACGAGCCCACGGTGGCGCTCGATGTCGAGGCACGACGCCACTTCTGGGCGACGATGCGTGCCTTCGCCGCGCACGGCAAGACCGTGATCTTCGCCACCCATTACATGGAGGAGGCCGACGCCTACGCGGACCGGGTGGTGTTGATGGCTCACGGTCGGGTGGTCGCCGACGGGCCCACCACCGAGATCAAGGCCATGGTCGGCGTCCGCACGATCCGGGCCACGCTGCCCTACGCCGACGACGCCGAGCTGGCCGTCCTGCCCGGGGTCAGCAGCGCAGAGCGCCACGGCGAGACCGTGATCCTCACGTGCTCGGACTCCGACTCCGCCATCCGCGCGTTGCTCGAACGCTTCGACGACGCGCAGGACATCGAGATCGTCGGCGCCGGGCTCGAGCAGGCCTTCCTGGCCCTCACCGGCGACCAGCCCGAACAGACCCGCGACCAGCAGGAGGTCTTCGCATGAGCACCGCCACCTACACCCGCTACGAGTTGGTGCGGGCCGCTCGCAACCGGCGAGTCGTCATCTTCGCGCTCGCGTTCCCGGTGATTCTCTACCTGGCGATCGCCGCGCCCAACCGCAACGTGACCGACTTCTCGGGCACCGGCATCTCGTTGCCGCTCTATTTCATGGTTGGGCTGGCCGCCTTCGCGACGATGAACGCGATGCTGGCCAGCGGCGGCCGGATCGCCGCCGACCGCGCCGCGGGCTGGAACCGTCAGCTGCGGGTCAGCCCGCTCTCGCCGTCTGCGTACATCGCCACGAAGGTCCTGACCGGTTACATGCTCGCCGGCCTCAGCATCATCGTGCTGTACGCGTGCGGGGTGGCGCTCGGGGTGAGTCTCCCGGCCGGCCGCTGGCTGGCCATGACCGGGCTCCTCGTCATCGGTCTCATCCCGTTCGCCGCGCTGGGAATCGCACTCGGGCACCTGCTCAGCTCCGACTCGATCGGCCCGGCCGTGGGCGGCCTGGTCGGCGTTCTAGCCCTGCTTGGCGGCAGCTGGTTTCCGATCAGCGGGCACGGCTTCCTGCACGACCTGGCCCAGGCGCTGCCCTCCTACTGGCTCGTCCAGGCCAGCCACGTCGGCCTCGGTGAGCGGAGCTGGGGCATCCACGGTTGGCTCGTGATGGCCCTTTGGACCGTCGCCCTGGTCACGCTCGCGATCCGCGCCTACCAGCACGACACGAGCCGGGGGGCGTGACCCGTGTGGTCGCGATCGCACTAGCAAAGGAGAAAGTCATGAAGCAGCCAGGTGTAGCAGGAGGGCCCGTAGGAGTTGCGCGCGTGGATCGGTCGTTCAAGTCACGGTCGCGGAACGCATCCGGCACGATCAGGTCCTTCCTGGCGGCCGGCGCCGTGGCGGTACGCATCCTGGCGGGCGCCGGGATCGTCGAAGCGGTCGCTGTCTCCTTGTTCGGCTTCGTCGCAGGAACGGTCATCGCGGTACTCGCCGCGATGGTGATGGGAATCAGCTATCTCGGACTTGCGCGGTGGCCCGCTGAAGCCCAAGAGCGCGACCGAACTCCGTAGTCCCATGATGACGCGAGCCGTGACACGGGCGACCGCTTGCGTGGGGGGTCGGGCGTGTGAGTGCCCGCATCCCAGCGCGTCCGACGCTATGCCGCGCGGTCTTTCGCGTGAGGGCGGCTTGCGGCCTCTCGTGCTACACGGGCGGCCTGGTCCACGGGCATGCGGCGACGGCGGCGCGCCCGTACATGCCCTGGCGGATGCCTTGTCATGCCTGGCGCCCGTGTGCGATCCGTGGGAGAGTCACCGCCCTCCAGCGACGAGGAGGAGCTGTCTACACGCAGGACTTCGATCCGGTCGCCGGGTCGCTCGGGCTGACGGCGATCATCGCGGCGCTGCCGATCCTGACGCTGATCGTCCTGCTCGGCGGCATGAAGATGAAGGCCCAGTGGGCCGCGCTGATCGCGCTTGGGGGCGCGATCACGATCGCCACGGCCGTCTACCGCATGCCCGTGGACCAGGCCGCCCTCTCGGCCGCCGAGGGTGCGGCCTTCGGCCTCTTTCCGATCATGTGGATCGTCGTCGCGGCGATCTGGGTCTACAACATGACCGTCGCGACCGGGCACTTCGCCGTCCTGCGGCGATCGATCGGCTCGGTGTCGGAGGATCAGCGGATCCAGGCGGTGATCATCGCGTTCTGCTTCGGGGCGCTGATGGAGGCGCTCGCCGGCTTCGGCGCCCCGGTGGCCATCACCGCGGCGATGATGGTCGCGCTCGGCTTCAAGCCCCTCAGGGCGGCGTCGCTCGCCCTGGTGGCCAACACCGCGCCCGTCCCGTTCGGCGCGATCGGAATTCCGATCACGACCCTGTCGGAGGTGACCGGACTGAACGAGGGCGATCTGGGCGCCATGGTCGGCCGCCAGACGCCGCTGCTCGCCCTGGTCGTCCCCTTCTTCCTGCTCGCCATCGTCGACGGCCGGCGTGGGATCAGGCAGGCATGGCCGGCGGCCACGGCGGCCGGGCTGGGCTTCGCCCTCGGCCAGTTCGCATGCTCGAACTACATCTCAGTCGAGCTGACGGACATCGTCGCGTCGATTTCGAGCATGGTCGCGGTCGTGGCACTCCTGCGGGTCTGGACGCCGGGTGAGCCGCTGCTCGCCCCGCTGGCGCGTCGCGACGACGCGACGAAGGACGACCCGCTCGACGTGCTGCGCGCGTACTCCCCCTATCTCGTGATCGTCGCGGTGTTCTCGATCGCCCAGTTGCCGGCCGTCAAGGACGCGCTCGCCGGGTCACCGTGGACGACGAGCTTCCAGTGGCCCGGCCTCGACGTACGCAATCCGGACGGGGACGCTCTGAGTAGCCTCACGTTCCACCTCAACTGGCTGCCCGCCGCCGGGACACTCATGCTGATATCCGGCCTGATCACGATGGCGGTCCTCGGCCTCGCCCCGTTGCGGGCGCTGCGAGTGGCGGGTGCGACGATCGTCCAGCTGAGAGCGACGATCCTGATCGTGACCGCTGTGCTCGCGCTCGCTTACGTGCTCAACCAGTCCGGTCAGACGCTCACGCTCGGCTACTGGGCGGCGGGAGCGGGATCGTTCTTCGCGTTCCT
>CAWBLN010000010.1:0-65773 GCA_963789705.1 uncultured Thermoleophilaceae bacterium
TTCGCGGCGAAGCTGGCGCCTCAGGCTCACGAGGAGCCGCAGAACCGCTTCCAGGGCATGCCCTCGGACGGCGACTCGCGGGCGATCAACTCGGCCATGGGACAGGCGGGTTGGATCGGGCTGCACTGGCCCGCCGACCTGGGCGGCCGCGGGCTCTCGCCGATGCACACCGTGGCGGCCGAGGAGCGCTTCGGATACCACTGGCTCCCGCTGTCGGGCTATCTGCTGTCGGTGAAGACGATCGGCAATGCCATGCTGCGGTTCGCTTCGCGGGACCTGCAGCGCAGCCTGCTGCCCGAGATCGCCGCCGGAGAGATGGTCTTCTGCCAGGGCTTCTCGGAGCCGGAGGCGGGGTCGGACCTCGCCTCCCTTCGCACCAGGGCACGGCGCGACGGGGAACGCTGGATCGTCAACGGCCACAAGATCTGGACCTCCAGCGCACAGTTGGCCGACTGGATCTACCTTGCCGTTCGTAGCGAGGATCATTCCGTGCCGCACCGTGGCCTCTCGGTGCTCGTGGCGGACATACGCACACCCGGCATCGAGATTCGCGAGATCGAAACCCTGGGCGGCGGGGCGCTTTGCGAGGTCTTCCTGCGCGACGTGGAGGTGCCGGCTCACCAGATCGTCGGGGAACCCGGTTCGGGCTGGGCGGTGCTGATGGGGACCCTTGACTACGAGCGCGTGACCAGCGAGAAGCTCGGCGCGGTGCTGCGCATGGTGGACGAGCTCGAGCCGCTCATCGAAGGGCGCTCCGAGCGTCGCGCGCTGCTGCGCTTCAGGGGCGAGGCGCAGGCGGCGCGCCTTCATGGGCTGCACGCGACCGATCTCCTGGCCGAGGGCCGGCCCGCGAGCGCCGCGGCCTCCATGGCGAAGAACTCGATTGCGCTGCTCGCTCAGCGCCTGGGCCAGTGGGCGGTGGAGGCGCTCGGACCTCAGGCGCTCGTGGAAAGGGGGCCGGGGGCGCTGCTCGGTGGGCGGCTCGCGGGCTTTTATCGAGCGTCGGTGGCGTCGACCATCTCGGGCGGTGCGCTGGAGATCCAACGACGCGTGATCGCTCGCCGCCGGCTCGGGTGCCCGGCGTGAGCGCCGCTCGCACGCCGACCACCGTTCAATCCCTGGCTCGCGGCCTGCGGGTGCTGCGTTTGTTCACACGCGAGCGCCCGGCGCTTACGCTCGGCGACGGCGCGGCCCTGCTCGACCTCTCGCCGCCCACGACCTACCGCCTGCTCAACACCCTGGAGGCCGAGCGCTTCCTCGAGCGTGATCCCGCCACCGGCGCGTACCGGCTCGCGCTGGGGGTGCTCGAGCTGCTCCCGGCGCTGCTCGACGGGCTCGGCATCCCGCGACTCGCACAGCCGGTGATCGACCGCCTGGCCGAGGAGACCGGCGAGTCGGCGAACCTCGCCGCGCTCGAAGGCGGGCGGGTGCTCTACCTCGTGAGCGCTTCGAGCCGGCGCTTGCTGCGAACCGATACCCCGCCGGGTCTTCGGCTGGACGCCCAGGCCACCGCGCTCGGGAAGAGTCTCCTGGCCCAGCTGCCCGACGCGGAGGCCCGGCAGCTGCTGGGCCCCGAGCCCTACAGCGCCCTCACCCCACACACGCTGACAACGTGGGAGGGGATGGAGCGAGAGCTCCACGCCACCCGCCGTCGCGGCTACGCCCTCTCCGAAGGCGAGCTCGAGGAGGGCCTGTCGTCCTGCGCCGTCGCTCTTCCCCCGCGCGCCGATCGGCCCTACGCGATCAACGTCTCCTCGCCGGCTTCGCGGATGCCCCGAAAGCTGGTGCGCCAGCAGCTTGCTCCACTGCTCGAGCAGGCGGCAAACGAGATCGCCGACCTGGTGGGCCTGTACGCATTCGACTGGGAAGAGCGGGCGCTGCCGTGAGCACCATCCCGGCCTTCGACCCCGTGGCACGCGACTTCGCCAGCTCGGTGGCCGGCGTCGCCGGGGAGCTGTCGGGTAGCGACCCATGGCGGCCCGGAAGCACGGAGACCGACACCCAGCCCGCCCTGCTGGAGCGCCTCGACGCGATCGGCTGGGGAGAACTGGCCGTGAACGCGGAGCTGGCCGAGGTGGTGGGCCCGGCGGCCTTCGAGCTGGGTCGCACCCTGGCGCCGCTCGACACCATCGACCTCATGCTCGGTGGCGCGCTGACGGTGAGAGGCCTCAGCCGCTACGCCACCGAAGGTACAACGCTGGCCGAGCTGCGCGGATCCACGATCGTCCTTTCGCGCGCCGACGAGCTCGAGGCGCTGGCTTACTCGGATGCCATCGGGGCCGCCCGGGTGGTGAGGCACTCGCCGGCCGGCGAGGCCGGCGAGGCCGCGACCCGCCGAACGGCCTGGGTGAGCGCCAACGTCGGATACCTGGCGGGCGCGCTGGGATACGGGCTGGATCTCACGCTCGGCCACACCAAGGCGAGGACCGCGTTCGGCCGCCCGCTGGCAGCGCTCGACACCGTGCAGCAGCAGCTGGCGCAGGTGGCCACCGCCGCGGACGGCCTGCGACTCCTGAGCCTGGGGAGTCCTGACGACGCGGCACTGGCCCACGCGGCGGTCGCGGCACCCGAGGGCCTGGCCGCCTGTCAGCAGCTCACCGGGGCGCTCGGCTTCACGCTCGAGTACCCACTGCAACAGGCGCTGCGGCGGGCGCGCTCGATGCGCGCGTGGATAGAGGCGATCGTGCACGAGGAGCCCTGAGCATGCGGACGATCGCGATTACCGGCGGCGCCACGGGGATCGGGTTCGCCATCGCCCGGCGCCTGGCCCGCCAGGGCGACGCCGTCGTGCTGGCCTCGCGCAATCTCGAGCGCCTCGAGGCCGCGCGGGAGCGGCTCGAGACCGAGGGAGGGCGCTGCAGCGTGGCGGCGCTCGACGTTCGTGACGGCGAGGCCGTGAACGGCCTGATCGACTCGCTGCCGGACATCCACGGCCTGGTCAACAACGCGGCCGGCAACTTCGTCGCGCCGACCGTCGAGCTCAGCACCAACGGCTTCCGCGCGATCACCGAGATCAACCAGCTCGGGTGTTTTCACTGCTCGAGTGCGCTCGCCCGGCGCCTCGGAGCCGAAGGGCGCCCGGGCGTGATCCTCAACATCATCGCCACCTACGCATGGACCGGAGCGCCGGGGGTCGCGCACTCGGCCACGGCCAAGGCGGGCATGCTCGCGTTCACCAAGTCCGTGGCGCGTGAATGGGGTCCGCTGGGCATCAGGGTCAACGCTCTCGCACCGGGGTTTGTGCCCACCGAGGCCGCGATGGCGCAGCTGCTGGCCGACGAGGGCACGCAGCAGCGCATGCGCGACAGCATCGCTCTGGGCCGCTTCGGAGAACCCGACGAGATCGCGCGCGCCGCCGCGTTCCTGCTCTCCGACGACGCTTCGTATGTCACCGGAGCGGTGCTCACGGTCGACGGAGGACGCTCGCTGGGGCCCCAGATGCATCAGGCCGCGCCGGCGGAGGACACGTGAGCGGGCCGCTGGCCGGTCTGCGGGTGCTGGACTTCGGGCAGTACGTGGCCGCCCCGTTCGCGACCATGCTGCTGGCCGACCTCGGCGCCGACGTGGTCAAGGTCGAGCCGCCGGCGGGCGACGAATGGCGCCGCTACAACCCGATCGCGCCCGGCGAGAGCCACCACTTCTACGCCCTGAACCGGAACAAGCGCTCGGTGGCCCTCGACCTGAAGACCGAGTCCGGCCGCGACGCCGCGGCGGAGCTCATCCGTGGCGCGGACGCGCTCGTGCACAACTGCCTCCCTCGACGAGCGGCGCGTTTCGCGCTCGACCGCGAGAGCGTCCGGGCCATCAATGCCCGCTGCGTGTGGGTCAACGTGTCCGCCTTCGGCAGCGCCGGGCCAGACTCGGAACGCCCTGCATACGACCTGATCAGCCAGGCGCTGTCCGGACTGCTGGCCGCGCAGCCGCGAGCGGGCGACGAGGTTCCGAGGCGCATGGGCGGACTCGCACTGGCCGACTTCATGGCCGGCGCGCTGGCCGCCCTGTCGGTCGTGGCCGGCCTGACCGCCCGCGACGGGGAGGCGTCTGGCATCGAGGTCTCTCTGCTCGGCGCGGCGCTGACCCTCCAGGCGCAGCGCTTCGTCGAGCCTGCGGGCGAGGACTTCGCCGCGGGCGCCGAGCCGCTCACGACCCGCTCATTCGAGCGGCTCGTGCACGCATCCGAGCAGGCCGAGCGCCTCGATCCCTACTACCGCGCCTACGCGTGTGGCGACGGAGGCTTCGTCGCGCTGGCCTGCCTCAACGCGCCACAGCGTCGCTCTGTGTGCGCCCTGTTCGGCCTCGACGATCCCTTCGTCGAGGATCCCCAGGCCGAGCCCGCCAATGCCGCCGAGCTGGGGGCGCGCCTAGGTCATGTGTCGCGTGTCGAGGAGTGCTTTTCAGAGCTGAGGGCGTCCCGAGCCGTGGCCGCGCTGACCGGGCGGAGCGTCCCGGCGGCGCATGTGCGCCGGCTCGAAGAGCTCTTCACCGACGCGCAGGCCGAGGCCAACGGGCTCGTGCAGACGGTTGACCAGGCGATCGGGGCGGTGACCCTGCTGGGAAACGTGTTCAAGGTGGACGGAGCCACCGAGCCGGCCACCCGCGGGGCGCCCGGGCTCGATCAGCACCGCGAAGAGCTGCTGGGCTCGAGGGTGCCGTAGTGATCGGTTCTGGACCCTCGCGCGAAGAAATGTTCGTCGCCCCAGCCACACCGAGAACCAATGTTCGCGATCGCCATGCAAAACCACCTCCAGGACCTGCAGACCGAGCGCGCCCTGGCCTCGATTGAGGGGCTGTCAGAGAACGCTGGCTACATGGCCGACCTCGAGCACGAGATCGCCGCCACCCGCGCCGCCTACATCGGAGCGGCCGTGACCGAGATCGCGACCCTGAGGGCCCAGCTGTCCGGGCCCCAGGTCGGCTGACGACGACCGAAACCGCGCTGGATGGACGATCAGGATGCCCATCGACGCGCCCAGGCTAACCGCCAAGCTGCATCGATCTCGCCGAGTTGGCGCGTTGCACGCAGACGCTGCGCCACGGCGCCCGCCGACTCGGCGGGCGCCGGTCGTTCTGTGGGAAGCTGCGCTCCACCGACGAGGGTGAATGCCGATGCCGCTAAGCGCGTATGGGGTGTTGCCGGCGCGGGCCGTGGCTTCCCGCCGCGAAGGCTCGAGCGACGCACCCCACTACCAGATCCATGTGGTCGACAACGACGGCACGGATTACCGCATCGCCGTGAACGTGAAGTCCCAGCTGTCGCCCTCCGAGCTCCTCTACCTCGTCGACGACGATTTCTCACACCCCGTCACAACGGCGGCCGGAGGACTCGACTCGAGCTGGCATCCGCTGGCCTCGGGGCCGGGCGGCCCCAACCTCGACTACATCCGCGCAAACCTCTTCGACGCGGCGCAGATGCGGTTGCTGCCGCCGGACGCGGCGGGTCCCGACAACGACCTCGCAGACCTGCTGGATCACTACGTGCAGCGGGCCATAGCCGACCCGGCCGCGCGCCTCTATTCCTTCGGCCAGCGCTGGGGGCCCGAAGCGGCCGTCCCGGACAAGGTGTTCGGATTCCGCCCGGGCAACGGCGTGCACGACATCCACATGAACCAGGGCAACACCGGCGCCTTCACTCGCGACGACGGCGTGTGGCAGGACGGCGGTCTGCTCCTGCACTTCCCGGCTGAGTCCCGCTGGGTAGGCATCTTCCTGGCCTTCCAGAGCCAGACCTGGCACACCGACGACAGCACCGGTCACGCCATCGGTGGCGTGGCGCCCGCGCCCACAACCGAACCGGTGGCCATCCAGATCCTTGCGGCCATGGCGAACCCCGTGGGGCCCGCACCGGAGCGTGAGACCGTGCTGCTGCTCAACGCCTCGCCTCAGAGCGTGGACCTGACGGGCTGGCGGCTCGCCGATCGCCTCAAGCACAGCTGCCCGCTGCCCGCAGGGCCGCTGGCGGCCGGGGCGACTCTGGAGGTGGCGGCGCAGGACGGAGTGCAGTTCGGCAACCAGGGCGGTGCCATCACCGTTCTGGACCCGCAGGGGCTGAAGGTGGCCGGTGTGTCCTACACCGGCGCTCAGGCCCAGCGGGAAGGCTGGACCATCGTCTTCTGAGGTGGTGGCCTAGATGAGCGAGGCACACGACCGCGTCGAACGGCTCGCCGGGGCGATCTATGGGACCATCGTTGTCGCGGGTGTGCTGGCCGCGACCGAGTACGACGAAGACCCCGAGGTGCTCGACACGGGGGCGTACGCGCTGGCCACCGTCGTCGTCTTCTGGCTGGCCCACGCCTGGGCCCAGACACTGGGGCGCAGGTTGGTCGGCGTGGGCCCCTCGCGGGGGAAGCTGCGGCATTCGCTGGCGCGCGACTGGCCGCTCGTGCAGTCTGCGCTGCCGCCGCTCGCCGCCATGGCGATCGCCGCCCTGTTGGGGGCCTCCGACGAGACCGCGATCGACATCGCGTTCTGGGTCTGCGTCGTCTCGCTCGCCGCCTGGGGAGCGGTCGTCGCGCGGCGCGAGCAGGCCTCCATAGGCCGCACCATCATCACCGCGGCGGGCTGCGGAGCGCTCGGCCTGGTGCTTGTAGTGCTCAAGGAACTCGTGACCTGAGCGAGCGAGGCACCCTCGGTAAGCTGCCCGCCCCCGACCCGCAGAGGAGGTTCGATTGCCGCCGTTTGGATCCTTTTCCGACAGGGCGCCGTTTGAGTTCGTTCCCGGCGTGCACCTGCACGCGGTCGGGGGCGAGCAGGTGCTGCTGTGCAAGGTCAGCTATGAGCCCGGCAAGCAGGTTTCGCGCCACAGCCACGATCACACCGAGCAGGTGATGTACATCCTCGACGGCGAGGTGACCATGACCATCGAGGACGAGACGAAGACCCTGACCGCTGGTGACGTGGTCGTGGTCAGCCGCGGCCTCGAGCACGAGCTGCACTCCGAGAACGGCGTGACCTTCATGGAGGCGCTGGCCCCCGTGCCGCTCGACCACGTACCGGACCCCCAGAGGGACCTGGTGCTGGGCCCGGACGGCGGCTCGGGCCACGTCGAGCGTTGAGTTCAACGAGAGGAGCTTGAGCATGGCCTACGTCGTGAGCGTGACCTGGGTGGCGAAGCCGGGCGAGGAGGAGGCGGTGGCCGCCGCGCTGGCGCGGATGCAGGAGCCGACCCGTGCCGAGGAGGGTGTGCTGCTCTGGATTCCCCATCGCGATCCGCAGGACCCGACGATCTTCTACATCTACGAGCAGTACGCCGATGAGGCCGCCTATCAGGCTCACACGGAGACCGAGCACTTCAAGCGCGACGGCTTCGGCGACGCGATCCCGCGCCTTGCCGAGCGCCGCCGGGAGTTCTACGAGCCGATCGCCTGAGCCTGGGGGCGCTCAGTCGCCCAGGCCCTCGCCGCCATGCGCCGGGGCCGGGCGGAGGTTTCCGGGAGCCGCCCGACTTCGGCCAGCAGGCTCGAGAGATCGCGTGCGCCCGACAGCCTGTCGATGTTGCCCATCACCGCCTGCATCCCGCGCGTGACGGGCCTGTAGGCCGGATCGCAGGCCAGCGGCGACCACCACACCAATCGATGGCCGAGCCGAGAAAGGCGCTCCGTCGTCTGGGCCATGAGGGAGGGCTCGCCGCGCTCGAGGCCGTCGGAGAGCACGATGATGAGAGCGCCGCGGGCGAGCGCCAGATAGCGCGGGTTGGCCAGGAACTGCTCGAGGGCCACGCCTATTCGCGTACCCCCGTCGGCGTCCAGCACCGTCTCCGACAGCGCGGCCAGGGCGGTGTCCACGTCGCGGGTGTCGAGGGCCCGGGTCACTCGAGTGAGCCGGGTGCCGAAGGTGAAGGCCTCGGCCCGTTCGGCCACCCGGACCACGCGATGGGCGAAGCGCAGCAGGTCGGGGCTGTGCTCACGGAGCGATCCCGACACGTCGATCAAGAGCAGCACCCTGCGCGTGCGCGCCGGCCGGCGCAGCCACGCGAGCTCGACTATCTCCCCGCCGGTGCGATTGGCCGCACGGAGGACCTCCTCGAGGTGCAGCCACGGGCCGCTCGATGTGCGCCGGCAGCGCCGGCCCGCGATCTCGGGCAGCGCCGACTCGAGCTTCGACCCCACCTCGCGCAGCCGCTCGCGGTCGGCTTCGGAGGTGGGTGGGAAGGTGGAGCGGCGGGTGAGGTCGAGCGGACTGGCGTGCAGGCCTGAGCCCGCGCGCACGTCGAGAGCGTCGAGCCTGCCTCCCTCTCCGCGGGGAGGAGCGGCGGAGTTTCCCTCGTCGTCCGCCGGTGCATCGAAGCGCTCCTCGATCAGCAGGTGACCTCCGCGAAACCAGGCGTCGAAGAGCGAATCGAACGCGGAGAAGTCCGTCGCGCTCGAGACCATCGTCACACGCGCGCGCCAGTAGAGGGCCTCGACGTCGCCGGGAGGCGACGCGACCACCGACAGCAGAAAGTCGGCCTTCTTGGGTGCGCTCACGGCCATCCCGGCCTCGTCGAGCGAGCGCAGGAATCCGTGGAGGTGCTCGCCGGCGAGCCGGGTCGAGCTCGGCGCCGGCACGGTCAGCCGGCCACGCCGAGCAGCTCGGCCCGCGCTTCGACCGTCTCCACGTCCTCGCGCTCCTTGAGCAGGAGACCGAGCGACCGCATCAGCGCATCGGGCCAGGCCGCCCCCTCCTTGACGAGCGTGTCGGCCGCCTGGGCCCAGTCGATCGTCTCCGCGATCCCCGGTGGCTTCAGCAGCTTCTGGGTCCTGCACGCTCTGGATCGCCTCCACGAGCGTGGAGGCCGCCGCCTCGTCGAGGCCGGGAGCGTGGGCGCGCAGGATCATGCGTTCGCGCTCGGCGCCGGGGAAGGGAATCCAGTGGTAGAGGCAACGCCGCTTGAGCGCATCGTGCAGTTCGCGGGTGCGGTTGGAGGTGAGCACCACGATCGGCGGCTGAGCGGCTCGGACCGTGCCCAGCTCGGGAATGGTGATCTGGAACTCGCTCAGGAACTCGAGCAGGAAGGCCTCGAACTCGCTGTCCGAGCGGTCGATCTCGTCGATCAGCAGCACCGCACCCTCGGGCGCTCGCAGGGCACCGAGCAGCGGGCGCTCGAGCAGAAAGCGCTCGTCGTAGAGATCGCCGACCTCGCGCCCCTCGGCCTCGGCCACCCGGATGTGCAGCAGCTGCTTGGGGTAGTCCCACTCGTAGAGCGCCTGGCTCGCACTCAGTCCCTCGTAGCACTGCAGGCGGATCAGCTCGCGTCCCAGGACCGCGGACAGCACCTTGGCCACCTCGGTCTTTCCCACCCCCGGCTCCCCCTCCAGCACGAGCGGGCGACCGAGCACCAGAGCGAGGTGGATGGCGGTGAGCAGTCCCTCGTCGGCGAAGTAACGGCGCTCGGCCAGACGGGCCCCCAGCTCGGGCACCGAGCGGGTGCCCATCCCCGGTCGCGTAGGGATGGGCCATCACGTCAGCTTCCGGCGGCAGCGAGCTCGTCGAGCCCGCGCAGCACGCGCTCGGGCGTGAAGGGCATGCTCTCCAAGCGCACTCCACAGGCGTCGAAGATCGCGTTGCCGATGGCCGGGATGGGCGCGTTGGCCGTCATCTCCCCGATCCCCTTTGCCCCGAAGGGCCCGTCGTCCGAGGGCCGCTCGAGGATCACGCTCTGCATGGAGGCGATATCGGCGGGCCCGGGCATCAGGTACTCGCTGAAGTCCTGCGGTCCGTGGTCGCGGTCGGGGTAGTAGGGCTCGGTGGACTCGAACAGCGCGTGTGAGATGCCCATCCACGCGCCACCCTCGATCTGCTGTGTGGCCATGGCGGGATTCAGCGCCCGGCCCACCTCATAGACGTTGTACATGGCCACCACCTCGACCACGCCCGTCTCGTCGTCGACAACGACCTCGGCCACCGTGCAGGCGTGGGCCTGGCAGGAGTCGGGGTCCATCTCACCCGTCTCGGGCACCGGATCGTTCTTCTCCTTGAGGAAGATGCCGCGACCGGCGATCGTCCGGCCGTGCTTGAAGTGCGCGGCCAGCGCGAGGTCGACGATGTGGATCTTCTTCTCCTCCGAGCCCTTGAGCTTGATGAACCCCGTGCCGTCGGTCTCGAGGTCCCCGGGATCCACCTCCAGCTCGTCGGCGGCCACATCGAGCATCGCCTCGCGCGCCTCGCGCGCGGCCATCACCACCGCGTTGCCGATCCGGTGCGTCCCGCGGCTCGCGAACGTGCCCATGCAGTGCGGGCCCGTGTCGGTGTCGGCCGTGTCCACGAGCACATTCGAGTAGGGCAGGCCCAGTGTCTCCGCCGCGCATTGGGCGGCGATCGTCTTGATTCCCTGGCCCAGGTCGACCGACGACAGGGTCACGACGAACGTGCCGGTGGTGGTGGAGTGGATGAGGGCCTGCGAGGGATCGCCTCCCAGGTTCATGCCGGTCGGATAGTTGACCGAGGCGAAGCCCCGCCCGCGCAACCTAGCCACGAGAGTCTCCTCTCGGGCTGGTGGAGGCCAGCTCGCGGCAATCGCCGGGCAGCTCGTGGGCCACCAGGTCCGCCGCGCGCTGGATGACCTCGATCAACGCCGTGCCCTCCGCGCGTTTGCGATGGGCCTTCATGTCGCCGTCACGGTAGGCGTTCTTGAGCCGCAGCTGCAGCGGGTCCATGTCGAGCGCCCGGGCGATCCGGTCGATCTGCGTCTCGAGCGCGAAGTCGGCGATCGTCACGCCGAACCCGCGCATGGCGCTGGAGGGAGTGCGGTTGGTGTAGACGCAGTGCGCGTCCACCCACACGTTCGGGATGTTGTAGGGGCCGGGCATGTGCGCGGCGGCCTTGGTCGTGCCGTAGGGGCTGTGGCGCGAGTAGGCCCCGGCGTCGACGTAGAGCGTCACCTTCCGGGCGACGATGCGGCCGTCATCCATCACCCCGTCCTTGATGTAGATGCGCTCCGCCGCCCGCGGCGAGGAGACCTGCATCTCCTCCTGGCGGCTGTACACGTACTTCACCGGGTGGTTCGTGGCCATCGCCGCGATGCAGGCGATCGGCTCGACGATCACGTCGACCTTTCCGCCGAAGCCTCCGCCCACCGTCCCGCCGATCAGTCGCAGCTTGTTGAAGGGCGTGTCCAGGATCAGGGCGGTGTTGTCGAGCGTGAAGAAGCACGCCTGGGTATCCGAGTGGATCCGCAGCCGGCCATCGGGCTGCGGGATGACGATGCAACCCGTGGTCTCGGTGGGCGCATGCTCGATGGGCGCCGACTGGTAGCTCCATTCGAAGACGTGATCCGCCGAGGCGAACGCGGGGTCGACGTCGCCGAACCGAATCCGCCGGCAGTGATGTCCCTCGTAGGTGAAGTGATTCGCGCCGTGGCGCTCGTTGAGCAGCGGCGCGTCGTCGGCGAGGGCGTCCTCCACGTCGAATACCGCGGGCAGCTCCTCGTAGTCCACGCTGATCTTGGCCGCGCCCTCCAGGGCGGCCTGCTCGCTCGTGGCCACCACGGCGCAGATCTGCTCGCCCTTGTAGAGCACGCGGTCCTCGGGGAGCACCGGCTCGTCGTCGGGCTCGATGCCGATCAGCTTGAGAATCGTGTACCAGTTGTTCGGCACGTCCTCGTGGGTGAGCACCCGCACGACCCCCGGCACCGCGAGCGCGGCCGACGTGTCCAGGCCCTTGATCAGAGCGTGGTGATGGATCGAGCGGTGCACCTTCAGGTGCAGAAGGCCGGTCGGGTTGACGTCCTCGAAGAACTCGGTGCGACCGGTCACGTGCCCCAGCGCGTCCGCGCGCTGGACCGGCGTGCCGATGACGTCGAAATCTCCGTCGCGCTCGCGGGCGAAGAAGGAGCGGTCGATTTCCGTGTGCGCTGACATCTGCCTCAGCGGCGCCGCGCGCCTGCGTCGAGGATCGCATTGATGATCAGCTCGTAGCCCGTGCAGCGGCATACGTTGCCCGAGATCGCCCTCACCACGTCTTCGCGGCTGGGGTCGGGATTGGTCGCCAGCAGGCCTTCGGCAGCCATGATCATGCCCGACGTGCAGAAACCGCATTGAGTCGCGAAGCCCTCGAGGAACGCGGCCTGCACCTCGTCGAGCTCGGCATCGGCGCCACTCACGCCTTCGAGAGTCTGCACCGACTCGCCGTTGATCGTCTCGACCGGTATGAGGCAGGCCATCACCGGCCGGCCGTCCAGCAGCACCGTGCAGGTGCCGCACGTTCCCTGAGCGCAGCCGCGCTTGGCCGCGGTGAGACCCAGCGTCTCGCGCAGCGTCGTCAGCAGGGTCGTGCCCGGCGGAGCGAGAAACTCGGCCGGCTCGCCGTTCACCACCAGCTCGATGACGCGGGAAGGCATGAGCTCAATCGCCCAGCAACGCTCGGCGAACGTGAACGGGTAGGACGCGCTTTCGGTACCACGCGCTCGCGTAGGCATCGCTGAAGGGCTCGGCGTCTTCGACCGCCGCTGCCGCCGCGGCCTCGACGTTCTCGCGGTCGAACGCCCGGCCCGCGAGGGCGGCCTCGACGGTGCCCGCTCTAACGGGGGTGCGCCCCACTCCACCCAGGGCCAGCCGGGCCGATGCGACGGTGCCATCGCTCAGCGAAACCACGGCCGCGACCGTGACGATGGAACCCGAGTTGAGCCGGCGCCGCATGGCCTTCGTGTAGAACCACTCGCCCGCGTTCGGCAGCGGGAAGCGCACGGCGGCCACCAGTTCCTGATGCTCGATCCCGCCCTCGAAGAAGTCCGCCACCGAGAGGCTGCGACCGCCCTGCGGGCCGGCCACCTGGAGGTCGGCCTCGAGGGCCAGCAGGCACACGGCGAGGTCGCCGTACGGCTGCTCGACGAACAGGTTCCCGCCCACCGTCGCGAGGTTGCGGATCGAAGGCGAGGCAATCGACTCGACCACCGGATGCAGGAACTCGAGGCGCTCGTCCTCGCCGACCTGGGCCAGGGTGGTCGCGGCGCCGACCTCCACCATCCCCTCCGATACCTCGATCCCCGCCAAACCCGCGTGACGGAGGCTCACGAGCGTCTCCACGTCGTGCGCCTGGGTGTTCATCCGCGGCATCACCTCGGTACCGCCCGCGATCACGAGCCCTCCGTTCCAGAGCGCGCCGACCGCCTCGGCAACCGACTCTGGAAGTTCGACCGTGGGTGGCATGATCCGGCGCGGGATCGTATTCCAACCAGGCGTGTACCGTGGGGCAATGGCCCTGAGCTTTGGCGTCACGGTCCTGCCCGACCCGCCCTACCAGCGCATGATCGAGCTGCTCCAGCTGGCCGAGCGCCACGGCTTCGAGTACGGGTGGACCTACGACTCGCACGTGCTGTGGCAGGAGTCGACCCCGACCCTCGCGCTGGCCGCGGCGGCCACCGAGCAGATCAAGCTCGGGCACATGGTCACCAACCCCGGCACGCGCGACCCCACCGTCCTGGCCAGCGCGTACGCCACGCTGCAGGACATCTCGAACGGCCGGATGGTGATGGGAATCGGCCGCGGCGACTCCGCGCGGCGCTACATCAACCAGAAGCCGGTTCCGGTGGCCAAGTTCGAGCAGGCCATCGCAATGATCAAGCCGTTCATGAACGGCGAGAAGGTGGCCTGGAACGACACCGAGCTCGAGCTCGCCTGGGTGCGCCCCGACCTGCCGCCGATCGAGATGCACGTGGCGGGCTACGGCCCTCGTGTGCTGGGCGTGGCGGGGCGCCTGGGAGACGGTGTGATCATCCAGCTGGCCGACCCCGACATCATCCAGTGGACCATGGGCACCGCTCGCGCGGCGGCCGAGCAGGCGGGGCGCGACCCGGCGGAGCTCAAGTGCATCGTCTGTGCGCCCAGCCACATCTCCGAGGACATCGCGGCGGCGCGTGAGCAGGTGCGTTGGTTCCCGGCGATGGTCTCCAACCACGTGCGCGACCTGATCGCGCGCTACGGCAGCGACGGGTCGGTGGTGCCCACCGCGCTTACCGACTACGTGCCCGAGCGCACCGGCTACGACTACGACGAGCACTCCCGTGTGGGTGCCAAGCACGGCGCGTTCGTGAGCGACGAGATCTGCGATCGCTTCTGCGTGCTCGGAACTCCCGAGCAGGCGAGCGAGAAGCTGGCCCAGCTCGAATCGATCGGCGTCGACCAGTTCAACATCTACCTGATGACCGACGGCCAGGAGCAGACGCTCGAGACCTACGGCCGCGAGATCATCCCGCGCGTCGCCGGCGCGAGCGGAGGTGCAGCATGAGGAAGCTCGTACAGGGCGGCACGGTCGTGACCGCCAACCACTCGTCGGTTGCCGACGTGCTGATCGACGGCGAGGAGATCGTGGCCGTGGGCTCGCTGGGCGACATCGACGCGGAGGTGATCGACGCCGCCGGCTGCTTCGTGCTGCCCGGGCTGATCGACAACCACACGCACATGGCGATGCCGTTCGGCGGCACCCGCTCGATCGACGACTACGACACGGGCACGCGTGCGGCCGCCGCGGGAGGAACCACCTGCATCGTCGACTTCGTGATTCAGCAGCACCCCGACGGCCTGCGCTCCTCGCTGGAGGAATGGCGCGACCGGGCCGCCGGCGCGGCGCACGTCGACTACGGCTTCCACATGGCGATCACCCAAGCCGACGAGGGCACCTTCGCCGACATGGAGCCGATGGTCGCCGAGGGCATCTGCACCTTCAAGGTCTTTCTGGCCTACCGCGGCGTGCTGATGGTCACCGACGACCTGTTCCTGCGGGTGCTCGAGTACACGCGCGACCTGGGCGCGCTGACCATGGTCCACGCCGAGAACGGCTGGGCCATCGACGTGCTCGTGGAGCGCGCGCTGGCCGCGGGCCAGACCGACCCCATCCACCACGCGCATACCCGCCCCGAGGCGCTCGAGGCCGAGGCGACCCACCGCTCGGTGCGCCTCGCGGAGCTGGCCGGCGCCGGCGTGTACATCGTGCACGTGACCTGCGGCCTGGCCGCCGACGAGATCGCCGCCGGCCAGGCGCGCGGCGTGGCCGTGTCCGGAGAGACCTGCCTGCAGTACCTGACCAACACCGTCGACGACCTGGAGCGGCCCGACTTCGAGGGAGCCCGCTACGTGTGCTCGCCGCCGCTGCGCGAGGCCCACAACCAGGAGCTGCTGTGGGGGGCGCTCGACCGCGGAGTGCTGGAGAGCGTGTCCACCGACCACTGCCCGTTCAACAGCGAGCAGAAGGCGCTCGGCCGCGACGACTTCTCGAAGATCCCCAACGGGCTGGCGATGATCCAGCACCGGCTGGTGAAGCTGTGGGACCTGGGCGTGGAGAGCGGGCGGATCACGCCCGAGGAGCTGGTCGACATGACCTCGACCGCGATCGCCCGGCGCTTCGGCCTGGCACGCAAGGGCGCGGTCGCCGCCGGCAAGGACGCCGACCTCGTGGTCTTCGACCCGGCCACCCCGTTCGAGTTCTCAACGCGGACGTCGCACATGAACGTCGACTACGACCTCTTCGAGGGCCAGCGATCCACGGGCAGCGTGCGCCACACGCTGTGCCGCGGGGAGATGGTCTACGACCGGGGCGAGATCCTCACCCAGCCCGGCCACGGCCGCTTCGTGGCGCGGTCACTGGGCGCGCGGGCCGCAGTGGCCCCGTGAAGGCCGACCGCGTACTCGAGGATTTGCGTGAGCTCGCGCGCCTGACCGGCGGCCCCGATGGCGCGCGGCGGGTGTGCTGGACCGATGAGTGGTCGCGCGCGCGTGAGTACGAGCGCTCGCGGCTCGACGAGCTGCCGGTGGAGGTCACGGTCGACGCCGCGGGCAACCTCTGGGCCGACCTCCCGGGCGAGCAGGAGGGCTTCGTGATCGTTGGCTCTCACGTGGATTCGGTGCCCGCCGGCGGATGGCTGGACGGCGCGCTCGGAGTGTTCGCCGCGGTCGAGGCGCTGCGCTCGCAGGCCGAGAATGGACGGCCCCCCGTCGGACTGCGGCTCGTGGACTGGGCCGACGAGGAGGGCGCGCGCTTCGGCCGCAGCCTGTTCGGCTCCTCGGCCTGCGCCGGCACGCTCGAGCTGGACGAGGTGCGCGACCTGCGCGACCGCGACGGCGAGCGCCTGGAGGACGTGGTCGGCCGCTACGACGTGGACTTGGAGCGTGCGCACGAGTCGAACGCCCAGCTCCAGGGCGCCTGTGCCTATCTCGAGCTGCACATCGAGCAGGGACCGGTGCTCGAGAGCCGCGGGGAGCCGGCCGCCACGGTGCTCGGTACCTGTGGAGTCGAGCGCCACGTGGGCGTGTTCACCGGCCAGGCGGCACACGCCGGCGCCACCCCGATGGGCCTGCGCCGCGACAGCTTCGCCGCCACCGCCCAGGCCGCGCTCGAGATCCGGGAGGTCGGCTTTCGCCACGACGGCGTCTGCACGGTGGGCGGCGCCACGAGCGAACCCGGAGTGGTCACGGCGATCGCCGGGCGCACCGAGATGCTGCTCGACCAGCGCCACCTCGATCCCGGCGAGCTCGCGGCAATGCTGGCCGAGGCGCGAGAGGCCTGCGAGCGGGCCGCCGCGGACCAGGGCTGCGAGGTCGAGCTGCGACACGTCTGGTCGATCCCTCCCATCCCCTTCGACGACCGGCTGATCGAGCTGGCCCGCGAGGCTGTGACAGCGGCGGGGGGCAAGGACACGGCGATCCCGAGCGGGCCGCTGCACGACGCCGCCGAGATGGCGCGCCTGCTCCCCACGGTCATGATCTTCTCCTCCTCCTCGCCGCCGGTTTCGCACACCAAGGAGGAGGACACCCCGGAGGACGACCTGCGTGTGGCCATCGAGGCCTACGGCCGCACGGTGCAGGGCACACTGGAGCTCGCCGCCGCGGGTGACCTGCCTTCGCGCGCGTGAGTGCGCTGCGCGACCAGCTCGCCTACCTCGAGGCCTCCAGCAGCTTCTACGCCGAGCGGCTGAAGGGCGTGCGCGAGCACGTGCAAACGCCGGCCGACCTGCGCCGCCTGCCGTTCACCACAAAGGAGGAGCTGCGCGAGGGCCAGCGCCGGGAGCCTCCCTTCGGCGCCCACCTGTGCGCGGCCCCCGAGCGGCTCGTGCGCATGCACGTGACCTCGGGCACCACCGGCGATCCCGTGGCGGTCGGCTTCACGCGGCGCGACCATGAGGCCAACAGCGCGGTGGGCGGTGAGGCCTTTCGCATCGCGGGCCTGCGCCCGAACGACGTGGTCGCCCACTGCCTCAACTACGCGCTCTACGCGGGAGGCATCGCCGACCACATGGCGCTGGAGCGAAGTGGCGCCACCGTGGTGCCCGTGGGCACCGGTCAGTCGCAGCGCCTGCTCGACCTGATCCCGCGCCTGGGCATCACCGCGATCTTCGGCACGCTCTCCTTCCCCGCCTACCTCGCCGGACGCGCTCGCGAGACCGGCATCGATCCGCGCGCGCTGGGCGTGCGCCACGTCGTCACCGCCGGAGAACCGGGCGCGGGCCTGGCGGCGGTGCGGGCCGAGATCGAGGAGGCCTGGGGAGCGACTGTGGCCGACACGTTCGGCATGAGCGACGTGTGGTCGACGATGGCCGGCGCCTGCGACGCAGGCGCGAGGGCCTGCACCTGACGGTGGACGATCACGCCGTGCTCGAGCTGGTGGAGCCGGACAGCGGCTCGCCGGTCGAGCTCGAGGACGGCGCCAGCGGCGAGCTGGTGTGGACGCACCTGGGCCGCGAGGCCTCGCCGCTGCTGCGCTACCGCTCGGGCGACCTCGGGCGGGTGTGGACCACGCCGTGCGCGTGCGGGCGCAGCTCGCCCCGGATTCGCATCGACGGCCGGCGCGACGACATGCTTCGTGTGCAGGCCGTGAACGTCTATCCGCAGGCCATCGGCGCGATCCTCTCCGAGGACTCCAGGCTGGGCCGCCACTGCGTTGTCGCCGTCGGCGATCCCGTGAGCCCACCCCTGCAGGTGTACGTGGAAGCCGACCCACAGGTCGACCTCGCGGGCGTGAGCGAGCGGCTGCACGCTGCGCTGAATGCGCGCTTCGCCGTGACCAGGCTCGAGCCCGGCTCCCTGCCCGTGGCCGAGCACAAGACCCGTATCGTCCACCGGACCGCCCGCGGGGACAGCCTGCCGCCGGCGGTGGAGAGCCTGAGGAGAGCGAGCGCCGAATGACCGTCACGACCGAGCAGCGGGGGCCCGCCCGGGTGGTCACTCTGGGACCGCCAGGCGCGCCGAAACGCCTGGGATCTCGAGACCATGACCGCGATCGCCGATGCGATCGAGGCCGCGGGCGCCGATCCGGAGGTGCGCTGCGTGGTCCTGCGCGGCGCGGGCGAGCACTTCTCGGCCGGCGATGACCTCCACGCCGCCACAGAGGCCGACAGCGACGCCTGGGCGGCCACCATCGAGGGCTTCCAACGCATGACCCGGGTGGTGCTGGCTGCGCCGATTCCCGCGATCGCGGCGATCGACGGCGTGTGCGTGGGCGGGGCGCTGGAGTTCGCCGCGAGCTGCGACCTGCGGCTGTGCACCGACCGCGTGCGGTTGCTCACCCCCGAGGTCGGGATCGGTCTGGTGGCGAGCAACGCCGGCACGCTGCTGCTGCCGGAGCTGCTGGGCGAAAGCGCCGCCCGAGCGCTGTTGCTCGGCGGCGAAGAGCGCGACGCCGCCTGGGCGCGCGATCACGGATTCGCCACGGAGATGGTGGCGCCGGAACGAGCTCGACGCGCGCATCGAGCACTGGACCGGGTCTTCTCGCGCACGTCACGCGACGCCGTCGCGGCGACCAAGGCGATGCTCAACGAGCGCTTCGGCGTGCTGCTGCCGGCCGCGATGGAGCGGGAGACCGACCACTGCGTGCGCCTGTTCGACGAACCGGACGCCCGGGCCGCGCTGAGCGCGTTTGCCGGGCGCAGGGCGCGCGACTGACTCGATACGGCGTCACCTCGATGATCGCGCCGCTGCGGCGCGTGCTGGTCCGCCGGCCCGCCACCGCCGGCGACTGGGCCGGCGCCGCCTGGCGAACACCGGACCCCAGCCTGCTCGCCGCTCAGCACGAGGCGTTCTGCGAGCTGCTGGCCGGGCTTGGAGTGGAGGTCGAGATCGCCGAAGCGCTGGACGGGCAGGTCGACGCCGTGTACATGCACGACTCGATGGTCATGACCGGCCGCGGCGGCATCGCGCTGCGGATGGCCAAGCCCGCGCGCGAACGGGAGCCCGCGGCCGCCGCACAGGAGCTCGAGCGGCTGGGCATCCCTCTGCTCGGCACGCTCGAAGCGCCGGCCTACGCCGACGGCGGCGACCGGTTCTGGATCGACGACTCGACGGCGGCGATCGGGCTGGGCTACCGCACCAACCGGGCCGGAGCGGCCGCGCTGGCCGAGCTCTTGCAACCGGAGGGCGTGGAGGTCCAGGCCTACGACATGCCCCACGACCAGGGGCCGGGTTCGGTGCTGCACCTTCAGTCGTTCATCTCCGGTGTGGCCGACAGCCTGTGCGTGATCTACGAGCCGCTCGCCCCGGTCCGCCTGCTGCAGGACCTGCGCGACCGCGGGACCGACTGGATCGCAATCGATCACGACGCGTACGCGGCGATGGGATGCAACATCTTCGCCGTCAGGCCCGGGGTGGTGGTGATGGTCGACGGAGTGCCCGATGTGCGGCGCGCGCTGGAGCGTCGCGGCATCGAGGTACACGTCTACGACGGCTCCGAGCTGTCGCTCAAGGGCGACGGCGGCCCCACCTGCCTCACCCAGCCGCTGCTGCGCTCGGGCTGACGGGAGCGGGACTATGCTGCGCCGGTGAGCTCGCCCTCACAGCGCTGGGCCACGTTCGACTGCTACGGCACGCTCGTGGACTGGAACGCCGGCATCGGCGCCGAGCTCGCTCGGCTCCTCGGCGACGAAGACGTGGACGGCCGGCTCGAGCTCTACCACGACACCGAGCGCCGAATCCAGCGCGAGCAGCCGACCGCCCGGTACCGCGAGGTGATGGCGCTTGCCCTCGCCGAGCTGGCGTCGCGGGCGGAGGTCGAGCTGCCCGCGGAGGAGCGCGACGCGCTGGGCCGCTCGCTACCGGACTGGCCGGTATTTCCCGAGGTCGGGGACGCCCTGACCGAGGCCCGCGAGCGTGGCTGGACGCTCGTTGTGCTCTCCAACACCGACCGCGACCTGATCGACGCCTCGCTGCGCGAGATCGGCGTGCCCTTCGACCGCGCGATCGTGGCCTCGGAGGTCGGCTCCTACAAGCCGGCGCATGGCCATTGGCATGCCTTCTACGAGGCCACCGGCGCCGACCGCGATCGCCATGTGCACGTGGCCCAGAGCCACTTCCACGACATCGCGCCGGCGGATCAGCTCGGCATACCGTCGGTTTGGATCAACCGCCGCGGCGAGCAGCGAGAGCCGCCACCCACCCGAGAGCTGAGCGACCTCACCGGCCTGGCGGACACGCTCGACGAGCTCGTGCCGCCCACCTAGCGACCGCGGACGGCTTCGAGCGCCTCCTCGGTCGTCCGGTACTCCTCCACGCGAACGATCTTCCCCGCTCGCACCAGAACGGCGTAGGTCTCGACCACCTCGATCTCGAGACCGCTCCCCCGCCCGTGCAGGCGGGCGCGCCAGGGCACGACCACCCAGGGTCCGCACTCGATGAAGTCCTCATGCTCGACGGACCGCTCGAAGCGATCCTCCCAGGGCTCGGCCACAGTGGCCACGAGACGCCGGAGCCCGTCGATGCCCTCGTAGGTCTCAGCGTCCGGCTCGTCGGCCGCCGTGCGCCACTCGGTGCCGGCATCGTGCGCGGCGAAGGAGGCTTCGAAGTCGCCGCGCGCCAGTGCCTCGAGACTCTGCCGCACGACCTCGACGTTGCTCATCGGTGGACCGATGACTTCTCCACGATCATGTCGTTATACCGGCCATGAGCACACTCCTCACAGACAAGAACGCGATCATCTACGGCGCCGGCGGCAGGATCGGCCCCCACGTCGCTCGGACCTTCGCCCGCGAGGGCGCCACCGTCTTCCTCGCCGGCCGTACCCGAGAGACCCTCGACGAGGTGGCCGCGGAGATCGCGAGCGAGGGAGGCACCGCGCACGTGGCCGTGGTCGACGCCCTGGACGACGCGGCGGTCGGCGCCCACGTCCAGGATGTCGTCGATCAGGTGGGCCGAGTGGACGTGTGCTTCAACCTCGTCTCGCGCGGCGACGTCCAGGGCACCCCGCTGCTGGACATGGATGTCGACGATTTCATGCGGCCCGTTTCGGCCGGTGCTCGCTCGAACTTCATCACGTCGCGGACTGCCGCTCGGCACATGGTGGAGCAGGGCTCGGGAGTGATCCTGATGATCACCAGCGGGTCGGGCCCGGTGCTCAAGCCCTCGCCGGACTTTCAGATGGGCGGTACGGGCCCGGCGGACGCGGCCACGGAGTCGTTCATGCACTACCTGGCGGGCGAGGTCGGCTCGCGCGGTGTGCGCGTGGCCGTGCTGTGGACGGCCGGGGTGTTCTACCCCGATCTGATGGCGCCCCTGTCCATGCTCGGCCGCGGCCCGACCGTGGAGCAACTGGCGGACACCGCGGCGTTCGTGGCCTCTGATCGCGGCAGCGGAATAACGGCGTCGATCGTCAACGTCAGCAGCGGCGTCAGCGGCCTCTAGCCAGTGGCCGGCGTGACTGCAACCGACCTCACGGAGCAGGCGGCGCGCCACCGGCGCGAGCTGCACGTGCACTGCTACCGGATGCTCGGGTCCTTCGAGGAGGCCGAGGACGCCGTCCAGGAGACGCTGCTCCGGGTCTGGCGCTTTCGCCACCGGTTCGACGAGAGCGCCGGCGCCGGGCTGCGGGCCTGGCTCTACCGGATCGCGACGAACGTCTGCCTGGACGCGATCAAGAGCAAGGGCCGGCGGGTGACCTCCTACCACTCGTTCGCCGAGGTGCCCTGGCTGCAGCCCTATCCGGACCGGCTGCTCGACGAGCTGGCCGATCCGGCGGAGGGCCCGGACGCCGTCGTGGTCGCGCGCGAGACGATCGAGCTCGCCTACCTGGCCGTGATCCAGCTGCTGCCGGCCCGCCAGCGCGCCGTGCTGCTCCTGCGCGACGTGCTCGAGTGGTCCGCCGCCGAGACGGCCGAGGCGCTCGAGCTGAGCGTTCCCGCGGCCAACAGCGCGCTGCAGCGCGCCCGGGCCACGGTGCAGCAGCACTCGACAGAGCGCCTGACCCAGGCCGCGAGCACCCCGTCGGAGGACGAGCGGACGCTGCTTCAGGCCTTCATAGACACACACGAGAGCGGCGATATCGAGAGCTCGCTCGCGCTCCTGCGCGACGACATCAGGGTCACGATGCCGCCGCACCCCTACCTCTACGAGGGTCGCGCGGCGATTGTGCCGCTGATGGAGCGGGCCTTCGAGGACGATGAGTACGCCGACTGGCGCCTCGTGGCCGCGTGGGCGAACCGCCAGCCGGCCGCAATCAGCTACGTCCGGCGCCCCGGCGACAGCCTCTACCGCGCGTTCAAGATCGACGTGCTCCGTGTGGAGGACGGGCTGATCCGCGAGATCACCACGTTCGGTGCGGGGCTACATGCCGCCTTCGGTCAGCCCGAGATCCTCGCGGCCGGGTAGTCGCGGAGGCCCGGCGCGCAGGATGATCGTGGTCTCGGTGTCGGCGGCGCCGAAGCGGACGCGCAGCGCCCGCAGCAGCGCGTCGAGCTCGGCCGTATCCCGGCAGGCCACCCTCAGCTGATAGTCGGGCGCGCCAGTCAGGTGCAGAACCTCGGTAACCGAGTCGAGCCTCGCGGCGGCGGTGGCGAAGTCGTCGGATTCGGTCCCCGGGGCGAGGGTCACGCCCACGAGCGCTTCGAGCTGGCGACCACCGGCCGCGGGGTCGATGAGCGCCGCGAAACCGGTGACGACTCCGGCCCGCCGTAACCGGCGCACGCGGTCGGACGCGGCGTTTGCGCTGAGGCCGACCGCGGCACCCAGATCGCGCCACGAGATCCGCCCGTCGGCACGCAGTAGCCTGAGAATCTCACTGTCGATCGCGTCGATGGCAGCGATTCTCGCAGTTTTTGGCCGGTTGCGCTTGCGATTACGCAGCCGTGGCGATACCCACGCGGTCATGGATTCTACCGCCGCATTGGTAGCCGGCCTCGTCGCCGGCTTGGCGATCGCCATGCAGGTGGGCGCTGTGAGCGTACTGCTGATCGAGGCAGCCGTCGTCGAAGGACCGCGGCGCGCGATGGCGGCGGGAATGGGCGTGGCGACCGCGGACCTCGCATTCGCCGTGGTGGCGGTGGCCGTGGGGGGCGCGGCGGGCGCCGTGCTCGCCGGCCACGAGGCCGAGATCCGTCTAGTCGCCGCCGCTGTGCTGGCGGCGATCGCCATCCACGGGCTGATGGCCCTGAGACCGGGCCGAGATGAGGCCTCCGCCGACAGCACGCCGCACCGGCGCCCCACGGCCCGTGCCCATTACGCACGCTTCCTGGCGATCACGATCGCCAACCCGCTGACGATCGCTTCGTTCGCGGCGGTGGCCGCCTCGCTTTCACTCGCCGGGCTCGCCGCGGCCGCGGCGTTCGCCGCCGGCGTGGGAGTGGCCTCAGCGATCTGGCACCTGGCCCTGACGCTCGTGGCCGGCCACGCCGGGCGCTGGGTCACCCCGCGCATCCGTCGCGGCCTGGCCATCGGAGGCCGTCTCGCGGTGCTCGCCATCGCCGTCAACCTCGCGGTGGCGATCTGAGGCTCACGCGCCAGAGAGGAGGCGCCGCACCTCGCCGGCTCCCTCGATCGCCTCGTCAGGGTCACCCGCGCAGGGGATGAGGTTGAAAGCGCCGCAGCCGGCGGCCGCGTACGGCGCCAGGAAGGCGGCCACGTCCTCGGGCCGGCCGCAGGGCGAGTACTTCTCGAACGCCGTGAACGGAGTGACGTAGAACGCCTCCATCGAGGTCGCGAGCGCCGGGCGGGCCTGCTCCACGCTGGAGCCGAAGCCGCACCAGACGTTCAACGCATGCTCGAAGCCGGCCGGGCTGCGGCCGGCCTGCGTGGCCAGCTCGTCGATCTCCGCCCGAACGGCAGCGAAGCGTCGCGGGGAGACCCAGATGCCCAGCCAGCCGTCGCCGAGCAGGGCGGCCCGGCGCACCGCCGCGCCAGAACGGCCCGCGACCGAGATTGCGATCGGCGGGTCGGGAGCGGGAAGGATCAGCGCCTCGCGCACGTCAAAGAACTCGCCCACGAGCGTGGCGGGCTCGCCGCGCAACAGCGCCCGCAGCAAAGTCAGGCACTCGTCCATCCTGCGACCGCGCGTGCGCGGGTCGACGCCGCAGATCTCCACCTCGTGGCGGTCCTCGCCGCCGATGCCGACGCCGAGTGTGAGCCGGCCCGGCGCGAGCTCTGCGATCGTCGCCAGCTGGCGGGCGACGATCACCGGGTGGCGCAGCGGCAGGAGGTAGGCGGCCACGTACACGGGCAGGTCGTCCTGCACAGCCAACAGCGCGGAGGCGTCGACCAGACCGTCTCTGCCGGCTCCCACGAAGAAGCTCACGTGGTCGCCCACACCCAGGTGGTCCACACCCGACTCTCGCGCGGCCGCCGTGAACCCACGGCGATCCGCCGCCAGGGCCGGCGGGATGGCGGCTTGGGGAAAGCTTCCGACTCGCACGCTCGTGGCGAGCCTACCTCCCGTCGCCGCATGGCAGTTGAAGGCAAGGGGACCCCCGGGGAGCCCCGGGGGTCGACTGGGGGTATCCCCGGTTCACCGGTGGCCGGCGCGAACGCATGATGCTCACATGACCGCTACCGAGATCCGCCGCCAACTCCAGGAGCTGCACACCGAGCGCGCTCTCGCCTCGATCGCCGGGTTGGGCGGCAACCTCGCCTATTCCGCCGACCTCGACCAAGAGATCGCGAGCACGACCCAGGCTTACGTCGGCGCGGCGGTCACCGAGATCGCGACGCTCCGCGCTCAGCTCTCCGGCCCGCAGCAGGGATGAGCGGATGACGGCCGTCGCTACGAGCTACGTGGGTCACCCGGACATTCCGGTTGGGATGACCATCGCCGAGTACCGGCGCTTCCGCCGGCACCTCCCTTGGTGGCGCAGGCTGTTCGGGCTCCCTGGTTGAGTCAGCGTTTTCGGTCCGATCGGCCTGGTGTTCTTCCCCGGGTGATCATCAGCACGATGAATGACCTTCCGGGCTACCGGATCGAAGAGGTGCTCGGGGAGGTCTTCGGCCTGACCGTTCGCTCGCGCAACGTCGGCTCGCAGATCGGTGCGTCGGTCAAGTCGCTCGTCGGCGGAGAGCTCAAGGGGATGACCAAGATGCTCGCCGAGGGTCGCGAGCATGCGACCCAGCGTCTCGTCGAGGAGGCGGAGGGCAAGGGGGCCAATGCGGTTGTCGCATTCCGTTTCGACACCTCGGAGCTCGGGAGCACCTGGACGGAGATCTGCGCCTACGGCACCGCGGTACGAGCCACGCGCACCGACTAGAGCGTCACGGTTCCGCGTACCCGAGTCGTCGTCGCGCCCGCTACCCAGATCTCCTCGCGCTCGCCGCCCGACAGGACCACGCGGCCGGCGCGTCCAAGCGCGGTGCCCTGGCGAGCCACGTACGGAAGCGTGGCGCGACCCTCCCGAGTGAGCCATCGCGCCAGCGACGCGTTGAGGCTGCCGGTGACGGGGTCCTCCACCGTCGCGCCATCCTTGGCGAAGAACGCGCGCACCTCCCACGCCGCGTCTCCGGGCCCGCCGGGCGGGTGCGCCCCGACGATCCCGATATCGAGACCCTCGACCCAGCCCGGCTCGACCGCCAGCACGGCTTCGGCGTCGGCCAGCAGGACGCCAACCCAGCCCGGGCCGTTGTCGACCCAGGCGGCGTCGCGGATCGCGTCACGGCCGATGCCCAAGATCCCCGCCAGCCGGTCGACCAGCGCAGGCTCCGCCGGTCCCTCGCGCACCAGCGGCGGCGCCTCGAAGGCGAGGCCGTCGGCGGTGCGTCGGACGCGGACGAGCCCCGCTCCGCATTCCTGTACCACCTCGTCGTGATCGGGGTGGCCCATGTGCTCGAGCCACGCGTGCGCGGTCCCCAGCGTGGGATGACCGGCAAACGGCAGCTCCAGCGTGGGAGTGAAGATCCGCACGCTGTAACTCGCGCCCGGCTTGGTCGGCGGCCCCACGAACGTGGTCTCCGACAGGTTCGTCCAGTGCGCCACGCGCTGCATCGCGTGGGTGTCGAGTCCGGCGGCATCGAGCACGACCGCCACCGGATTGCCGCCGAACGGCTCGGCGGCGAACACGTCGACCTGCGCGAAGGGGACGCCGACCGCTGTGGACATGAGGTCGGCGCCCCCTATCGCGCTATGCCATCAGGGGCGAACGGGCTTCACGCGGAAGAGGACGTTGCCGCTCCCGCCGCGCCTGAACGTCGCCGTTTGGGCGTTGAGGACCCATGGCCTGGGCAGCGTGCCGCTCACATCCTGGAGGAACTGGGCGAACAGCTGCGTCGATCGTGGGCAGCTCAGGCCCCGGACCCAGACGTTGTAGTTGCCCTTTCTCAGGCGCAGCGACCCGATGCTGTCGTTGTTCAGGACCCGGAAGGTGGCCGGGCACTTCGATTGGCCGCCGCTCGGGTGTCGACCCTGGCTGCCGGCCTGCTGCCCTGGCCCTTCGCTGACGTACGGCTTGATGCGGAAGCCGACGTGCCGGTGTCCCCGCGAGAACGTGCCCGTGCCCGGATCGAGGATCCAGGGGCTCGGAAGCACGCCGTCGTAGTCCTGCAGGAACCGCTGGAAGAGACTGACCGCCCTCTGGCAGCTGACTCCCCGGTAGGAGAGCAGCGTGATCCGATACTTGCCCTTCGCGATTCTGAAGCTCCCGATCCGGTCGTTGTGCAGCACGGAGAAATAGCCCGGGCAGATCCGCGGCGAGGGCGGAGCGGGCGGTGTCGGCGGGTTTGGATTCGAGTCCGGAGTCACGCGGAAGCCGACGCTGCTCCCACTTCCGGCCCGGAAGGTTCGCGTGGAGTTGGTGGCCACCCACGGACGCGGCAGCCGGCCGTCGTAGTCCTCGAGGAACTCGCTGAACAGGCGAGAGGCCTCGGTGCAGCCCATAGTGGCCGTGTTGAGCACGGTGACCACGTACGGGCCCTTCGGCAGCTGCATGCTGCCTATCCGGTCGTTGTGGAGCACGTCGAACGTGCCGGGGCAGTTGGCTTCGGCAGCGGAGGCTGACGGGGCAAGGGCGAGGATGGTCGCAGCCGCGACCGCCAGCCCCACGAGAGTCCTTCTCAATCGGGTCATGGCCGCGAGCCTATGCACTAATTCGTGAGACGTCCAGCGATGGCGCGGAACATGAAGCGGGGCGCCCGGGCCCGGGCGCCCCGCGTTTTCTTGGGGCACTCTTGAGCTCCTGTCAATCGTGCGGCGGCCCGCGTGCGCGCAGGGTCACGGGCGCCCGCGCCACCGGATCGCCGGCGGCGATGACCGCAGCCGACTCGTCACCCGACGTCTGCGCGACTTCGTCTTGGAGAAGTACCGCTGCCGCAGAGGCAACATCGGCGCGGCGCAGGACCGCCTCCGCGCGCGCGTCCGCGATGGGGTTGCTGTCCGTCCCGCGACGCTCGTCGAGCACGCTGTCCGCTGCCGCGGGACCGGTGAGGGGCCCGGCAGAGACGCCGCTGACCGCTGCGATCAGCACGGTCGCCGTCAAGCTCTTGTGGAAGGCCGCCTTCACCGTGCCTCAAGTCTGGCTGAGCTGTGTAAGCGCAGGCGAAGAATGTGAAGAACGCGCGAACCACCGGGATACTGCCCCCGATGGAGACAGTGAACGAAAAGGCCGCTCGTCTCTTTGCCGAGGCCGTGACGAACGGGAGTCCCGATGCGGCCGTCGAGGTCTGTGACCCGGAGATCGAGTTCAGCTCGGTGCTCGGGATAAGCGGGCGTGCCTACGCGGGGCACGAGGGCATCCGGCAGTACTTGGACGATGTCGAGTCCGCGTGGGCGCACTGGAGCGTCGAGGTGGATCGCATCGTCGAGGGTGGCGACGGCAGGGTGGCAATCGTGATGACCATGCATGCGCGTGGGCAGGGGAGCGGCGCCTCGCTCCACGAGCACACCGCCCACATCTGGACCCTTCGGAACGGAAGGCTTCTGCGCAACGAGCCCTTCCGTGAGCCCGCGGAGGCGTTACGGGCGCTGGGGGTATCGCCGACCTCGTAACCAGGTGCCAGTTAGAGGGCCGAGGTGATTGGTCGTTTGGTGGGCCCGCCCGGCGCTGCGCGAGTTGCGGTGCTGCCGAGCCTGCGTTTTCTTACGGCAGCAAACCAGGGGTGGACGCGGCCGTGTTGTCGGCTTTGTCACGCTGCTGTAACGCGGTTTCGCTCTACCGTCCTGCCCTGACCGTCTCCTGGACCCCCTAGGCAGGACGGTGGCCCGACGCGCGGCGGCTCGCGCAGCGCAAGGCGTGCGCGCAGCACACCGAAGTCAGGCAGAAGCGGCCAGCGGCGTCCTGGGGCGAGACAGAGTGAGACTCGTGGCGTAACCGCCAACGGCGGCCACGGCGGCCCGCAGCGACGGCACGGGGTCGGCGCCCGCCGGCAGCACACCCACCGGCGTGCCGTCGGATCTGACGAGGAGTGCGGAGCGCCCGGTGGCGCCGATCGCGCGGGCGACCATCGGATCGAGGAGCCGCACACGCACCGGTACGCGCTCCGCGAGCGTCGCTGCCGCCGACTCCCACGCCGGCTCGTCGCGAGCGGCAAACAGGGTCAGCCCGGGTCCGAGCAGGTCGAGCGTCGAGCGCTCGCCGGTCCAGACGTGAGCGACCCGGCCACCGAGATCCGCGCGCACCTCCTGTTCCACGGGGCGGATCGAGCCGCTGGGGTCGGCCGATCGCGCGGTGGTGTACTCGGCGACGGGGCGACGCTCGGCCTCGTAGGAGTCCAGCAGTGCCGGCGCGCCCCAGCCGCGAAGCACCCATCCGAGCTTCCAGCCCAGGTCGTAGCCGTCGTGCAGGGCGATGTTGAGGCCGGTTCCGCCGCGCGGCGTGACTCGGTGCGCGGCGTCACCGGCCAGGAAGACGCAATCGCTGCGCCAGCGCTCCGCGAGCTGCGCCGCGGCCGAGAAGTACCTCGACCGCTCCACTCGCACCGGCAGGTCGGGCACGCCCGCACCGAGCCGCACGAGCTCCTTGACCTGCCGCTTGTGCGGTGGGTCGCCGTCGGTGCCCGGCGACCCGAACAGCCAGCGGTCCGACGCGCCGGTGGGCACGAATACCCCGGGCGCCGCCTCGTGAGTCACGGAGTAGATGAGGTGCCGGTGCTCGCCGACCACGTCCCACAACGGCGCCCGGAGCAGCGTGGTGTAGCCCTCCATGAGGTTCTCTGGACCGATCATCGGGATGCCGAGCGCGCTGCGCACCGCGCTCCGTGCGCCGTCGCCCGCCACCAGGTAGCGGGCGTGCACCGTGCGCAGCGCACCGGTGTGCACGTCGCGCAGGCCCACACGGGCGCCGTCAGGCCCAGCGACAACGCCGGCCAGCTCGGTTCCGAGCTCGACGCGGGCCTGCGGTGAAGCGCGCAGGTGCTCCAGCAGCAGCGACTCAACGTCGTCCTGTGCCACACAGGCCGGTGCCGTCGGGCTGACCATGCGGCTCTCCTCCTTGCTCGGGTAGCCGACCGTGAGCGCCGTGCCGGCGGCGGCGTTGGCGAGCGTCTCGGACTCGAGCATCCGCGAGTCGACATCGGCGCTGTGCGCTCGCACATCGGCCTCCAGCCCCCACCCACGCATGAGCTCCATCGAGCGCAGGCTGAGCACCGTCGCGCGCGGGTGGGAGGAGAGTGTCGTCCGGCGCTCGACGAGCAGGGTCGGGATCTCGTGCCGGGTTAGCTCGATCGCGGCAGCCAACCCGGCCGGACCGGCACCAACCACCAGCACAGGCACTTCGTGGGGGTCAGGGGAGTACATGGGCGCCATGGTGGGGGCCGCTGCCCTCGCCCGCATGAGCAACGGCTACTCAACTGCGCGGTCGGTCAGACTGCTCACATGCCGTGGCCGCTCACCGGGCGCGACGCCGAGCTCGAGCTCGTCATCGCAACGCTTTCCGGTGGTTCGGCAGGCGGCGTCGTGATCGCCGGCCCGGCCGGGGTTGGCAAGACACGGCTCGCGGCCGAGGCCGCGGAGCTCGCGAGCGCGCAGGGCTGCACGGTGGCGTGGGTGCGCGCCACGCGCTCCGCCGCGTCAATCCCCCTGGGAGCCTTCGCGCCGCTGCTGCCGGCCGGAGATCTCCCGGAGGGCGTCGAGCTGCTGGCCCGCGCGCGCCACGCGCTGGCCGAGCGCGCCGCGGGGCGGCCGGCTCGTGCTGTGCGTGGACGACGGTCAGCTCCTCGACGACGCCTCGGCGGCGCTGGTGCACCAGCTCGTGGCCGCCGGAGAGGCCTTCGCGGTGGTCAGCCTGCGGCGTGACGAGCCCGGTCCGGATGCGCTGCGAGCTTTGTGGAAGGACGAGCTGTGCGTGCTCCTGGAGCTGGTCGAGCTCTCGCGCAGCCAGGTCGAGGCTCTCCTCGAAGCCGCGTTGGGCGGGCCGATCCACGGCGTCAGCGTCAACGCGCTGTGGGAGCTGACCCGAGGCAACGCCCTGTTCCTGCGCGAGCTGGTGCGCCACGGCGTCGACCGCGGCCTGCTGGCCCAGGACGCCGGGGTGTGGCGTTGGCGCGGCGAGATCAAGGCGGGCACGCGCCTGGTGGAGCTCGTGGACGTGCGCATCGAGGGCGCGGACCCGGGCGGACGCCGCGTGTTGGAGCTCGTGGCGCTCGGCGCTCCACTGGAGGTCGGGCTGCTGGAGCCCGTCGAGCTGGCCGCTCTCGAGGCGCTCGAGCGCAGCGAGCTCGTCGAACGCCGCACCGAGGAACGGCGACGGTTCGTCGACTTCGCCCATCCGCTGTACGGCGAGGCCCTGCGCGCGCAGCTGACGGCAACGCGCGTCGAGGCGATCTACACACGGCTCGCGGAAGCGGTGGAGGCGTATGGCGGGCGGCGGAGCGGCGACCTGCTGCGGATCGCCGTCTGGCGACTGGAAGCCGGAGTGACCGGCGACGCCGAGCTGTTCGCCCGTGCGGCCGACCAAGCGCTGGCCGCGCCCGACGTGGTGCTGGCCGAGCGTCTCGCGCGGGCCGCGGTGCAGGCCGGCGCGGGCTTCCGCGCACGGCTGGCGCTCGGGCGGGCGCTCGCCGGCGCCGGACGAGCGTCCGAGGGGCAGCGGCTGCTCGCCGACCTGGCGGCGCAGGCCGCGGACGACCACGAGCGCGCGGCGGTGGCGATGGCGTCCGCGCGCAACCTGTTTTGGGCCCTGGACCGTGCCGAGGAGGCGGACGGCGTCCTTCGGGAAGCCGAGCAGCTCGTGAGTGACGACGCGCTGCGCCACGAGCTGGCCGCCCAGCGGGTGCGTCTGATGGCCGCTCGGGGCCGCCCGCAGGCGGCGCTGGCGGCCGCGCAACCGCTGCTTCACGACGACTCGGTCCATGAGCGGGCGCGAACGACCGTCGCCCTCGGCGCGGTAGAGGCCCTGTTCTCCACCGGCCGGACCGAGGAGGCGCGGGCGCTGGCGGAGACGTCGCTGCCGGCCGCCCGCCGGCGCCGCGACGAGCTGCCACACGCCGAGGTCGTGCTGCTCGGTATGCGGCCGATGGCGCTGCGGCTCGCGGGCCACCTTGTCGAGGCCACGACGTTGTCCGAGGAGACCTATGCGCTCCTGCTCCCACGCAGGTCAGCGCCGGCCACGGCGGTCGAGGCGAACTCCCTGGGCCTGATCTGGCTCGCGCGCGGCCGGGTCCGGACGGCGCTGCGCTTCTGTCGAGAGAGCGCCGCCCTCCTGCGCGACGGCGACGGGGTCGGGATGCTGGCCTTCGCTCTGGCGGGCGTTGGCCAAGCGGCGGCACAGGCGGGGGAGCCCGAAGTGGCGCACGAGGCGGTGGCCGAGATGGAACGCACGCCGCTGGGGCACAAGGGCTTTGCCGTCGAGCTCGCGCTGGCGCGCGCTTGGACCGCCGCGGCGAGCGGCGAGCTCACGCGTGCGCGCGAGCTCGCGAGCGAGGCGAGCGCCCTCGCACAAGCGCGGGGGCAGCACGCCTACGCCGTGCGCGCGCTGCACGAGCGCTGCCGGCTGGGCGACCCGGCCGGCGCCGCGCCGGAGCTGGCCCGGCTGGCCGGCACGGTCGACGGGCCGTTCGCCGCAATCGCGGCCGCGCACGCCGCGGCGCTCGTGGCCGGCGACGGGGCCGGCCTACACGAGGTCGCCGAACGTTTCGCCGCGGCGGACGCGCTGCTCGTGGCCGCCGAGGCGGCGGACGCCGCGGCCGCCGCACACCGGGAAGCGGGCCGGCTCTCGAGCGCCCGCGTGGCCGACGCACGCGCAGCCTTCTGGCTGACGAAGTGCGAAGGGGCGCGACCGCCGACGATGCTCGCCGTCGCCGGAGGCCGTCGACCTGACGCCCCGCGAACGCGAGATCGCGCTGCTCGCCGCGACCGGGTCCAGCAGCCGCGAGATCGCCGACCGGCTCGTGATCTCCGTGCGCACCGTCGACAACCATCTGCAGAACGCCTACCGCAAGCTCGGCGTCACGCGCCGCCAGGACCTGCCCCGCGTCCTCAGCGGGACGCCTGCGACCAGGTGATCACAGCCTGGGCCACCAGGTAATAGGCTCCCGCGCGGCGGCCGTTCGCGCCGAACCTCTGACAGTCCGCCCCGGCCGGGCTCGTTGATGGAGGCAAAGGGGGGCTCACCTCTCGGACGGAGACGTGAACGTCGATCGCGCCCGCCTCGCCGATCGCCTGGGGATCTCGAGTATGGGTCGCAGGAGACGAGCATGACAAGACAGGCCGACTTCAAACGTCGTGTACGCGCGCGAATGGACAAGACGGGGGAGTCATATGCCGCCGCGCGCGCCCACCTAGTGAGCACCCATCCCGCGGGGGCTCACGAGCCCTCGCCTGACGGACGCGCTGCACGTGACCAATGGGGATAGCACCGTGCCGGGCCTGCGCGGCGCCGGGGTGGGGGACACGATCATCGCGTGGCGCGACGTGCTGCACGAGGGCCCGGTGCCCGACGTGCCCGATCACGAGCTGCGCGGTGTTCGCGCCCGGTTCCTGGCCGGCGAGGGCGGCGCGGACATCGGGACGGCTTCGGAGTTCGCTGAGCGCGACCGCACGCTCGCCGCCCACCGCGGGGGGCCCTACGTGCTGTGGTTCGAGGCCGACCTGTACGACCAGCTGCAGCTGATCCAGATTCTGGCCAAGCTCCGGGAGCTGGGTGTGACGGCCGGCCAGATCACCCTCATCTGCATCGGGGAGCACAGGGGCATCGCTCACTTCGGGGGGCTGGGCGAGCTCTCGTCCGAGCAGCTCAGCCGCCTGCCGGCAACGGCCGCGACGACGATGACCGGCTCCGCGATGGAGCACGCCGCCCGAGCCTGGACGGCGCTACGCGCCCCGGATCCCCTGCTGCTGGGCTCGATCGCGCGTACGCCCTCGCCTGAGCTGCGATTCCTGGGAGAGGCCTTCGATCGTCTCAGCCGCGAGTACCCCTCAACGCGCGATGGGTTGTCCCTGACCGAACGGCGCATCCTCGCCGCGATCGCCGAGGGTGCGCATACCGCGGGCGCCGCCTTCGTGCGCACCGGTGCCAGGGAGGCGCGCCCGTTCCTCGGCGATACGTGGTGCTTCGACAAGATGACCCGGTTCGTCGCGGCGCCGGTCCCGCTCCTCGACGCCGAGCCCGACGCCGGCCCGGTCGCCCGCCACACTCGCCTGCGCGTGACCGACGCCGGCCGGCGGGTGCTCGACGGGCAGGAGGACCACGTCGCGCTCAACGGCGTGGACCGCTGGATCGGCGGCGTGCACTCAAGGGTCACGAAGTGCCCTGGCGCTGGAACGAGGGAACCGAGTCGATCACCGCCGCGCGGTCGCCCTCCGGCTAAGCCTGCGGGGGGCGGCTGGTGGAACGTTCCGTTATCGCCGCCGGCGGTGTCTGAACTGACGACGCCAACGAAAGGAGAACCGAAATGGGAAGGATCGTCATCAGCGAGAACGTCTCGCTCGACGGAGTCATCGAGGACCCGGCCGGTGTCGAGGGCTTCAGGCTCGGCGGCTGGTTCTTCGAGACCGATCACGGCGAGGACGGCGAAAAGTTCACCCTCGACAAGACGCTGGGCACCGAGGCCCTGCTGCTGGGCCGGCGGAGCTACGAGTTCTTCGCCGCGACGTGGCCATCCCGGGGTGGCGAGCTGGCGGACAAGTTGAACGCCCTGCCCAAGTACGTGGTGTCCTCGACCCTCGAGGATCCCGCACTGGAACAACTCGACGGTGCTTGAGGGCGACGTGGTCGACGAGGTCTCGAGGCTGAGGCGGGAGCTAAACGGCGAAATCGTCGTCCTCGGCAGCCCCCAGCTCGCGCGCACGCTGCTCGAGCACGACCTCGTCGACGAGCTGCGGCTGATGGTCTACCCGGTCGTGCTCGGGGCCGGCGCGCGGCTGTTCGGAGAGACCAGCGACAAGAAACCCGTGCGCCTCGTCGACACGCAGACCGTGGGTGACGGCATCGCCATCCTCACCTACGAACTCGTCCCAGACGCCGAGCGGGCATCGGACGGCGAGAGCCTTCAGGACAAGCGTGCGGCCGCTCTCCGCCAGGCGGGCATCCGGGAGACGGCCTAGCGAGCAGCAAGCAACGCGTGGATTTCATGCCATCAGGGTGATGACCCCGCCGCTGGGCCGCGTTTTGATGGGCATCCGGTCGCAGACCAGCGGCTGAATCAACCCAAGGAGATACGTGATGCGAGGTACGGGCCGGGTCGTGTTCGCAGCGACGCTGCTGCTGATTGTGGGCACGCTCAACATCATCTATGGCATCGGCGCCCTGGACAACGCGAACATCTTCGTCAACGACACGAGATTCATACTCAGCAACCTGAACACCCTCGGCTGGGTAACGATCATCCTCGGGGTGATCCAGCTCGCCGGAGGCTTCTCGCTGATGGCCGGCCACACCTTCGGCCGCGTGATCGCCATCATCGCCGGAAGCCTCGGAGCGATAGGGGCGTTGCTGTCCATCGGCGGGGCCTACCCGTGGTGGTCGCTCGCCATCTTCGCCCTGTGCGTCTACGTCGTACACGGCGTATTGGTGTTTGGCGAGGATGAGAGGGCCCAGCGAACCTGAGCGTTCGCCCCGAACCGACGCCCAGGACGAAGAAGAAGGCCCGCATATGCGGGCCTTCTCTCTACAGCGAACGAACCTTGAGGGTGTTAGACCGAGACGATCTGACCTCCCGGAGGATTGGCGCCTGGTGCGGGAGCGGCACGGTCCTCCGTCAGTTAACGAGAGTATGGCCCGAAGACACCGCGTCGTCGCCGGGGGGCGCTCGTGATGCTCCGTGATTTCCCGCAGTGGATAGCCTGCGGCTGGTGGATCGCTTCAGGGTCGTGATCGCCGGGGGTGGGATCGCCGCCGTCGAGGGGCTGCTGCGCCTGCGGAGGCTGGTCGGCCAAGCGGTGGATGTCACTCTGTTGGCTCCGGACGAGGAGCTGCGTTACCGCCCGCTTGCCGTCGACGAACCGTTCGCCCGGCGACGAATGACACGCTACCCCTTACGGGTGATCGCTCGCCGAACCGGGGCCGAGTGGGTTCAGGACACGCTCGACTGGCTGGATCCCGGCGCCCAGGCGGTGCACACCGGCGCGGGTCGCACGCTCGCCTACGACGCGCTGCTGCTGGCGGTGGGCGGGCGGCTCGGCGTGCCGTTCGAGCATGTCACCGTGTTCGACGACGCCCACGCAGACGAGACCTTTCACGGGCTGGTGCAGGACGTGGAGGGCGGCTACACGCGCAGTGTGGCGCTTGTCTTGCCGGAGGGACCGACCTGGCCGCTGCCCGCCTATGAGCTGGCGCTGATGACCGCCGAACGGGCGACCAGCATGGGCGAGGAAGGCCTCGGCGTCGCAGTGGTGACCCCCGAGCCGGCGCCGCTTGCTGCGCTCGGCGGCGAGGTGAGCCAGGCAGTCGCCGACCTGCTCGACAAGGCGCGGGTGACCGTCTACACAGGCGCTGAGCCGAGCGTGCCCGCCTCACGGCGCCTCGTCGTTGGGCCCTCCGGGCCCGATCTCGAGGTCGAGCGGATCGTGGCCATGCCACGCATCGAGCCGCGGCCGATTCGCAACGTGCCGTCGGGCGAGGGAGGCTTCGTGCCGATCGACGAGCACTGTCGGGTGCGCGGTCTGGGCGAGCACGTCTTCGCCGCCGGCGACGCGACTGACTTCCCGATCAAGCACGGCGGCCTCGGCGCCCACCAGGCCGACGTCGCGGCCGCGATGATCGCCGCCTTTGCGGGCGTGGAAGTGGAGCGCGAGCCGCTGCGTCCCGTCATTCGTGGCATCTTGCACACCGGAGCCGCCCCGCTGTACCTGACTGCGCGTCTCGAGGGCGGCCGGGTCGTCGAGTCAGAGGCGACGACCGACGCCGCGTGGCCGGCCGACGACAAGGTCGTGGCAGAGGAGCTACCCGACTTCCTTCGCAGCCTCTAGGGCTCGAGTAAACCCCGCTCGAGCGCCCAGCGCACGATCTCGGCCCGCGAGCCCAGGCCTAGCCGGCGCTGGATCCGAGAGCGATGCGTCTCGACGGTTCGAACGCTCAGCACGAGCCGCTCGGCGATCTCCTGATTGGTGTGACCGAGGGCGACCAGGCGGACCACCTGACGCTCGCGCCCGGTCAGGCCGTCGTTCTCGCGACGCCGTTCGGAGTCGCGCGCCGCGATGCGCACCGCGCGCACAAGCCGTGGCCCCCGATCCCCGGCGGGAGGCAACACAATCGCCGTCTCCGGCGAGGCCCGCCGCAGCGCCGGCAGCGAGCAGATTCCCTCGTGATGGGTGAGGTCGACGTCGAGCACCAGCACGCTGGGGCGCAGGGCCCGCATCGCCTGCTCGGCGTCGCGTAGCGAGCGCACCCGGCCCACCACCTCCACCTCGCCGTTCGCCGTGCGCAGCTCGTGAAACGCCGCGTTACCACCCGCGATCAGGACTCTCGCCGCCACCATGCCCCAGCGTACTAACGGGCCACAGCACGGAGCATCCCGCCTCCCCCACTACGCAGCTGCGGATAACTACGTAATTGCCGGCGCCGCAGCCGGGTGGCGCCTGCGCACGCACCGATAATGCGCCCGCTCGAAGGTGCCCAGGAGGGTTCGTTTGGCCGGACAACGCAGGGATCTGCTCGTGTCGAAGGGGTGGGTGCAGGCCGTTGTCCTGGTTGTGCTGTTCGGGTTCTTCGTACTTGGGTTGCTGGCCTACCGCACGTACCAGGCCAAGCCGCCGATTCCCGAGCGCGTGGTCGATCCCTCCGGTGAGCTGATTTACACCGAGCGCGAGGTCGAGCGCGGCCAGGAGGTCTTCCTCAACAACGGCCTCATGGAGTACGGGTCGGTGTTCGGCCACGGCGCCTACCTGGGCCCCGACTACACCGCGGACTATCTGCGCAGGGCCGCTGATCACGTTGAGCGCAGCTACGGCGGCCAGCGCTCCGATCGCGCGGCTCGGCGCACGATCGAGGACTTCCGCACCAACCGTTACGACAAGCGGACGGGCGTGCTCCAGCTCACCGAGCCCCAGGCCGAGGCCCACCGCCGGCTTGTGGCGCACTACTCGCGCTTCTTCTCCGAGCCCACCACCAAGCACGGGCTGCGGCCGGATGCGATCACCGATCGCGAGGACCTGGCCGCGTTAACTGCCTTCTTCGGCTGGACGGCCTGGGCCGGAGCGGCCGAGCGGCCCGGTCACAACTACTCGTACACCAACAACTGGCCGCCTGAGCCGCGAGTGGACAACAAGCCCACGGCCAACGTGATCGTCTGGTCGGTGCTGTCGCTGATCGCGCTGCTCGGCGGCATCGGTCTGCTGTTCGCCGCCTTTGGGCGCTGGAACATCCTCGGCTGGCATGGACGCGAGCAGGCCTCGTTGAGCTTCCGCAAGCCCGGCGACGTCGCCCTCACCCCCGCGCAGCGGGCCTGCGCCTGGTTCTTCTTCGTGATGGCGGCGCTGTTCGTGCTCCAGGTGATGGTGGGAGCCGCCTCGCAGCACTACCGGGCCGAGCTGGCCAGCTTCTTCGGGATCAACCTGGCCGAGCTCCTGCCCTTCAACCTGATGCGCACCTGGCACGTGCAGCTCGCCATCTTCTGGGTCGCGACGTCGTTCGTGGCGGCGGGTATCTTCCTCGCGCCGATGATCGCCCGGCGCGAGCCCAGGGGTCAGGGCAAGCTCGCCTTCGTGCTGCTCGGGGCCCTCGCGGTGGTGGTGTTCGGCACCCTGATCGGCTCGTTCCTGGGCGTGCACGGACTGCTGGGCGACGCGGCCACGAACTGGTTCGGCCTACAGGGCTTCGAGTACCTCGACCTCGCGCGCGTGTGGCAGATACTGCTCTCGATCGGGCTGTTCGTCTGGGTATTCATGCTGTGGCGCGTGCTGCGCAAGCGGCTGCGCGGTGAGCACGCGGGCAACATGCCATGGCTCTTCTTCATGGCCGCGCTTGCCATCCCGGCCTTCTACGCGGTTGGGCTGATCGCACAGACCGGCCAGCACTTCACGGTCAACGAGTTCTGGCGCTTCTGGGTCGTCCACCTCTGGGTGGAGGACTTCCTCGAGCTTTTCACGACCGTGATGGTCGCTTACATGTTCGTGCTGCTCGGGGTTGTGCGCGAGAAGGTCGCGCTGACCGTGATCTTCCTGGACATCATTCTCTACTCGCTGGGTGGCGTGATCGGCACGATGCACCACCTCTACTTCTCCGGCGAGCCGGCCGAGCACATGGCGCTGGGCGCCTTCTTCAGCGCCGCCGAGGTCATTCCGCTCACCTTCCTGACGGTCGAGGCGTGGTCGTTCCTGCAGCTCGGAGCCGCCCAGCAGTCCAAGTCGCGTGCGCCCTTCCCGCACCGCTGGGCGGTGATGTTCCTCGTGTCCGTGGGCTTCTGGAACTTCCTCGGCGCGGGGGTTTTCGGCTTCCTGGTCAACCTGCCGGTCGTCTCCTACTACGAGATCGGCACCGCGCTGACCGCCAACCACGCCCACGCGGCGATGATGGGCGTGTACGGCATGCTCGCGATCGGGCTGGCGCTGTTCTGCCTGCGTTACCTGATCCCGGCCGAGCGATGGCCGGAGAAGTGGGCGCGCATCTCGTTTTGGTCGACAAACATCGGGCTCGCCTGGATGTGCTTCGCCACGCTGCTCCCGCTGGGGATCGCGCAGCTCTACAAGTCGGTCAACGAGGGCTACTGGGAGGCGCGCGACCTGCACTTTCTGACCGAGGACACCAACGCCCTGCTCGAGTGGCTGCGCCTGCCCGGCGACATCGTGTTCATAGTGGGCGGAGCGCTGCCGGTGCTCTACATCTGCTACGTCGGAATTCGGCACACGGTCAAGCGGGTCACGCTCGAGGAACCGGAGGACATCCTGTTCACCGAGATCAACGATCCGGGTGGCGTGACCGGAGTCAGCTCCGACGAGGCCGCTTCGGCGCGGGTGACATGAGCGCGGAGGCCCTGCTCGCGGGTGCTTACTCGCTCGCTCTGCTTCTGTGCGCCGGCCTGCTCGAGTGGCTGTCGGCGCACACCCACCGGCGCTCGCTGCGCTACCGCACCGCCGGATTCGACTACCGAGCCGACCAGGACGTCTGGGTCTGCCCGGAGGGCGAGCATCTCTGGCCCCACGAGCTCGACCATGAGCGGCGGCTCGTGCGCTACCGCGCGCAGGCGCACGTGTGCAACGGTTGCCCTCTGAAGGAGCGCTGCACCGACTCCGATCGGGGCCGCGAAGTCGTGCTCCCGCTCGACCCCTGGCCGCATTCGGAGGCCGGGCGCTTCCACCGCGTTATCGCCCTGATGCTGGTGGCTTTGGCCGCCCTCGTCGCAGGGGTGGCGCTCGCCCGAAACCTCAACCCCGAGGAAGCAGCGGTGCTGATGGGACTGGTGGGGGCGAGTGCGGTCGCGTTTCGATACCTGCTGCGCGACCTTCGCGCCCACCCGGCCAACTTCCCCGACCCAAGCCAGGCGCACGGGCTGGGCATGAAGAGACCCTGACACTCATCGCCCTCACCTCAGACCACTACCGCCACCACGATGGCCAGGTAGACGGTGATCGAGAGCAGATCTTGGAAGACTGTGGCCAGCGGCCCGGACCCGAAGGCCGGGTCCTTGCCGAGGCGCTGAAACGCGGCGGGCAGCGCCGTCGCTACCAGGGTCGCGATCGAACAGCTCGCGAACATGGCAAGCGCGACTGCCACGGCGACCTCCAGCGTCACCCCAGCCCACTAGCGCGAATGCCAGGAAGGCTGCGCCGATCACGATGCCCATGACGAGGCCGGTGAGCAGTTCGCGGCGTAGCACCGAGCGAACGGTGACTCCCGCCGCGAGCGCCCGGATCAGCACCGTCTCGGTCTGGGTGCCGACCGCGTCAGCCATGTAGACCACGGCGGGGATAAAAAAGGCAAGCAGGACGTTGGACTCGAGCTGATGCTCGAAGCCCCCGACGATCGCGGTCGCGGCCATCGCCCCGAGCAGCCCAACCAGCAGCCAGGGCAGCCGATGCCAGAGCCGTTGCGCGACAGGTTCCTCGGCGGCGCCGCGCGCGCGTGCCGTCCCGGCGAGATAGCCCCCCAGCCGCGCAAGGTCCTCTTCGTGCTCCTCGAGCAGAACCCGCAGCATCCGGTACGGCGGGATCAGCCCCAGGAACCGGCCGTCGGCGTCGACCACAGCGAGGCTGCATTCGTGGCGGTCCACCATTCTCCGGGCGGCGCGTTCCTGGTCGGTATCCGGCGCCACCTTGGGCGGGTCCGGGTCCATGACGTCCTCGACGCTGGCGTTCGAGTCGGCAGCCAGAAGGCGCTCGATCGACACCAACCCGACGAGCCTCCCCGACTCGAGAACCACGACATCCTCGGCGCACCGGAACTCGCGCCCGACAAGCTCCCGTCTCACCTCGCCGACGTGCTGCTCGCGCCGAGCAACGGGGACGCTCTCGGTCGCGTACTCCGCCGCGACTCCCAGTAGTCCGTCAGGCTTGAACAGTTCGGTCGGTGTCTGCAAGGCAGCCATCATTGTGTCCTGTACGCGCCCGGCAGGATTTCGAACCTTGAGACCACCTCACCAACAGCTCTTCTATGGGTCACGCCGCGGCACGCGGTCCGAACCAGGTGGTCAGCGCTTCCGCGAGTCCGAGTTGGGTTCGGTCTCCGACCCAGGCCACGTATCCGTCGGGCCGGATCAACACGGCGGTGGGAGCGGTGACCGCGCCGAGTACCGGGAGCTCCCACTCCCCGTCGTAGCTCGCGTCGACCAGCTGGACGCGGTCGGCCCATGGAGTGATGTCGAAGCTGCCGGGCTCACCGAGGTTGAGCAGCACCGGTCTGGCGTCGTGTAGGAGCTCGAAGACTCGGAGCGGGCCGTCGGCGGTCACGAGGTCGAGATCGGGCATGCGGCGTCCGAGCAGCGGATGTCCCTCGCCGAGGTCGTAGTGAATGTCGAGGCCGAACATCATCGCGGCGAAGCGCCTGCGAGGCATCTCGTCCGGCATCAGGACCTCGGCGATGGTGTCGCGCAAGGCCTCCGTGCGTACGTCCGGGCGGCGGAGTGCGACGTGCGCCATCGTGGTGCGCAGCACGCGGGCGGCGACCGGGTGACGCTCGGCGTGGTAGGTGTCCAGGAGGCCTTCGGGGGATGTCCCATTGACCACCTGGGCCAGCTTCCAGCCCAGATTCACCGCGTCCTGAACGCCGGTCTGGAGGCCCTGTGCGCCGTCGGGGGAATGCACGTGCGCGGCGTCGCCGGCCAGCAGGACGCGTCCGTCGCGATAGGCCGCGGCCTGCCGGGCCATGTCGGTGAACCTGGAGATCCACGTCGGGACTGTGAACTCCGTAGTCGGTCCCATAGACCGCAATGAGCCCCTCGCTGAGATCGCGCAGAGTGGGTTCGCTCGCGGGTCCGATGTCCCTTTCGGTCACCATGACGCGTACCGGTCCGCTGTCCGCCCAGACGATCTCGCCGTCACGGATCTCGTAGTCCACCCTGCCGAGGCCATGAAGGCCGATCTCGTCCTGGCGGGTTCCCCATTCCGCCTCTTCGGCCAGCTCGACCTCGGCGATCAGGCTGCTGGTCGTCGGATCCGCCCCCGGGAAATCGATGCCCGCTGCCTTGCGGACCAGGCTGCGTCCTCCGTCGCACCCAACGAGATATTGAGCCCGCAGCGACTCGCCGTCGGACAGCTCGACGTCGACGCCGGTGTCGTCCTGCGCGAAACCCGTCACCTCACGTCCGCGATAGATCGTCACCGGCAGCTCGCCGACCCAGCCGGCCAGTATGCGCTCGATGTGGTTCTGCCACAGCCCGAGTGAGTAGGGATGCCGGGTGGGAAAGTCGCTGATGTCCAGAGGGACCCCGGCGAACTGCCCGACCTGGGCCACCTGTCCCTCCGAGAGGAACCGATCGGCGATTCCGCGCTGATCGAGGATCTCGATGGTGCGTGAGTGCAGACCACCTGCGCGCGAGCCCGGGAGGTCCTGGCTGGCGCGCCGCTCGACAATCGCAACGTCGACCCCCGCCAACGCCAACTCGCCCGCCAGCATCAGCCCAGTCGGACCTCCTCCGGCGATCACCACCGCATGCTCAGTCATTGCCATTTCGCCACTCCCATTTCCGTTGGTTCCGGGCTTGCGGCGGGCGATTATGCGGCATGTCTCAGTGGCTCATGAGAAATTTTTCTGCGGTATAACTTGGGTCTGGAGAGGAGGGCGTGACGTCCTCTCTTCGCGCGCAGATCACGGCATCGACGCCGGTGCCCGCCACGGCCCGCGGACGGTCCTCGGCGACGATGAACTCCCAGCGGCCGGGATCGAGCGCAGCGGCCGCGGTATCGACGGATACCTGCACCTGATCGGCCGCGGCTGTTGCGGCTCCAGTGGCCGGGTCGATCGGGCGGTGGCCAACCAGGAACAGGGTCCCGCCGGGAGCGACCCCTGCCGCCATCCGCCGCACCATCTCCTCCACCGACCCCGGCACGTGGACGTACAGGCAGGCGACGAGGTCGTAGCGGCCCGGCCGCGGGGTCCAGGTCGCCAGATCACCCTCGACCCAGTCGATGCGCTCGGCGACGTCCGCCCCCACGGCCTCGGCCGTCGACCGGGCGTGCGCGAGGGCGGTCGCGGAGAAGTCGACCGCGGTGACTTGCCATCCGCGCTCGGCAAGCCAGAGCGTGTCGGACCCGTGACCGCAGCCCGCGTCGAGGGCCAAGCCCGGGGCGCAGGTTCCCGATCTCGGTGCTCAGATGTGCGTTTGGGGGGCGATGCGCGACTCGATCCGGGTGCTCGCGCAGAGCTCTCGACCAGCGCTCTTCCCAGAAGCTCCGGTCGAACGTCGCCAACCGGTCAGTCGCCCACGCGGATCAGCTTCTTGTTGACGAATTCGTCGGCGCCGAAGCGGCCGAGCTCGCGGCCGAACCCGGAGCGCTTCACTCCGCCGAAGGGCAGCTCGGCGCTCTCGGCACCGACGGCGTTCACGAACACCATCCCGGCCTCGATCTGATCGGCCACGCGCAGCGCCTGCTCCGAGTCGGTGGTGAGGACGTACGAACCGAGGCCGAACGGCGTGTCGTTGGCCAGCTCGATCGCCTCGTCCTCGGAGCCGACGCGATAGACCGAAGCCACCGGGCCGAAGAACTCCTCGTGGTAGGCGTCGTTGTCGTTGTTGATGTCGGTCAGGAGCGTGGTCGAGAAGTAGTTGCCGTCGCGTTCACCACCGGTGACCAGGGTCGCGCCCTGATCGACCGCGCGCTTGACCTGGTCCTCGAGGCGGTCGCCCGCGAGCTCGGAGGAGAGGGGACCGATGGTGGTGTCCGGTGAGCTCGGGTCTTCGGGCTTGACCGCCGAGAGCGCGGCGGTGAACTTCTCAAGGAAGGGCTCGTAGAGCTCATCGACCACTATGAACCGCTTCGCCGCGTTGCACGCCTGTCCAGTGTTCTCCAGCCGTGCGCTCACGGCCGACTCCACCGTGGCGTCGAGGTCGTCGGTGCTAAGCAGGATGAAGGGATCGGAGCCTCCCAGCTCGAGCACCACCTTCTTGAGGTTGCGTCCGGCGATCTCGGCCACGGCCGCGCCTGCTCGTTCCGATCCCGTGAGCGATACGGCCCGGACGCGCGGGTCGCCGATCGCCGTCTCGATCTGCTCGTTCGTGGCGTAGATGTTGATGTAGGCGTCCGGCGGGAAGCCGGCCTCCCGGAAGATCTCCTCCATCGCCGCCGCCGACTCGGGACATTGCGGCGCGTGCTTGAGCAGGATCGTGTTCCCGATGACCAGGTTCGGCCCGGCGAAGCGCGCCACCTGGTAGTACGGATAGTTCCACGGCATGATGCCGAGCAGGACGCCCACCGAGCTGCGACGCACGAAGGCCGAGCCCTCGCCGCCGGCGAGCTCGATCGGCTCATCCGCTAGCAGCGAGGCCGCGTTGTCGGCGTAGAACGCGTAGATGTCGACGCAGAAATCCACCTCGCCAACGGCCTGCTCGATCGGCTTGCCCATCTCGCGGACGATGATCTCGCCGAGCCGCTGGCGCTCCTCCGTGTAGAGGTCGCATACTCGCCGGAGAAGCCCGGCACGGTCCTCCACCGTCGACGAGCGACTCCACTCGCGGTGAGCGTCATCCGCCCGCCCGATTGCGGCGTTCAGCTCGTCGTCGCCGATCGTGGGATAGGTCTTGACCGTCTCTCCGGTCGCCGGATTGACGACTGCATAATCACTCATCGGGCTCCTTCGCTTCTCGGCGTGCATAGGCACGCAACGCGAACCGGCGTGCCCGATCGCGAGGCTATCGCAGACCGCGGGGCGGCCGGTCGAACCTAACGGGAAGCGGGAGCGGCTAACCCCTTGGCGCTCTGCTCGACCTGCGGCCCGGCGGAAGAGGAACGGAGCGGCCTCAGGTCCATCCCGCACATGGCGCAGCTCGCTCACGCCCTCTGGCACCCGCTCGGCGCAGCGCGGACAGCGCTCGCCGTCGTCCTCGAGGATGGTCTTGCTTCGGAACAGTCCCATTTCGTTTCTCCTTTCGAACCTCGCGAAGCCCTCATGCTTGCTCGGTGGACAGCCCCCGTCCATGCATAGAAGACCCCATTCGGGAGGAATGGGCGCTTGTACCCATGGCTTGGCGCCCGTCACTCGCCGAAGCTGAACTCGATGGGATCCGCGCCTACCCAGGCCGCGTTCCGCTGGGCTGTCACCGATAGTCTCGAGAACGCCGAGCCGTTGACTTCCACACCACCTGCCGCACGATCGTCACTCGATGCGCGGGCCACGCCCGCGCCGGATGTCGGGCGGCGTCCCATGTCGCTGCTGTGGTGGGTCTTCCTCGCGAACGGGTTGGTGCTGGTTGTCGCGCTTCTTCTGCTCGCGTTGAGCCCGGTCACGGTCGACGCCCAGATTCGTACCGGCCAGCTCGCTGTGCTCCTGGTCGGCTTTGTAGTGCTGTTGGGGTTGAACCTGTTGCTGCTCCGACGTGTCCTCTCGCCCTTGTTCAAGCTCACGGAGGCAATGAGCTCGGTCGACCCCGACAGACCGGGTCGGCGACTGGCGACGGCAGATCTGTTCACCGCGGAGGGTCAAGCCCTGGCGCACGCCTTCAACGCCATGCTCGAGAGGCTGGAGAGCGCCCGGCGCGAAGCGGCCCGCACCGCGCTCGCCGCGCAGGAGGCCGAGAGGCTGCGCGTTGCGCGCGAGCTCCACGACGAGATCGGCCAGACGCTCACCGCTGTCACGATCCAGGCCGACCGAGCCGCGGATGGCGACCCCGAGGTGGCGTCGCGGGCCCTCCGCGATGTAGCCGATGCCGTCAGAGACAGCTTGGACGAGGTGCGCCGCATCGCCCGCGAGCTGCGTCCGGAGGCGCTCGACGACCTTGGTCTCGTCAACGCGCTGATCGCTCTATGCACGCGGGTCGACGCCCAGGACGGCCCCCGAGTGAGACGTGAGCTTCAAGGGACACTCCCGGCGATGCCTTCAGATGTCGAGCTCGTCGTGTACCGCATCGCCCAAGAGGGCCTCACCAACGCGTTGCGCCACTCCGAGGCCCGGTCGGCGACCGTGTCGCTAACCGCCGACGCGGAGACCATGACCCTTCGGGTGGTCGACGACGGCAAGGGGATGCCCGCGGAACTGCCGCGCGATACGGCGGGGGTTGCGGGCATGCGCGAGCGAGCGTTGCTTGTGGGCGGCCGGCTCTCAATACAGTCGCGCCCAGGCGAGGGAACCGAGGTGCGGCTCGAGGTCCCGCTCGACCCAGCGAGCTCGTGACGGTTCCGCTCAAGACGCGCATCCTGCTCGCGGACGATCACGAGGTGGTTCGCGACGGTCTGCGCATGGTGCTCGACTCAGCACCGGATCTCGAGGTCGTGGCCGAGGCGGGAGACGGCGCGGAGGCGGTCGAACGCGCCCTGGCTGAGGACATCCACCTTGCCGTATTGGATGTGACGATGCCGCGCATGACGGGGCTGCAGGCCGCACTCGAGCTGTCCAAGCGCAAGCCCGAGCTGCGCGTGCTGATCCTGTCGATGCACGACAACGAGCAGTACTTCTTCGAGGCCCTCAAGGCCGGCGCCTCGGGCTACGTGCTGAAGACAGTGGCGAACCGCGACCTGATCGAGGCCTGCCGGGCCACCATGCGCGGCGAGCCCTTTCTCTACCCAGCCGCCGTCCGGGCGCTGGTGCGGGACTACCTGGATCGCGCCAGCCGCGGCGAGACGACGCCCGAAGATCCGCTCAGTCCGCGCGAGCTCGAGGTCGTGAAGTTGATCGCCGAGGGACTCACGAGCGAGGAGATCGCCGAGCAGCTCTTCATCAGCAAGAAGACCGTCGATCGCCATCGGGCCAACGTGCTCGAGAAGCTCGGGATGCGCAACCGCGTCGAACTGACCCGCTACGCCATCCGCCGCGGGCTCGTCGTGCCTTGAACGCCGACCGCGTTAGCGTCCACGACTCCACCGACCCACCCGAGGAGACGTCATGCCCTACATCGAAGGCTTCGTCGCGGCCGTGCCGACCGCCAACCGAGACACGTACATCGAGCAGGCCAAGCAGGGCGCCGAGTACTTCAAGAGCCTGGGCGCCACCCGCGTGACCGAATGCTGGGGAGACGACGTGCCGCGGGGCGAGGTGACCGACTTCTTCCGGGCCACCCAGGCGAAGGACGACGAGACGGTCATCTTCAGCTGGATCGAGTACCCGGACAAGGCGACCCGCGACGCCGCGAACAAGAAGATGACCGCCGACCCCGAGATGATGAACATGGAGATGCCCTTCGACGGCCAGCGGATGTTCTGGGGCGGCTTCGAGCTGGTAGTGGACGACTAGTCAGCCCACCAGCCGCGCTGACCCTCCACGTCGTCGCGCGGGTTCTCGCCGAGATCGGGTGCACCGAAGACGAGGATCTCGAGGCCCTCCGGCCCGCCCTCGTAGCCTCGCCACGTGCCGGGCGGGACGCGCACCACGTCCCACTCCTTGACTTCGACGATCTCGTCGTCGAGCTTCATCCGCCCGCTCCCGCGCGCGACCACGTACACCTCCTCCTGCTCCTTGTGCGTGTGGCCGTACGGGAAGCGATAGTCGGGCGGGACGCGCTGGTAACTGAGGCCGCAATGCTCGAGCCCGAGCGCCCTGCTTGCATGGCGGAACTCCAGGTCCGGGGCGCCGTCGAAGTTGGACCCGAGATCCTCCAGATCCTCCTTGAGGTTCGTGCGCGTGAAGGGCACGGCCGCGATCCTACCCTTCACTTTCCGCCCCGCCGGGCCCACGCCCTCTACGACTACGAAAAGCCCTCGGGTCCATCCGGAAGCCGGTCAGCTTGCTGGCCAGCCACAGCGCGAGCAGCGCGATCGCCACGCCCGCCACGTCGTCGACGACGTAGTGCCAGCCGAGGTAGACGGTCGCGAGCACCGACAACCACAGGAGCACCCACAGGCCGAGGCGCGTGCGCCTTCCGAAGCCCAGCAGGTAGGCGGCCAGAACCGCGGTGAGGAGCACCGACACGTGCAGCGACGCGAACGCGGCGATGCTCTGGGCGGTGCCGGGGACCGAAGGGTCGGCGAGGAACTCCACGCGCTGGTCGAGCATCAGCTCCTGCAGCTCGGACACGTGGGTGACCGGAAGGTCGCGGAAGCCCTCCGGCACGTAGTAGACCGGCCCCAGCGCCGGCAGCGCGATGTAGCTCAGCGCACCGATCGGCCAATTGATCGCCGCGGCCGTCGCGTAGAACAGGCCGCCCGGCAGGTTCGCCGAGAACACGAGCGCGACGGCGAGCGAGATCGGGACGCACAGGACGTAGAAGAGGTAGATGAGCGACAGCACCTCGGCGGCGACGCCAGTGCCGAAGATCGCGTGCGTGAGGTCGGCTGGGTCGCTACCCAGAAAGAGGACGCGGTCCAGGTCGGCCAGCTGGCGGTCGAAGAGCTCGTCGGGCCGCAGCAGCGGGACCATGCTCTTGAGGTTGCGGTAGGCGAGGTAGGAGATGTAGAAGCTCACCAGCGCGCTGCCGACGGCCAGGCCCCGCGGCCAGCTCCAACGCTCGGCGCGCACCTCGGCGAGCACCGCGCGCGGCGGCAGCTTGCGCCGCGCGCGCCGCGCCGCCCGGACGAAGACGTCCAGGGCCACCAGCACGAGCACGAAGAGGACGACCCCGACGAGCCGCCGTCCCGCGACGCCGTCGGGGTCGCGAAGCTCGACGCCGGTGTAGTCGGCCGCCACGATCGCCCCCGCCAGTGTCATCGCGGCCACCAGCGGGCCGGCCAGCACGCTGCGCCACGAGGGCCGCGCGTCGTCCTCGACGACTGGGGCGGGCGACGCCGCGACGCGGGTCGCGCTCACGCCGCCTCGGCGGTCGCGGCGCCGCGGCGCAGGCGGGGCACGCCGCGCAGCGGAAAGCCCGTCAGCGCCCAGGCCAGCCCGATGGCGACGAGCGCGAGCACGACCCCGGCGACGTCATCGATCACGTAGTGCCAGCCGAGGTAGACGGTGGCGATGACCGACAGCGTCAGGACCGTCCACAGCGTGATCCGCACGCTCCGGCCGAGGCCGAGCAGGTGCGCGGTCACCACGGCGGTGAAGATCATCGAGACGTGCAGCGACGCGAACGCGGCGATGTGCTGGCCGGCGGCCTCGACGGGATCGCGCAGGAACTCCAGCCGGTCGCTCATCAGGGTCTGCTGCAGCTCGGCGGCCTTGGTGGCGGGCAGGTTGCTGAAGTCCCCCGGGAACGCGTAGATCGGCCCGAGGGCGGGGACCAGCAGGTAGGTCAGCGCGCCCAGCGGCCAGTTCAGCGAGAGCGCCGTCGTGTAGAACAGGCCGGTCGACAGATCGCGGGTGAACACGAGCGCGAGCGCCATCGACAGCGGCAGGAAGACGATGAACGCCACGTAGATGAACGACAGGGCGTGGCCGAGGATCCCCGTGCCCAGCAACGAGTGCAGCAGCTCCCACGGGTCTTGGCCCGCGAAAAGCGCCCGGTCCAGGTCGGCGAGCTCGCGGTCGAAGAGGTCGTCGGGGCGCAGCAGCGGGACCATGCTCTTGAGGTTGCGGTAGGCCAGGTAGGAGACGTAGAAGCTCACCAGCGCGCCCGCCGCGGCGAGGCAGCGCTTCCACGTCCACCGCTCGCGGCGGACCTCGCGCAGCGTCTCGCGCGACGGCCAGCGCGTCCGCGTCCGATAGGCGGCGCGCACGACGATGTCCAGCGCCCACATGACGACCACGCCGAGACCCACCAGCACCAGGTACTTGGCGGCGACATTGTCGGGATCACGGAACGGGACGTCAGCCTCCCGCGTGGCCCAGAGGGCTCCGATCAGCGTGACGCCGGCGACCAGCGGACCGGCGAGCACGGCGCGGCGGGAGAGCTGCCCCCGCGTGGTCGCAGAACGTTCACGGGACGGCAACACCGTCGTGCATCTTGGCGGACTCGGCGGATCCTCGGCGCCCGGCCCGCGCCCAGGGCGAACTTGAGACCCCCGAAGCAGAAGAGGTCGCCGAGTTCAGTCGTCCGTGTCGTCGGCTGCCCAGCGCTTGGCGGCGTCGAGCTCGGCGAGTCGGAAGGCGCGCGCCCGTCCGGGCAAGAGCACGCTGAAGACCTTGGTCGCGGGACCCGCCCAGCGCGCGTCGGTGACGATCGCCATCCGCTCGAACGAGGCGGGGTGGCGCACGCCGAGCTTGATGTCCTCCCACACCGCCTCCCCCTCGTACTCGTCGAACTCGTGGCCGAGCACGTACACGATCCGGACCTTGCCGTGCTGGGCGATCACCGCCTCGATGGCGGGCACGACCACGTTCTCGTAGTCCTCCCTCTCGATGTCGTCGATGGCTTCGAGTCCGAGGACCCCGGGCGGCATGTCGCTAAGCATCCGGATCATGGCGTTACGCGAGCGCCTTCGCCTTGAGCCCGTCGAACTCCTCCTGCGTGATCGCCCCCTGGTCGAGTAGCTGCTTGGCCTTGGCAATCTCGTCGGCGGAACCGCCCGACGCCTCGCGCACGTACTGGTCGAACTGGTCCTTCTGTGCCTGGGCCTGCTTCATGCCGCGCTCGCGCATCCCGTCGTGCTCGACGATCAGATAGATCAGCACGCCGAGCCACGGCAGGATGACCACGAAGATCACCCAGAGCGCCTTGGAGAAACCGCCGATGTCGTGGCGGCGGAACACGTCGATCAAGACCGTGACCACGATCCAGATCCAGATCACCCAGAAGAAAAAGATGATCATCGACCACAAGACATCCATGAACGGATAGTCGGCCGCTATGAGCACAGTCGGGCTCCCCTCGTCGCCAGCGAATCCAGCGCATGTATACACGCAGGGGCGGTGGGAGACGCTCACCCGAATCGGATGATGCGCCGAATCGGATTGGACGTTGGGATAGGGGCGTGAGTCGCACACACACCTCCCGAAAGGCGTCGGCGCCGCGCAGGGGCGTGCTGCGCCTTGGTTTACTCGTTGCGGGGCTGCTCCTGATCGCGGCAACGGCGGTCGGATGCGGAGAGTCGGACGAGGAGAAGGCGCAGACACAAGTCTGCGACGCTCGCGCCGACATGCAGAAACAGGTGGACGAGCTGGCCGGGCTCACGCCGGCGACCGCAACGGTGGACGGCGTGAAAAAGAACCTGAACGCCATCGAGGACGACCTCAAGCAGATCAAGAGCGCACAGGGCGACCTCAACGAGGAGCGTAAGCAGGAGGTCGAATCGGCCACCAAGCAGTTCACCTCCGAACTCGAAGGGATCGCGAGCGGCCTCACTTCGGACCTCTCTCTCAGTAATGCAAAGGCCAAGCTGGAGACGGCAGGGAAGCAGCTGGCAAGCTCCTACAAGCAGACCTTCGCGCAGATCGACTGCGAATGATGCGCAGGAGACGTGGCTCTGCGCCGTGCCGAGCGCTAGCCGTGCGGTAGGGGGTCCACTCGGACGATGAGCGAGCTTCTGTACTCGGCCACGATGTCCCTCGACGGCTTCATTGCCGGTGTGGACGGCGACATGTCGTGGCTGACGGAGCATCTGGCGGGGCCCAACCCGGAGGTCGACGACGTGATGTCGAGCATCGGGTGCCTGCTGGTGGGCAACCGGACCTTCGGCGGGGACGACCCGAACGCCGGGACGGACAAGGAGGGTGCGTTCGGGGGCGAGTGGTCAGGGCCCTCGGTCGTACTCACACACGACGTCGATCAGTCCCATCAGGACCCTGACGTGCGCTTCGTCGGCGACCTGAGGAGCGCGGTCGAAGCGGCCAAGGAGGCGGCCGGCGGCAAGTACGTCAACGTCCTGGGCGCCGACGTGGCTCGCCAGTGCATCGATGAGGGGCTGCTCGACGAGGTGCTGGTATTCATCGCTCCGGTGCTCCTCGGCGACGGCGTGCGGCTCTTCGCTCACCACGGCGGGACCAGGATCCGCCTGGAGCCTCTGGATCGACCCGGCGTCGGCGGACCGCCGTCACTCCGGTACCGGGTCGTCGGGTCGACCTAGCTGTACCGCAGCCGCCAATCCTTCGGACGCCGGGTTCGCCCACCTTTGCGCGGGTAGCGCTCAAGCACCCGAAACAAGGAGAGAGACGGCGATGGAGATCCCCAAGGACAAGATTCTCGAGTTGCTGCGCAACCGCGGCGACAACGAGCAGGCCGACCAAGCTGATCGGGAGCTACCCGACAAGGTTGATACCGAGCGCGACTCCGGGCTGTTGTCGAAGTTCGGCATCGACCCCTCTGATCTGGTCGGCCAGCTCGGCGGCAAGATTCCCGGCCTGTAGCCGGAGACACGTGAGCTAGCTGTGAAGGCGCTGTACACGCCATTCGGCATTCTCTTCAGCGTGATCGGCGGGCTTGTCGGCGGCCAGATCTTCAAGCAGGTCTGGAAGCTCGTGTCCGGCGAGGAGGACGCGCCGGGCGCCCGCCAGAGCGAGTACGGGTGGAAGGAGGTCCTGCCGGCGGCCGCGATTCAGGGGGCGATTTTCGCGGTCGTCAAGGCAACGCTTGACCGCAAGGGCGCGCAGGCTTTTCAGAAGGTCACCGGCGTCTGGCCGGGCGACTGAGCAGGCTCGCGCTATCGCTTGATTGGCGCGGGCCGTGCGTGTGCGCGCAGGGCGATGGTCAGGACGGCCGCTCCCGTGGCCGCGAGGGCGGCGGCCGCCACGAAGCCCAGGCGGTGACCCGTGGTGGCGTTCGTGGTGCCGGCGATGAGGACGAGGACGGCGATTCCGAGCGCGGTGCCGACTTGGGCGGCGGTGTTGAGCAGTCCGGCGGCGGTTCCTCGGTCGCCGTCGTCGACAGCTGATGCCCCGAGCGTGGTCGCGGCGACGGAAGCGATACCGATCCCGGTTCCGCAGAGGATGCCCCAGGCGACGAGCACGGCGATGCCGCTCGTCGCCGTCACGCCGCCGGCCGCGACGCCCGAACCCACGGCCACGAGCACGACGCCACCGGCGATGACCGTTGTGGGAGACCCGGAGAGCTTCGGCGCGATGATCGACCCGAGCGCGGCGGTGAGGCTGAACGGCAGCAGGACGAAGCCGGAGGCCGCCGGCCCGAGGCCGAGGACGTCTTGGAGGTGCAGGGTCGCGAGCACGCCGCCGCCGCTCGTGGTCGCGGTGAGCACCGCACCGGCGAGGAGGGCGACCGCGAGCGGGCGGATGGCGAGCAGTGCCGGCGATACGAGCGGGTCGGCGGCGACGCGCTCGCGCACAGCAAGCCCGGCGAGCAGCAGCGCCGCGGCGCCGAGGGCCCCGAGGGTCAGCGGCTCGAGCGGACCGGCCTGCTCGGCGTGCCCGAGGGCGAGCACGAGCAGGCCGAGGCCGGCGGTCGCGGCACAGGCCCCAGGAAGGTCAAGCGCGCGCCGACCGTCGCCGCCACGACTCTCACGCAGGACTCGCGGCGCGAGGGCGAGCGCCACGAGCCCGACGGGAACGTTGACGAGGAAGATCCATCGCCAGCCCAGCGCGCCGGCGATCACTCCGCCGAGCACGAGCCCGGCCGCTCCGCCGACGGCGGCGACGCCCGTCCAGGCCGCGACCGCGCGCTCGCGCGGCCGCCCGGCGGGAAAGGCGTCGACGATCATGGCCAGCGCGGCGGGAGCAGCGAGCGCGGCGCCGAGGCCCTGCGCCGCGCGCGCCGCCACGAGCACTACCGCCGACGGGGCGATCCCGCAGGCCAGCGAGGCCGCGGTGAAGAGGCCGAGGCCGGCACAGAAGACCCGCCGGCGCCCGAATGTGTCCGCCAGCCGGCCCGCGACGAGAAGGCAGCCCGCGAACACGAGCACGTAGGCGGTTACCACCCACTGCAGCCCACCGCCGGTCAGTCCGAGGTCGCGGCCGATCACTGGCAGCGCTACGAGCACCACGGTGGTGTCGAGGACGACGACGAACTGCGCCGCGCACAGCAGTACGAGGAGCACCATTGCTTTATCGTTACAGAAGAACGATGTCGCGCGTGCTTCAGCAGCGGCGGATCACGCTCAAGGGGCTCGCCGTAGAGCTCGGCGTCTCGGCGATGACGGTGTCGAACGCCTTCAACCGCCCGGACCAGCTGTCGGCCGCCCTCCGCCGGCGCATCCTCGACCACGCCCACGAGCGCGGTTATCCCGGCCCGGATCCGCTCGCCCGTGGGCTGCGGCGCGGCCGCACCGGGGCGATCGGCCTGATCAGCGACACCAACCTCTCCTACGCCTTCGACGACCCCGCCGCATCAGCGGTCATCGCCGGCGTCTGCGCGGCCGCCGAGCAGGAGCAGCTCGGGCTGCTGCTCGTGCCCCACGGAGGCGCCGAGGCCCTGTCGGCCGCCGTGATCGACGGCGTCGTCGTGTACTCCGTCGCGCAGAACGACCCGCTCGTCGCATTGGCCATCGCACGACGCCTGCCCGCGGTGATCGTCGACCAGCCGATCGGCACCGGCCTTCCCACCGTCGGCATCGACGACGAAGCGGCCGCCGGTGCCGCCGCGCGCCATCTCGTCGCCCTCGGACACACTCGGCTCGCTGTCGTGGCCTTCGGCCTCGGTCGCGACGAGCGGACCGGCCCCGCCGATCCTGCACGGCGCCGGGAGGCGGCGTACGCGGTGTCGCGCGCGCGTCTCGCCGGCTATGCGAACGCACTCGAGGCGGCAGGAATCGCCTGGGAAGACGTGCCCGTGCTCGAATGCGCCGGAAGCATCCGCGCCGCCGGGCGCGCGGCCACCGAGCGTCTACTCGCAGGCGACCGCCCGCCGACCGCGATCCTTGCCACCAGCGACGTCCTCGCCCTCGGCGTCCTCGACGCCGCCGAAGCCGCGGAGCTGGCCGTCGGACGCGACCTCTCCGTCATCGGTTTCGACGACATCCCCGCCGCAGCCGCCGCCGGTCTCACCACCGTCCGCCAGGACCACCACGCCAAGGGCCGCCTCGCCGGTGACCTTGTCCTCGACGCCCTGCGCGGCGAACGCCACGCCTCCCCACAGCTCCTGGCCGCCAAGCTTGTCGTGCGCGCCAGCACGGCGCCCGCTCCGAACTGAGCTGCCTGTCGCCGCCCCTCGACGAGGCGAGTACCTTCCGCCGATCGCTGGCCGACTAGAGGAGATTTCCGATTCCATCGATCACGGCCTTGCCGAGCGCCAGCTCGAGCACGATTCCAGCGGCGCCGATGACGAGCCCGATAACCACGACTGCGAAGTCTTCGAGCAGGATCCCGAGCGAGAGCAGGACGACACCGAGCGCGGGTAGCGTGTCAAGTCCCGTGAACGGAGGGGCGAAGAAGGCCCCGACGCAGCCACAGACCACGAGCAGGCCGAAGACGATGTTTGTCAACCGATGATCGAAGAAGAACCGTCCGCGGGGTCGCGAGAACTGCTCCAGTCGGCGAATCATCCGCATCAATCCCGCGATGAACCGCTCCCGCTTGCCACCCGCCAGTTGAAGATCGCGCCAGCGTCGCGGCAACCAGATCTGCTTAACACCAGCGACCAGCTCCAACGCGAGCAATGCGGCGATGGCTTCGAACACGTGCGTGGCGCCACCGGTGGGAATCGGAAGCGCGGGAACGCCCAGCAGGAGGATGAAGAGGATCGCAAAGCTCTTCTGTCCGAAGAGGTCGACGAGGCTTCCCAGCGTCTTGTCGCCCTCGCCTCCGAGCCAACGGTCGAGTTCACGGCTGACCTTTCTCGCGGGATGGACTGATTTGGCAACGACCACAATGGCTCCGGTCATCGATCAGGTGTAGGCGGGAGCGGAGAGCCGCCGATTCGCCGCACCGAAGAAGCGGTTCCCGAAGGCGAACACTCCCAGCGGGACCACCAGGCTGACGAGGCCAAGCGACACGGAGAACATCACGGCTTCGTCGCCGGTCGGAACCTCGACCAGCTTGAAGGCATCTATCGAAGCGTGAAGCATTGCCGCCGCCCAGATCGTCTCGCCGCCGCGCTCCCATAGGTACGCAAACGGCAGGCATGTGACCGCAGCCACGACGATCGCCAGTGAGCCGACGACTGGCCCGCTGGTGATGAGGATCGGCACGTGCGTGACCGCGAGGAGTGGCATCGTCCAACGAATCGCGGCACCGAAGGTGCGCCCTTGCCGAAGGCGTCTGAAGGCGTAGCCGCGCCACGCGAGTTCTTCGGCGAGCCCGTTGTAAGCGAACAGGCCGATGGCAAGAAGCAGCCAGTCGGCCCGCAGGGGCAACTCGTTCCCGCTGACCAGAACGTAGGCCGGATAGAACGCGAGCACTGCGCTCGAGATGATCAGGCCTGCGAAGAGTGACCGCCCCACCGGGCGTCCGAAGCCGAGCACCCGCAGCAACTGATTCCTCGGAGTCCCGAACGCGTGGTGCTCCCAAAGGCCGGCTACTGCGAGGGTGGCGGCCAGCGCGAGAAGTCCGAGCTCGACGCTGCCCCCCAGGGCTGCCCCGGCCCCGTACATGACTCCCCAGATCAGGAAGAAGCCGACGAGGAAGCGGCCGGAATCAGTAGTCCCATGACGCGTACTCGCTGTTGCGGCTCTTCATGTCGGCGAACAGCAGGGTCATGCGGTCGATGTACCAGGCCTTCCCTCCGTGGACGATCAGAATTCCGGTCACCGTCGCGAGAACATTGAGGTCCACCAGGCCGTAGGCCAGGAGGCCCATTCCGATGGTTGAGTAGCCGTTCGCCACCAGCGAGGCGGCTCGGGAGCGGAACTGTTCGGGCAGCTCGACCTTGTCCCGATCGACCCAAATCCGCTCGCCGAGTACCCCCCTTGACGCCCAGTTGCGTGTCGAGCGTGGCACCTTGAAGAGGAGCGGGTTGACAAACATCCAAACGATGGCCAGCCCAATCGCAATCAAGGACCAGATCCCGATCCAGTCGCGGGACCAGACCGCCAGCGCGAACAGAGAGACCACGGTGAACCGCGTCCATACACTCGCCGGATTCGCGTGCTTCATCCAGCCGTCCCCGTCCAGGCCAAACGCCTTGGCGAGCTTGCGGTCACCGGTGGTCGAGTTGCGTTCCGTGGACATTGGTCTAGTGGTCATGGCTGACTCCTTGTCTTGGGTTGGTGTGCCGGAGCATCGACGTAGCGGTCGCCCTTGACCTCGGGGAAACACCCTGATCCGGGTCCCTGGTCTGCCGCCGACGGTCCCCTCACTGAATCTCGACCGTTCTGACGCAGATCGCGTCGGCTCGCTCGGAGATGAACTGGGGGAACTGGGCGAGTGCCGCTGCCGAATCGTCGGCGTCGACCCGCCACCAGAGCTCATGGCCGCCCGCGAGGCACGTGCACATCGGCGAGGAGCCTCGAAGAGGGCTCGCGAAGCCCCGCCACGCCGCGAACGCTGCGGCCTCCTCTACGCCGCCCTCTGCACGTGTGCGCACGTCGTCGCGCTCTCGCCCGAGCTGGACGAGGCGAGGCGATTGACCGAGGAAGCCGTTGCCCTTCACGTGCGCTGGACCGACGAGGACCTGGCCTCACACCTGGGGAGCGTAAATCGACTCGCGTGGGCGGCTCTTATCCTCGAGCGATACGACGAGGCGATCGCCTACGCATCCCGGGGTGTCAAGGTGGGCCGCGGAACGGGACAGAACCAGTTCCTTCCGAACCTGCTCGCCGCCCAGGCTCTCGCCGAGATGTTCATCGGTCGACTCGCCGCGGCAAGCGAGCTGGCTGTCGACGCCCTGGAGATCGCGCGACTGGCTGCAAACCCGTACGTCGTCTGCACGGTGCTGACGGCGGCCAGTCAAGTCGACGCGGCGATCGGTGACAGAGAGCAGGCTCGTCGCGACATCGACGAAGCCGTTGAGCTCGTCGAGCTTCGCGCCGGGCGCAGGCTCCCGGTCGTAGCGGCGGTCCGCCTCGCGGTCCTTCGCAGGGAAGCAGGCGAGCCCGCGGCTACTTCGCAGGCCCTCGTCGACCTTGCAGGAGGTTGGGACCTGCCGCTGTTCACCTGGTGGCGGGCCTTCTACCTGGAGATTCTCACGCGGGTGGCCCTGGCCGAGGGCGAGCTGGCCGAGGGCGAGCGCTTCGCCAAGCGAGCCGAGGAAGCGGCCGGAGACGGCCTGTCCCTCGAGCGGGCCTTCGCCCTGCGAGCCAAAGCAGCGGTGACGCTCGCAAGGGGCGATGCTCGGAGCGCCGCCGAGATAGCTGCCGAATCGGCGAGTGCGGCGGAGCGGGCGGGGGCGCGGGTGGAGGCCGCTCGGTCGCGCGCCCTTTCCGGTCGATCCCTCATAGCTTTCGGCGATCGGGATCGCGGAGTGGCGATGCTGCGAGAGGCGGAGAGCGAACTGGGCGCATCCGGGGCGCTTCGCTCGCGCGATGAGACGCGAAGGGAGCTCAGGCGCCTCGGGGCTCGGGTTGAGTCCCGAGGGTCAGTGGCACCCGGCGACACGGGTCTCGAGTCCCTGTCGGTTCGAGAGCGCGAGGTCGCGGACCTCGTCCGCGACCGCCTGACCAACAAGCAGATCGCCGCAGCACTGTTCCTGAGCGAGAAAACGGTCGAGTCGCATCTGCGCAACATCTTCTTCAAGCTGGACGTGAGCTCGCGGGTCGAAGTCGCACAAGAGGTCGAGCGGGAAAGCAGCTCGGCAGGCGCAGGACGCGCCTAGCTATCTTCACCCGATCTCCGAGAACCTTCACGCCGCCCCGCTGGTGGGCCGGGCCATCACTCCTTCGGGAGCGGACCTGGTTTTGACCGAAGTAATCGATCCCGGCGGCGGCACCGACCCGCCATCGTTCATAGCCCCGCTGCACATCCACGATCGCGACGACGAGGCGTGGTACGTGCTCGAAGGCGCGCTGGCCTTCCGGGTCGATCAGTCCGAGGTCGAGGTCCCGGCGGGCGGTGGCATCGTCGTGCCTCGCGGAACAGTGCATACGTTCTGGAACCCATCTCCGCGGCCGACTCGCTACCTGATCGTGATGCCGGCGACCATTCACCGCCTCGTGGAGGCGCTGCATAACCAGAAGAGAAATGCGGACATGAGCACGCTCTTCCGCGAGCACGACAGCACCCTGATCGGCTGGCCCTGATCCTCGCTGCGATCCGTCGCTCCCCTCAGCTCGGGCGACCGTGGTGCGAAGAGCGGTCGAGGACATGGGGGACGTGGCCGACCGGCTCGACCTGGGGAGCGCCCCGGCAGCGACCAGTAGCCGGGCTGGGCGTTGCCACTTTGAAGCCACTTTCGGGGTCTGCGTCCAGTGCGGCTAAACCCGGGAAACGAGAAAACCCCAGATTGCGGGGGGCTCTTGGAGCGCGCCCGTCGGGATTCGAACCTGAGACCTTCGGTTCCGTAGACCGCAGCCGAATCGCTCGCAGGCCGCTTTGTAAAGCACGGTCAATGCCCCGCGCGCTGCAATCGTCGCTGCAACGAACCGCCTTGGTCACCTCGCCGAACGCGCCCGTGTACGACGCCAGGCACGCCGGTCACCCGGTTGCGTGGACTGACGCCGCGCGCAGGTGGTGCCCACCGCCGCTCAGCACCTAAAGCGGCAGCCAATGCGCTCGCTTGCCCTTAGAGGGGTGTGGTGCGTGTCGCGGTAGCGCCCCCTCAGCGGGTAATTCACCGGGCGGGTCTTGCGGGACTCGAATGACGTCGTCCGCATCGACCACTTGGATGGCCGATCGGCGGCGTGTCGGAAACACCAGAAGTCTGGGATGGGGTCAAGGCGAGCTTCGATCTACCGTGGGGGGCCGAATGTGAAGGGCCGCGACAGGCGCTGCCCACGACACCAGGGAGACCACGATGCCGAAGCATGGGAAAACCGACCCGACTCTCGCTCGTCCGCCTGTCGTCAGTCAGAACGAGTGGGACGCGGCGCTGACGGCCCTGCTCGAGCGCGAGCGGAACGTCGCCGCCGCGATGCACGAGCTCGCCGCCGCACGGAAGCGCATGCCGATGGTGCGGGTGGAGCACGACTACGCGTTCGAGGGTCCTGACGGGCGGCGGTCGCTGCCCGAGCTGTTCGACGGGCGCAGCCAGCTGATCCTCTACCGGTTCTTCTTCGAGGAGGGTGACGACGCCGGGTGCGTTGGCTGCTCGTCCGTCGCCGACGGCATCCCCGAGCTCGGCCTCCTGCATGCTCGCGACATCACCTTCGCGATGGCATCGTCGGCACCTCAGGCGAACCTCCGCCGCTACGCCGAGCGCATGGGTTGGACGGACGTGCCCTGGTACACGATCCGCAGCGAGCGCTTCTCGGCTGACTTCGGGGTCGACGAGTGGTTCGGCTTCAACGTCTTCCTGCGCGACGGCAACGACGTCTACCGCACCTACTTCCTGCAGCACGGAGCGATGGTCCAATGGATCGGCAGCCTCTGGAGCTTGTGGTCCTTGACGCCCTATGGCGGCCAGTCCGACGACGAGGACTTGCCCGAGGGCTGGCCGCGGGCGCCGGGGTCGTTCTGGTTCCGCCGCCACGACGAGTTCGGCGAACCGCCGCCGTCGGCCCGCCGGCGCGTCGAAGCGGACGATCGGCCTTAGCGGCTGGAGAACTCGGTCTAGCCCGCCCCCTGCCGGTTCCTCTTGAGCCCGCGACGCGACGCCGCCCGGGGCCCTTTGGAAGAGTGCTCGAGAAAGTTTCGCCCAGGGTGTCGTATCGGGACGATTGTGTTCGTGGAGAGGGTGAAGGGGCAGCCATTCGGGCGGCCCGTGATCAAGGAGAGCCATCATGACGCAGTACTTCCTGACCCTGCCGCACGACTCGGCCGAGGAGCCCACGATGGAGTCCATGGACCCGGCAGCCCTCCAGGAGGTCTTCGCCGTGGTCGAGGGGTTCAACAACAAGCTCAAGGACGACGGCGCCTGGGTGTTCGCCGGCGGCCTGCACCCGCCCTCGACCGCCACCACGGTCGACGCCACCGGCGACGCGCCGATCCTCACCGACGGGCCGTACGTCGAGGCGAAGGAGTACCTGGGAGGCTTCTGGATCATCGAGGCCCCGGACCTGGACGCCGCGCTTGAGTACGCCAAGCTCGGCTCGAAGGCGCTGGGTGGCCGGATCGAGGTGCGCGCCTTCCAGGAGGTGCCGGAGGACGAGTCCTAGGCCGCGCCTGAGTGTCGACCCCGTCGCGCCCGCTGCCCATGCTGAGATCGAGCGGACCTTCCGCGAGGAGTACGGCCGGGTAATCGCCTCGCTGGTGCGCCGCTTCGGTGACATCGATGTTGCCGAAGAGGCGGCCGGCGAGGCACTCGTCGTCGCCCTCGAGCGCTGGCCGGTCGAGGGCACGCCGCCCAACCCGGGCGGCTGGCTGACGACGACCGCCGGACGCCGGGCGCTCGACCGGCTGCGCCGCGAGCAGCGGCGCGACGCCAAGCATCAGGCGGCCTGGATGATCCACGACGACTCTCCCGCACGAGCCGACCGGTCCCGTAGAGGACGACCGGCTGCGGCTGATCTTCACCTGCTGCCACCCGTCCCTGTCCCCGGAGGCCAGGGTGGCCCTGACCCTGCGGCTGCTCGGCGGTCTGACCGTCGCCGAGGTGGCCGAGGCCTTCCTGGTCCCCGAGACGACGATGGCCCAACGGATCACCCGCGCCAAGGCGAAGATCCGCGACGCCAAGATCCCGTACCGCGTGCCAGCGGAGTCCGACCTGACCGCCCGGCTCTCCGACGTCCTGGCCGTGCTGTTCCTGATCTTCAACGAGGGCTACCTCGCCAGCGGCGGCGGCGAGCCGATCCGCGACGAGCTAACCGGGGAGGCCATCCGGTTGACCCGGGCCCTGCATACCCAGCTGCCCCGGGCGCTCGAGGTGACGGGGCTGCTCGCTCTGATGCTCCTCATCGAGGCCCGACGCGCGACCCGGGTCTCCCGCGGCGAGCTGGTCCCGCTCGACGAACAGGACCGCGGAGGGTGGGATCGCACGCTGATCGCCGAGGGGCACGCACTGGTGCGCGCCTGCCTCGCCGCCAACCGGGCGGGTCGCTACCAGCTCCTCGCCGCGATCAACGCGGTGCACACCGACGCACCCACCGCGGCCGACACCGACTGGTCCCAGATCGCCACCCTCTACGACCAGCTCGGCCGCGATCGACCCCTCGCCGATCGTCGCTCTCAACCGCGCCATCGCGGTGGCCGAGCTCGACGGCCCCGCGGTCGCCCTCGCCCTCGTCGACCGGCTCGCGATGACGACGTACCACGCCTGGCACGCCACGCGCGCCGACCTGCTGCGCCGGCTCGGCCGCAGCGACGAGGCGCGCGCCGCCTACGACGCCGCGATCGCGACCACGGAGAACGACGCCGAGCGCGGCTACCTCGGACGGCGTCGAGACCAGCTCGGCTCCTGACGCCTGACACCGCGGCGAGCTCGGCCGAGCGCTCAGTCCTGCTGCTTGGCTGACGTCTCTTGAAACGGTTCCGACTGGCGGCTTTGACGATCGGGTCGTGGTCGCGCCTATGAGGCGCGACCACGGTGCTGGGGGTCGTGAGCCCGGCGTCGCAGCCGATCTTGAGCACCTCGTTCCCGGATCCGATCCGAAGGATGCTCGTGGTAGGCGGGCGGTGTTCAACTTCGTGAGGATCCAGGATCACCTGTTCAGGACGGGTTCTCCTGGAGCCAGGCGACGTAGTCCGTGACGCCGGCTTGCACGTCGAAGGCGGGCTCGAAGCCGGTGTCGCGGGCGAGGCGGGTGGTGTCGAGGTACGGATCGGGGGTCGGCGCGTCGGGGTTGCGGCCCGGGGCTAGCGATGCCTCGGCGCCGGGGATGGCGGCGTTGATGGCGGTCACGAACTCGTGGTTGGCGACAGGCTGCCCGGAGGAGATGTTGTAGGTGTCGTGCTCGAGCGTGTCGGCGCGCATGAGCAGGGCGATCGCCCGCCCGCAGTCCTTGACGTAGCAGCGGTCGCCACCGTCGTCGGCGAAGCCCGGCGGCCGCGGCGGAGTCAGATCGGGAGCCTCGCCGCGCACGGTGGCCGAGATGAGCCGCGGGATCGGGAAGAACGGCGAGTCGGGAAGACCGAGGGGGCCCCAGATCGTGCCGATGCGCAGGTTGATCGGCTCGACGCCGGTGCCCTGCAGAACCTGGGGCGTGATCGCCTCGACGGTCTTCTTGAACGCCAGGATCGAGTTCGGCGAAGTCGCTGGGGCGAGCGCCAGAGCCTCGTGCCAACGCGGGCCGGAGGTGCCGATGTAGACACCAATGCTGCTGGCCACCGCGAAGCGGCGCACCTTCCAGGTTCGCGCGACCTCGAGGGTGTTGAGCAGCATCGCGGTGTTCCTGCGCATGAAGGCGATCGCGTCCGGCTCCTCGAGAGCGACGGCCGCGAGGTGGACGATCCCGGTGATCTGGTGCCGGGCGCCGATGGCGCGAAGGGCGTCAAGGTCGGCCAGGTCCGCCTGCTCCACCGCAACGCGCCCCTCGAGGAAGGCGGGCGGCGCGGCCTTGCGGTGCCGGGTGACGACGACGTGCTCGCCGAGGTCGGCGAGGGCGAGCGCCGTGTGGGCGCCAATCGAGCCGAACCCGCCGGTGACGAGGATCATCGCGCCGAGTCGTGGGTCACTGGACGCCGCCGAGGGCGCTCGGCATCCGGGTCTGGAAGTCCATCAGCGCGACCCAGGTCGGCCGGACGGCGATGCGCGCCATGCGCGTCCCCGGCTGGTCGATCTGGGCGAGGTAGCCCGTGGCCTGCTCGGAGCCGAGGAAGCGATGGGCCGCCTCGGCGTACTCGGCCACGATGCCGTCGACCTCGGTGATCTCGGCCTTGCCGCGGATGCTGAGCACTTCGGGCGGGGACGACTCGGTGTCGATCGAGACTGCGACGTCCGGGTTCGCCCGCAGCGCGCGCACCCGATAGGTGGCATGGCTGACGTGGGGCGCCGAGATGAACGTCGGCAGCACGAGCTCATCGCCCGTCCACGCGAACCAGCTGGCCACGATGCGCGGCGTGCCGTCCAGCGCCGTGTAGGCGTAGCGGGCCGGGATAGTCGACCTGAGAAGCCGTTCTGCCAGGTCGGTCTCCAGCAGTCTGAGGTCTCCTTGTCCGAGCGTCATGCACGCCACCGTACCAGAGTAAGTTCCTTTAAGGAACTGACTGTAGGCTCTGGTCATGCAGCGAACGGACTTCTCCGAGATGACGTGCTCGATCGCGCGCAGCCTCGCGGTCGCCGGCGAACCGTGGTCGCCGCTGCTGCTGCGCGACGTGTGGGTCGGCATCAACCGATTCGACGACCTGCAGCGCGACCTCGGCATCTCTCGCAAGGTCCTTGCTGAGCGACTGGAGCACCTAGTCGGGGAGGGGATGCTCAAGCGGCGCCCCTATTCGGAGCGCCCGGCGCGCTACGAGTACGTCCTGACCGGCAAGGGCTTCGAGTTCGTGGACGTGCTCATGGTCATGGCCCAATGGGGCGATCGCTGGACGGCGGGCGACGCGGGGCCGCCCGTCCTCCGGCGCCACCGCGCGTGCGGCAACGTCACCCAGATCGAACTGCGCTGCGCGGAGTGCGGCGAGACCGTGATATCACCCGACGTCGACGTCGAACTCGGCCCCGGAATGACCGACTAGGCTCGGCCTCCGAGGTAGGACTGCACTGCGGATACCACGACCGACCCTTCTCCGACGGCGGAGACGACTCGTTTGATGGAGCCGGCGCGGACGTCGCCGACGGCGAACAGCCCACCTGCGGGAAGCCGCAAAGGTGTCTCGGGTCGTCACGAATCCCTTGGGGTCGAGCTCGACGCCTTCAAGTCGGACGCGAGAACGTTAAGCCGCCGCATCCAGCTGGCCCGCTTGAGGTCGTAATCTCGATTCCTCGGCGCCGATAGCTCCCGTCGACGTAGCGTTTTGTCGTGGATCACGTTCCGGGGTTCCGTAGGCGTCGCAGGTGCAACATCAGCCAGGCACGCGCCAGCAGCAGGCCCGTGCCGGCGCCGGTCACCGCTGGGGCGATCTCCTCCAGAGGCAGGCCTGCCACGTGCGCGATCACGCCGCGTCCTTGTCGTATGCGTCGTGGTAGTTCCACCACTGGCCCGCCGCGGAGGTCTGCGGGTAGCCCTCCGGCGAGTCCTCCCAATCCTCCTGGCGCCCGAGCGCGGTGATGTCGAGGAAGCTCCAGGTGCTTCCCAGGTGCTCGGCGCCACGGCCATCGACGAAGTAGGTGCGGAAGATCCGGTCGCCAGCACGGATGAACGCGTTGTGCCCGTGCCACTCATCGACGCCAAGGTCCTTGTCGAAGTGGTCAGTGATCGTGTACCAGGGGATGTGCTCCCATCCCATGCGCTCCTTCAGGCCCTGGATCTCTGCCTGGGGCGCGCGCGAGGCGTGGACGAGCGTCGTGTCGCGCGCGTTCAGGTGGGCGAGGTGCGCGATCTGGTCGGCCATCATGGAGCAGCCCTCGCAGGCCCGCTCCGGGTACGCGTCACCCGCGTTCACGTAGGTCGTGACGTCCGGCGCGTAGAAGAAGCGGTAGACGATCAGCTGGCGGCGGCCGTCGAACAGGTCGAGCAGGCTCGCCGGGCCGTTCGGGCCCTCGAAGCGGTACTCCTTTTCCACCGCCATCCATGGCATCCGCCGGCGCTTGGCCGCGAGTGCGTCGCCGGCTCGGGTGTGCTCCTTCTCTTCCACCAGCAGCTCCTGACGCGCGGCCTCCCACTCTTGCGGTGGCACGATTTGGGGTGTGTTCATTTCGAGATGGTCAGTCATTGCTGTCTTCCTCCTTGTCGTTTGTCGTTTGTGTCAATCAACGGCGCCGGTCGCAGGGACCGGCTCCAGGCGCTCCCGCGGTGCCCTCCGCGGCCGGCCTAGAAGCAGGAGCGCCAGCGCCACACCGATCCCGGCCAGCACAGCACAGGCCGCGAATGCGGACTGGAAGCCCTCGGTCAGCACGACGAGCGGATTCGCGCCTTC
>CAWBLN010000011.1:0-223328 GCA_963789705.1 uncultured Thermoleophilaceae bacterium
GTTCGGATAGGTAATATGTTTGTGACCAACATTGGAGGTTTTGCGTTCTGGACAATGGTATCCGATGGACGTTTCAAAATAGATGTGAAAGAAGATGTTTCAGGTTTGGACTTCATTAATCAGCTCAGGCCGGTAAGCTATGTACTGGACAGAAATGCGATCAGTAAATTTCTTCACCTTCCTGATCATGAACAAAGCGCGGAAAATTCGTCACGTCGTCAAACTGGACTTATTGCGCAGGAAGTTGAAGCTGTTGTAAAAAAATCAGGATTTGTATTTGGTGGCGTTGAAGCGCCTCAGAATGAAAACGATCATTATGGTATTCGATACGCTGAATTTGTGATGCCGTTAATTAAGGCTGTTCAGGAATTATCCGCAAAAATGGAAGCGCAGGAGGAAGCCCATCAGCAGGAAATTACTGCCTTGAAAAAACAGCTCGGACTTGCTGATAAACCGAATCAGGGCATGCATACTGAAAATTTGGCTGCTCTCTTTCAAAATAATCCGAATCCCTTTTCGGCTGACACCGAAATAAAAATGTCATTACCCGAAGCGGCCCGAGATGCTCACGTCAGGGTATACAATCTTGAAGGTAAAGAATTGAAAAATATTCAAGTAAGCGAACGCGGAGAGGCGTCTATAAAAATTCAAGGGAATGACCTTGCGGCTGGTATGTATTTGTATGCTTTAATAGTTGATGGGAAAGTTGTAGATACCAAACGTCTTGTCTTGACGAGGTAGTCTACAATAAAAAGCTGCCCACGCAAGCAGAGATTTGTTCGTGGGCAGTCTTCTCCTTGGCGTCAATGCAAAATTGTAACGACTCCTTTATAAGTTTTTTTTATGTAGGAGAGGTTGAGATCAATCGTATAGTAATAGGTGTCAACCGGTAGCACTTGACCGGAAGAAATACCATCCCATTCCGTTTTGAAGCCTTTGGATTCGTAAAGCAATAAACCTCTTTTATTATAGACTCTAATGATGGCGTCATCAAGCTTGTTCACATTCGTTGCCCGGATACGCCAGGTATCGTTGGACCGGTCACCATTCGGCGTGAACGCATTTGGAATATCAAGGATCACGTCTGTTTCCAACTTGATTTTTCTTTCGCACGTATCGCTCGCCAGTTGGCCATCATTTATATTGATATATATCGTTCGTGGGACTGATGAAATTTCGGAATGATTGCCGTTTTCATCATTTGACAAGCGATAACCATATTTAATCGAACGAATAGCTGTTATATATTCCTCCAGGGTTGCATAACCTACCAGAAATAAAATGCCATTTGGATCGTAAATAGCGTTTACGTTAGTTGAGTCCGCTGTCATCACCAATTCATCATTTTCAGGCTTGTAATGGGGCAATTCGAACCCTATTTCTACCATACTTAAATAGTCATTGTCAACATCCCGCAGACCAATCGTGTGAATTATATTAATAGGGTCTTGACCCGGTTCGTAGGTAAGCGCCGTTGTATCAAACATTATAATTTCAGGCGCATCATTTACAGGTGTTATCAAGATTGATAGCCGGAACTCCTCTTCGCTTATATTTTTACCATCGCTGACCTTGACACCTACGTCAATAAAACCATTTACGTTTAGGAAGGGCGTAATGGTAGTGCCTGAGACAGTATATACATCATCTTTTCGCGGCGGTGACATAATCAAGGAGAATCCCGTTGGATAGCCAGGATTGTCGGCATCCGAAACCTGAAGATCAGTAAGTTTGATGTTCATCGTTTTATCTTCTAACATCGCTAACTCTTTCTGCCCGATGATTTTGGGTTTAATATTAAGAGGAGTAACGTCTACTTCCAATGGGAACACTGGGCTCTCAGCCTTACCATCGTTGACGGTTACTTTTACGGATAGCATTCCTTTTTTGAAACCAGGAACAGGGGTTATCGTCGTGTTATTTACAATATAATAATCTCCGGGGGAAACTTTTAGCGTAAATCCGGTTGGATATTTATTATCGGGATCTGTTACGAGGAGATGCGACAAAAGAATTAATAGCGATGTACCTTCGACAATGCTAATGGGACGGGGCTTCTGCCCGGTTATTTTCGGAGCTATATTTTTAACTTCCGTAACATTTATCTTTAAGGTGTAAATCGGACTCTCTATAGCACCATCATGGACGCTTACGTTTACATTGAGCAATCCGAAAAATTCCGGAGATAGCTTTACAGTGTTTCCGGTGGCTGAATAATTGTTTCCGGGGGAAATCTTCAAAGAGAAGTTATCGGGATATTTATTGTCTGGATCACTTACGGTAAGATAAGTTAGTAAAATGGGCACAGCAGTGTTTTGCAGCGTACGCAACTCAATCTGACCCGTGATGATTGGCGAGTCGTTAACTGGATTAACGGTTACGCTTATGGAATACTCAGGACTATTGTTTTGGCCATCGTTAACAATGACTGGAACGGAAAGAGCGCCTGAAAAATTTGGAGAGGGCGTTATCGTCAGGCCATTAAAGGGCGCGCTTGGCGTCCCGCGGGGGCAGCGCAGGGTCGAGGGGCGAATCGAGCAGCAGCGAGTGGTAGAGCGGAAGCACGTCGTCGGGCACCCGCATCAGCTTCCCGTAGATCTCCTCGGGCGGGTCGTCGACCCCGACGTAGTTGCCCAGCGACTTGGACATCTTCTGAACGCCGTCGATACCGGGGAGGATCGGCATCGTGAGAATCGACTGCGGCTCCACCCCATAGGCCTTCTGTATCTCGCGTGCGAGCAGGACGTTGAACTTCTGGTCGGTCGCCCCGAGCTCGACGTCAGAGCGAACGGCTACCGAGTCGTAGCCCTGCATGAGCGGATAGAGCAGCTCGAGGATGGAGATCGGCTCACGGGCGGCATAGCGCTGGGCGAAGTCGTCGCGCTCGAGCAGCTGGGCGACCGTCGAGGTGCGCGCGAGGGCGAACAAGCTCCTCCATCGACATGTCCAGCCACTCGCCGTTGTGCCGGACCTCGGTCTTCGAGCGATCGAGCACCTTGAAGGCCTGCCGCTCGTAGGTCTGGGCGTTGCGGTCGATCTCCGCCGGGTCCACGAACGGCCGGAGGGACGAGCGCCCGCTCGGGTCTCCCACCCGGGCGGTGTAGTCGCCGATGATCAGCACGACGTGATGGCCCAGGTCCTGGAACTCGCGGAGCTTGCGCAGCACCACCGTGTGACCCAGGTGGATATCCGGTGTCGTGGGATCGACGCCCAGCTTCACGCGCAGCGGTCGCTCCCGCTCCAGCTGGCGCTCGAGCTCCCCCTCGGGCAGGGCATCGACGGCATTACGGGTGAGGAAACGGGCTGCCTCGCTCCCGGAGTCCGTCATGGGGCCAATGCTAGACTGCCGCACTCGCCGGGCGCCCGGTGAAATGTCGTGCGACGGGCGCCAGACGCCGCCGTCAGACCTCGCACGCCTACGCAACACCCCTCTGCCGGGGCGCTCCCAGCACACCATGCCCGAGCCGCCGACGTTCATCGAAGACTTCACGCCACAGCGGGGCCCGCGATTCGTACGCGCGGGAGGGGCTCCCCCTCCACGGCCGCCCCGAAAGCCCGTCAAGCCCAGGCTCAAGAAGCTGCGGCTGTTCCTCGTCCTGGGCGGCCTGTCGATCCTGGCGGTGATCTCGACCGTGTTCGGGATGCTGATGGCGGTGGCGAGCGACCTTCCCTCGCTCGACAACCGGGCCGAGCTGCGGGCGGCCGAGAACTCCCTGCTGTACGCGGACGGGCCCGGGTGCAAGACGCTGGACGAGGCGATCGACAACTCGAGCTGCCGGCTGGCCAAGCTGACCGGCAACCTCAATCGGATCCTCGTCGACGAGCGGGATGTGTCCCCCTATCTGAGAAACGCCGTGATCGCCATCGAGGACCGTCGTTTCTACCAGCACGAGGGAGTCGACTACACGGGTATCGCCCGCGCCCTTTGGCAGGACGTCCGGCGTCGTCAGGCCGTGCAGGGTGGATCGACGATCACCCAGCAGTTCGTCAAGAACGCGCTCTCGGCCCAGGGAGACCGCTCGGTCTTCCAGAAGCTGCGCGAGTCCGCGCTCGCCTACCACCTCGAGCGCAAGTGGTCCAAGGGAAGGATCCTCACCCAATACCTCAACACCGTGTACTTCGGCAACGGCGCCTATGGCATCGAATCGGCCATGCGGACGTACTTCGGTGACGGTGACGAGCCCGAGGAGCTGAGGACCGCGAGCCAGGGCACCACGGTCGCTCCGGCAGCCCCCGTCCTGGAGGAAGAGGTCGCCGCCGAGGACGAGCGCCTCTCGTTCGACGTCGAGCCCGCACAGGCCGCCCTGCTGGCCGGGATGATCTCCTCGCCCAGCCTCTACGACCCGGTCGAGAATCCCCGCAACGCCAAGGAGCGGCGCGATCTCGTGCTGTCGCGCATGCTCGAGCAGGGGATGATCACGAGGACGCAGTACGAGGAGGGCATCCGAACTGCGCTGCCGGACGAGGACGAGGTCGATCCGCCCGACGTCGAGTCGACCCAGCCCTACTTCACGACCTGGATGACCGAGCACCTGGTCGACCTCTACGGAGCCAGCGTCGTCTTCGGCGGCGGGCTCAAGGTCGAGACCACGATCGACCCCGAGCTGCAGACGGCCGCCGAGAACGCGATCGCCGGTCGCCTGGCGGGCATCGGGCCGAGCGCCTCGCTCGTCGCGATCGACAACGACACGGGCGAGGTAAAGGCGATGGTGGGCGGCACCGACTTCGATGCCACGCCCTTCAACCTGGCCACGAACGGGCACCGCCAGCCCGGCTCGGCCTTCAAGCCCTTCATCCTCCTGCGCGCGCTGGGCGACGGAATCGATCCCAACAGCGTCTGGGCCTCACAGCCCAAGGAGCTCCCGTTCATCGGCGAGAAGGGCCCGGAGCTCTTCAAGGTCTCCAACTACGAGGACTCCTACCTGGGCTCCGCCTCGCTGTGGTCGGCCACCGCGGCATCCGACAACTCGGTCTTCGCCGAGCTGGGCATGGAGGTCAAGCCTCGGCGCGTGGCGAGGCTCGCCCAGAGGATGGGCATCAAGACCAAGCTCTCGACCAACCCGGCGATGCTGCTCGGCGGCCTCGAGGAGGGCGTGACCGCGCTCGAGATGGCCTACGCCTATTCGACCCTGGCCAACAACGGTGAGCGTGTGTCGGGCACCCTGGCGCCCAACGGCAAGGGGCCTGTCGCGATCAGGGAGGTGGCCGGTCCGAACGGAACGACCAAGAACGAGCGCGTGACGAAGCAGGTGATCCCCAGAGACGTCGCGGAGACGGCCAAGGACATGCTCGGGCTCGTGGTCACGAGCGGCACGGGCAAGTCTGCTCAGGTCGGCGACGAGAACATCTGGGGCAAGACCGGCACCACCGAGAACTACGGCGACGCCTGGTTCGCCGGAGGCAACGACGAGCTGACCGTGGCGGTCTGGGTGGGCTACGCGGACACCGTGCAGGCGATGGAGTACGAGCACGGCGGGCCGGTCGCGGGTGGCACGTTCCCGGCCGAGATCTTCCATGACTTCATGAGCCAGTGGGTGGTGATGCGCGAGACGCGCCGCGCCGCGCGCAAGGCCGAGAAGCTCGACGAGGAGGTCGACACCTACGTGCCTCCCACAACCGTCGACCCCAACGTGGTTCCGGACGCCGAGCAGGGGACGCCCGTCACCCCGGCGGTTCCCGACGACGGGGCAGAGCCCGAGGCCACCCCCCAACCCGATATTCCCGCCGATCCACCGGCGCCGGCTCCCTCCGCGCCCACGGACCCGGCCCTGCCGCCCACCACGCCCCCCAGCGGTGAGGGCGGCAGCGGCGGCGGCGGCGTCGCGCCCGGCCTTCCTTAGCTACGCGGCCGTCCGGCGCATCGACGCCGGCCACGGGCGCGACACGTAGCGGCTGTCGGCGTCGCAGAAGCGCCAGGGCAGTTCGGCCGCCTTGGTGATGCCGACGCGCTCGCCCGCCGCGATGCGGGGCTCGCGGTTGCCGCGCTCGCGCCCGAGCACCTCGATCGGCCCGTCCACCAGCGACGTTCCGTTCAGGGACAGGCCGATGCCGAGCGCCTGGGTGAGCTTGCCCGGCCCCGAGCAGAGGTCCTCGAGACGCTCGAGCCGGCGCCGCTCGCGCATCACGCCCACGCCGTCGGTGGGCTCGAGCGCGCGGATGAGCACGGCCGCACCAACTCCCTCGTCCTCGGCCACGGCATTCAGCAGGGAGTGGATCCCGTATGAGAAGTAGACGTAGGCGCGGCCGGGCTCGCCGAACAGCGTGCCGGTGCGCCCCGTGATGCCCACGTGAGCGTGACACGCGGCCTCGTCCATGTGGTAGCTCTCGGACTCGACGATCCGGCCCGCGGTCTCGCCGTGGCGCACCGTGCAGCCGATCAGGCCGCGGGCCACGTCCTGGACCGAGCGGGCATAGAAGTCGCGCCCCGGCCTCAGCTCGCAGCCCCCTCCTCGAGCACGTGGCGCGCCTCGGCCAACTGCTCGTTGACCCGAGCCAGTGCCGTTCCCCCCTCGGACACCTTCGACTCCAGCCACGAGCTCTGGTCGAGCAGGGAGCGATAGGCCCCGGCGTCGAACTCGGGGGCGAGCTCCGCCAGCTCGTCGTCGGTGAGTTCGGACAGCGCCTTGCCGCGCTCGACCGCCGCCCGCACGAGGCCACCGACCACCCGGTGGGCCTCGCGAAACGGCAGGCCCTCGCGCACCAGCAGGTCGGCCAGGTCCGTGGCGGCGATGAACTCGTCGGAGGCGGCGGCCGCCATGCGCTCGCGGTTGAACCGAAGGCCGGCCAGCAGCTCGCGGGCCACGCGGAGGCACAGCTCGAGCGTGTCGATCGCGTCGAAGAGCGGCTCCTTGTCCTCCTGGAGATCCTTGTTGTACGTCAGCGGCAGCGCGTGAAGCACGCCATGAACCGCGGTCAGGCGCCCCACGATGCGAGGCGCCTTGGCCCGCAGCAGCTCGGCGGCGTCGGGGTTCTTCTTCTGCGGCATGAGGCTCGAGCCGGAGGCGAAGGAGTCATCCACCTGGCAGAAGCCGAACTCGGCCGTCGACCAGAGCACGATCTCCGCCCCCAGCTGGGAGAGATGCCCGGCGCAGGTGGCCGCGGCGCTCAGGTAGTCGAGGACGAAGTCGCGGTTGGAGACCGCATCGAGGGAGTTCTCGGCGATGCCGTTGAACCCCAGCTCCTGAGCGACGTACATGCGGCCGGTGTCGAAGTTCACCCCGGCCAGCGCGCCGGCGCCCAGCGGCAGGTCGTCGGTGGCGGTCATACAGAAGTTGAAACGCTGGAGATCGCGGCGGAACTTCCAAAACCAGGCCAGCAGGTGATGCGAGAGGTAGACCGGCTGAGCACGCTGGAGATGTGTGTATCCGGGGAGCGGCCAGTCCAGGTGGCCCTCGGCCCGATCTACGAGAGTGGCCATCAGAGCGAGCAGCAGCGACCGCGCCTCGAGACTGTGGGCACGCACCACCATCGCCACGTCGGTGGCGACCTGATCGTTGCGCGAACGCGCCGTGTGCAGCTTGCCCCCGACCGGGCCGACGATCTCGGTCAGACGCCGCTCGATGGCCATGTGGATGTCCTCGTCGTCCGGTTGGACCACGAACGTGTCGGCTTCGATCTCACTCCGCACGGCGGCCAGCCCCCTCTCGATCTCCTCCAGGTCGCCGGTGCCGATTATCCGGCTGCGGGCGAGCATGCGCGCGTGGGCGAGGGACTGCTCGATGTCGTAGGGCGCAAGGCGATAGTCGAACGCGATCGACGAGTTCAGCGCCCGAAACAGGGGGTCCTGGGGATCGGCAAAACGGCCCATGCCGGCTCGGCAGTCTAGATTGCCCCGGCCTTGACCCACGTCCGCAGAGCCCGACCCGAGGACTTCGCCGCCGTCGCCCGGCTTCTGCACCTGAGCGCCGCCGACATGTACGACCGTTTCACCGGCGGACGCGAGCGCGCCCTGCGGGTGCTGGAGCGCTCCATCGGCGAGCCCGGCAACGCCTCGAGCGCGGAGACGATCTGGCTCGCGGAGATCGACGGGCAGCCGGCCGCGGTCATGGCGGCGTTCCCCGTGGACGAGGCGGGCGATCGCTCGCGGGCCTTTCTCCGGCTGGCGCTGCGCAGCGCCCTACCCTGGCGCTGGCCCACGGCCCTCTACCTCTACTGGGCCGGCGGTCGCGCAGCGCCCACTCCACCCGCGAGCGCGTTCTACATCGACGCCCTGGCCACGAGCCCGGACTTTCGGCGTCGCGGAGCCGCCCATGCCTTGCTCGCCGAGGCCGAGCGCGAGGCACGCAGGCGTGGCCTGCCCGCCATCGCGCTCGACACCACGATCGACAACGTCCCCGCCCGAGCGCTCTACGGCCGCGAGGGGTTCGACGAGGTGGCCTACCAGACCCCGGCCCGTGGGCTGCCCGGGTTCGTGGCGCTGGTCAAGCCCCTGGCCTAACCACTCGCCGGGCTCAGCCGCTGGTCTTGTCGAAATGCTGGAGCAGGTCGTGAGCCGCCAGCTCGACGTCCTTGTGGCGCCACTCGGCCGCTCGGTAGTGACACGCGATCAGCCCGCTCCGGTGGACACGGCGGAAATCTCCGTACACGAACGCGTACCTGGCCTTGGTCTCGTCCGTAGCGCCCTCGGTGAGCCCCAGATGCCACTCCGCGTACTCGTCCCAGGAGTGGGACTCCAAGAAGGCGTTCTCGTTCTTGGCGGTCGGCTGGACGTCTCCCCAGTCGCTGTTCAGAACGTACTGGCGTGCGTCGATGAGCCGCCGGGCGTGCGCCACGGCACGTTCGTTGACGGAGTACGAGGCCACTGTCCGCATTGTGACTGGTCGAGGCTAGGCCGGGGCGGGCGTGACTCCGGCGACCACGCCGCGGTCGCTCAGACGGCCGATCTCCGTGTCGCTCAGCCCGAGCACCTCGCCCAGGATCTCCTCGGTGTGCTCGCCGAGCAGCGGGGCGCGGATCGGCGACAGACACTCGGCCGCCGAGAAGTCGAGCGGCGATCCGGGCATCATGTAGGCGCCGATGCCCGGCTGCTCGACCTCCTCGAACAGCCCACTCTGCGCCGAGACGCGCGGATCCTCCTCCACGAGCTGGGTGAAGGTCTGGTATGGGCCCCACGAGACGTCGTGGCTGTCGAATATCGCTCGCACCTCTTCGAGCGTGCGCCTGAGGACCCACGGCTTGAGCGTCGCGCCGATGACCTCGCGCGCCGCGTAGCGCCCACCCTCTTCGTCGAGGTCCACGTCCATGAGCTTGGCGATCGTGTCGAAGGCCTCCGCCAGTCCGGTCGCCGCGACGAGGTTGCGCCATTGGCGCAGCGTCAGCGCCACGATCATGACCCGGCGATCGTCCTTCGTCAGGAAGTCGCGGCCGAAGGCGCCGTAGAGGTAGTTGCCGTCCTTCACCCGCTCGTGGCGGTTGATCTGGACTTCGGCGACCTTGCCGAGGTTCGCCACCATCCAGAAGGCCACGTCGGACAGCGCCACCCGCACGCATTGCCCCTCGCCGGTGCGCCCTCGCCGGCGCTCCGCGGCGAGCAGGCTGGTGGTTGCGAGCATCCCGGTGATCGCGTCCCAGGCGGGAAGCAGGTGGTTGAAGGGCACCGACAGGTTGCGCGGGCCGGTGGCCCACGGAAAGCCGCTGGCGGGATTGACCGTGTAGTCCACGGCCGACGAGCCGTCCGCGTTGCCGACGATGTTGACCATGATCAGGTCCGGCCGGCGCGCCGAGAGCTTCTCGTAGTCCAGAAAGCCGCGAGCGGGGAAATTGGTGAGAAAGAGCCCGGCTTCTTCGCCTGGGGCGGTGACCAGCGCCTGCACGAGCTCGCGGCCCTCGTCCGAGCGCAGGTCGACCTGGATCGACCGCTTGCCCTTGTTGAGACCGGCCCAGAACAGGCTCTCGCCGCCCTCGGTGACCGGCCAGCGCTTGCGATCGAGACCACCGCCGATCGGGTCGAAGCGGATGACGTCGGCGCCGAGCTGTGCCATCGCCATGCCGCCCAGCGGGGCGGCGACGAAGGCCGAGCCCTCGACGATCCGCATGCCCTCGAGGATTCCCCCCATCTACGCCACCAGGGCGACAAAGCGCCAGTCGAGAACAGGTTCGGGCTCGTCGCCTTCGCGCACGGCGGAGACCAGGGCGCGCAGCCGGGCCGTCCCACCCCGCTGCAGCGATGTCGTGTCCTCCACGTGCAGCTCGGTGCGAAGCACGTCCCCCTCGAACACGGGCCCGAGGTGATCGCAGCCCTGCCAGGCGAGGATCGTGGCGATCGCCGGGATCGCACGCGTCGCGTGGGCCGCGGCAACCGAGATCGTGTGGCCCCCATAGACCAGACGCTGTCCGCGCCCGCTGCTCGTGGCGTCCGTGTGGGCCATCGCCACGTTGAGCGTCAGGCGAGCCAGCTCGGGTGCCGCGCTCACCGTCTCCCCGCCCTCGATCAGGAACGTCGATCCGGCCTCGAGCTCGGAGTGGTGCGGCGCGGGCGTGTCGGCGCGGAGCACATCCAGGCGCCATCCCGAGGGTGAGGCGGCGGCGAGCGCGGAGGGGTCCAGGGTCTCGGGCAGGTCCTTGAAGGAATCGCTGTGGCCGGTCTCCGCGGCGGTATCGCGCAACGGGATCATCGGGCAGCGCCAGAAGTCGAGCACCTCCTCGCCGTCCTGGTTGAGGGTTCTGATCCTCAGGGCGACGAGGCCCGTGGCCGGCGCCCCCTCGCGGCGCCGGTTCTGCTTCAGCCCCACGACCTCGGTGCGCGTGCGCAGGGTGTCACCGATGAAGACCGGCCGGGCGAGAACGAGGCCGCGGTAGAACAGGTTGCCTCGAACGCGCTGGGTCGGCCCGGTGGATTGTCCGATCGCCACGTCGCAGACGAGGTTGGGGTGCGCGAGCGGTAGGTCGCTGCCGGTCACTTCGCGGCACAGGGGTGCGTCGAGCGCTAGCCGCAGCCGGTCACCGGCGATGGCCTGATGCAGGGCGGCGTGCCCCTCGGTCAGGGTGAGGCCCGGGGCGTCGTCGAAGACCTGGCCGTGCTCGAAGTCCTCGAACCAGGGGCCCCCCACCTGGATGCCGGCGTCGAGCGACGCGCTCATCGGCGCCGCCCTCGCCACCACCTGCTCGGCCTGCTTTCGGCTCGCCTCGTCGATCATCTTCCCGTCGAGCGAAGCCGCGCCGCGCTCGCCGTCGGATTCGGCCTGCGCCAGCACGGCGAGGATCGCCCTCGCGTGCTCGAGCTCGTCGTCGCCCGGGGTGAAAACGTCGTTGATCACCGGCAGCTGGCGGGGATGTATGGCCCACTTGGCGTCATATCCCAGGTCACGCACGTGCCGCGCCCAGCTCCTCAGCCCGGGCTCGTCCGCGATGGACAGATAGGGCCCGTCGATCGCGTCCACGCCCGCGGCGCGCGCGGCCACGAGCAGGGCCTCCTGGGCATACAGCCAGCGCTCGCACGCCGCCTCGGGATTCGCGCGCCGAAGCGAGGCCGCCAGGTCCGCGTAGCCGAGGATCAGCGAGTCGAGCCGCGGTGATGCAGCGGCGATCTCACCCACCCGCACAAGGCCCGCCGCGGTCTCCACCAGGGCCTGAAGGCCCATCGCGGCCTCGTGCCCATCGAGGCTCCGCTCGACCTCCAGGATGTCCCGCGCGCTCTCCACCTTCGGGACAACCAGCGAGTCGACCGCCGAGCCGGCCCTGTCCACCAGAGCGGCCACGTCATCGCTATGCCAGGGACTGTCGAGCGCGTTCACCCGCACCGCCACGAGCCCCGCTCCCAGGCGTCCCTTGGAGAGCAAGCGGCACACCAGGTCGCGGGCTTGTTCCTTGGCGCCGGCGGCGACCGAGTCCTCCAGATCGATCACGATCTCGTCCGCCCCGAGGCCACCCGCCTTGGCGAGCATCTTCTCGGAGGATCCCGGAACCGACAGGCACGAACGCCGGGGGTTCATTGGATGACCCTAATCCAGGACGCGGGTTCGAGTCGAGCACGGCTCAGGCGGCGCGGCGCGCACCGGTCTTCCTCCTTCGCCGGGCAAAGCTTCAGCGTGGCCGAGCCGGCGTGGCCGCCAGCGCCGATCCGATCACCTCGTCCAGGGCCTCGACCACCTGCTCGACCTCGCCGTCGCTCAGCTCGGGGAAGAAGGGGAGCGCCAGGGAGCGGCGGGCCACTTCCTCGCAGACGGGGAACTCGCCCTCACGGTGGCCGAAGCGCTCGCGGTAGAAGCTCATGAGATGGATCGCCGGGAGGTAGGGCTTGGTGTCCACACCGCGTTCGCGCATCGCCACCACCGCGTCGTCGCGGTCGACTGCCCGCGGAAGCTGCACCACGAAGACGAACCAGGAGCGACGGTCTCCGCCCTCGTCTGGACAGGGGAGTCCCAGGTCCTCCACGTCGGCCAGCGCCTCGGAGTAGAGCCTCGCGATGCGGGAGCGAGCGGCGAGCATCTCTGAGAGGCGCTCCAGCTGAGCTAAGCCGAGCGCGCAGGAGAGCTCGTCGAGGCGGTAGTTGAAGCCCAAGCGGTCGTGATCGAGCCAGCCCATGTCCGGCGCGCGCCCCTGATTCCGCTCGGAGTCGATCTGCTCCTTCGACGCCTCGTCGGAGGAGACCACGGCGCCCCCCTCCCCCGTGGTGAGCTGCTTGTTGGGATAAAAGCCGAACACCGCGAGATTGCCGCGGGCGCCGACCTGAGGGCCATCCGCGTGGGCGGCCCCGAGCGCCTCGCAGGTGTCCTCGACGATCCACAGGGAGTGGTCTGCCGCGAGCCGTTCGAAGCCCGGCATGTCGGCCGGATAGCCGAAGATGTGCACCGGAAGCAGGCCCGTGGTGCGATCGGTCACCGCCGCCCGGGCGGCGGCGGGGTCGGCGTTGAGCGTACGCGGGTCGATGTCGCAGAACACCGGCGTGGCGTTCTCGTACAGCAGGCAATTGGCCGAGGCGACAAAGCTGAACGGGGTGGTGATCACCTCGTCCCCCGCCTCGACGCCTGCGGCTCGCACTGCCAGGTGCAGGCCCGCTGTCCCGCTGGAGACGGCCGAGATCGGACGGCCCAGGCGAGCGGAGAGCGCGCTCTCGAACTCCGGTAGGCGCGGGCCCAGAGCGAGCCGCCGTGACCGCAGCGTGTCGAGGACGAGCTGTTCCTCACGATCGCCGACCAGCGGCTTGGCGAGGGGGATCACGGGGTGGAGGCGGCGCGCACTCCCGTGCTGGGCCTGCGACCGGGCAGCATTCCCGCCTCGAGCGAGTCGACGAGCGCCTCCCAGCTCGACTCGATGATGTTCTCCGACACCCCGATCGCGCCCCATGTGTCCGAGCCGTCGCTGGCGTCGAGCAGTACCCGTGTAACCGCGCCGGTGCCCTTCGCCTCGTCCAGGATGCGCACTTTGAAGTTGACGAGCTGGATCTCGCGCAGGTGCGGGTAGCGCTCGCCGATGGCGTCACGGAGCGCCTTGTCGAGCGCGTTGACGGGACCGTTGCCCTCGGCGGTCCGCACGTAGCGCTCACCATCGACCCAGATCTTGATCGTGGCCTCGGTCTCCACCCGGCCGTCGGCGCGCTTCTCGACGATCGCGCGCCAGGACTCGAGGCGAAACAGAGGTTCGTAGTCGCCGGTCTCCTTGCGGATCAGCAGATCGAAGGAGCCGTCGGCGGCCTCGAACTGGTAGCCGCGGTTCTCGAGGTCCTTGACCCGCTCGACGACCCGGGCGGCGGTCTCGTCGTCCACTCCGGCCCGCGCCTGGACCGTGCCCTTCCCCGACAGCTCCGACACCAGCACGCGGCGGTCCGCCCCCACATCGACGGGGTCGATGTGCTCGAAGGTGCGTGCGTCGCGATTGATCCCCGCGACGTGCATGCCTCCCTTGTGGGCGAAGGCATTGGCCCCAACGTACGGCTGGTTGGGATTCGGCGTGACGTTGCAGAGCTCGTCGATCAGGTGGGAGACCTCGGTCAGCCGCTGGAGGCGCTCGGCTCCGATGCACTCGTAACCCATCTTCAGCTCGAGGGTGGGCACGATCGTGGCCAGGTTCGCGTTCCCGCAGCGTTCCCCGTAGCCGTTCATGGTGCCCTGGACGAGGTCGGCGCCCGCCTCGACTGCCACCAGCGCGTTCGCGACCCCGCAGCCGGCGTCGTCGTGGGTGTGGATGCCCACGCCCACGTCGAGTTCGGCCCCGACGCGCGCGGTCGCCTCCGCCACCTGAGCGGGCAGCGAGGAGCCGTTGGTGTCGCACAGCGTCACGTTCTCGGCCCCGGCCTCGGCCGCCGCCCACAAGCACCGAAGCGCGTATTCGGGGTCGTCGCGATAGCCGTCGAAGAAGTGCTCCGCGTCATAGATGACGCGCTTGCCCGACCGCGTGAGGAATCCCACGGAGTCGGCGATCATCGAGAGGTTCTCCTCCGGATCGACGTGAGTGACCTTCTCCAGGTGCAGTGACCACGTCTTTCCCACGAGCGTGCACACCGGCGCGAAGCAATCGGCGAGCAGCCGGAGCGCCGGGTCGTCGTCGGCGGCCGCCTCGCGCCGGCGCGTCATGCCGAAGGCCGCGATCTCCGAGGTGGCGAAGCTCTCCCTCTCCAACAGCCCGAAGAGCGCCTCCTCCTTGGGGTTGGACGCCGGAAAGCCCGCCTCGATCAGGTGTACGCCGAGGGAGTCGAGCGCGTGGGCAACGCGCACCTTCTCGTCCGCCGACAGCGACATCCCCTCCCCCTGCATACCGTCGCGCAGGGTGGTGTCATAAACGGATAGCAGCCGGGGGCTCCGCCCGGACCCCGCGATTCCTGGCCGGTCCGATAGTGATTCACGTCTCGGACGGGACCGGCACCAGATCCAGCCAGTCGGCGTACCGCTCGGCCCGCCCGTGCAGCGCGTCGTCGAAGACCCGCTGGATCTCGCGGGTGATCGGTCCCGGGGTGCCGTCGCCGATGGGGATGTCGTCGATCTCGCGCATGGGGGTCAGCTCGGCCGCGGTTCCGGTCAGGAAGACCTCGTCGGCCAGCGCGAGCTCGGCCCGGGCGACGTCGCGCTCGATCAGCTCGTAGCCCAGGTCGCGCGCGATCTGCATGCACGACCTGCGATTGATACCGTCGAGAATCGACGCGGTCTGCGGCGGCGTCACGATCCTTCCGTTCTTGACGACGAAGACGTTCTCGCCGGTGCCCTCGCAGACGTTGCCGTTGTCGTCGAGCAGGATCCCCTCGTCGTAGCCCGTCTTGAGCGACTCGATCTTCGCCAGCACCGAGTTGAGGTACTGCCCCGAGGCCTTGGAGTGCGGAATGAGCGAATCGGAGGAGATGCGCCGGTAGGAGGAGACGCGGCCGCGCACGCCGTTGCGCTTGCCCTCCTCGCCCAGGTAGGCGCCCCACTCCCAGACGGCGACCATGGCCTCGACCGCGTTGTCGAGCGGGTTGAGGCCCATCGGCCCAGAGCCGCGCCACACGAGCGGACGGATGTAGCAGCTCTTGAAGCCGTTGCGGGCGATCAGCTCGTGCGTGGCCTCGCGGATCTGCTCCTTGGCGAAGGGCAGGTCCATGTAGTAGAGGCGACAGGAGTCCTCGAGGCGCTCGAGGTGCTCGCGGTGGCGGAAGATCGCGGTGCCGCGGTCGGTTTCGTAGGCGCGGATGCCCTCGAACACGCCGGTTCCGTAGTGCAGGGCGTGAGTGAGTACGTGTACCTTCGCGTCCTCCCAGGCGACGAACTCTCCGTTCAGCCAGATGAGGTCAGCGGTGTTCACGTACTGCTCCTAGAGATTGGCGAGTACCGCCCGGGTGGCGGCCTCTGTCGTGGCATCGCCGCCCAGGTCCGGAGTCCGGAGGCCATCCCCGAGCGCGCGATCGACGGCCGATTCTAGGGCAGTCGCCTCGTTCTCCATAGCCAATCCGTGCCGCAGCATGAGCGCGACCGAGCCGAACATGGCGAGCGGGTTGGCGGTTCCCGTACCGGCGATATCGGGAGCGCTACCGTGCACGGGCTCGAACAGCCCCGGTCCCGATCCGTCGCCCAGCGAGGCGCTCGGCAACATGCCGAGCGAGCCGGTGAGCATGGCCGCGGCGTCGCTGAGGATGTCTCCGAACATGTTCTCGGTGAGGAGCACGTCGAAGGCGGCCGGACGGGAGACCAGCTGCATGGCCGCGTTGTCGACGAGCATGTGCTCCAGGGGGATGTCGTGCGCCGCTCCCAGGCGGGTGACCGTCCGGCGCCACAGGCGCGACGTCTCGAGCACGTTGACCTTGTCGACGCTGGTCACCTTGCGGTGTGCGAGCTCGAAGGCCACCCGCGCGATGCGCTCGATCTCGCCGACGGAGTACACGCAGGTGTCGTAGGCCGTATCCCCCTCGAGGCCGTGGTCGCCGAAGTAGATCCCGCCGGTCAGCTCGCGAACCACGAGCAGGTCGGTTCCCTCGATGCGCTCGCGCTTGAGCGGGCTCGCGTCAAGCAGGGCCGGGCTCGGGCGCACGGGCCGCAGGTTGGCGAACAGGCCGAGGCCGCTGCGCAAGCCGAGCAGCGCCTGCTCGGGACGCGGCTTGCCGGGGTCTGTGGTGTCCCACTTCGGGCCGCCGACGGCGGCGAGCAGCACGGCGTCGGCGGCGCGGCAGGCGTCGAGCACGTCATCGGTGAGGGCGGTGTCGTGGGCGTCGATCGAGGCGCCGCCGACCAGCCGCTCGTGCAGGTCGAACGAGCCGAGCGCGGGCAGCAGCTCGCGCGCGGCGGCCGTGATCTCGGGGCCGATCCCGTCCCCGGGCAGGAGCACGATGGTCGCCGGCACGGCCCGAAACTCTCCCATACGATCGCGCCCAGTGGCCCACGAGATGCCGTCCCGGGCGTCCCCGACGTTTCCCCGCGGAAGCGACGAGTTCACGCGAGTGCTCACATTCAGTGACGGCCTGTTTGCGATCTCGATGACCCTGCTCGTGGTCGGTATCGGGGTACCTGAGCTCGGTGCGCAGGGGGGCGACGAGCGGGCCCTGATCGACGCGCTTGGCGATCTCCTCCCCGAGATCGTGTCCTTCGTCATCAGCTTCGCGGTCATCGGCCGCTACTGGCTGGCACACCACCAGACCTTCGCGCGGCTGGCCGCCCTGGACTACGGTCTGATCGGGTGGAACCTGCTGTACCTGGCCTTCATTGCCTTCCTGCCCTTCCCGACCGCGCTGCTCGGCAGCTATTTCGAGAACCCCATCTCGGTGGCGCTCTACGGCCTGCTCGCCGGGGCGGTGAGCGGCCTGGAGGTGGTGGTCTTCCGCCACGCCCACCGGCACGGCCTGTTGTCGCGCTCCATGCCCGAGGAGGTCTTCCGCTGGGGCGCGCTCATGTCGCTGCTGCCCGTTCTGTGCTTCTTCCTCGCGATTCCATTGGCCTTCGTCAGCACCGTGCTGGCCGTGAGCGCCTGGCTCCTGGTGCTTCCGGCCGAGATGCTGCTCAACCGGCGCGCGCCGACCGAGGCCAAGGACTGGTTCTAGCGGCGCGTGGCCATCAAGTTCAACCGCACATAGTCGAGCTCGTCGCCCGAACGCTCCAGCACGGCACGGACGTAGTTGTCGCGCAGGTCCTCGGGAAGATGCTCGAGGTGGTAGCCCAGGCACACCGTGCGGAGGTAGTCCTCCGGATCGTCAGGGGCGACGGGATAGGGCTCGAGCCAAGCCTCCACCCCGGAGAAGCCGGCTGCCTCGAGGCGCGCGGCGGTCTCGACCGGCCCCGCGAAGTTCCAGGGGCCGGCCCAGCCCGCCAGGAACTCCGCGTAGGGCGCGGTCGCGCCCACCGCACGCGCGGCCTCGTGAAATCGTTCGACGTTTCCCTCTCCCCCGCACTGCGCGACGAGCCGGCCGCCCGGGCGGAGCGCCGCGAACAGCCGGGCGAACAGCAGCTCGTGATCGGCGATCCAGTGAAAGACCGCGCTGGAGAAGACCGCATCGACGGTCGAGTCGAGCTGGAGCTCGGTCAGGTCGGACCGCAGGACGGTCGCGCGCCCCCCCAGCGCCTCATGGGCGTGCTCGACCATCGACGCGGCCTCGTCGACGGCGATCACCCGGCCCCGCGGGAGGCGCTCCAGCAGCATCAGCGTGACCTTGCCCGACCCGCACCCCGCGTCGAGCACGGTCTCGTCGCCGCGCAGGTCGAGGCGGTCCAGCAGTGCGTGGGCCCATTCGACGTGTGGCGTCGAGACGCGGTCGTAGGTGGCCGCATCCCACTCGCGTGTCACAGCGCGTGGGTCGTCGGCCCGGACCGCTCGCGTTGCGACTCGTAGCGGTCGATCGCATCGAGCTGCTGGAGCGTGACGCCGATGTCGTCCAGCCCCTCGAGGAGCCGACGGGCGGTCTCCGGATCGATCTCGAAGGCCACCTGGCGCCCGGCGAACGACACCTCCTGCTCCTCGAGGTCGATACGGGCGTGGCGCGCCTCCATGAGGGCCTTCACGTCCGCCTCGGGCAGGGTTACGGGAAGCAACCCGATCTTCGTGCAGTTCCCGTAGAAGATGTCGGCGAAGCTCGGGGCCACGACCGCCCTGAAGCCGTAGTCCTCCAGCGCCCAGGGGGCATGCTCGCGCGACGAGCCGCAGCCGAAGTTCCGCCCGGCGGCCAGGATCGGGTTGGAGGGCAGGTCCCAGCCCGGCTCCTTCGACCAGTCGTGGAAGAGAAACTCACCGAACCCGGTGCGCTCCACACGCTTGAGGAACTGCTTGGGGATGATCTGGTCGGTGTCCACGTCGGCGCGGTCGATCACCGACACCGCACCTTCGACGACACGCACTGCCTCCACTAAGCACCCCAATCTCTGATGTCGACGAAGTGACCCTCGATCGCCGCGGCCGCCGCCATCCTTGGGCTCACGAGGTGGGAGCGGGCCCCGCGGCCTTGGCGCCCTTCGAAGTTCCGGTTGGAGGTGGACGCCACGCGCTCTCCGGGCGCGGCGATGTCCGGGTTCATGCCGAGGCACATCGAGCAGCCGGCGGAGCGCCAGTCGAATCCGGCCGCCCGGAAGACCTCGTCCAGGCCCTCCGCCTCGGCCTGGGCTTTCACGTTCTGCGAGCCCGGCACCACCATGGCGCTCACGGAATCGGCGACGCGGCGCCCCTCGACCACCTGGGCCGCCTCGCGCAGGTCGCCGATGCGAGAGTTGGTGCATGAGCCGATGAAGACCCGGTCGAGCCGGATCTCGGCCATCGGGACCCCGGGCCGCAGCGCCATGTACTCGAGCGCCCGCTTCTCGCCCTCGTCGCTCGGCTTGGGCACTGCGCGCGTGACGTCGGTGACCATTGCCGGCGTGGTGCCCCAGGTGACCTGGGGCGACAGGTCGGCGGCGTCGATCACCACCTCGGTGTCGAACTCGGCGTCGTCGTCGCTGCGCAGCTCGCGCCAGTCGGCCAGCGGCAGCGGGTGCGGTGCGGCCTCACGGCCCTCGACCCAGTCGAAGGTGGTCTCGTCGGGAGCGATCATCCCGGCCCGCCCACCCGCCTCGATCGTCATGTTGCAGACGGTCATGCGGCCCTCCATCGACAGCCCCTCGATCGGCGGCCCGGCGTACTCGATCACGTGTCCGACCCCGCCCGCCACCCCGATGCGCCCGATCGTGCCGAGGATCAGGTCCTTGGCGCTGACCCCGTATCCCAGGTCTCCCTCGTAGCGGATCAGCATCGAGAGCGGCTTGCGCTGCTGGAGCGTCTGGGTGGCCAGCACGTGCTCCACCTCGCTGGTCCCGATCCCGAAGGCGAGCGCCCCGAACGCGCCGTGCGTGGAGGTGTGGGAGTCGCCGCAGACGATCGTCATACCCGGCTGGGTGACGCCGAGCTCCGGGCCGATCACATGCACGATGCCCTGCCGACTCGAGCCGATCGAGTAGATCGGCACGCCGAACTCACGGCAGTTGCCCTCGAGGGTCTCCACCTGCACGCGAGACAGCTGGTCGCGAATCTGCTCGGCCGCGGTGGAGCCGTCGGTGGGCACGTTGTGGTCGGCGGTGGCCAGCGTGCGGTCGGTACGCCGCACCCCGCGGCCGGCCAGCCGCAGCGACTCGAACGCCTGCGGGGAGGTCACCTCGTGCACCAGGTGCAGGTCGACGTACAGCAGCGCGTCCGCAACCTCGTGGGCGTCCCAGATCTTGTCGAACAGGCTTTTCGGCACGCGTCAGCTCCTTCGCAGTCCGGCGGCGACGATCGCATAGAAGCGTGCTTGGCCGGTTCCGGGGTTCTCGAAATGGTGTGGAAGGTCGGCATCGAAGGTCACGCTGTCTCCCCGTTCGAGGTCGTGGGCGACTCCGCCGCACACGAGCCGCAGCGCGCCGTTGTCCACGACGGCGGTCTCGCGGCTGCCGGGCTCGTGCCGAGGGGGGTCGCCGGGCTCGCCCGTCGCGGCCCCGGGCGCCAGGCCGTGCAGGGAGACCTCCGCGCGCAGGCCGGGCAGCGGCGGGGTCAACACCTCGTAGCGGTGATCGCCGCCACCGGCCCGGCGTCGCTCGGACGCCCGGACGACGCTCACGCCGTCGCTCTCGTCGAGGCGCAGGAGCTGTGACAGGGTCAGCTCGAGGCCGGCGGCGATGCGCTCGGCGACCGCCAGGGTCGGGCTCGTCTCCCCGCGCTCGACCTGCGAGAGCATCGGCGCCGACACCCCGGAGCGTTCCGCCAGGTCACGGAGCGAGAGCTGCATGCCCTCGCGGAGCATGCGAAGCCTGAAGCCGAACGTGTGGCCATCGACTCCCACGTCGCGTACGTTATCACGGACGTTTGTATGTTGCGCCTCGCGACCGCCTCTCAGCGCGCCTGCTTCGTGGGCCGCACGATCACCTCGTTCACGCATATGTGCTCCGGCCGCGACACGGCGTAGAGCACCGCATCGGCGATGTCCTCCGCGCTCAGCACGTCGCCGATCTGCTCGCGCGCCCGCTTCAGGGACTCTGGACCAGCAGGCTGCGGTTGTGACCCTGGAGCTCTGTGTCGACGAACCCCGGCGCCACCGTGGTCACCCGGATGTTGGCGTGAAGCGCCTCTTGGCGGAGCGCCTCGGAGAAACCGTGCACGCCGAACTTGGTCATGTTGTAGACGGCCGCGCCCGCGTCGGCCCGGCGGCCGGCCACCGAGGAGACGTTGATGATGTCGCCTCCCCCGCTTCGCTCGATCAGCGGGAGCGCGGCGTGGGTGCAAATCAGCAGCGCCCACAGGTTGACGTCGAGCATCCGCCGCCACTCCGATACGTCGGCGCCATCCACCGGCCCGAGCAGCATCAGGCCGGCGTTGTTGACGAGGATGTGAAGGCCGCCGTGCTCGGACTCCGCGGCTTCGATGAAGCCGCGCGCGGCCGCCTCGTCGGTGAGATCGACCTCATGCGCCGACGCCGGGCCCTCGAGCCGGTCGGCCAGCGCGTCCAGCCGGTCGCGCCGCCGCGCCCCGAGCGCCACCGTTGCGCCGGCGCGCGAAAGAGCGGCCGCCGTCGCCTCGCCGATACCCGAGGAGGCGCCGGTGATGGCCGCCACGCGGCCGGTCAGAGGCCCGTGCGCCATGACGTCATCCTATCCGGGATCGCCGGCCCCGTATGGGTGAAGCCCGGCCCGCCCCCCGCCGGCTAGAGGGCTCCCCGCAGCAGCGTCAGCAGCTCCGCCTCGTCCGGCGCCTGCGGCGTGCTGGCCAGCAGCGGATGCGAAGCGACGGCGGCGCTGACCCGGGGTAGGTGGTCCTCCGTCACTCCCAGCGTGGAGAGGCGGACATGGCCGCAGCGCGCCGCGAGCGGAGCCACTCGCCCGCTCACGGCCTCGGGATCGCCCGCCTCGTCCCCCAGGGCCCGGGCCAGCTCACCCATCGGGGTGGGCGCGCGCGGGGCCATCAGGCGGGCGGTGTGCACCAGCATCACCGCGTTGGTCTGGGCGTGAGGGGCTCCGGCGGTGCGCACGATCGTCTGGCAGAGCGCGTGGTGCACGGCGATTCCGGTCGCACCGCTGGCATAGCCCGCCAGCACCGCCCCGAGCGCGAGGGCCTCGCGGTCGGGCGGATCGGCGCTCACCCCGTCGGCCAGCAGCGCGGCGGCGCGCAGGGCCGCCAGGTCGGTGATGGGGTTGGAGAGCGGCGTGTACAGCGCCTCCATCGCGTGCGCCAGGGCGTTCATGGCGCTTGCCGCCAGTGCCGCCGCCGGCGCGCCGGCCATGAGCTCGGGGTCGGCGACCACGAGCGCCGGCCGAACCATTCGCGCGCCCTCCACTCCCGCCGGCAGGCGGTGAAACGGAGTCAGCTCGGCGCCCGAGAGCGTCGTCGGTATGGCGGTGCAGTGTCCGCCCATGGCTCCCGCGATCGCCTTGGCCGTGTCGATGACCCGCCCGCCGCCCACCGCGACCAGGCTGTCCATCTCGCCTTCCATCTCGAGCAGCAGGGCACCGGAGATCTCGTCGACCCGGCCCGGTGGCACCCCCACCACGGTGGCCGCACGGTCGACGAGCTCGGGCACACTCCCCCGGGCGCGGTCGGTGGTGAGCAGCACGTAGTCGTCGAAGCCGTGCTCGGCGAGCAGCCGGGGTGCCTCCGCCAGCGCGCCGGAGGAGAAGCGGATCAGCCGCTCGCCGTCGCGCCAAGTGAAGTCGCTCGTCAAGGGGTTGGAGCTTTTCTCGCCTCGCGCTCGAGCACCCGCTCCGCCTCGCCGGCCACGTCGTCGGCCAGCGCACCCGAGAGCGCGCGCAGATAGGCCTTGCCGGAGGCCTCGAGGATGTCGGTGGACACCCCCGCGCCCGATGACAGCCTCCCCCGCAGCTCGAGCAGGACGGTCACTTCCCCAAGGGCGTCGCGTCCGCCGGTGACCGCGGACACGTGGTACTCCTTGAGGCGCGCGTCGTGCCCGGTGGCGGCGTTGATGGCGCTGAAGAAGGCATCCACGGGGCCGTCGCCGGTGAACGAGCCCGACTCGATCGAGCCGTCGGGCATCCGCACCGAAACCTTGGCCAGCGGCGCGCGTACGTTCGAGGCCTCGACCTCGAAGGACTCGATGTCGAAGGCGGCCGGCGCCTGCTTCATCTCGTCTGAGACGATCGCCTCGAGATCGAGCGCCGTGACTTTCTTCTTCTTGTCCGCCAGCTCCTTGAAGCGCTTGAAAGCCATGTTGAGCGCGGCGCCCTCGACCTGGAAGCCGAGCTCCTCGAGCGCGTTGCGCAGGGCGTGTCGTCCCGAGTGCTTGCCCAGGACGATGGAGTTGGTATCGAGGCCTATCGTGGTCGCGTCCATGATCTCGTAGGTGGTGCGCTCCTTGAGCACACCGTCCTGGTGAATGCCGGCCTCGTGGGCGAACGCGTTGCGTCCCACGATGGCCTTGTTGGGCTGAACCGCGTACCCGGTGAGGCGCGACACGAGCCTCGATGTGCGGGCGATCTCGCGCGTGTTGACGCCGGTCCAGACCCCCACGCTCGACTCGCGCGTGTGGACGAGCATCACGAACTCCTCGAGCGAGGCATTGCCGGCTCGCTCACCGATGCCGTTGACCGCGCATTCAACCTGGCGCGCGCCTCGCTGCACACCGGCGAAGGAGTTGGCCACGGCCAGTCCCAGGTCGTTGTGGCAATGCACCGAGGTGGTGACGCGGGCGAGGTCGGGCACCAGCTCGTAGAGGCGGCGCCACATCTCCGAGTATTCCTCGGGCATGGTGTAGCCCACCGTGTCCGGGACGTTGATCGTCGTCGCGCCCTCGTCGATGGCGATCTGAACCACCTCGGCCATGAACTCGATGTCGGACCGAGAACCGTCCTCGGGCGAGAACTCGACGTCGTCGGTGTACTGGCGCGCGTGCGCCACCGCGGCGCGTGCCTGACCCTTCACGTCTTCGCGAGTGGTCTGCAGCTTTCGCTCGATGTGGATGTCACTCGTGGCGATGAACGTGTGGATACGCGGGCGCTCGGACTCCTTGATCGCGTTCCAGGCCGCATCGATGTCCTGCTTGCCGGTGCGGGCCAGCCCGCAGATGACGGGACCCTGTACGTCGCGCGCGATGGCCTGTACGGCTTCGAAGTCGCCGGGCGAGGTGATCGGAAAGCCCGCTTCGATCACGTCGACGCCGAGACGGGCGAGCTGATTGGCGATCTCGAGCTTCTCCTGCTTGTTCAGCGCGATGCCCGGAGACTGCTCTCCGTCGCGGAGAGTCGTGTCGAAGATCTTTACTCGGTCCTTCTCGGCGCGGTCCATGTCGTTTCTCTCTTCCACTTGCGTCCTACCCGGTCTCCTTGTGCTTGCGGCTAGGCGGCCGCCACGCGTTATTCCCCCCGGAGGGGGAGAAGAAGGAGAAGCTGCAGGTCGACGCGGCGCGACATGTGGGCCGAAGCCTACACCACCGTTACTCGTCGACCCGGCGGCTGACGCGCTCGCACCCGAAGACGCGATCCCGGGCGCTGACGAGCGCCCGGTCGTCGCCCCGGCCACAGCGGACGGTGTCGCGCGCGGGGTCGGTTGCACGGATGAGGTCGTCTCCCGAGCCGGCGTGGATGTCGTCGCGCCCGGCTCCACCGGCAACGAGGTCCGCTCCCTTCCCGCCTTCCATCGTGTCGGGTCCTCCGCGCGCGACGAGCAGATCCTTGCCCGATCCACCGGTGAGGATCTCCTCGCCGTTCGTGCCGGACAGGTGGTCGCGTCCGGCGGCGCCCGTGAGCAGGCTTCCCCCGGCAGCGCTGATCAGCCGATCCGCGCCCCTGCCGCCATCGATGCTCGCCCCCTGGGCCACGCCGTGGTCGCGGCCACGGCCCAGGAAGACGCTTCCGGTGTCCGCGAAGGCCGAATCCACGGCGTCGCCGGTGAAGGCGGTGGCGAGGAGGCCCGAGGGAGCCGGTGGCCCGCAGACAGCCTCGTTGAGGACTCACGGGCGTGCAATAGGTCCCCGTCGTGATCGCGGCGCCGGCGTCTACGACCCGAACCCCGTCGGGATCTGATGTCAGCCGCAGCTCGTTCGCCTCGCCCGCCGCGGCCACGAATGCCACCTCCAGGCGCGGCTCGGGGAAGTAGCGGCAGATGTCATCTCCCGTGCAGAAGACGAGTCGGCCCGACACCTCCGCGGCTTGCGCCGCCGGCGCGGCCACGAACAGGACGGCGAGCGCGGTCAAGAGAGCTCGACGCATCTGCGTATTGAACAGGAGGCGGCCCGCCGCCGAGCCGGTTACCGGGCAACCGGCCGGCGACGAGCTGCCGGCACGCCGGAGATCGAGTCTCCGTTCCCCTACCGGCAGTTGAGGTCTCGAAGATGCCCACCTGACGGCGTCTTGACAACCTGAAAATGCGCCCGAAGGCTCGGACGTTGCCGACCTGTTGCGGAAAAACGCGGTACTACGCAAGCATCGTCAGCCGGCCTCGCCGGACGACCCGCCCGCGGGACTGCCGTTGGCGGCGCCACCGCCTGACTTTCGGGTGCCTCGCTTCGGGCGCTTGTAGCCCACGGCCGCCTGCACGCTGGACGGCCGCCACTCGGCCCCACCGCGCAGGGTGGGAACGCCCTCGGTGTTGAGGGTGTCGGCGATGGCCTGCAGCGTCATGCCGCGGGCACGCATCTCGGCGATGCGTTCCTTGAGGGCAGGGCGATCGGCGACCGCCGGACGCCCGGACGAGCGGCGGCTGTCGCGCGCGGCCTGGAGGCCCTTGCGGGTGCGCAGGTCGAGGCTTCTGCGCTCGAGCGTGCCCACGTTGGCCAGCGCCTCCGCGGCCAGGCGGCCATCGGGATTGCCCGTGTCGAGCTGGATGTCGAGAACGACCAGCCTGATCGCGTTCTCGCTCAGACGGTCGATGAGCGTGCCCAGGTGGGCCGCCGACCGCGTAAGCCGCTCGAGACTCGCCACCACGAGGCAGGTCGCGTCTCCGGCCTCGAGCTTCTCGAGTGCGTAGGTCAGCCCCGGTCGCTCCAGATCGGAGCCCGAATGGGACTCGAAATCGCGCACGACCTCGACCGACTCGAACCCGTTGCGCAAGCACGCCGTCCGGATCTGGGCGGTCTGGGCCTCGAGGTCGGCGGCCTGACCCTCGGCGTCCGTGGCACTGACATAGCCCAGCGCACGCTGGCCCCGCGCACGCGGGGGCCGCCGGCCGCCCAGGCCCGGCGCGGTGGGGAACGGAATGACGTCATCCGGAAGATCGGCCGCGGCCTCGAGGGGCGTGGGCACGCGAGTCGCGGGCGGCCGGTCCTGGATCTCGGCCGGCGGGGATGCGGGCGCCTCGGCCTCCACCGGCTCGGGCTTGTCGGCCTTGACCGGCTCCGGCTTGTCGGCCTTGACCGGCTCCGGCTTATCCGCCTTGATCGGCTCGGGCTTGTCGGCCTTGACCGGCGCGGGCGGCTCGGCCTTGACCGGCTCGGTCTTCTGCGCCTCGATCGGCTCCGGCTTCTGCGCCCTGACCGGCTCGGGCTTGTCGACCTTCACCGGCTCCGGCTTCTGCGCCTTGACCGGCTCGGGCTTCTCGGCCTTGACCGGCCCAGGCTTGTCGGCCCTGACCGCGGGGGCCTTCTCGAACCTGCCCGGCTCTCGCTTGTCCGGCCCTCACCGCCTCCGGCTTCTCGGCCCTGACCGCGGGGGCCTTCTCGGCGCTGACCGGTTCCCGCTTCTGGGTCCTCGCCGGCTCGCGTTTTTCGGCCTTCACGGCTTCCCGCTTCTCCGCCTTGACCGGCTCGGTCTGCTCGGCCTTCGCGGCGATCGGGGGGTCCGCCGGTGCAGTTTCGGCGGCTACGGGCAGGCGCTTCTTCTCTCGCGGCCTCTCCACGGCCGGCGCAGCGGGCTTCGGCCCGGGATCGGCACCGGTGGTTGCCGGCAGCGCGCGGCCAGGCTCCGACCGCCGCTTGGCGCGGGCCGAGAACAGCACGTACCCGGCCACGAGCCCGGCGATCGCGGCCCCCAGGCCCGACAGCAGCAGCCCCACGGGCAGGGAGTCGCCGCCTGATTCACCCGCGGTCTGCTCAGCTTCGGCAGGGGGCGTCGCCTCCGGCCCGGGTTGCGTCTCCTCCGGGGCGGGTTGCTGATCCTCCGGGTCAGTCTGCCGCTCGTTCTTCGGCGCATTCGATTGCGAACGCTCCCGCGGCGGTGGGTCGGAGCGCTCGGAGTCGAGCGGGAACTCCTCCCAGAGCTCCTCGGGCCGCGCGGGATCCTCTTGCGCCGTCGCCGACGGCAGCGCGACGGCGAGCAGAGCAAGCATCAGGAGCAGTGCGATCAGCGCAGGACGCTGCATCACGAAACCTCCATTGGTGTACCGACCGGCATGAGCCGGCCGAGGCGGACGATGTCGGCGTTACGCATGCGGATGCAGCCATGCGAGACGCGCCCGGGGAGGAGCTCGGGCTGGTTCGTGCCGTGGATGCCGATGAACCCGCCTCTGGGCCAGTCGGTCAACACGGCTGATTTCGCGCTCGTGCCGAAAGCAAGCGGGCCGTAGAACCCGCTGCGATAGCGCACCAGCTTGTTGCGTATGTAGAAACGGCCCCGCGGCGTCGGCCATCGGTCCATGCCGATGCCTATGTCGGCGCGCATCACTCGCCGCCCGTTGCGCAGCAGCGTCGCGCGCTTGCGACGAAGATTGACCACGAGGCGGGTCTTGAGCGCACGGTAGCCGCCCATCGCCTCTCGCGGCACCCAGCCCGTTGTTCCGTTGGGCAGGACGGGCAGGCGAGCTCGCACCCACACCCGCCCCGCGGCGTCGCGCCTGCGTTCGAGCACGAGCAGCGTGTTCGCCGTCCCCTCCGGTGTCCAGCGGCGGAGCCGCGCGACCGCCGCGCTCGCCCGGTCGGGCCTCGCTCGCGCCGTCGTGGCCCGGCGCAGGAACGACCACAGCGACACATGCGCGTTACGCAACGGCTCGGCCTCTGGAACCTCGAGCGCGGATCGGGTGGGCGCCGGGAGGGACGGACCGACCCCAGACCGGGGATTGCCGGCACTCGGCCACAGGGCGAACGCAATGACCACGGTCACGGTGGCCACCAGCCCGATGGCGACCGTGGTCCTGCTGCGCTTGCGCGCGGCCGAGGCATCCGTCATCCGGTGAACTTGGGAGACCGCTTACGTTTTGTCTTCGGAGGCGCGGCGATGAAGTTCGTCGACCGCACGACCCGGGTTATATCCGTCCTGGACTTGGGCTGGTCGAACGCCTTCGCGGCGGGGTTCACCCCGAACAGGTAGCGCATCCACGCCGCGTGACGCGCCTCGACCGAGTAGATCGATACCGCCGCGGCGATCGCCGACTGAGCCTTCAGCTCCGCCGCCTGGCCGCCATAGGCGGCCACGGCCAGGTCCTCGAAGGCGACGGCGGTCTTGAGGAACGCCTGCGGCTTCTCGGTGACCCCCTGGAAGTTGAACGTGGGCCGGCCCACCGCCTTGGGTCCGAGCACGTCGTGGAAGGCCTTCACGTGCGCGCGCTCCACGCTACCGAGCTTGCGCGCGGCCTTGCCGACGTCACCCTTGAGAGCCTTCATCCGCTCCGCCTCGGTGTAGAAGGCGGCCTGCAGGTACTCGAGCGTCAGGGCGTAGTTCAGGATGCCCACATCGTTCTTGGACAGCCCGCCGCCCTGGCCGGCCGCCTCGTCCGCTCCGATCACGGCGGCCGCAGAGACTCCCAGCGCTCCCGCCAGGAAGCTCCCGCGCGTCAGCGCTCCGGCGCGGTCCGCCGTTTCGGCGAGCGCCCCATCGACATCCAGCTTTCTAAAGCAGAAGCCTTCCACGGTTACCCCTTCAGTCCCAGGCGCTTCAGGTCGCTCATGACCTGGTCGGCGCTTCGAGGTGCGTCGGTTGGATCGTTCGCCGGCGGCCGGCCGACGATGCTCCGGATCCAGGCCGCGTGGCGGGCCTCGACCGAGATCAGCGTCGCCGCCGCCTCGAGGGTCGGCTTGCTGAGATTGCCGGCCTGACCGGCATACGCAGCCACGGCGAGATCCTCGAGCTCGGCCGACGCGCTCGGCGAAGGCGTCCGCGCTCCCGGTGGAATCGCCGAAATCGAACTTCGGCTTGGCCTGCGCGCTGCTGCCGAGAGCCCCCTTGATGAACTCGACGTGCTCGTCCTCTTGGCCGGAGACCTGCTCCGCGAACGACCGCAACTCGCCCTCGAGCTTCTTGCGGCGGACCGCCTCGGCGTAGAAGGCCGCCTCGGCGTACTCAACCAGCAGCGCCAGATTCAGCGCGCGCTTCTCGGCCGCACCCTGGGCTTCGGCCGGTTGCGTCTCCCGCGGTCCCAGACACCAGAGCTGCCCCAGCGGCTGATCCGGCCACCAGCGCCCCCCGGCGCAAAAAATCCGCTCGGTGCAGATTTCCCTGCTTCGCTTCGTGCATTTGACCCCCTAGTTTGCACGGACTCTCTACGTAAACGCTCCACCAATGCCCCAACTTGCCCCGGAAAATCGGCCGGGGCCATCTTTGGAACGTTTACGCACCCAATGGGTTGCGTATCGGGGGTCAGGTGCCGGTGGGGCGCAGGCCGCTCGGGCCGGGGAGATCCTCGATGCCGCGTACGCGTCCCGGGCGCTTGTAGCCCGCGGCCGCCTGGACGCTGGAGGGGCGCCAGAGAGCGCCGCCGCGCAACGTCGGCACGCCTTTGGCGTTCAGTTCGTCGGCAATCGCCTGAAGGGTCATGCCGCGGGCGCGCATTAGCGCGATCCGCTCGCGAAGATCGGGACGGTCCGCGACCGAGGGACGACCGCCCGGCGCGCCCTTGGCACGGGCCGCCGCCAGGCCCCGGCGCGTGCGCTCGGCGAGCTTGCGGCTCTCGAGCCGGCCGGCGGCAGCCAGTGCGCGGGCCGCCACCTTGCCGGTCTTCGTCGCCGTGTCGAGGTCCAGATCGGTGGCCACGAGACGCCGGCCATCCGCCTCGAACCAGGAGACGAGCGTCCCGATCGCGGCGGCCGAGCCGCCCAGGCGATCGAGGCCCGAAACCACCAGGCAGGTGGCCTCGCCGGCCGCGATCCGCTCGAGGACGTGACGCAAGCCGGGGCGCCCGTTGCTGGTCGGGGCTTCGTGCTCGACGTCGCGCGTTACGCAGATCAGATCGAGCCCGCGCTGATCGCAGGCGCGCCAGATCGCCTCCGCCTGGCCGACCAGCTCATCCTCGGCGCTGCCGTTCGTGTCGGGGGACACCGATGCGTAGCCCAGTGCCCTTTGCCCGGCGCTGGAAAGCGATGTGTCGATCTCGGACGGATCGGCGCTTCGGCCGCGCACGCGCGGCTGTTGACCGAGGGGCTTCACTTCCACGTCGCGGCGACCCCCGGTCCGCGACCCGAAGGGGATTTCCTTCATTCCTCAATGCTCTAACGCGATGGGCTTCAGATCGGATCACTTGACTTCAAGGCTCTATGGTGGATCGAGATGGAGGCCGCTTCGGATACCGCCCTCGACATCAAGGAATCGATCCTCGATGCCGTGGGCGAAACGCCGCTGGTGCGTCTCTCACGGCTCGGCCGGACGCTCAAGCCGCAGCTCGTGGCGAAGGTCGAGGCGCTCAATCCCGGCGGGTCGATCAAGGACCGCGCGGCGCTGGCCTTGATCGAGGCGGCGGAGCGTGACGGACACCTCAAGCCGGGGGGCACCATCGTCGAGCCCACCAGCGGCAACACCGGCACCGGGCTGGCCATCGCCGCTTCGCTGAAGGGCTATCGGGTGATCGCGGTTATGCCCGACAAGATGTCCAAGGAGAAGATCGACCTCCTCAGGGCCTACGGCGCCGAGGTGGTGGTCGCTCCGACCGAGGTTCCGCCCGACTCGCCCGAGTCCTACTACCGGGTGGCGGACCGGCTCAGCGAGGAGATCCCGGGGGCCTACCAGCCCAACCAGTACCGCAACCTGGCCAACCCGGAGGCCCACTACCGAACCACCGGTCCGGAGCTGTGGCGCCAGTCGGGGGGTCAGATCACCCATTTCGTGGCCGGGGTTGGGACCGGCGGCACCATCACCGGAGTCGGCCGCTACCTGCGCGAGCAGAATCCCGACGTGCGCATCATCGGAGCTGATCCGGTGGGCTCGATCTACTCGGGCGACGAGGTCAAGCCCTATCTGGTGGAGGGGGTGGGCGAGGACTTCTGGCCCGCGACCTTTGACCCGTCGATCGTCGATCGCTACGTCACCGTCGCGGACAAGGACTCGTTTCTGTGGACGCGGCGGCTGGCGGAGACCGAAGGCATCCTGGCCGGCGGCTCCTGCGGCCTGGCCCTGTGCGCCGCATACCAGGTCGCTCGCGAGCTCGACGACCCGGCCGCGATGGTCGCCGTGATCCTGCCCGACGGCGGGCGGTCCTATCTGTCGAAGATCTTCAACGATGCCTGGATGCGCCAATACGGCTTTCTCGAGCGCGACACCGAGCTCACGGTGGGCGACGTGCTGCATCGCAAGCACGACGAGGGCGAGATCCCCCCGCTGCTGACCGTGGCCACCCACGCCAAGGTGCGCGACGCGGTGGTGCTGCTGCACGAGCACCGGGTATCGCAGCTGCCGGTGGTCTCGGACCACGATCCACAGACCGTTGTGGGCTCGGTGAGCGAGCGGGGGCTGCTCCGCCACGCGATGGACGACCCGGCGCTGCTCGGCGCGGAGATCATCGAAGTGATGGAGGCGCCATTCCCGGCGGTCTCGGCCGGTGACGGCGTCCGTGAGGCGGTCGAGCTGCTGGCCGACCGGCGCGAGGCGTTGCTCGTGAACATGGACGGACGCGCCGCCGGCATCCTCACCCGAGCCGACCTGCTCGAGTCGCTCGCGCGGTGAGCCGCGTCCCCGACGACGCGCACTTCGCCACCCGGGCGGTCCACGCCGGGCTCGACCCGGACCCCTCGTTCGGCTCTGTCGTCCCACCCATACACCAGACCTCCACCTACATCCAGCCCGCGCCCGGTCAGTTCGTGGAGGACTACGACTATGCGCGCTCGGCCAACCCCACTCGTTCCGCGCTCGAACGGGCTTTGGGCGAGCTCGAGGGCGGGCTGGCCTCGAGCTTCTCCAGCGGCATGGCCGCCACCCACGCGCTGCTGAGCGCTCTCTGCCGAAGCGGCGACCACGTGATTCTCCCCCGCGACCTCTACGGTGGCACCTACCGCCTGGTGGACAAGGTGATGACGCGCTTCGGGCTGCTCTACGACATGGTCGACCAGACCGATCTCGACGCCCTCGAGCGCGCCCTGCGGCCCGAGACGGCGCTCATCTGGGTCGAGACCCCCACCAATCCGCTACTAAACGTCGTCGATATCGAGGCCGTGGTTGCGCTCAAGGGCGCCGCCGCCGTGGCGGTCGATAACACCTTCGCCACGCCGGTGGTCCAGCGGCCGCTGGAGCAGGGCGCCGACGCGGTGGTCCACTCCGCCACCAAGTATCTCGGCGGACACACCGATGTGGTTGGTGGGGCGGCCGTCGTGAGGAGCGGGGAGCTGCATGACCGGGTCCGCTTCGTTCAGAACGCAGTGGGCGCGGTGCCGGGGCCGTTCGACTGCTTTCTCGTTCACCGCGGGCTGCGCACGCTGCACCTGCGCGTGGCCGCGCACAGCGCCAACGGGCGGGCGGTGAGCGACTTCCTGCGCGGAGTGGACCGGGTCGAGGACGTGCGCTGGCCCGGCTTCGGCGGAATGGTGTCGTTCCGTCATCCCGACGCCGCCCGCGTCGTCGCCGCCACACGGATCTTTGCGCTCGCCGAGTCGCTCGGCGGCGTCGAGTCGCTGATCGAGGTGCCGCAGGCCATGACGCACCAGTCGGTCGAGGATTCCGACGCTGCCGTCCCCGCCGATCTCGTGCGCCTGTCGTGTGGCGTCGAGGCGGCGGAGGACCTCGTCGAGGACCTGCGCCGCGCCTTCGGCGCGTGAGCGACCCTCCGGAGCTGCGCGGCGTCGAGCATCGCTACGTGAGCGCCGGCGGACTGCGCACTCACGTGGCCCTGGCGGGCGAGGGCCCACCGGTGCTGCTCCTGCACGGATGGCCCCAGCACTGGTGGTGCTGGCGCCACCTGCTTCCGCTGCTGGCCCCCAGCCATCGCGTGCTCGCGGCCGACCTGCGCGGTCACGGCTGGACCGACGCTCCACCCGGCGGCTACGCCAAGGAGACGCTCGCCTCCGATGTGCTCGCCCTGCTCGACGCACTCGGGCTGGAGCGCGTGAACCTGATCGGACACGACTGGGGCGGCTGGGTCGGCTTCCTGCTCTGCCTGCGCGCCCCCGAGCGCTTCGAGCGGTACCTCGCGCTCAACACGGCCCATCCCTGGCCGCGCGCCGGTGGGCGCGACCTCCTTGGTCTCTGGCGCTTCGCCTACCAGCTCGTGGTCGGGGCGCCCGGTGCCGGCCCGTGGCTCCTGCGTACGCAGGCCGATCGGCTGATGCGGCGGGCCCTGCGCGAGGGCGCGACCCGCCCCGATGCCTTCACCGACGAGGACCTGAGCATCTTCGCCGGGCGGCTGCGCGATCCCGCCCGCGCCCGGGCCTCGTCGCTCCTGTACCGCACCTTCGTCCTACGCGAGCAGCTCCCGATCGCGCGCGGGCGCTACCGCTCCCAGCGGCTGCGTACTCCCACGCGCATGCTGTTCGGCAGGCGGGATCCCGTCCTGACCCCGCGCCTGCTCGCCGGGTACGAGGACCACGCGGACGACATGAACCTGGAGCTGGTCGACGACGCCGGGCACTTCATCGCCGAGGACCGCCCGGAGCTGGTGGCCCAGCGGGCGCTGGCCTTCTTCGAGACGGGCGTCAGAGGCTGATCGTTCGTCCGGCGTTGAAGCCGTCGGTGGCCACGATGCCGTCGACCACCTCCTGGGGTATGGGCGAGTCTGCGGTGACGACCATGACCGCCCCTCCCCCGGGTGCGTCCTCCTCGCGCCGCCCCACGGCGGCGGAGATGATGTTGATTCCGCGGTTGCCGAGCTCCGTGCCCACCCGGCCGAGCATTCCAGGGCGGTCCTCGTAGCGAAAGATGGCCAGATGGGGCTCGAGCTCGACGTTGAAGCGCGATCCCCAGGCTCCGAGCAGATGGGCGCGGTGTAGCCGCCCCAGCGCGGTCCCTTCGACGCTGCTGCGCCGCCCGGCGCTGACCACGGTCACGCGGACCAGGTCCGTGAAGTCGAGGGCGTGGGCCGCGCTCGTCTGAGAGACGTGGATCCCGCGCTCCTCGGCCAGCGCGGGGGCGTTGACGTCGTTCACGTCCTCCTCTATGCGGCCCGAGAGCGCTCCCTTGAGCACCTGCACGCTGAGCAGCCGGGTGTCGCGCTCGGCGATCCGGCCGAGGAACTCGATCTCCAGCGCGTCCACCGACGTGCCCTCCGCGAGAGCCACCGCCACGCGGCCCAGATCGCGGGCGAGCGGCAGGAAGGGGCCGAGCACCTCCACGTCCTCGGTGGCGATCGCGGGCACGTTCACCGCGCTGGTGACGACCCCGCCGGTCAGGGCGGAGACCACCTGCTCGGCCGCCTGGTCGCCCGCCCGATCGGTGGCCTCGGCCGTCGAGGCGCCGAGGTGGGGAGTGACCACGACGTTGGGATAGCCGAACAGCGGGTGGTCGACCACCGGCTCCTCGCGGAACACGTCGAGCGCGGCCCCGGCCACCTTCCCCGAGTCGAGCGCAGCGCGGAGGTCCTCCTCGACGAGGAGCTTGCCGCGGGCGACGTTGAGCACCCGGACGCCGTCCTTCATCTGGGCGAACGCCGGGCCGTCCAGCCAGTTCTCGGTCTCCGCGGTGACCGGCAGGTGGATGGTGATGAAGTCGGCCTGGGCATAGAGCGCCTCGGGGCTGTCGGCGCGCTCGACCCCGAGCTCGCGAAAGCGCTCCTCGGCCACGTAGACGTCGAACCCAACCACGTGCATGCCGAAGCTGATCGCCCGTTGGGCCACCAGCTGGCCGATGCGGCCGAAGCCCAGCACGCCCAGCGTCTTCTCGTAGAGCTCGACCCCGCTGAAGCGAGAGCGCTGCCACTCCCCCGCGGTCAGCGACCCATGCGCCTGGGGCACCTTGCGGGCGAGCGCGAGGAGCATCGCGAGCGTGTGCTCGGCTGCGGTGATCACGTTCGACTGGGGCGCATTGGCCACCACGACCCCGCGCTTGGTGGCCGCCTCGACGTCGACGTTGTCGACTCCAACCCCCGCCCGCCCGATCACCCTGAGCTTGTCGGCGCGGGCGATCAGGTCCGCGCTCAGCCGGGTGGCGGAGCGGATCAGGATGCCGTCGAACTCGCCGATGCGACGCTCGAGCTCGGTCTCGTCCCAGCCGGTGCCCAGCTCGAACTCCAGGCCCGCCGCCCGCAGGCGGGCCAGCCCGGAGTCGCCGATGCTCTCCGTGACGAGGACCCTCACGGCGTCACCGCGTCAGGCCGGCTGCGCGACCGGCACGCCGGCCTCCAAGAAGACCCGCTGGGCCGCGGCCACACCAACGCCGAGCTCGACCTGATACCCGAGCTCCCGCAGGGCCAACTCGAACGCGGCCATGGTGACCACGATGTCGTGGGCGCCGAAGTAGCCGCAGTGGGCAACGCGGGCGATCTTGCCCTTGAGCCGGTCTTGGCCCCCGGCGATCGTGACCCCGAAGCGATCGCGCATCAGCCTGGGCACGGCCGCGCCGTCGAGCGAGTCGGGCAGGCGGATCGCGGTCACGACGTTCGAGCTCTCGTCGGCCTCGCCGAGCAGCTCCAGGTCGAGGGCGCGCGCGGCCTCGCGCGTGGCGCGGCCCAGAAGGCGGTGGCGCTCGAAGACCCTTTCGAGCCCCTCGTCGGCGATCATGTCGAGGGCCACGTCGAGCGCCTGGACGAGGCCGACGGCGGGAGTGAACGGGCTGTCGGGCGGGTCCTTTCGCTGCCCAGCGAGGCTGCGCTCCCAATCGAAGTAGTAGCGACGGCCGGGCCCGGCGGCGGCGCGCGCGAGGGCCGCCTCGTTGGGGCTGGCAAAGGCGAGGCCGGGCGGCGCCATCAGGGCCTTCTGCGAGCCGGCGACGACCACGTCGACCCCCCACTCGTCCTGCGGCAGGCGGACTGCACCCAGGCCCGACACCGCGTCGACCGCGATGAGCGCCCCATGGCGGTGACAGACGCCCGTGAGCTCACGGATGTCGTTGACGATCCCGGTCGAGGTCTCCGAGAAGGTCGTGAACACGACCCCCACGCCGTCGCTCTCGGCCAGTCGGCGATCGAGCTCGGCGGGGTCGACCTTGCGGCCCCAGTCGGTCTCCCAGTGCTCGGTGTCCGCGCCGTAGGCCTCGCACAGCTCCGCCCACCGTTCGCCGAACTTCCCGCACGAGGCCACGAGCGCCGACTCGCCCGGCCGGACCAGGTTGGCCACGGCCGACTCCATCGCGCCGGTGCCCGAGCTCGCGAACAGGAGCACCTCGTTCTCGGTCTGGAAGACGTCCTTGAGGCGCCCCAGCACGCGCGCGTACACCTCGATGAACTCCGGTGCGCGGTGGTAGACCATCGGCTGAGCCATCGCCTCGGATACCGCCGGCGGCAGCGGCGTGGGCCCGGCGGTCATCAGATACCGCTTGCGAAACGGGTCGGCCATCGAACCGAGCGAGAATAGCTAGTGGTGCGGGCGTACCCGCCTAGCCGACGAGAGCGCGTGCGCCGGCTGCTGCGACTGCCACCAAGGCGGTTATCGAGTCCGAGCTGTCGAAGTCGTTCTCGAAGTCGCGACGAAATTCGTCGTCGGTGATCAGCGCCACGATGACCAGGGTCCACACGATCGTCGCGAGCACGGCCAGCACCAGGCCGATGATGCCGATGATGAAGCCGGCCTGGGCCAGGCCCTGGTTCTTCTGCGTCTCGCCTCGCGCCACCTTCGCCTTGCCCTTTCGCGACAGGACGATCCCGGCGATCGAACAGGCGACCGACACGACCGAGGAGATCCCACCGGAGAGGAACAGGAGCCCGCCGGACACCAGCGAGAGCACGAAGCCGGTGACCGCGGGGCCGTTGTCGGGCTGAGCGGGCGCGGGCGGGTAGCCCCACCCGGGCGGCGGGGCCTGCTGCCAGCCGTACGGCGGATAGCCGGGCGGAGGCGGCGCGGACTGCTGAGCGGGCGGGTAGCCCGGCGGCGGAGGTTGCTGTGGCGGCGGTGGAGGCTGCTGTTGCGGCGGCGGGTAGCCCTGCGGCGGGGGATAGGCCGGTGGCGGGGCCGGTGCGGGCGGCGCGGGCGGGGGCGCCGGCCCGAGCTCGGGCTCCGGTCCCGGCGGCTCGGGCGGGAGGAAGTCGCGACGCTCCTCGTCCACCTCAGAACTCCGTGTCGATCCAGTCCATCATCGAGCGCAGCTCCTTGCCCTCCCGCTCGATCTGATGGCCCTGCTGCTCGGCGCGCAGGCGCTGGAAGTTCTCCTGCCCCGCCGCGTTCTCGGCGATCCATTCGCGCGCGAAGTCGCCAGACTGGATGTCGCCGAGGATCTTCTGCATGGCCTCGCGCGTGGGGTCTCCGATGACGCGCTTGCCCCGCGTGAGGTCGCCGTACTCGGCCGTGTTGGAGATCGAGTAGCGCATGCCGCTGATCCCCTTCTCGTACATGAGGTCGACGATCAGCTTGAGCTCGTGCAGGCACTCGAAGTACGCCAGCCGCGGATCGTAGCCCGCATCCACGAGGGTCTCGTAGCCCGCTCGCACCAGCTCCGTCACCCCACCGCAGAGCACGGCCTGCTCGCCGAAGAGGTCGGTCTCGGTCTCGTCCTTGAAGCTCGTCTCGATCACCCCCGCGCGAGTACAGCCGACGCCGCGTGCGTAGGCCAGGATGAGCTCGCGCGCGTTGCCGCTGGCGTCCCGGTGGATGGCCATCAGGCCGGGCACCCCGTTGCCCTCCACGAATTGGCGCCGCACGAGATGACCGGGGCCCTTGGGAGCCACCATGCCCACGTCGACCTCGGGCCCGGGATCGATCTGCTCGAAGTGGATCGAGAACCCGTGGGCGAACATCAGCAGGTTCCCGGGCGCGATTCCGTCACGGATCTCGCTCTCCCAGACCTCGGCCTGCTTCTCGTCGGGCAACAGGACCATCACCACGTCGCCCGCGCTGGCGGCGTCGGCGATGGACTCCACGCGCAGCCCGTCGCCACTGGCCTTCTCGACCGAGGACGAGCCCTCCCGCAGGCCCACCACCACATCGACGCCCGAGTCCGTGAGGTTGAGGGCGTGGGCGTGGCCCTGAGAGCCGTAGCCCAGGATGGCCACGGTCTTGCCGTCGAGCTTCGAGAGGTCGGCGTCCTTGTCGTAGATCATGGAGGCGCGGACTCTAGATGGTCCAAACGGTCGCGCAGCAGCTTGCCGTTTCGGTTGCGCGGAAGCTCGCGCACCACCCGCAGCGCCTTGGGCACCTTGAACGTGTCGAGGCGCTCGCGGCACCATGCGAGCAGCTCGTCGGCGCCAGCCGGGGCGCGCAGCACGACGAACGCGGTGACCGCCTCCCCCCACTCCGGGTCGGCCAGCCCCGCCACGCCGGCGTCGGCCACCGCCGGGTGCGAGAGCAGCGCCCGCTCTACCTCGAACGGCGCCACGTTCTCGCCCCCGGTCACGATCAGCTCCTTCTTGCGCCCCTCGACGTGCAGCCGCCCCGCGTCGTCCAGGCGCCCGAGATCGCCGGTGCGCAGCCAGCCGTCCGCGCCCGCCGCTTCCCGCGCCACCATCTCTCCGCGAATCAGGATCTCGCCGTCGCCGGCGAGGCGCAGCTCGACCCCCCGCAGCGGGCGACCCGGGCTGCCGGCCACGACCTGGGAACAGGTCTCGGTCATCCCGTACACGGGCACCACCGGGATCCCCGCCTCGGCCGCCCAGGCGAGGAGGCCGGGCGCGATCGGACCGCCCCCGAGCGCAATCGCGCGGAGCCCGGGGGCGCGTCGCAGGCCGGCGTCGCGCAGACGGGCCAGCATCGTGGGCACCATCGAGGCGAGCGTCACCTCCCCCGCCTCGAGCACGGACTTCACGCGCTCGGCCTCGAAGCGCTCGTGCAGGACGACCGTCGTCCGGTTGATCGCGCTGCGCACCAGCACGTTGAGGCCGCCGACGTGGTGCAGGGGCAGCGGACAGAGCCAGCGGTCCCCCGCCTCGACTCCCAGCGCATCGGCCGAGGCGGCCGCGCTCGCCGCGTGGTTGGCGTAGGTCAGCTCGACCGCCCTGGGCTCGCCCGTGGTGCCCGAGGTGTGGAGCACGGAGTGCACGGACGCCGGGTCCACTTCCTCGACCAGCGCACCCTGGTGAGGAGCGCCGAGGGGCGCCTCCGGAGCCGCCGCGCCCCGCGGGTCGAGCGGGACCAGCACCGCGCCGCGACGGGGGAGCGCGTGCAGCAGCTCGCAGAAGGCGAGACCCGGCGGCAAGGTCGTGGGCACGCGGTCGCCGGGTGCCACCGCGAGCCGGCGAGCGAGCGCGTCGGCGCGCTCGTGGAGCTCGGCGTAGGTCAGCGTGCGCCCCTCTGCGGCCACGGCCGGGTGGTCGGGGCGGGCGCGCGCCGCGGATGAGAGCCACTCTTCCAGCGCAACTATCGTACGGAGCCCGATGCCCACGTCGTGGACCGAGCAGCAGGAAGGCCGCGTGATCAGGCCGGCCGCCGACTGGCGCCCGGGCGACGGGGACTATGAGGACATCCGCTACGAGCTCGCGGACGGCATCGCCAAGATCACGATCGACCGGCCCGAGGTGCGCAACGCGTTTCGCCCCGAGACGCTGATCGAGGTCTCCCGCGCTCTCGAGAGCGCCCGCGTGGACGCCTCGGTGGGAGTGATCGTCCTCACCGGTCAAGGGCCGCTGGCCTTCTGCTCGGGCGGAGACCAGCGCGTGCGCGGTGACACCGGCTACGTCGCGGGCGGCCAGGAGGTCGGGCGATTTCACGTGACCGATCTCCACCTGCAGATGCGCCGCACGCCCAAGCCGATCGTGGCGATGGTGGCGGGCTACGCGATAGGCGGCGGACAGGTCCTGCACGTGGTGTGCGACCTGACGATCGCGGCCGACAACGCTCGTTTCGGGCAGACCGGACCGAAGGTGGGCAGCTTCGACGGCGGCTATGGCGCCAGCCTGCTGTCGGCTCAGGTCGGTCAGAAGAAGGCCAAGGAGATCTGGTTCTTGTGTCGCCAGTACTCGGCCGCCGAGGCCCTCGACATGGGTCTCGTCAACACCGTCGTCGCGCTCGAGGAGCTCGAAGAGGAGACGGTGCGCTGGTGTCGCGAGATGCTCGAGCTCTCGCCCTTCTCCCTGCGGCTGCTCAAGGCGAGCTTCAACGCGGGCGAGGACGGCATGGCCGGCCTCCAGCAGCTGGCTCACGACACCAACCTGCTCTTCTACGCGAGCGAGGAGGCGCGCGAGGGCCGCGAGGCCTACAAGGCGAAGCGCAGCCCCGACTTCGGGCAGTTCCCGAAGCGGCCTTGAGCCACTCCCGGATCTGGATCCTCGCCTCGCGGCCGCGCACTTTGCCGGCGGCGATCGCGCCGGTGCTCGTGGGAACTGCTCTAGGGGCCGCCGAGGACGAGTTTCGCGTGCTTCCCTTCGTCGCCGCTCTGGTCGGCTCCACCTTCATCCAGATCGGGACCAACCTGTCCAACGACTACTCCGACGCCCGCCGCGGCGCCGACACGGAGGACCGCCTGGGACCGGTTCGGGTCACGGCTGGCGGGCTGATGCCGCCTCGGCATGTGCTCGTCGGCACCTACGTCGCGTTCGCGATCGCGGTGGTCGCCGGTCTCTACCTCGCGGCGGTGGCGGGCTGGGAGCTGCTGGTGGTCGGGGTCGCGTCGATCCTCGCCGGGGTGCTCTACACCGGCGGCCCACGCCCCTACGGGTACGAGGGGCTGGGCGAGCTTTTCGTGTTCGTGTTCTTCGGAATCGTGGCCGTGGTGGGCTCCTACTACGTACAGACCGAGCAGCTCCGCTGGGAGGCGTTCGCGCTCGCCGTCCCCGTGGGCCTGCTTTCCTCGGCGATCCTCGTGGTCAACAACGTCCGTGACATCGACACCGATCGCCGCGCCGGCAAGCGCACCCTCGCCGTCAGGCTGGGGCGCGACCGCGCGCGACTCTTGTTCATGGCCATGGTGGTGCTGTCGTTCGTCGCTCCGGTGGCCACCATCGCGCTCGGCGGGCTCACGGCCTGGCTGCTCCTCACCCTGGCCGCCGTCCCGCTGGCGGTGCCCCTCGTCCGGACCGTCTCCTCGCGCACCGACGGGCCGGCCCTCAACGCGGCGCTGGCCGGAACGGGACGGCTGCTGGCGGTGTTCTCGCTGCTCCTCTCCGCGGGGGTTCTGCTCTCGTGAAACGCACCCTGCTGAGGCTCTCGATCCCCTTCCGAGAGCCGTTCGTGAGCGCCGACGCCGTCGTGAGCGCGCGCGAGCTGGTGGTACTGCGCCTGGAGGGCGGCGACGGGACCGTCGGCTGGGGCGAGGCCGCCCCCTTCGAGCCCTACGACGGCGTGCCGCTCGAGCGGGCGATCGCGGCGCTGAGCGGCGGCGGCGGGCGCCGTCCGCCGCAGGCCCGCGCGGCCGAGGAGATCGCGAGGCTCGACCTCGAGGCGCGACAGGAGGGCCGCCCCCTGGCCGACCCGGTCAAGGACGCGCTGGCCGTGAACATGACGCTGCCCGGTGGACCGCCCGATGAGGTGGCGGAGCGGGCCCGCGCCGGAGCGCGGGCAGGCTACGCGTGCTTCAAGGTCAAGGTCGGGCTCCCCGAGGACGTCGAGCGGGTGGCGGCCGTGCGCGCGGCGATCGGACCTTGGCCGGCGTTGCGGGTCGATGCCAATCGGGCCTGGTCGGTCGAGCAGGCGGTGGCCTCGATCCGGGCGATGGAGGGCAACGACCTCGAGTTCGTCGAGCAGCCGTGCCGCACGCTCGAGGAGCTCCGGCAGGTGCGCGGACGGGTGTCGACGCCGATCGCCGCCGACGAGTCCGCCGGCTCGGCGCGGGCGATCAGGCGGGCGATCGAGATCGAAGCGTGCGACGTGGTCAACATCAAGCTGGCGGGAGCCGGAGGCTTTCACCCGGCCCGCGACATGCTGCGCCTGGCGCGCTCGAACGGGCTCGGCGCCTTTCTCTCGAGCACCCTCGACGGGCCCTGGGGCATCGCCGCGGCGCTGCAGCTGGCCGCCTCGGAAGGCCTCACCCTGGCCTGCGGGCTGGCCACACTGAGCCTCTTCGGGGGGCCGATCGCGCGCGCCCTGCCGGCGCCGCGCAACGGGACACTCAAGGTCCCGCCGGGCCCGGGGCTGGGCGTGGAGATCAGTGGCAAGTCACTGGCCGACGTCCTGGTCGACGAAGTCCGCCAGTAGGCGCGCCACCACGTCGGGCCGTTGAAGCTGGGGAGCGTGACCGGCGTCCTCGACGATGGCGGCCCGGCCCCGCGGCGCGATGTCGGCGAGGCGCCGCGCCGCCGCGGTGTAGCCGTCGTCGCGGGCGCCGGCGATCGCCAGGAGGGGTAGCTCGAACTCGAGCAGCTCGTGCCAGACCGGGTCGAGCACCCCCTGGCCGGCGGTGCGAAGAAGGGCGGCGAGCTGCGCCGGGTCCTGGGCCAGGCGGCCCGGGCGCTGGGCCTCCACGAGCGTCTCCGACTGGTCGGCGAACAGCGGCTGGCGCTCCCACACCGCGACGATGTCCTCGATCGGAGCCGCCTCCATCCACGAGGCGAGCCGGTCATCGGCCTCGGCGCGGGCGCTGCGAGTGGCGGCCTCGTCGATGCCCGCCGTGGCGCCGACGGTCACGAGGCCGCTGTAGCGCGGCGGCTCGCGCAACGCGGCCCTCAGGGCGAGCCGGCCGCCGAGCGAGTAGCCGACCAGGACGGCGCCGTCTCCCGCCGCGGCGATCTCGGTCAGGCGACCCTCGAGGCGATGCTCGGCGTGCTCGAGCAGACGCATCTCGCCGGGCCCGCCGAGGGCCTCCACCACCGGCGCCCAGGCCTGGGCGGGCTGCATGAAGCCGGGAACGAAGAGCAGCGGGGGCGCCACACGGCGAACTATGCCGTGTGACGCCCCCGCGGGTTTGACCCGCGAGACTGGCCAGCGACCGGCCAGGAATCACCGGGGGTCCGGGGGCGCGAGCCCCCGGCTGCCATCCCTACCGGTGAACGGCGCGGTAGCGAATCTTCACGTCGCCGATCACCGTGTCATCGCTGAGCGCGTCTGTCCCGAACGCCTCGTTGAGCGCGTCCGCGGCGCCCTGGGTGAGCGTCGTGCCCACCGGACCGACCTTGACCTTGTGGCCGTCGAAGCGGATCTTGACGCGCCTGTAGTCGAGGTCGAGCAGCGCCACCGGTCCGGCGCCGTTGACCTTGCCGTAGCGGGCGCCCTCGAGCGTGGCCGGGTGGATGGCACCGGGCGTCACGCCCAGCGATCCCAATGCCTCGAGCGTGCCGGGATCGACATCGAGCGTCGTGTTTCCGTCGTACCAGCCCCGGGATCCCTTGTCCTTGTGATCCCCGGCCGAGGCGATTGGAGCCACGGCGAGGAGGGCAACGAGCACGGCCACGAAAGCCATCAACCTGCGAGACACTGCGAACCTCCAGAATCGGGTGTGTTCGCAGCAGCTACGAGAGGAGCGGGCGTATCGGTTGGGTAGCGTCCGCCGCGATGGATCCGATCAACCGGACCTACGCGCCGCTGGGAGCGTTCGTGGAGGAGCTGGCGCGTTGCGGCCTCACGCACGCGGTCACGTGCCCGGGGTCGCGTAACGCGCCGCTGTCGCTCACGCTCGCCTCGCAGCCGGGGATCGATGCCGTGTCCATGATCGACGAGCGCTCCGCCGGTTTCGTCGCCCTGGGCATGGCGAAGGCCGCGGGGCGTCCGGTGGCGATCACGTGCACGTCGGGCAGCGCCGCCGCGAATCTCCATCCCGCCGTCGTGGAGGCCTGGGAGGCCCGCCTACCACTCGTCGTGCTGACCGCGGACCGTCCGCCGGAGCTGCGCGAGGTCGGCGCCGGCCAGGCGATCGACCAGCTTCGGCTCTACGGAAGCGCCGTCAAGTGGTTCGTGGAGGTGGGGACGCACGATCCCGGACGCGAGACGGCCATCCACTATCGCGCCCTGGCCTGCCGTGCGTTCTACACCGCGGCCGGCGGGCGCCCGGGGCCGGTGCACCTCAACTTCCCGCTGCGTGAGCCGCTGGCGCCATCGCCGGAGGCCCTCGATCCCGCCGACTGGGGCGGTCGCGAGAACGGCAGGCCCTGGACCGAGTTGCGTGACCCCGGCGCGGTGGCCGCCCCGCTCCAGCTTCCGCCGGGACGCGGCGTGGTGGTGTGCGGCCCCACGTCGGAGAGCGTCGCGGAGCCGGTGGGTCGTTTCGCCGCACGGCTGGACTGGCCCGTGCTGGCCGAGCCCACCTCGGGACTGCGCTGCGGGCGACACGACCGCTCCCACGTGATCGCCCACTACGACCCGCTGCTGCGGGTACCGGGGTTCGCCGAGCGCGAGCGCGCGGAGGTCGTGGTGCGGGTCGGCGACATGCCGACCTCCAAGCCGCTGCGCGCCTGGGTGGCCGGCGCCCGCCAGGTGGTGATCGACCCGCACGCCGCCTGGCACGAGCCCACCCGCCGCGCCGAGTTGATCGTCGGCGCGCCGGCGGAGACCGCGCTCGAGGCGCTCCACGGCGAGCGGGCCGCATCCGACTGGCTCGAGCGCTGGCGGGCCGCCGACGCCGCGGTGCCGGCCGCGCTGGCCGACGCGCCCGACCGCTTCGAGCCCAAGGTCCTCGCGGGGCTCGAGCCCGAGTTGCCGGACGGGGCGATCGTCTGGGTCAGCTCGTCGATGCCGATTCGCGACGTCGAGGCCCACTTCCCGCAGTCGGAGAAGGACGTGCGCTTTCTCGCCAACCGCGGGGCGAACGGGATCGACGGGGTGGTCTCGTCGGCGCTCGGCGCCGCGCTCGCCACCGAGCGGCCGACCTGGCTGCTCACGGGCGAGCTGGCTCTGGTGCACGACATCGGCGGGGTGCTGGCGGCCCGGCGCGCCGGAATCCACCTGAACGTGATCTGCCTCGACAACGGCGGCGGCGGGATCTTCGACTTCCTACCGGTGGCCGAGCACGCCGAGCCGGGACTCTACGAGCAGCACATCGCCACTCCGGCCGGTGTCGACATCGCCCAGATCGCGCCCGAGGTGACCGTGGTGCGCACCGACCGGCGCGACAACGTGCGCTTGCACCGCGAGCTTCTCGCTCGCGTGGCTCAGGCGCTGTCGTAGCCGATCCGGTCGACCTTCCTGTGGTAGCGCTCGCCGGCCTTGCCGCCGGCCATCGCGAGCAACAGGCTGGCGAGCACGACAGCGGCGAGCGTGATCACGGCTCCCGTGGTGAGCGACCCTTCGTCGATCGGGATGCGGGGCAGGTTCAGCCGCTCGAGTACGTTGTACTCCGCGCCGAACGCCGCCCCGGCGACCGCGAGCACGATTGTGACGAATAGGCCGAGCACCCAGACGGCGAGGCCCTGGCGCCCACCGTCGAAGCGCGACATGCGCCCGCTCACGTAGCCCCCGCAGAAGTACGCCACGCCCAGCACGACGAGGAGCAGGATCGCACCGATGACGCCGATGGTGTCCGCGTTTCGCTCGGCTTCGGACTCGCTCACCTCGGACAGCCCGAATGCCGCTCCGGCCGCGCTCAGCAGGCCCAGCAGGATGGCGGCCATTCCCACCGCCACCAGCCAGCCGAAGAAGGCCGCGCCCCAGTTGACGCCGCCGAACTCCTCACGTTGGCGGGCACGCACGCCGCGCACGTCCCGGTCGGCGGTCACGGTGTACCCGCCCGCCGGCTCGTGGTGGCGCTCTCCATCAGAAGGGCAATGTTTTCACAGGCTTGCCCTACGCCAACAGGGGCAACAGGGCTTCCAGCTTTACTTCGGTCTCCGCCAACTCGGCCGCCGGAACCGAATCGGCGACGATCCCACAGCCCGCGTAGAGGTAGGCGACCTCGGCGCGCAGCAGCGCGCACCGCACGGCGACGCAGAACTCGCCGTCCTCGGCGAGGTCCGTCCACCCCACCGCGCCGGCGTACCAGCCACGGTCGAGCCCTTCGAGTGCGGGAATCAGCGGCAGGGCCTTCTCGCGCGGCTCTCCGCCTACGGCGGGTGTCGGCAGCAGCATCCCGGCCAGCTCGACCGCGGGCAGCGGCTCGGCGAGCTGCGCACGAATCGGGGTCGCGAGGTGCTGAACGTTCTGGACCTTGACCAGCACCGGCTCGCCCGCCGCCGTGACCCAGATGCTGACCGGGTCGAGCGTGCGCTCGATGCGGCGGGCTACGATCGCCTGCTCCTCGCGGTCCTTGGGACTTCGGAGGAGCTGCTCACCGAGGTGGTCGTCCACTGCGGGATCGGCGCTGCGCCTAGTGGTGCCCGCCAGGGCGACTGTCTGGACACGGGCCCCGTCACGGCGCACGAGCAGCTCGGGGCTTGCCCCGACGAAGGCGGCCTCGGGGGTGCCCACGCACCAGCAGTAGCAAGCGGGGAAGGCCTCGCGCAGCGCGCCGAGCACGGCTCCCGGATCGTGAGGGCGGGCCGCGTGGGCGCGAACCTCGCGAGCCAGGACGATCTTGTCGAGCTCGCCCCGCTGGATGCGCTCGACCGCCGCCTCCACCGCGTGCTCGTAGTGGGACGGCGGCGCGGCACCGGACACCCGCGTGCGCTCGACCGGATCGGGATCCAGCAGCGGCATGGACGTGGGCGCCAGCTGCGCCATGCGCACCTCGAGCCGAGCCACACAGGCGTCGACGTCATCGTCGGCGTGGACCACCGCGCAGACCGTGATCCGAGCCTCGGCCCGGTGGCGGCTCAGCGCGACCTCGGGGAGCACGAGCGAGGCGGGCGCCAGCGACGACCACTCCGGCGCCGAGCCGCCGTCGGGCGCGAAGGCGAAGCCGCCGACGAACACCGGTCCCGCCCCAGCCGGGCGCTCGGGATCGCCGGCCGGGTCGTCCGCGAAAGTCCGCCGCCCGAGCTCGCGTGCGCGCGCGGCCACTTGCGCAAAGCGCTCCTTACCGCGAGCCTCGAGCAGTGTCGCCTCACCGAGACCGGCCACCACGAACCCGTCACGCTCGGGCTGCTCGAAGCAGAAGAAAGGGTCGCTTGGGCGCCGGGCGGCGAGGACTGCGGCGGACAGATCGAGCTCGGCCGGCAGCGGGGCGGTGACCGCCGCAACGGCCGGTCCGGGTTCCCTTCGCGCCCAGCCGATTGCGGCCCCGACGCGCAGTGCGAGGCGCTCGCGCGCCTCGTCGTCGAGCGCGAAGGGATTGCCGGTCGCCGAGGACCCGCTGAGCGGAAGCGACCGCGGTCTAGGTCGCACCGCGCCCGCGCGCTACGGCGACTTCGCCCGTCCGCACCATCTCGATCAGGCCGAAGGGACGGACCATCTCCTCGAAGGCGGCGATCTTGTCGTAGGTGCCGGTGACCTCGACCGTGACGCTTCGCTTCGAGACGTCAACGGTCTTCCCCCGGAAGATGTCGATGAACTGCATGACCTGCTGGCGCGAGTCGCCGTCCGGGCAGGACACCTTGAACAGGGCGAGCTCGCGCACCACCGTGTCGGTCGGCTCGAGGTCGCGGATCTTGATCACGTGGACGAGCTTGTGCAGCTGCTTGGTCACCTGGTCGATCGGATGGGCCGCGCCATCCACGGTCAGGGTGATGCGCGACATCGACTCGTCGTCGGTCGGTCCCACCGCGAGCGAATCGATGTTGAAGCCGCGCCGCGCGAACAGGCCGGCGATGCGGGCGAGCACGCCCGGCTTGTTCTCCACGAGAATCGAGAGAACGTGCTTGCGGCCGGTGCGCATGCCGACCGTGGCCTCCAGGTCCTCGAGATTGAGGATCTCCTTCGTGCCCGGCTCGCCCATCGCTCAGCCCACCATGTCGCGGGCGGCCTGCCCCGCGGGGATCATGGGGTAGCAGTTCTCTTCCTTGGTCACGTGCACGTCCACGAGCACGGGACCGTCCTCGGCGAGCGCGGAGCGGAAGGCGCCCTCGAGCTCGCCCTTGTCGGTCACACGCATGCCGGCGGCGCCGAAGGCCTCGGCGAGCTTGACCCAGTCGGGGCTGGCGCCCATCTCGACGGCCGAGTAGCGGCGATCCCAGAAGAGCTCCTGCCATTGGCGCACCATGCCCAGGTAGCCGTTGTTCATCAGGAAGACCTTGACGGGGATCTGCTCGCTCACGCAGGTGGCGAGCTCCTGGATGTTCATCACCAGCGAGCCATCGCCCGCCAGGCAGACCACGTGCTGGTCGGGCACCGCGACCTTCGCCCCCATCGCACTGGGGAGGCCGAAGCCCATCGTGCCCAGGCCGCCTGAGTTGATCCACTGGCGGGGGCGGTTGAATCCGTAGTACTGCGCCGCCCACATCTGGTGCTGGCCGACGTCGGAGGTGATGACCGCCTCGCCGTCGGTGGCGTCGAACATCGCCTCGACCATGTACTGGGGCTTGATCTCCGCGTCCGAGGAGCTCTCGTAGCGAAGCGGGTGCTTATCGCGCCAACCCTCGATGCGCTGCCACCAGCCCTCGAGGCGCGCCGGGTCGGCCGCGGTCGCGCGGTACTCGGCGGTCAGCTTGGGCAGGATGTTCTTCGCGTCGCCCACGATCGGGATGTGCGCGGGCACGTTCTTGGAGATCTCCGCCGGATCGACGTCGATGTGGATGAACTTCGCGCGGGGCGCGAACTCGGACAGCTTGCCCGTCACACGGTCGTCGAAGCGGGCGCCGATGGCGACGATCAGGTCCGCCTCGTCCATGGAGTAGTTGGCCGTGCGCGTGCCGTGCATGCCGGGCATGCCGAGCCACTGGTCGTGGTCGGCGGGAAACGCGCCGAGGCCCATCAGCGTGCAGGTCACCGGCAGCTTGTCCGACAGGCAGAAGTCCTTGAACTCCGCCCCGGCCTCGGCGTTGACCACGCCGCCACCACCATAGATCACCGGCCGGCGCGCGTTGGCGAGCGCCTTCGCGGCCAGGCGGATCTGCTTGGCGTTGCCCTCCGTCGTGGGCTGGTAGCCGGGCAGGTGGACCTTGGTCACCGGCTCGTACGGGATGTCCGCCCGGGAGAGATCCTGCGGAACGTCCACGAGCACGGGTCCCGGCCGGCCACTCGACGCGATGTGGAAGGCCTCGTGGATCGCCTTGGGGATGTCGCGCGGGTCCTGGATCAGGATCGAGTGCTTGACGATCGGCATGGTGATGCCGGAGATGTCCGCCTCCTGGAAGCCGTCCGTGCCGATCAGCTCGGTGCGGACCTGACCGGTGATGAAGACGGTCGGAACGCTGTCCATTACGGCATCGGCTATGCAGGTGACGAGGTTGGTGGCCCCGGGGCCGCTCGTGGCGAGGGCGACTCCCACCTTGCCAGAGGCCTTTGCGTAGCCCTCGGCGGCGTGCCCCGCGCCCTGCTCGTGACGGCACTGGACGTGGCGGATGCCCGCGTCGTAGAGGGCATCGTAGGTCGGCAGGTTGGCGCCGCCCGGGATCCCGAATACGTGCTCGACGCCCTCAGCCTTGAGGCATTCCATGATGGCGTCGACGGCTCGCATGACCTGGCGGTCCTTTCCTCTCTTCTAAGGGGTCACACCGCGGCCCGAGCGGGACCGGCGGGCAGAAATGGCAGTCTAACAAGGCCTTTTTGGGCCCCCAAGGGCTGAATCGTCACGCTCGCAACCCGGCCGTCACCCCGCGCCCGCCACCCTCCCACCGTGGCCCGTTTCAATCGCGAATACCGAGATCAGGACGGGCCACGGTCGAGCTTGGAGGCCGCGTCGTGGCTCTCGCGGCGCGTCAACACGGTGTGGTCTGCCACGCCCAGCTCGTCGAGCTCGGCTTGGACAACTCCGCGATCCACCGCCGCGTGCAGACTCACCGGCTCCAATGGCGCTACCGCGGGGTCTACGCGGTCGGACACCCAGGACTGACGCTACGCGGGCGCGAGCTCGCCGCCGTGCTCGCATGTGGGCCCGAGGCGGTGCTGAGCCACCGCTCGGCGGCTTGTCTGTGGGGGCTGCTGCGGTCGAGTTCGCGCGGAATCGAGGTCACCGCGCCGCGCACACGTGAAGCGCGGTCCGGCTTGACCGTCCACACCACTCGGTGCCTTGGCACTGGGGACCGCGACGTCGCGGAGGGCGTTCCTGTAATCAGCGTCGCCCGAACGATCGTTGACCTCGCCGAGGTGCTCGCGGACGGATGGCTCAGCCGGGCAATCCACGAGGCGGAGATCCGTAGGCTCTTCGACCTTCGTGCCGTGGACGACGCTCTCGCGCGCGTGCCCGGACGCAGGGGCGCGAACCGGCTTCGGCGCGTGCTCGCGAGCTACCGACCCGAAAACCACGAGGTTGCCAGTGAGGCGGAGCGCCGCTTTCTCGCCTTGTGTCGCGATCACGGGCTGCCCGAGCCTCGAGGAGCCCTGATCGAGGGTCGCCAGGTCGACTTCTATTGGCCGCAGGCCCGCCTGGCAGTCGAGGTGGACGGCGGGGCCTACCACCACACCCGCCGGGCATTTCAGGAGGATCGAAGCCGGGATCGCGCTCTGGCCACGCTGGGAATTCAGGTGCTGCGCGTCACCTGGGCCGATCTTCGGAGTCCGGGCGCCGTCGCTCGTGAATTGGCAGAGGTCTACAAGGCCAGGTGCGTGGCGCGCTAGCCCGGCACCGCACCGGGCCACTCGAGGTCGCGGCCGCAGCGCATGCAGACCTGGTCGTGGAGGGGCACCGACTGGCCGCACTCCGGACACGCGCGCCGCGGCTGGTTTCGCTCGGAGCGGTAGAAGATCGCGGCGAGGGTTCCCAGGAGGGGGAGCACCAGGCCGACGACGAACCAGAGAAAGAAGGAGGAGCCCTTGAGCTTGCCGATCACGGCCGCCGAGAGGCCGCAGAAGAACGCGAGTACGGCGTATTCCACCGGCCCCGGACCCTGCTAGCGCAGGACGCCGACCGCCCAGACCACAGCGACGATCGCGAGGATCACCACCGCGAGCCAGGCGACCGCGGCTACGGCGCCGATCACGAACTTGAACAGGAGCCAGACCGCCACCAACAGCACCACGACGGCGATGAGCTTGCGGCCGACGTCCGACGCAAATTGACCCATGAGATAAGTGTGGCAGGCCGCTTCGCTTACAGAACGCGCGCGGGCCGCGTCGGCAGGTAGCGGTCGAGCCCGGGGAGCGTGACCGAGCACATCAGCCAGCTCGGCCACCTCACGCGGAAGCCCAGGCGGCGCAGGCGGTCGAGCAAACCCCACGACTCGGTGGAGCAGAAGACTCCAAGAGACTCGGGCTCCTGTGCCTTGGCCACACGGTCGAGGGCCGCGAGCACCACCGGAAGCAGATCGCCCGCCCCTCGGGCCACAGCGGGACCGATCTCGCCCTCCGAGCTCACCCAGCAGAGCGCCAGCGCCCCGCTGCCCTGAGCGTCCATGATCGCGAGACAGGTGCGGGTACGGCCGAAGAAATCGTGCAGTAGCGGCCGCTCGTGGCCAATGGCGGGCGGCTCCAGGCTCTTCCACTCGCTGACCGCGCGCTCGGCGGTGAGCGCGTGTACGGCCGGCTCGCTCACGTCGACCTCCTGCGAGCGGCGTTTGAGGTACTCCTCAGCCCCGGCCTCCAGATGCCAGTGGCCGCTCACCGGCATCGCCCCGAACTCCATGAACAGGCTGAGGTCCGCCGGCATGCCCCGGCCGACGACGACCCGGCCCAGGTCGCTCGTGGGCGAGTTCGTCCAGCAGCGCTCCAGCAGCGCCCTGCCCACCCCGAGCCCGGCGTGCGAGGGTGCCACCGTGAGCTCGGTGAGCTCGTCCATCGAGCCAAAGCGCGCGATCCGCGTGTAGCCGACGATCTCGTCCCCGTCCTCGCAGATCAGGTAGACGCCGCCCCGTTGGGCGTCGATGAACTCCAGCAGCGGCCGCTCGCGGCGCCATTGCGCCTCGAGCTCCCCGGCCGGACGCCCCTGTCCGGCGGTCAGCTGGTTGCGCTCGACGCGCGAGGCGTCCCAGGTCGACTCGGCCAGCTCGAACGTAGCGCGCATATCGCTCGAGCGGCCCTCGCGGAACGCGAGGACGCTCACTGCCGCGCCTCCCCCTCGGGCAATTGCTCGCCCGTCACGAGCGTCGGGTGGCCGAGCTGGCCGAGCTCGGCCGTGGCCCGCCCGAAGACCAGCCCGGAGGTCCAGTCGACGGCCAGGCGCACGCGGCGCGCCACGCCGGGCATCATCATCAGGTGGTAGGTGCGAGCGGCGAACCAGGCCGGGAAGCCGCGCAGCGGCACACCGAGAATCTGCGCGACCGCCTGATGCTGACCCATGTCGACGAACACGCCCAGCGTGCGATAGCGAAAGGGCTTCGGCTTGCCGCCGGTCAGCGCGGCAGTGACGTTCTCGGCCACCCGCCGACCCTGGCGAATCGCGTGCTGGGCCGTGGGCGGAGTTGGGCGGCGGCGGTGCTGCGCGGGATCGGGGACCGCCGCGGCGTCGCCGATCGCCCAGACGTTGTCGTGCCCCCTCACGCGCATCGTCTCGTCGACGTCGATGCGCCCGTTCGCCAACGGCAGCCCGAGCCGCTCGACCACCGCCGGAGGGTTGACCCCGGCCGTCCAGCAGACCGTGCGCGTCGCGATGCGCTCTCCGGTGGAGAGCGTCGCCGAGCGCTCGTCCATCGAGTCGAGCATGGTGTTGGTGCGGATCTCGATTCCGCGCTTGCGCAACTCGCGCGAGGCGAACTCGGCAAGGTGCGCCGAGATCTCCGGCATCACCCGTTCCCGCGCCTCGACCAGAACAAAGCGTGCCCCGGCGAGGCGCGAGCGTGGATAGCGGTCCATCACGTCGGCCACGAAGTCCTGCAGCTCGGCCAGCCCCTCGAGACCGGCGTAGCCGGCGCCCACGAAGACGAAGGTCAGGTACTCCCGCCGCGACTCCTCGTCGGGTAGCGACTCGGCGATCTCGAGATGCAGGAGGGCCCGGTTGCGCAGGGCGATCGCGTCGGCGAGGGTCTTGAAGCCGAAGGCGTGGTCGGCCAGCCCGGGCACGGGGAGGACGCTGGAGACCGACCCGAGCGAGACGATCAGCTGGTCGTATCGGAGCGACTCTTCACGGCCGTCGACCGTGCGCACGCGCAGCTCGCTCGCGCCCGGGTCGGCAGACTCCACCCGCCCCATCCGCATCTCCGTCCAGTCGAGCTCCTCTCGTAGCGGCACGACCACGTGACGCGGCTCCAGCGACCCCGAGGCGGCGCCGGGCAGGAGCGGCGTATAGAGCAGGAAATTGACGTCCGAGACGAGGACGATGCGGGCGCTGTGGCGCGGCAGCCGGCGCTCGAGGCGCCGCGCGGCGTAGAGACCGCCGAAGCCGCCTCCGGCTATTACGACGTCGTGGGCCACCAGGTTCGAGGCTAACGCGCGGCTTTGCGAGCCGCGTCCAGCGCGGGGCGCATCGGCTCGGGCATGCGGCGCCGGACGCGCCAGGGCGCACCGGCGAAGGCGTGGTTGGCCACCGTGGCGAAGCCCTCCTCGTCTACGCGAAGCGCAAGCAGCAGGTGGGCGACCCGATCCGAGGGGGGCAGCTCGGGCTCCGTCGTCCGCACGCAGAAGCAGTGAACGCGCCGGGCGCCCGGGGTCACGAGCAGGGCGCCGGCCTCCCCCACGAGCCAGACCCCCAGGCCGCCGTGCTGGAGCGCCAGGCCGGTGCGGCGCTGAAGGTCACGCTCGTCGTGGCCGAGCAGATCACCAAGCAACCCCTGCGCCACCGGCTCGGCGCGCTCGTTGCGCGGACCCTTCGGCCGAACCACACTCGCTCCACGGAAGGCGTAGAGCTCCGGGATGATCCATGCGTGGGCGAGGGCCATGAGCGCCACCGGCGCGGCGATCGGCGCGAGCCAGAGCATGACCGCCCCGGCGGCGAGGAACGGGACCGTGTACAGCAGCGTCCAGGCGTGCCAGACGCGTCCCCAGCGCAGCAGCCAGCGCTCGTCGGTGCGCCGGCGCCAGGGAACCGACGCGAGCTCGGGTAAGCAGGTCGCTGGACTCGCGGCCACGTTCGCGATCTCGTCTAACCGCCGGCGATCGGGCGGCGCATGATCACCAAGTCGGCCTCGCGCGGCAGCTCACGGACGTGCGTGGCCTTGCCCGCGCCCTCGGGCACAGTGCCGATGTAGCCGAGCTCCTGCTGAGAGCGAAACTCCTCCACCGCGCCGGCGAACGCCTCGTCGTCGGCCTCGGTCCACTGCGCCAGCGTCGTGTGCCCCGTGCGATCCATGCGGATGAGTCGAGACATGCCTTCCTCCTTTGATGCGAGAGCCGTCAAGGGGATGGTAGGGCGCGCCCGGTCCGGGCAGCGATTCAGCCGAGGCGCTCGCTGATCATCCGCTGGACCTCGCCGCCGTCGGCGCGGCCCTTCGTCTCGCGCATCACCGTGCCGACGATCGCGCCGATGGCCTGGCGCTTGCCGGCGCGGATCTTCTCCACGGCGTCGGGGTTGTCGGCGATCGCCCGATCGACGATCACCTCGAGCTCGTCCTCACCCGCGCGGCCGAGCCCCTTCGCCTCGACGAGGGCGCCCGGATCGCCGCCTTCGGTGACCAGCACGTCGAGCACCTCGCGCCCGGCCGCGGCGGAGATCTCCTTCGTGCCGACCATCTCCACCAGGCGGGCGAAGGCGGCGGGCTCGAGCGGCGTGGTCGCCGGGTCGGCGTCGCCGATGCGCGCGGTCAGCTCGTTGGTCGTCCAGTTGGCCAGGCTGCGTGGGTGGCCGTCGCCGTCGTGCCCGGCGCCCGCGCCCAGCGCCGCCTCGTAGAAATCCCCGAGGTCGGCGCGAAAGGCCAGCAGCTTGGCTGTGTCCGGCGGCAGATCGAGCTCGCGTCCTAGGCGCTCGGCGCGTGCGGCGGGCAGCTCGGGCAGCGCCTCACGGGCCCGAGCGAGCATCTCCTCGGTGGGCGCGATAGGCACGAGATCGGGTTCGGGGAAGTAGCGGTAGTCGTGCGCCTCCTCCTTGGAGCGCAGCGTGGTGATCCGACCCGACGAGGGATCGAAGTGCAGCGTCTCCTGCTCGATCTCCCCACCCTCGGCCAGCACGTCCTTCTGGCGCGCGAGCTCCGCCTCGATCCCTCGCTCGAGAAAGCGAAAGGAGTTCATGTTCTTGAGCTCGGTCTTGGTCCCGAACGTCGTCTCGCCGACCGGCCGGATCGAGACGTTGGCGTCTATCCGCAGCGAGCCCTCCTCCATGTTCACGTCCGACACGCCCATGCGCCGCAGGGTCGCCTGCAGCAGCCGGCCGAACTCCGCCGCCTCGGCCGCGCTCCGCAGGTCGGGCTCGGTCACGATCTCCACCAGCGGAGTACCGCCGCGGTTGAAGTCGACCACGCTCGACTCCGCGCCGTGGATTCGCCCGCTGGCCCCGGCGTGCACGAGCTTGGCCGCGTCCTCCTCGAGGTGCACCCGGTGGATCCGTACGTCGCCCAAGCGACCGGCGGTGGCGAGGGGAAGGTCGTACTGGCTGATCTGGTAGCCCTTGGGCAGGTCCGGATAGAAGTAGTTCTTGCGGTGGAAGATCGAGCGCGGGGCGATCTCGCAGTCGAAGGCCATCGCGATCATCAGCGCGTAGTGCACGGCCCGCGCGTTCGTCACGGGCAGCGTGCCCGGGTGGCCGAGGCAGACCGGGCAGGTGCGCGTGTTTGGCTCTTCGCCGAACGAGAGCGCGCAGCCGCAGAACATCTTCGTACGCGTGCTGAGCTGCACGTGGATCTCGATGCCGATCACCGGCTCGTACGCGCGGACCTCGGGCTCGGTGATGCTCATGTGCGCGGCACCCCCTCGAATGCGATCGCCGCCTCGAGGGCGTGGGCCGCGTCGAGGACACGGGCCTCGCTGAACGCCGGACCGGCGATCTGAAGGCCGACGGGCAGGCCCTCCGAGAGGCCGGCCGGCAGCGAGACGGCCGGCAGGCCCGCGAGCGACATCGGGACCGTGAAGTAGTCGGACAGGTACATCGCCAACGGGTCGGCGGTGCGCTCGCCCAGCTCGAAGGCCACCGTGGGCGAGGTGGGCGTGACCACGAAGTCGACCCGCTCGAAGGCGGCGCGGAAGTTCTCGACGATCCGCGTGCGGACCTTCTGCGCCGTGCCGTAGTAGGCGTCGTAGTAGCCCGACGAGAGCGCGTAGGTCCCGATCATGACCCGGCGCTTGACCTCGTCGCCGAAGCCGTCGTGCCGGGTCTGCTCGTAGAGCGCGGTGAGGTCTCCGTCGGTGGGGTGCCGAAGGCCGTAGCGCACGCCGTCGTAGCGGGCGAGGTTGGCGCTGGCCTCGGCGGGGGCGATCACGTAGTAGGCCGACAGTCCGTGTCCGGCGTCGGGGAGCTGGACGTCCTGCACGCCGCCGCCGAGCTCCTCGATGCGCCCGATCGCCGCACGGCAGACCTCGGCCACACCCGGCGCGAGGCCCTCCTCCTCGAAGCCCCATACGCCGAAGCGGAGACCGTCGAGGCGGTCGGCACGGGGCGGCGGGATGGGCTCGTCGATCCCCACGCTGGTGGAGTCGCATGGGTCTCGGCCCTGGAGCAGCTCAAGCATCCGGGCGGCATCGGCGACGTTGCGCGTGAGCGGACCGCATTGGTCGAGCGAGGATGCGAACGCGATCATCCCGTAGCGGCTCACGGCCCCATAGGTCGGCTTCAGCCCGACGATTCCGCAGAGCGCCGCGGGCTGGCGAATCGAGCCGCCGGTGTCGGTCCCGATGGCCCAGGGGGCCGTGCCGGCGGCCACCGCGGCCGCGCTGCCCCCGCTCGAGCCGCCGGGCACCCGGCTTCGGTCCCAAGGGTTCTGGACAGGCCCGTAGCCCGAGTTCTCGTTGGAGGAGCCCATGGCGAACTCGTCCTGATTGGTCTTGCCGAGCACCCGTGCGCCGCCCGCGAGCAGATTGCGCACGCTCGTGGCCGTGTAGGGCGGCCGGTAGCCCTCGAGAATGCGGGAACCCGCCGTGCTGGGGACCCCCTCGACGCAGAAGAGGTCCTTGACCGCCACCGGGGGTAGCGTGCCGCCAGGGTTTTCGCCGGCCACCCACAGGTAGGCGCCGAGGTCGTCGCCGGCGGCGCGGGCGCGCCAGAAATCGAACACCTCTTCGCCCGAGACCTCGCCCGCTTCGATGCGCTCCGCCTGAGCGCCCGCGTCGAGGCTGAGCAGGTCCGCGGTCACGACGCGCGCGGGCTGGGCACGCGAAAGCCCTTGTCCGCCACGTCGGGGGCTCCCTCGAGTGCCCGCTCGCGGGACAGTCCGTCGCGCGGCACGTCGTCCCGCAGCACGTTCTGAAGCTCGACCACATGCGAGGTCGGCTCGACGTCGTCCAGGTCGAGCCGATCCATGCGCTCGACGTGCTCGAGGATCTTCGACAGCTCACCGGTCATCCGCTCGACCTCCTCGTCGGAGAGCCGCAGGCGGGCGAGCTTGGCCACGTGAAGCACCTGGTCCCGATCGATCATCGCCCGCGATTGTAGGAGCGCACGCTCGCCGGCGACCGCGCCCACGGTCTACGGCCGCGGAGCGGGAAAGGTCTCGATCTCGGGTGGCGGGGGCGTCGGCCGGCCCGTCAGGTCCGTGTGGCCACCGGCCGGCGAGGGACGCTCGTCGCGCATCGCCACGAGACTGCCGGCCACGATGCCGATCGCGCTCGCCAGGGCCAGCCAGAGCGCCCACTCGCGGCCCTCGGAACCATCCGGGGCGCTCAGCACTCGGATCAGAATCAGCAACACACCGAGCAGGCCGGCCATCGTCACGAAGACCGAGACCGCCACGGGAACGGCGGGCACACTCTGCGTGGCGGTGACGATCAGCAGCCCCACCGCGCTCGCGGCGATCAGGGCGAGAATCACGTCGAGGGCGGCCAGCGACTCCCACGCGGTGAGCGCGGACCCGTCGGAGGTGGCGCTCGAGTACCAGGGCAGCCAGAGCGACACGAGCAGCCCCACTCCGGAGGCCGCCGCGATCCACTCCCCGGCTCGGAGCCTCCGCAGTTCCATGCGAGGGCAGCGTAACGCGGAGCCGGTCCGCCCCCGGCGCGGGTGGAGGGGATGCGCCGGGGGCGGTAGGACTCCGTGGCGAGGCCGGCCGCGAGGGATATGGGGCGGGCCCCGCCGCTGCCCGGGCGCTGTTGGCCGGCGGCCCTGCTGGGGCGCCACACCCGAGCTGACCGGAAGGTTCCCAGCGTGGGGAGGCGTGCACAGTGGGGCTCACCCGCCCCCGGGGGTGCGGCTACCCGTACCTCTCGTCTAGCCGGATGCTCGCTTGGCGGCCCGGAGCGTGTTCACGAGCAGCATCGCGCGCGTCATCGGCCCCACGCCGCCGGGAACCGGCGTGATCGCGCCCGCCTTCGCGGCCACGGCGTCGTAGTCGACGTCGCCGACCAGGCCGGCGTCCGTGCGGTTGGTGCCCACATCGATCACGACCGCGCCCTCGCGCACCATGTCCCCGCTCACGAGACCGGGCGAGCCGACCGCGGCGATCAGCACGTCGGCCTCGCGGCACACTGCCGGCAGGTCGCGCGTTCGCGAGTGGCACTGCGTGACCGTGGCGTTGGCCGCCAGAAGCAGCTGATGCAGCGGCTTGCCCACGAGGATCGACCTCCCGAGCACCACGGCCCGCGCACCCTCGAGCTCGACCTCGGTTTCCGCCAGCAGCTCCATGACGCCGGCGGGCGTACAGGGCACCATCGCCTCCTCGCGATCCTGCATCAGCAGCCCCGCGTTCGCCGACGTCAGCCCGTCGACGTCCTTCGCCGGATCGATCAGAGAGATGAACGCGTCCTGGTCGAGCCCGTCGGGCAGCGGCAGCTGGAGCAGGATGCCGTGGACGTGCTGGTCGCCGTTCAGGTCGCGGATCAGCCCCGCCAGGGCGTCCGCCGACACGTCGGCGCCCGGCTCGTGGTGAAACGACTCGATGCCGACCTGAGCCGAGTCCTCGCGCTTCATGCGTACGTACACCGTCGACGCCGGATCGTCGCCGACGAGGATCGTCGCGAGGCCGGGTCGGAGGCCGAGCGAGGCGATCTCGTCCGCCACGCGCCCGCGGACGCGCTCGGCGACCGCCTTGCCGTCGATGACCCGGGCCGACATGAGCGCGCGGCAGCCTAGCGGCTCGGGCCGTCAGCGCTTCTTCAGGGGCGCGTAGTCGGCCATGAGCTTGCGCTCGCTGCCGTCGTCGGCGAAGCGGACGACCACGAGCCCACCCGGCTCCACGCCCACGATCACGCCTTCGCCGAACCTGGCGTGGACCACGTCATCGCCGAGCGCAAAGACCGCTCCCGGTCCGCTCGGCTCGGGAGCCCCGGGCGCGCCGCCGCCCCAGGTCGCGGCCGCCTGGAGACCGGTCGGCGTGCCTTCCTCCGCGTCGGTGTACTCGACCGGAATCTCATCGATGAAGCGGCTGCGCAGGTTCCAGTCCCGGTTGCCGAACAGGGCTCGCGCGCGAGCGGAGGTGAGGTAGAGCTCACGGCGAGCGCGCGTGATGCCCACGTAGGCCAGGCGACGCTCCTCCTCGAGGTCGCCGGCCTCGACCGCGCGCGAGTGGGGGAACACCTGCTCCTCCATGCCGATGATGAAGACCGTGTCGAACTCGAGCCCCTTCGCGTTGTGCAGCGTCATCAGCGTCACGAGCCCCTGCTCGTCGCGCAGGTTGTCTTGCTCTGAGAAGAGCGCGATCTGCTGGAGGAACTCCTCCACCGAGGGTTCCTCCGAGGTGGCGTCGTACTCGCGACCCACCCCCACGAGCTCCTCGAGGTTCTCGAGCCGCACCTGCGATTCCACCGTTCGCTCCGCCTGCAGGGCCTCGGTGTAGCCGCTCTCCTCCAGCGTCTCGTGCAGCAGGTCGCCCACTCCGGCGCCCCCATCGACCCGCTCGCGGAGGCGCTCCATCACCGACATGAAGCGCCCCACCGCCTTGACCGCGGCCGCGCCCAGGCCGGGGATCGCCTCGGGCTGGGCGGCCACGTCCCAGACAGGCTCGCCGAGCGTGTTGGCGTGGCCAGCGATGCGCGCCTGCGAGGTCTGGCCGATCCCGCGACGCGGCGAGTTGACGATCCGCCCGAAGGCCACGGTGTCGGATGAGTTCACGAGCAGCGTCAGGTAGGCGAGCGCATCCTTGATCTCGGCCCGCTCGTAGAAGCGCGTGCCGCCGATGACCTGGTAGGAGACGCCGTAGCGCACCAGCATGTCCTCGAGCACTCGCGACTGGGCATTGGTTCGGTAGAAGACCGCGATGTCGTCGCGCGATGCACCCTCGTCCACCAGACGCTCGATCTCGGACACGACGAACCGGGCCTCGGCGTGCTCGTCGTCCAGCTCGCCCACGTGCACCGGGTCCCCCTCGCCCAGGTCTGACCACAGGGTCTTGACCTTGCGCGACCGGTTGTTGGCGATGACCGAGTTGGACGCGTTGAGGATGGTCTGGGTGGAGCGGTAGTTCTGCTCGAGCTTGACCACGTGGGCGTCGGGCCAGTCGCGCTCGAAGTCGAGGATGTTGCGAATGTCCGCCCCCCTGAAGCCGTAGACCGCCTGATCATCGTCCCCGACCACCGCCAGGTTGCGGTGGTCCGCGCACAGAAGCTGCAGCCACCGGTACTGCGCGCGGTTGGTGTCCTGGTACTCGTCGACGAGCACGTAGCGAAAGGCGCGCCGGTAGCGGTCGCGCACCTCCTCGAAGAGCTCCAGGAGGTTCACGCAGCGAAACAGCAGATCGTCGAAGTCCATCGCGTTCGCGGCGTGTAGGCGAGGCTCGTACAGGTCGTAGACGTCGGCGGCGGTCTGCTCGAAGAAGGAGCTGACCTTGAGGCGGTAGGCCTCGGCGTCGAGCAGCTGGTTCTTGGCGTCGGAGATCTGGCGGCGGATCCCGCGAGGAGCGAAGCGCTTGGGATCGACGTCGAGCTCCTCGATGCAGTTCTTGACGAGCCGGAGCGAGTCCTGCTCGTCGTAGATCGTGAAGCCGCGCGTGTAGCCGAGCTTCTCGGCGTCCGCACGCAGCATGCGCGCGCAGGCCGAGTGGAAGGTCATCACCCACATAGCGCGTGCTCGGCCGCCAACCAGCCCCTGCACGCGGTCGCGCATCTCCTGAGCCGCCTTGTTGGTGAACGTGATCGCCAGGATCTCGCCGGGCCGGGCCTGGCCGCTGCCGACCAGCTGGGCGATGCGGTGGGTGAGCACGCGCGTCTTCCCCGAACCGGCGCCGGCGAGGATCAGGAGCGGACCCTCGGCATGCAGCACGGCCTCGCGCTGGGGCTCGTTCAGTCCCTCGAGTAGAGCTTCCGTAGCGGCCGGCGCGCTCACCCAAGCGAGGATAGGGCGCTGGGCGGCGGGTCCCTGCTAGAGATCCCGCCGCGCGAAGGCCGCGCGGGCAGCCACGGCGACGAGCGCCAGATACACGGCCGTCCACAGCCAGAGGAGCGGGCCTCCCTCCTGGGCGCCGCCGAACGGTCCCAGCTGGACGACCACGCCGGTGGCGCCGCTCACCTCGGAGGTCAGCTCGTCAAGTCCCGCCTGGTAGAGCGCCTCGAACGGCAGCACCCAGGACGTGACCTCGGCGACGGTCTCGAGGCTCCTCACGCTCAGGGCGTCGCCGATCTGCCCGAGCAGGCCGGCGGCCAGACCCGCGCCGAAGATCATGAACACGATGATGCCGTTGGCGGTGGCCGACAGGAACACCGACCCGAGCAGCGACAGCGCTGTCAGCACGACGACGCCTGCCACCAGGCCGAGCCCCGGGGTGACGGGATGGTCGGGCCACCAGTGCCCGGCCAGCCCGGTGATCACTACGGCGCCGCCGTACACCACGGCCACGTAGGCGGCGCATACGCCCGCGGCGGCGAGAAAGCGTCCGAGCAGCAGGGCGGAGCGACCGACCGGCCGTACGACCAGCGGCTGCAGCAGGCCACGCTCGGCGTCGCCCCTGACGGCGCCCAGCGTGAGGAAGACCGCCAGCACGCATCCCAGGAAGAGCGTGGTGAACATGGCCAGACCCAGCAGCGTCGAGCCGGTCAGCACCTGATCGTCCAAAGCCGGGCCGGCCGGCGTCTCCTCGGCCACGTCGAAGGCGGCCTCGGTGCCGACCGCGTAGAGCGCCAGGAAGGCGGCCGTCAGGACGAGCACGACGACGAACACCCGCCGGCGGGTGGACTCCTGCAGGGCGTAGAGCGCGACTGTGCCCGCGCCTCTCACGACGACCGGCCGTCGGCCCCCGCCACGGCCTCCAGGTAGGTCTCCTCGAGCGTGGAGGACAGCACGCGAACGCCGTACACGCGCTCGCCGTCCGCGACGAGGCCAGCCACGATCTCGGGCACGCCCTCACGCCCGGCGTCGGGAAAGGCGCGCACGCCCCCGTCCACGTCGACCTCCACCCCCCGCGCCTGCGACAGCTCGGCCGGGCTGCCCCGGGCCACGATCCGCCCGTCGACCAAGATCGCCACGCGGTCACAGACACGCTCGACCTCGCTGAGCAGGTGGGAGTTCAGCAGCACCGAGACGCCGCGGGCCTTCAGCTCGAGCAGCAGGTCGCGCACTATCCGCCGGCCAACCGGGTCGAGCGCGCTCGTGGGCTCGTCGAGCATGAGCAGACGAGGCGCGCCGACCAGGGCCTGAGCAATGCCCAGCCGCTGCTGCATGCCCTTCGACATCGCCTCCACTCGCGTGCCCTCGTCGCCGCCCAATCCGACCAGCGACAAGAGCTCCACACGCTCGGCCCGCCCGCCGGGCGAGCCGGCGAGTCGCTGGTGGAGGGCAAGCAGCTCGTCCGCTCGCAACCAACCGGGAAAGCGAAACAGCTCGGCGAGGTAGCCGATCGCCGCCCGCGCCCCGGCCGATCCCGCCGGCTCACCCGCCACCTGCGCCGAGCCGGCAGAGGCGCGCACGAGCCCACAGGCGATCTTGACCAGCGTGGACTTCCCCGCCCCGTTGGGCCCGAGCAGGCCCACCAGCTCGCCGGGCTCCACGCTCAGGTCGACCCCGGCGAGCGCCACGGTCGCGCCGTAGCGCTTCTCCAGCTCCCGGCAGGAAAAAGCCGCGCTCACGCGGAGCAGTCTAGGAACCGCTCCGTAGCCTGCAGCCGGTGAAGCTGCTCGACGAGGTGCGCGAGCGCTGCCGGGCGCGGGCCGTCTCCGCGCGCTTTGTGAGCATCGACCTCGATGCCGCGAAAGCTCTGCCGGCGTCGCCCGCCCCGGCTCTCGATCCCGAGCGCCACTATCTCGACGGGCCCGCCGACAGCGTGTCCGCGTACGTGCTCACCCTCGACGCGATCAACTTCGGCTCCGGCTGGTTTCCCACCCTGCGAAAGCGTCCCGGCTGCTCCGGGTACTTCACGGTGGCGTGGGCGCTCGCCGACCGCTTCCGGGTCCACGGTCCCTGGTCGAACGCCGAGCTGCGGGCGCTCGATGATCGCGACCTGGCGGGCGTGCTCGGACAGGAGCCGGGTCACCCGCTCATGCGCCTCTACGCGGAGGCTCTGCGCGACCTGGGTCGCTTCCTCGGGCCGCGCAGCTCGCTCGACCTGGTCGCGGAGGCCGAGGGCTCGGCCGAGCGCCTCGCCACGACGCTCGCTCGCGGCATGCGCTTCTTCGACGACCGCGGCTTCTACAAGCGGGCCCAGATCGTGCCGAGCGACCTCGCGCTGGCCGGCGTGGCCGAGTTCGACGACCTGGACCGGCTCACGATCTTCGCCGACAACCTCGTGCCGCACGTGATGCGGGTGGATGGCGTGTTGCGCTACGAGCGCGGTCTCGCGGCGCACATCGACGCCGGGAAGCCCCTGCCGCCCGGGCGCGCCGAACTCGAGATCCGGGCCTGCGCGCTGCATGCCTGCGAGCTTCTCTCGCAGCGCACGGGCGTCCCGCCGCGCGTGCTCGACGTGGTGCTCTGGAACCGCGGGCAGGCACCGGAGTACAAGGCGATCCCCCGCCACCGCACGCGCTCGGTCTTCTACTGAGCTCAGGCGCCCCCGAAGGCGCCGTTCACGCGCAACACGAGCACATGTCCGTGCGGCGCGTAGCGGGTATCGGGGCCGAGCATGCCCGTCGCGACCTCGTAGAAGATGCCCTCCCCGCCGATGGGTTCGTCCACGTCGCCGACAGGCTCGTCTCTGCGCTGGCGGATGTAGGTGGCGCTCTCCGCCACCTCTCCGATCAGGGCGTAGACGGCGGCACGCACCGCGCGCACGTCCGCCGGCCGGCCGAGCCAGCCCAGCTCGACGACGAAGGCGCCGTCGGGCTCGGTGGCCGCGCTGTCGAGGCGCAGCGGCACGGCGCCGCGCTCGCAGGCCCGGCGCAGGTGCGGCAGCAGGTGATCTCCGGCGTCCTCGGACACCCAGTCCGGCTCGCGCAGCGCCGCGAGCAGCTCGTCGGCGCCCGGTTCCAGCCGGCTGCCGTCGGCCACGCCGTGGCCGCGCTCGTCGTCGTCCCAGGGCCGCGGGGTCACCTAGCCACCAGCCGAGTCGGGCCCCCCGCGGCGGCGCAGGGGCGTGACCTCCGCGCCCTCCGGCTTGCGCCCGGTGTTCTCGGCCACGAGCTCCTCCAGCTGGGTCAGCCGGTGCGCGAGGCCGCGGATCGCGTCCGCCACCGGGTCGGGGAGGTGCACCCAGTCGGCATCGGGCCCGTCGGGCTTGCGGCCGTCGACGCGCACGGGATGGCCCGGGTTGCCTACAACCGTCGAATTCTCCGGCACGTCGTGCACCACCACTGAGTTCGCCCCGATCTTCGAGCGGGCGCCCACCTCGATCGGGCCGAGCAGCTTGGCGCCGGAGCCGATCATCACCTCGGATCCGACCGTCGGGTGGCGCTTGCCGCGTGCAAAGCCGGTTCCTCCAAGCGTCACTCCCTGGTACATGGTCACGTCGTCGCCGACCTCGGCCGTCTCGCCGATCACCACCCCCGCTCCGTGGTCGATGAACAGCCCGCGGCCGATCTCTGCGGCGGGGTGGATCTCCACCCCTGTGACCACCTTGACTACGTTGGCCAGCACACGGGGGGCGAGCGGCACTCCCACCTCGTCCAGCGCGTGCGAGACGCGATGTCCCAGCACGGCCTGGACGCCCCCGTACGTGAGGAGGATCTCCGCCTGGCCCACGTTGCGGGCCGCCGGGTCGCGCTCCTGGGCCGCGGTCAGGTCCTCACGCAGCTCCCGCGCCACGCGGGTGAATGTTCCGAGTCCCAGCATCTATGGAGCGAAGAATGGCGTACTCACGTAGCGCTCGCCGGAGTCGGGCATGATCACCACAACCCGCTTGCCTCTCATCTCAGGGCGCTTGCCCACCTCGATGGCGGCACAGAGCGCGGCTCCGCACGAGATCCCCGCCAGGACGCCCTCGCGGGCGGCGCAACGGCGGGCGATCGAAATGGCGTCCTCGTCGCCGACTGCGACCACCTCGTCGATCACATCGCGGTTGAGCACCTCCGGAACGAAGCCGGCACCGATGCCCTGGATCTTGTGCGGGCCGGCGCTGCCTCCGGAGAGCACCGGCGAGGCCTGCGGCTCCACCGCCACCACCCTGAGGTCGGGATTGCGCTCCTTGAGCCGCTCCCCGCAGCCGGTGATGGTCCCCCCCGTGCCCACCCCCGCCACCAGCGCGTCGACGCGCCCGTCCATGTCGCGCCAGATCTCCTCGGCCGTCGTGCGCCGGTGGATCTCCGGGTTGGCGGGGTTGGAGAACTGAGCCGGCACCCAGCAGTCGGCGCGTTCGCGGCAGATGCGGCGCGCTTCCTCCACCGCCTCGTTCATGCCCCCCATCGACTCGACCAGCACCACCTCAGCGCCATACAGGCGCAGTAGGTTCTCGCGCTCACGGCTCATGCCCTGGGGCATCGTGAGGACGAGGTCATAGCCCTTGGCGGCGCAGACGAACGCCAGGGCTATCCCGGTGTTGCCCGAGGTGGACTCGACGATCGTGTTGCGTCGCGGCTCGATGCGTCCCTCGGCCTCCGCCGCGTCGATCATCGAGACCCCGATGCGGTCCTTCACCGAGCCGGCCGGGTTGTAGGCCTCGAGCTTGGCCACGAGCTCGGCCGGGCACTCGGGCGCCACCCGCGTGAGACGGACCATCGGCGTGTTGCCGACGATGTCGGCCAGGTTGTCGGTGAGCGCGCCGGAGATCGGCGGAACGGTCATCGGGGCCGACTGTAGTCGCCCCGCGCCCCCCGAACGCTGCGACCGGCCGGCCTCGGGCCGCTCAGCCCGTTCCGTGCGGTCCCGGCGCGTCGGAGTGCTGGTCGGTATCCCAGGTCGTGCTGTCGGTGCCGTCCTGCTCGGGATGCTGCTTCTTCGGCTCGGGCTTGGCGGCCGCCTCGGCGTCGCGCTCGTCCGGTTCTACCTTCTCGTCATGTTCCATGAGCGGCTCTTACCCGGTGCCGCCCGCATCAGTCGGCGAGGGACGAGCGTGGCGCGCGAGCGCTCGTCGTCCTGCTGCAGAGCGTCGCCGATCAGCCAGAACATGGGCGGCCACAACCCGACGAACAGCGCCCGGCGCTCGGCATTGCCGCGTTCCTCCTGATCGACGGTCTTGGCACGAATCCAGAGGCTGATGCACAGCCAGATGGCGGAGAGCGAGGTCACGTGCAGATGCCAGCCGCGAAGGCCACACGAGCTCAGGGCTTTTGTGAGCATGGTCGCCGGGTACCCAGAGGGGACGCCGGACATTCACCCGGCGACGCTCGCCCGTCCGTATCGCCTGCATGCCCCGCAACGAATCGCTCCTTCGCCGCCTCACGACCGCCACCCGCTGGCCGGTCGGGGTCACGCTCACCTCGTGGCGATACATGTGGCGCACCACGCCCCTCTACCGCAGCGAGGAGAAAGGCTCATGGAACGAGGACACGCCGCCCGCGATGCCCGACTCGGTCAGTCGCGAAGAGGTTCAGAGGGTGGCGGACGGCGTGGGGCCCATGTTCCACCGCCGCTACGCGGCCGTGATCGCCGAGTCGCGGCTGTCGGCTGAGGAGCTGATGGCGCGACTGTCCGCGGATCTCGACCAGGCGGCGCCGACCGAGTTCGCGACCTTCAAGAAGGTCAAGGGACGGGAGGGCGACCTGCACGTTGGTGACGAGTACGTCGTGCGGATGCCCGGCCCCTGGGACGGGCCGGTGCGGGTGATCGAGAGAACACCGACCTGCTTTCGCCTGGCCACGCTCGAGGGGCACCTCGAGGCCGGCCAGATCCTGTTCAGCGCTCGGAGCGAGAACGACCGCCTGGTGTTCTGGATCGAAGCGTGGGCTCGGTCGGGAGACCGCCTCTCGCACCTGCTCTATCACCACCTGCGCATGTCGAAGGAGATCCAGTTCCACATGTGGACCTCCTTCCTCGAGGGGGTCATCGAGCTGTCCTCCGGACGGCGCGACGGCGGCCTGCGGATTCACACCAGGCGCGTGGACGACGTTCCCGAGGCCGGCTGGCGTGCGTTGCGTGACCCCCGCGCTCTCGAGGCGCTGCGCGCACTGCACGACAGGCCTCTCAACTTCGACATGACTCAGGGCGCCTCTGTCACGGACGAGTCCGGCTGGCACGTCGACGACTACTGCCAGCCTCTTCCCGGGGAGGAGCCCGGACCGCCGCAGCCGGGCGGGCCGTGGGAGCGATCGAAGCAGCTGATGCTCGACTACGAGTTCGCCGACCCCGGCATCGTGCGTGCGGTGTACGCACAGGACGCCGAGCTCGAAGGGCGCGACATGTTGCTCGAGGTCCGCTTCTGGAAGCTGCTCCGCTTTCGCTTCGGCGTCCGGGTCGGCGCCGTGGTCGATCTGACGCGCAGCGAGGGAGGCCGCGACGTGCACATCTGGGGCTGGAGCTACCGAAGCCTCCAGGGCCACCTGGAGATGGGCCAGATGGACTACCAGGTCTGGAAGTGGATCGACAGCGGCGAGGTCGAGTTCCGCATCCACGTGGTGTCCCGGCCCGCGCGGATCCCCAACCCGATCGTCAGGTGGGGCTTTCGCCTCCTGGGTCGCCGGGAGCAGGTTCGCTTCGCGCGGCGTGCGTGCGAGCGCATGGCCTCCCTGCTGGCGGGCAAGGACGTGACCCGAGCGGCCGGCGAGGTGACTGTGCAAGCCGCCTGATGGGCGATACTCGTCGGGCGTGTCTCAAGACAACGAACAGGTCGTCCGCCGGGCCTATGCCCTGTGGAACCGGAGCGACTACGACTCGCTGCTCGAAGTGCTACTCGACAACTCCGCTCCGGAGGTCGAGATCCATTCGCGCTTCGGCAGTCTCGGCGGCGAGCCGTTCCGTGGCCACGACGGCGTCCGCGCCTGGCTGGCCGACGTCCAGGAGAACTTCGAGCGCTTCGAGCCGTGGCTCGACGAGGCCCTGCCTGCCGGGGCTGACCGGATCGTCGTTCTGGGGGGAATCAGCTTCCAGGCTCGCGAGAGCGGCCTCGACATGGACGAGCGGATGGGATGGATCCACGAGTTCCGCGACGGTCTTCTGCGGCGCATGCTGTTCTACCGATCCCAGGCCGAAGCCCTGAAAGCCGCGGGTCTGGGCGAGCGGGCGTAGATGCCGGTCGTCGTGTCGCAGCTCAACGTCGCGCCGGTCAAGGGCCTCCGGCTGATACCCGCCGCAGAGCTACGCATCGAGGCCTCGGGCGCGGTGGGCGACCGCGCCTTCATGGTCGTCGACGAGGACGGCGGGCTGATGGAGACGACGCGCACGCCGGCCCTCCTGCAGGTCGTACCGCGCTGGGATCGGTCGTCGGGGGAGCTGACGCTCCGCTTCCCGGACGGCAGCGAGGTGACCGCGGTACCGGTCCCCAGCGAGCCGGCCACCACAGGGCTCTACGACGGCCGTCGCGTCAGCGGCCGCGTCGTCTCCGGGCCGCACGCCGAGGCACTCTCCGAGCACCTGGGTCGGGCCGTGCGTCTTTTGGCTCTCGACGGCGACGAGGTCGGCACCGACGATGCTCCGGTAACGCTCATGTCGACCGCCTCGGTGGCCGCGCTGGGCGAGGTGCTCGAGGACGGCACGCTCGATCCACGCCGCTTCCGGATGACGATCACGGTTGACGGAGTCGAAGCCTGGGAGGAGCACGGATGGGCCGGGCGCGAGCTGGACATCGGCGAGGCGAGAGTCAGGGTTACGGAGCCCGTCCCGCGCTGCGTCGTTACCACGCGCGATCCGGACCGAGGACACCGCGACGTGCCCGTCCTGCAGACGCTCGCCGCGCTACGTGGGAAGAAGAACGTGACCTTCGGCGTGTGGTGCGAGGTCCTCCATCCGGGCCTGGTGCGCCGCGGCGATCGGGTCGTGGTCCTCGCCAGGAGCTGAGCGGCGCCGTTTGCGCGCGGCGCCGGCTGCGCGTAGTGTCCCACGGACTCGACCTGGGAGGATCGTGATGAGCGTCGTAGTGCGCTTCGCTCCGGCGTCATTGACGCGGGACCAGTACGACGAAAGTGTCCGTCGGCTTCAGGAGGGTGGGGACTTCCCGCCGGACGGCATGGATTACCACGTGTGCTTCGGCTCCGGAGAAAATCTCCGTGTCAGTGAGATCTGGGATTCGCAAGAGCAGCTTCAGGCCTTCGGAGAGAAGCTCATGCCGGTGCTCTCCGAGATCGGGATAGAGCCGGGCGAGCCCGAGATGCTCGAGGTCTACAACATCGTCAGGCGCTAGCGGGGCCGCCGCGGAGTAGGCCGCTCTGATCGAGTCCGTGCCCGTGTCGACTGCTCGCGACCGGGTCGAGGTGAGGTCGCCCACGGATGGCTCCGTGGTCGCCTCCTTGCCCGATCAGCGCGCCGACGAGGTGCGCGCCGCCGTCGGGCGACTGCGGGGCAACCAGCCGGCGTGGGAGGCGCTCGGGCCGACCGGCAGAGGCCAGTGGCTCGGGCGCCTACGTGACTGGCTGTTCGACAACGATAAGCGCGTCGCCGAGCTGCTCCAGCGCGAGACGGGAAAGCCGTGGCAGGAGGCCACCCTGGAGGTTCCCTTCGCGATTGACTTGCTCGAGTACTACCGAAAGCACGCCGAGAAGTTCCTGGCCGACTCCCATCCGCGACCGCACAACGTGCTGACCGCAAGCAAGAAGCTCACGATCGCCTACCGGCCGTACCCAGTCGTCGGGGTCATCTGCCCCTGGAACAACCCCGTCCTGCTCGCGCTGGCCGATGCGGTGCCCGCGCTGTTGGCCGGCGCCGCGGTCGCGATCAAGCCGTCCGAGCTCACCCCGCTGGCCACCCGCGAGATCGTGCGCGGCTGGCGCGAGGATCTGGGCGCTCCGGGAGTGCTCGAGTGCCTGACCGGCGCCGGAGGGACCGGTTCTGCGCTGGTGGACGAGGCCGACTTCATCCAGTTCACCGGATCCACTCGCACCGGCAGGAGGATCGCGCAGCGCGCCGCCGAGCGGCTGATCCCGTACAGCCTCGAGCTCGGTGGCAAGGACGCGATGATCGTGCTCGCCGACGCTGATCTCGAGCGGGCGGCGAACGCCGCGGTCTGGGGCGGCATGTTCAACAGCGGCCAGGCGTGCACCTCGGTTGAGCGCGTATTCGTCGAGGAGCCGGTCTACGACGAGTTCGTCGAGCTCGTGACCGGACGCGTGCGCGGCCTTCGCCAGCGCGCCGCCGGCAAGCGCTTCGACGCCGACATCGGGTCGCTTTCCAGCCAGGCGCAGCTCGCCATCGTCGAGCGGCACGTGTCCGGGGCGGTGGCGAACGGCGCACGCGCGCTCGTCGGCGGCAAGCGCGCGGAGGGGCCGGGGGCGTCTTTCGAGCCCACCGTCCTCGTCGACGTCGATCAGTCGATGAGCTGCATGCACGAGGAGACCTTCGGCCCGACGCTGCCGGTGATGAAGGTCAAAGACGTCGAAGAGGCGATTCGCTTCGCGAACGACTCGAGCTACGGGTTGTCGGCCAGCGTCTGGACTCGCGATCGCGCCCGCGGTGAGCAGATCGCTCGGCGCCTGGAAGTTGGCGCGGTCAACGTCAACGACATGTTCGCGAACGTCTCCTCGCTGCGGATTCCTCAGGGCGGCTGGAAGGAGTCCGGCGTCGGCGCGCGGCTCGGTGGCGCACACGGCATCCGCAAGTACTGCCGCCCGCAGTCGGTCACCGCGACCCGGCTGGCCCCCAGGTCGGAGCTGCTTTGGTACCCCTACACTGCGGTCAAGGGCAAGCTCTTCCTGCGCGTCACTCGCTTTCTGTTTGCACGTGACTTGGGCCGCCGTCTGGGGTGGCGCCGTCAGTAAGCGGCCCAGGCGGTCAGCGGTCGACTGCGGCCATGTTCGCCTCGTCGTGGCGCTCGCCGGTGGCCGGGGTGAGATCGTTGAGCCGTTGGATCTGCTCCGCGCTCAGCTCGATTCCGTCGGCGGCCGTGTTCTCCTCGACCCGGGAGACGCGCTTGGTGCCGGGGATCGGGGCGAGGTCGTCACCCCGCGCGAGCAGCCAGGCCAGAGCGACCTGCGCCGGTGAGGCATCGACCTCGGACGCGACGGCCTGGACCTCGTCGACGATGCGGAGGTTCTTCTCGAAGTTGCCCTCGATAAAGCGGGGGTTGGTCTTGCGCCAGTCGTCGTCACTCAGCTCCTCGGGGGAGCGGATCGCCCCGGTGAGAAAGCCGTGCCCGAGCGGCGAGTAGGGCACGAAGCCGATGCCGAGCTCGCGCAGCAGCGGCAGCAGCTCGACCTCCGGATCCCGGGTCCACAGGGAGTACTCGGTCTGCAGCGCGGCGATCGGGTGCACCGCGTGGGCGCGGCGGATCGTTTCGGGGCGGGCCTCGGACAGGCCGACGTGCAGGACCTTTCCCTCCGCCACCAACTCGGCCAGGGCACCGACCGTGTCCTCGATGGGCGTATTGGGGTCGACCCGGTGCTGGTAGTAGAGGTCGATGCGGTCGGTAGCCAGCCGCTTCAGGGAGCCGTCGACCGAGGTCCGGATGTTCGCCGGGCTGCTGTCGAGCACTCCGGGGCCTCCGCCGGCGTGCGAGACCATGCCGAACTTCGTCGCGACCACCACATCGTCGCGGCGCCCCTTCAGGGCGCGACCGATGAGTTCCTCGTTGGCGTAGGGGCCGTAGATCTCGGCGGTGTCGATGTGGGTGACGCCCAGTTCGAGTGCTCGCGCGATGGTGCGGATGGACTCGGCCTCGCTGCTGCCCGGGTCGAGGTAGTAGCCGGACATCGCCATCGTGCCGAGTCCGATACGCGAGACGTCAAGTCCGCCTAACGAAATGTGCTTCATGCGGCCTCCTCAAGTGCCAGCGACGACGACAAGTCCCGCAAGGCGTCGATTTCCTCCTGGAACTGGCCGACCTGCTGCTCGGCCTGCGCAATCGCGTCGGCGCCTGCGATGAAGCGGCGCGGCGGCTGCTCTTCGTCGGCGATGGTCAGCAGCGCCTGGGCGAGCTTGGCCGGGTCGCCGCTCTGCTGGCCGTTCTGGCCCTCCCAGAACTCGCGCTGGGCGACGTTGCGCTCGGCGTAGTCCTCGATGGACGGCTCGGCGTAGTTCGTCGACTCCTTTGTCAGCAGCTCGGTGCGGAAGAAGCCGGGATTGACGATCGTCGTGTGGATGCCGAACGGCTCGACCTCGGGGGCGAGCGATGCCATCCAGCCGTCCACGCCGAACTTCGACGCCGCGTAGGCGGTGCCGTACTCAAAGCCGGCGAACCCCGCCGACGACGAGATCGTCACGACGTGTCCCGAGCGCTGCTTGCGCATGACCGGCAGCACCGCGCGGGTGACGTTCATCGGACCGACGAGGCTCGTCGCAAGCTGCCGCTCCATCTGCTCGGGGGTCAGCTCCTCGAAGTAGCCGGCGTAGAAGCTGGCGGCGTTGTTGACCAGCACGTCGATGCCGCCGAAGCGGTCGACGGCCGCCTTGGCCGCCGCCTCGGCGTCCTGCCCGCTGGTGACGTCGAGCGTTGACGACGAGCAGGTCGTCGGAGTCGCCGAGGGCCTGTGCGACGGCGTCGCGGTTGCGGCCGGTGGCGATGACGTTGTGGCCGGCGGCCAGCGCGGCCTTGGCAAAGTCGAAGCCCATGCCGCGTCCGGCGCCGGTGATGAACCAGGTCTTCTTGTCAGTAGTCATGGCTCCAGAGAAGCACCCCGCGGGGCCGAGTGAGAGTCCCTGTTGATAGGGGTACTGGCAGGGTCTCCCAGGCGGGGGCGGGCCGGTTTACGCTGGGTGCGTGAACACCAGGACCGAGATCCGTGAGTTCCTGACCTCGAGGCGAGCCAAGATCACGCCAGACCAAGTGGGGCTCACTGCCTACGGTCCTCGGCGCGTTCCCGGACTGCGCCGCGAGGAGGTCGCGGTCCTGGCCGGAGTCAGCGTTCCCTACTACACCCGCCTCGAGCGTGGCGACATGAGCGGGGTCTCTGAAAGCGTGCTCGAGGCGCTCGCCCGCACGCTGCAGCTCGACGACGCCGAACGGACACACCTGTTCGACCTGGCCCGCGCGGCGGGGCCGATGGCCAAGAGGCGTCGCCGGTCGGCGCCGAAGCAGATCCGGCCCAGCGTGAAGCGCTTGCTCGACGCGATCACCGGCGCACCCGCGCTCGTCCAGAACGGCCGCCTGGACGTCCTTGCCGCCAACCAGCTTGGACGCGCCCTGTACTCAGAGCTGTTCCGCGACCCGGCACGGCCGGCCAACCACGCCCGCTTCACGTTCCAGAACCCCAGGGCGCATGACTTGTACCCGGACTGGGAACGCGCCGCCAACGACGGCGTCGCGCTGCTGCGAGCTGAGGCTGGCCGCGACCCATACGACCGCGACCTGACCGACCTCATCGGCGAGCTCTCGACGCGCAGCGAGGAGTTCCGCACCCGCTGGGCCGCCCACAACGTGCGCCTGCACCAGACCGGCGCGAAGCGCTTTCACCACCCGATCGTCGGCGATCTCACCCTTACCTTCGAGATGATGGAGCTCGCCGCCGACCCCGGCCTGAATCTCCTGACCTACACAGCGGAGCCCGGCTCCAAATCCGACGAAGCGCTCAACCTCCTCGGCAGCTGGGCGGCGACCGTCGACGCTGAGCACCCGGCTCCCACGCCCGGCGCGGCCTGAGGCGGCGGCCGCGCCCCACGCGTCGCCGCGCGGAGGTCAGTCCGCGCGGCGCCCTGCCCGCGGCTGGGCTGGTCAGGAGCCGAGGGCGTTCACGGCGCGGGCGACGACGAGGATCACCACCGCGTAGGAGATCAGCGACTCGACGGCCATGAGGCCCTTGGCTCGCCGCGTCAGCGGCATCGTGTCGGTGGGGCTGACCGCGATCGCATTGGTGAGCGACACGTATAGGTAGTCGCTCAGGCGTGGGCTCCAGTCGGCTCGCCGAACGGTGTCCTGCGGGAACTGAAAGTCGGGGTCGGGCCGCCCACGCTCGGCGCGGACGCTCGGTCCGCCCTCGTCGAGTTGCCAGAACAACAGCCCGAAAGTGATGATGTTGGAGAGCCAAACGACGGCCCCATGGGCGAGCAGTTCGCCGCTGCTCAGGCTCCCTGCGCTGCTACCCGCGAGGGCGACGAGCAGCACCCCGACCGCGAGCGCATCGGCGGCGACCAGGAGCCCGAGCAGCACGACGCCGACATTTCGCACCCGGCCGGGGCTCAGCTCGGCGCGTGGCACGGCGAGCAGCAAGGCCATGAGCAACAGGGCCGGCGACGCGAGCAACAGCCACGCCCACCACGAGAGGTCGATGATGTCCCAGCCCTTCGCCTTGTCGATCGACGCAAGGCCCACCAACAGCGCGACGTCAACCGCAAGAACGACTACCGCCTCGGTGCGCGCCTCGCGCATAGCCCGACGGGCGCGGGCGTTCAACTCGACGCCGGGGGCGTTCGAAGTCACTGACGGTTGCTCCGGGCGTTCGCTCATGTGACCGACATTCTGGAGGCGAGTCGCTGCGCGAGTCACACCCGCAGCCTGTAGAACCTGCCATCCAGCACCGACCAACCCGCTCCCGCAAAGGAAGACAACGTGACGCCCGGTCTGGATCTGACCAAGTACAAGGCGCTCAGCTTCGACTGCTACGGGACCCTCGTCGACTGGGAGGCTGGGATCGCCGCTGTCTTGGCTCCGTGGGCCCGCGAAGAGGGCCTCGACCTGAGCGACGAAGAACTGCTGCTGGCCTATGCGGACAGCGAGGCAGCCGTCGAGCGGGAGACCCCGTCTGCTCTCTATCCCGGTGTCCTCGCCACGGCCTTCCGCCGTACCGGCGAGAAGCTCAGCACGCCGGTAAGCGACGCGTGGGCACAGCGGCTGGGCGACTCGGTCCCAGACTGGCCGGCGTTCCCTGACTCCGCCGACGCGCTGGCGCGGCTGGCAAAGCACTACAAGCTGATCATCCTCTCCAACGTGCACCGGGCCGGCTTCGCCGCCAGCAACCAAAGGCTGCGCGGCGACTTCGCCGCCATCATCACCGCCGAGGACGTCGGCGCCTACAAGCCCGCCGAGAACCACTTTCGCGCTCTCGACGCCGCCCTCCCCGACCTCGGCGTGGATCGCCGTGGCCTGCTACATGTCGCGCAGAGCCTGTTTCACGATCACGTCCCGGCCAAGCGGGAAGGTCTGACGTCGGTCTGGATCAACCGCCGCCACGACCGCGCCGGCTGGGGAGCGACCCCGGAACCCACCGACGAATGGGCCTTCGACCTGGAGTTCAACTCGATGGCCGACTTCGCCGAGGCTGTCGACCATTCCTTTACCGCCGCCTGACTACCGGTCGCGTCGCCATCGCCTCGACGATCTCCCAGAGGCACGCGGCTATCCGGCCGAACGCTCGCCGCCAAGGCGCGCGCCGGGCTCGACGCCCGAGGCGCGCGCGTAGTCACCGGCGGCCGTCTTCTCGCCGCCCGCGCGCACGACCCGGATCGCGACCGCGCCGCCGCCCGCGGCCACCACGAGTCGGTCGCCGTCGACGGTGACGACCTGTCCCGGCGGCGCGCCGGGGTCGCCGTCGACGCGCTCCGCGTCGAGGACCTCGACCTGCTCGGAGCCGACCGTCGTCCACGCGCCCGGCTGCGGGTCCGCGCCGCGGATGAGGTCGTAGACGTCGGCGACCGGCCGCGACCACTCGATCTCGACATCGGCCTTGCGGCACCAGCTCTCGTACGTGGCCTGCGCCTCGTCCTGAACGAGCTTCGGCGCGCGGCCCTCGCGCACGAGGTCGACGCTCTCGACCATCGCCTCGACCCCGAGCGGAAACAGCTTGTCGAAGTACAGGCTGCCGAGCGTATCGTCCGGCGCGATCTCGACCTCCCTGAGCATCAGCACCGGGCCGGTGTCGAGACCGTCGTCGGGCCAGAAGATCGCGATGCCGGTCTTCGGGTCGCCCTGGATGATCGCCCAGTTGATCGCGCTCGGCCCGCGATGGCGGGGCAGCAGCGACGGGTGGTACTGGATCGACCCGTGCGTGGGCGTGTTCAACACCGGCTCGGGAACGAACAGCGTGACGAACGCCATGACCATCAGGTCCGCGCGCAGCGCGGCGAGCTCGGTCGCCACGTCCTTCGTCTCGAACGAGTCGGGCTGGCGGAGCGAGATGCCGGCCTCGCGGGCCGCCTCGGCCAGCGGATCGGGCGGGCCGTCGGGCTCATCGGGGGCGCAGTAGACCGCCACGACGTCCTCGCCGCCCTCCAACAGCGCCTCGAGCACCGCGGCACCGAACGCCTGCTGTCCGTTAATGACGATTCGCATCGACTCCCTGCCCTTCGATGGCCTGCCCCCGCGGGGCGCGTCGTTATACACAACTTCGCGCGTCGCGCGATCCTCGACCCGCTCTCGCTCGCGTCAGCGGATCGACCCCCCCGACACTCTTCAGAGTCTCGAAGAAACGCCGCGCGAGCACACGGACCGGGTCAGGTGCGGGACAAATTGCGGGGAGAAACCGCGTCCCGCAGGCGGGTTGGGACAGGTTGATACGGGCCCGATTCCGCTTCGTAGAGAGAAACCCCGCGCTCCGGTGCGGTGCGGCTAGATCTAGTAAATAGGTGACTTTTCCGATAGCACAAGGCGTGGTACCCCTCAAGTTCGGCTCCAGCGCGCCGATGGCGAACATATGCGCTGCTCACGTGCTCGCCCCACGCGTACAGGGTCTCGCATTGGCCGCCCTCGACAACCGCCACAGTTGAGCTCGCGTCGTGCGCTTGGCGCCCCGGCAGAGTTGGTTGGCCAGCGGCTTCACCATCGCGGGAGCGACGATTGATGTACGACGCCGCTTGGTGGCAGCGCGCCGTGGGGCCGCACACCCAACGCCACGACCGCATCAGACAGGAGTCAATCGCGTATACCCAACGGGTAAAGCCCGGCTCCTACTACACCGACGGCAAACATCTCGTGCAGGTTTTCCGGGTGTACGAACTCGGCCATGTCCAGGTGCGGGACTGCGAGACAGAAGAGATCTGGGGCTACGGGATAGAGAGTTTCCGCCGCTACTGGTGGCTAGTGAGAGAGGAAAGAGAGGCGGCGTGATGCGTTGGACGCTGGGTGGGCAAGCGCTCTAGAGAGCCAAAACCCGCTGCCAGTGCGGAGGCGACTCCAGGTAGGCGCGTTGTCAGGTAGTCATGACCGCTTCACCAGCAGCGGGGCTCGGCCCTTGCGGATCGTCCAGGTCCAGCGCCGACCGCTGACACGAACCACCAGCCGGGCCTTCGGCCGCAGCAGCCGCTCGGCTTTCTTTACCCGCCAGGAGCCCGTGACCTCGTGGGCCTGTTTGCCCTTCCAGCAGGAGCAGGTCACCGTGGCTTTGGAATCCGCGGAGACCACGAGTCGCCTCACGCGGTAGCCCTTCTTCACTACGCGGCCCTTGAGCGCCACGCGGGGAGCCGTGGCCTCGGGCTCGGGGCTGCCTTGCACGGGCTCGACCGGCGCAGGCAGTAGGGCGGCCACCCGCACGACGCCAGCCATGCCCGAGCCGCCCGGCCCGCCGTGCACCGTGCAGTAGTAGGGGAAAAGGCCCGCGGTAGCGAAGGTCCGCGTGACCGTCCAGGGCGAACCGCTGGGATTGGCTGGCTGCTCGAAGCCATCCTCGAAGTGCACGTCGTGGGTGCCGCCGCTGTTGGTCCAGGTCACCCGCTCGCCCTGGCTGATAGTCACGTCGGCGGGGGCGAACACGTTGCTGGGCTCAGCCGTGACCGCTTGGTCCGCCGCCGCGACTTCCGCCGTCAGCAGCACCACCAGCACGGCTCCCAGGAGTGTCCTCATTGGTTCGCGCATCGCGACCTCCGATCGCTGCGGATCCCTGCACGGCTATACGCGCCCACGGTGCACCCGGTTCGGCACCAATCAAACATCGCCCGGGGGCGCTACCAGCCTGCCTGCTTCCCGGCCGCACGCCACGTCCCCGCATTGCCCGACACGCGAGCGTCTCCGGCGGCCCCCACTCGACCCTCGCTTGGGACGAAAGCGATGCGGCTAGATGTAGTACATCCCGCGCAGGGTCGATTCTCGGCTCTGTAGAGCGGTGCGGGAGAAAATCGCGGGAAAACCAAGCATCAACACGACTCGCCCTCATCCTCGAAGTGACGTTATGCCGGGCTCGCGCTCGACGCTTGTGGGATCGTCGACCGGCGCGGTGTCGTCCATGCCCGCATGAGTGGCGTCGTCCCTCCACGAGGCGAGTGTCGCCTTCGCCTCGTCGCTCAGAGCGAAGGGCGGCATAGGCCCGCGCTTCCGTCGGAGAACTCCGACCGTCAAGCCCTCAGCCCCACACAGTGGCCGCAGGCCGCTACGCGCCGGCGCCTCGCTCTTGACGCCCGCCGTGTGTCAGACACCGGTCTTAGAGTTGCGACCGAAACCACCGATGCGCGTTCTCATATGGAACATGAACAAGCAGCGACGAGCATGGGATTACGTCAGACGCAACGCCGCGAACTTCGATGTCGCGCTGCTCCAGGTAACGCATGATCCGCTGTCGTCGCTTGAGGATCAATGGCGGTCGGTCATATTCAGGCCCTACTCGGGTGAGCCGGGATCCTGGCTTGCTCGTTTCGGTCGGCGGTCATCGCTCCCGTGCTCGAGCTCGAGCCCTATGAGCCCGGCGAGGATCTCCCATGGCTCAAAGAGCTGGACGGCTGCGTCGCGGTCGCACGCTCGGAGCAAGAGCCAACCTGGCTCGCCAGCGTTCACACGCAGGCCAGCCCTGTCCGGCAAGACATCCTCGACCTTCATTCCTGGCAGAAGGATCGAGGGGGCCGCTCACCAAGCACGGGCCCACCTAACTGCGCTGGGCCCTGCTCGAGGCCACGATGCACGCGCTCAAGCACTCGGCCTACGCGGAGCGCTACCAGCGCAACAAGCGCCGGCTCGGCAAGAGCGCGGCGCGAAGGTCGCCCAGATCGACATCGCCCGCCGCCTCGCCCACGCGATCTGGCACATGCTCACCCGAAACGAGGAGTTCGCTCCCCGAGGCGCCGCTTTTCGTCTGGCGGCCTGACCGCCCTTTTGGACATGCGCCCCCGAGCGAACGATCCAATTTCGCCTGATCCTCCCGACCAGGAGGCCATAGAGACATGAGCGTTGCTCCACACCCACGAACGCGAGAGGAGGACGACAACGAACCACCGACCTCTAGTTGACAGCCGGGCCCTTCTTCATAGAGACGAAAAGCGATAGCTGGATACTCGACGGGCCTGTGGGAGCGAAACATGGCAAGTCGTGCGTCGGGCCTTTGAGAACTTCAACCGTCGTCCCACAGAGACCGGCTCCGCGCAGCGGCGTCACGGATCGGGGCGGCATCCACGTCGGCGCGGGTCAGCGCGATACCGAACGCCGGCCATTCGCAGACGAAGCTCAAGCGCCCCTGGGGCGGCAGCGGCCACAGCCAAAGCGATTCAGACCAGTGGCGCATTCCTCCCCCGCCACCGCGTGGCACGAGAACGGGGCTGTCCGGAACTTCTTGCTCGTCTGGCCCCTCGCCCTCTACCGCGCCGATGGTCCCCCCGGAGCTGTAGTCCACTACCCCTCCACGCGGTCCCACGAACGTTCCAGACAGGCCGGTGTCCAGCGTGGTCGCCTTCGAGCCATCCTCGAACTGAACGCCTACCCGAAACAGATCGTCCGGCAGTTCGCCGCTCTGGCTCCTACGCTGCTCCCACGGCGGCCCCATCCACACCCTGTCCTGGCGATCCTCACGCAGGCGCAGCTCCACGGTGAACTCGAAGCCCGTTCGATAAGCGGTTGCGGAGCCGATCGCGACCGCCGCCATCTGCGAGCGCGCGAGCAGTAGTTCGAGCGGCACAACCCCGCCCAGCACATCCTCCGGCGGCCCCTCCCAGGCCAGCGGTTCCCACCGCTCGGCGGGCGGCGGCTCGGGCGGCGCTGGCGGAGGTTCGAAGAAACTCACGGCCTCGATTGTTCGAGAAACTGGGGCCGACCGATTCTCGCACGTAACCCTCCGCAAACGGCCTCCGCGCTGTGGCGTGGGATCCCTCCCCTGCCCCCTGCGGGCGATTAGAGGACCGGATATCGCTTCTCGCACCACGGGGGTACCGGCACCCCTCCACCTCATCCGAATGGTTCCTTGACCGCGGTCTTGGCGCGGAGCAAACTTAGCCACCGGATGTTCGAAACGGTCTGGGGGTTAGGGCGCCGGGAGTCGGCTTGTGGAGCCCATTCGGCCCTTGGGCCGCTGTGGCGAGGCGTCGGGCTGGGGCTTCTGTTGGCGGTGATGCCGGGCCTGGTTGTCCACGGCGTGGCCGCGGCGGCCCCGCCGTCAAACGACGACTTTGCCGCCGCCGCGGCCATCACGGGCTTCCCAGCCACGGTGAGCGGTAGCAACGTGGACGCGACGAGTGAACCCGCGGAGCCGAGACATGGCGACTTGCCTGCTTCCCAATCGGTTTGGTGGACGTGGACGCCGCAGTCGACCCGTGCCGTGTTAACGCGCGCGTGCCGCAGTCCAGGCGTGTCGTCCACCAGGCTCGGGGTCTACATCGGCACGGCCGTCGGCAGCTTGACCGAAGTCGCCGGTGGTTTCGGCGGGGGCTTGCGTGGCTGCCCCGGGGGAGCGCGGGTCGCCTTCCATGCGATCGCCAGTCAGGAATACCGGATCGCCGTCGACGACTACGTCGGCCGCATCCGTCTTCGTTTGAAGGCGCGGCCAATCGACGACGACTTCACGGATGGCAAGGTCAGGGCCGTGTTACTTGACGGCCGTGCGTTCGGCACGATCGTCGACATCAATGGCAGCGACAGGACGCGGCACACAAGGCGCAACAAGCTGCTGCGCGCGAAAGGGCGAATCGCGCCACCGGTATTGCCGGGCACGCCGGGGCGTGGCTATGTGTGTCTCGACGACCACTACCGCGGCGAGCTTTTCGGCCGTACCCACCCGCACAGAAAGGGGTGCGGCTGGGGAACGGTGGGCCAGTACGGCCACCTGCATGTGGATCAACAGCACCAGGCGGCCGCAGTCACAAACCAGCAACTCGCACTGAAAAGCCATTCGATCCCGTACGCCACCCGGACGCTGAACGCAGCGCGTCGACACCTCAAGTGGGTCTCCAACTGGCTGTACAGCTGGGGCGACGAGTCCTTCGAGGAGGTAGATGAGGCGGTCTACCTCCTCGGGCAGGCCAAACGCCTTCTCTACCGGGCGGCCCTCGCGCCGACAAGAACCCAGCGACGCCAGCTGCAGAACAAGGCCAGGACGGCCCGCATAAGGCCCGCGCTGACGCTCACGCGCGACAGCTTGGGCGGAGAGATTCTCCACGAGAGCGGATGACGTGCAGCGGGCCGCGCAAGCAGCGTCAACGTCTGAGGTTGCTTACCGGACCAGCGGCTTCGCGCTCGCTGCCTGCGCGCTATCGACACGAGCAGCGGATCGACGCAGCGGCCTTGGGGGCGAACGCGGATCGCTGACCGCTTAGGTTGGCAGCGGCTCAGCCTGCCGTGGCGGGCGCGACAGGGCGGTCCTAGGGCCACAAACGGCGGGGCCGTCCCGAAAGCAACACGCGTCCGGTTCGGCACCGAGCGCCAACGCGGTCAGAGCGGTCGACGAGCAGGACATCGATCCCGTCAATCGGCCCGTCGCAAACGATTTCGTCCGCGCCGCCGCCCCTAAGACGGGTGATGTCCTGCGCTCGATCCCGATCAAGGAGATTGACGCTATCGCGGCCGGGGCCGCCGACGAACATGTCGCCCACCGACGAGCTCTCCTCGATCGAGTCACCCCCCTGGCCACCGTAAACTCTGCCGCCGCCCGACATCTCGTCGCCTCCGGGTCCGCCGCGCATCACAAAAGCCCGTACGTCGTAGGGATAGCCCGCGAAGAGGCGGTCTACACCGGGACCACCGAAAAGTTGGCTGCCCTCTACGTCGTCGTGCCCACGCCCCCCGAAAACTCGGCTCCCCGACAGCTCATCCTGGCCACGCCCACCGTAGATCCGGTCGCCAACGACTTCGTCGTTACCCGGGCCGGCGAACGCGATCCCCTTGAAATCCCCTACGCGGACGGCGTCGCTGGATCGCGTGAGGGATAGCCGGTAGCGCACCCCTGGCCTGCCACCGACTGGCTCGGGAAGAGGGCACACCACTCGCGTGCTCGGTTCAAAAAGCGTGGACACGGGGGCCACCAGAAGCGCCTTGCAGCCGGGCTCAGTAGTCACCGCGGCCACGCCCGCGCGCGCCTCCAGCTGGGTCGGGTGACCAGCACCCTGGGAAACGAGCTGAACGTCGAGGCTGAGCCCGAAGGTATCCGGGCCCGCGCGGTAGCGGAAAACCTTGTCTTCGAAACTCGCCGTATCCGCTGCGGCTGGCCCTGCGTAACACAGCGCCGCCGCAATCGCGGCTCCCACGCGCGGCCAGAACTTCGTGGCGAATCGCATCCCAACAAACAGACGAGTCTGCGCAGTCTCTCACCGCGGCCCGGCCACGGCAAGCTGCCGCCGTAAACGGCCTCCGCCGCCCGGAGGCATCCCGTCTCTTCCCGGAAGCGTTGCGCCCGCGATAGCTGGCATCGCTCCGCCAACACCGACGCAGAGAACGCTTCGGGACCAGTCGGTGGGAGGCGAGTGGTGCGCTACCGGCTGTCTCTCACGCGAGCGGATGACATGGTCAACACAGGGATTGGAGAAGGGGGTGGTGTTCGCTGGCGGAGGCCAGGACGAGGTCTATGGCGACCGGCTTTACGGTGGGCGGGGCACGACACCCTAGAGGGGAACCGAGTCTTCGGGGGTTCTGGTGTAGACCGCATCTCCGCGCCCGACGAACGCAGCACCGTGCTGCGGGGCGGACCCGGAGGCGACGAATTTTTCCCCGCCGGCAGGGTTTACGGCGGCCCGGGGGCCGACATCATCGAGGAGTTGGGGTTTGTGAGCGACATGTTCGTCGGCGGCCCCGGCCGCGACACCCTCGAAACCTCTAGGGATCGACGGCAGGACATCACCCGTTTCAGGGGCGGCAGCGCGGACAGGATCGCTTGCGACGGGCCGATTGACGCGTTCGATGTCCTGCTGGTCGACCGCTCCGACCGCGTTGGCGCTCGGTGCCGAACTGGACAGATATTGCTTTCCGGACGGCCCCGCCGCTTGTGGCCCTAGGGCTGCCCCGGTGAAGTTGCCAGGCAAGAAGAACTCGCCCCCCGGCCGTTTTGTCGCATCTGCTGACGCCCGGCTTGAAACCGACCGTCGACGCCTTTGTTGGCGACCCCGCGCGGTCAAGCGTCCGACCCCGCTGACGGTGACCGTGTTGAGCGCCGGCGTGTGGATATCGACCGTGATGCCGGCCTTCGGATCGATGTCCTCGTCCTGTGAGATCTCGAGCTCGTCGCCGTTGACCTTGGTCTCCACGTGCTCGAGCAAGTTGTCCTCTCCGCGCACCGTCACCTTGCGTGCATGGCCGACCGTCACGACCGCGTCGGCTTGGCCGCTGGCCTCGACGGCGTTGAACGACGGAACCTTGCGTACGTTGGACGCCTCGGTCCCCGAGCCCTCCGTGCCGGAATCCGTTGAGCAGGACGTGACTGCCGGCACGCCCAGTACAGCCGCGACGAGAAGCGCTGTCTTTCCGAGCATCGTCTCCCTTTGTGGCCCGACAGTGTGCCACTAGGCAGACCCATTCGGTGAATGAAGCTCGGCCCTGCGCGCCAGCAGATGCCGGCGCTGACGCGAGTTCTGGGTCAGCTCTGCTGCGCGCTCGAGCTCTGCCCGAGCCTCCACGAGTCGGCCGAGCCTCTCGAGCAGGTGGCTCCGCACCGCAGGCAGCAGGTAGTAGTCGTCCAGCGCCGGCTCGCGCGCGAGCTCGTCGACCAGATTCAGCGCCGGCCGCGGCCCGTAGGCCATGCCCACGGCGACCGCCCGGTTGAGCTCGACCACCGGCGAGCCACTCAGCGCGGCGAGTGCGTCATAGAGCGCGACGATGCGCTCCCAGTCGGTGGCTTCGGCGGTGCGGGCGCGCGCGTGGCACGCGGCGATCGCGGCTTGCAGCGTGTAGGGGCCGAGTACGCCGCCCCGGCGCTCGGCCCGCCGGAGCGCGTCGAGCCCGCGGCCGACCAGCATCCAGTCCCAGCGGGAGCGGTCCTGGTCGAGCAGAAGCACCTGCTCGCCTCCCGGCCCCACCCGCGCCCGCACGCGCGAAGCCTGCAACTCCATCAACGCGACCAGGCCGTGCACCTCCGGCTCGTCGGGGAGCAGCGCGGCGAGCATGCGCCCGAGCCGCAGGGCTTCCTCGATCAGCTCGGGCCGGACGAACTCGTCGCCGGCGCTGGCCGCGTATCCCTCGTTGAAGATCAGGTAGATCGCTTCGAGCACGGAGGCGAGCCGCTCGGGAAGCTCGTCCTGGGACGGGACCTCGAACGGCACCCGCGCCTCCGCGAGCGTCCGCTTGGCGCGCACGATGCGCTGCGCCACCGTCGACTCGGAGACCAGGTAGGCACGGGCGATCTCGGCGGTCGTCAGTCCCGCAAGCAGACGCAGGGTCAGCGCAACCCTGGCGTCGCTCGAGAGCACCGGGTGGCAGGCGGTGAACACGAGCCGCAGGAGGTCGTCCTCGAAGGGATCGTCGACCTGCGCCGCGAGATCGGGCGCTTCGCCCTCTCCACGCAGCTCGGCCTCGTAGCCGAGCTCGCGTGTCTTTCGCTCGTGTACCTCGGCGCGACGCAGGCGGTCGATCGCCCGGTGCTTGCCGACCCCCATCAACCAGCCGCCCGGGTTCTCCGGCACGCCCGCGTCGGGCCATTGCTCGAGGGCGGCGACGAGTGCCTCCTGGGCGAGGTCCTCGGCGAGGCCGACATCGCCGACGAGGCGTCCAAGGCCGGCGATCAGCCGCGCCGACTCGATGCGCCAGACGGCATCGATCGTGCTGTTGATATCGCTCGCCCGCACGCGCTCGCCGCCGGACCTAGCGGTTTTCCGTCTGGCTGCGCAGCTCGGCCTCCTTCTCGCGGAGCTCCGGTGTCAGCTCGTCGCCGAAGTCGTCGGGCTCGAAAACGGGGCGAATCTCGATTTCGGCCTCGGCGTTGTCGGGGTTGGGCACGCGCTTCACCCACTCGATCGCCTCATCCATCGATTTCACCTGCCACAGCCAATAGCCGGCGACGAGCTCCTTGGTTTCCGTGAACGGACCGTCGACCACCCTGCGCTCACTCCCCGAGAACGCCACCCGGACGCCCTTCGAGCTCGGATGAAGACCTTCGCCGGCGAGCATCACGCCCGACTTCACCAGCTCCTCGTTCAGCTTCATCATGTCGCTGAGCAGCTCCTCGCTCGGCATCTCGCCCGCCTCACTCTGCTCCGTCGCCTTGACCAGGACTATGACTCGCACGTCGCTTCCTCCTTGCGTCGTAGAAAACTCGGATCTCTACACATGCATCGAGTGAGCACAACCAAAATCGACACGCCGAGATAGTCGTTGAGGGCGAGCTCCGTCTGACCGATGTAACTACACGGCCGATAAGGCGAGACGCAACACGACCATATGGGAGTTCCGGCATGGCACCAGTCGAGCACGACGAGGCATCGGCCGAATATCAGCGCGGAATGAACGAGATCCGCAAGCAGCTCGGACCGATGGCCGATTCCTACATCGAGAGGATCAAGGCGCTGGCGCCGGAATTCGCCTGGGTGAACGTCACCTTCCCGTTCGGCGAGCTCTATACGCGCGACGTCCTCGATCTGAAGACGCGCGAGCTGTGCACGGTGGCGGCTCTCACGGTCCAGGGTTTTTCCCTTCCCGAGCTCAAGCTGCACATCGACGCGGCGCTGCGCATCGGAGCCTCGCGTGAAGAGGTGGTCGAGGTCATCACCCAGATGATCGCCTATGCCGGCTTCCCGGCGGCAACCAACGCGCTGATGACCGCTGAGGCGGTCTTCCAGGACCACGACGCAGCGGAGAAATCGAAGAAAGCGGCGAAATGAGCGCCGACCGCAACGGCGCACAGCTCTTGGTCGCCCATCTCGAGGCGCAGGGCGTCGAATACGTCTTCGGCATTCCCGGCGCCAAGGTCGATCCGGTGTTCGACGCGCTGGTCGGCTCGAAGATCGAGACAGTGGTCTGCCGCCACGAACAGAACGCCACCTTCATCGCCGGGGGGCTGGGCCGCCTCACCGGTAGGGCCGGCGTGGTGCTGGTGACGTCGGGTCCGGGCTGCTCGAATCTCGCGACCGGGCTCGCCACCGCCAACACCGAGGGTGATCCGGTCGTGGCGCTGGGCGGCGCGGTGCCGGTGGCCGAGCGGCTGCAGCAGACGCATCAGAGCATGGATGCGGTGGCGATGTTGCTTCCGGTCACGAAGTACGCCGCCGAGATCGATGCGGTGGACGCCACTTCGGAGATCATGGCGAGCGCCTTCCGCACCGCCGAATCGGGCCGGCCGGGCGCCGCTTTCGTCGGACTGCCCAAGGACACCATGAAGGCCGCCGCGCCGGGCGCGATCCTGGCACCGTTCAGGCCGCCGCCGCTCGGCGCGGCCGCTTCAGGCGCGATGGCCGACGCCGCCCGTCTGATCGACGCAGCGGAGCGCCCCGTGGTGCTGCTCGGCATGCTGGCAAGCCAGCCCGCCGCGACGGAGGCGGTGCACGCCCTGCTCGCGAAGGCGCGGTTCGCCGTCGCCGGCACCTACCAGGCGGCGGGCGTGGTGCCGCGCGAACGGCTCGACTGCTTCGCCGGGCGGGTCGGGCTGTTCCACAACCAGCCGGCCGACCGCCTGCTCGATGCCGCCGATCTGGTGGTCACGATCGGCTTCGACCCGGTCGAATACGACCCGGCGCTGTGGAACCGCGGCCGCGAACGCACGCTGATCCACATCGACTGCGCGCCCGCCGACATCACCGGCGACTATCGGCCGGACGTCGAGCTGCTGGGCGACATCGCCGCCACGCTGCACGCACTCACAGGCGTAATCAACGGGCGGCCGAGTCCCGCCCAGGCCGACCTGCTGGAGGAGATCCGGCGCGCCCACGAGGGACTTGGCACCGAAGCGAGCAGGCATGCCGGCACGCCTATCCACCCGCTGCAGCTCGTCCACGCTCTGCAGGGCCTGCTCGACGAGGGCGCGACGCTCTGCTGCGACATCGGCTCGTTCCATATCTGGATAGCCCGCCATCTCGTCGCGCACCGGCCGCGGCAGATCCTGTTCAGCAACGGCCAACAGACGCTGGGTGTCGCGCTGCCGTGGGCGATCGCCGCCTGCCTCGCCAATCCCGGCGGCAAGGTGATCTCGGTGTCGGGCGACGGCGGCTTCCTGTTCTCCGCGGTCGAGCTCGAGACCGCGGTGCGGCTGAAATGCAACTTCGTCCATCTCGTATGGATCGACGGCAGCTACAACATGGTGGGCATCCAGCAGGTCGCGGCCCACGGACGCGACGCCGCGGTGCATTTCGGCCCTGTCGACGTGGTGAAGTTCGCCGAGTCCATGGGCGCGCGAGGGCTGCGCATCGAGGGGCCGGACCAGGTGGCGCCCGTGCTGCGCCAGGCGATGGATATGCCAGGCCCGGTGATAGTCGGCGTGCCCGTCGACTACCGCGACAACCCCGGCCTGATGGCGGCGCTGCACGAGGACGTGCTCCACTAGTTCATCAAGTAGGCGAGTCGGCGACGGAGTCGCCGGGCACGTCGTAGCCGGGCGCCGAGGCCGGGTCGAGTGCGCGTGTTACGTAGGTCTCGGCCTGGGGCTGCCAGAGCTGCCACAGCCGGCCGAGCTCCACAATCGGGTCATCATCGCGCCAGTCGACCCGCAGGTCGGTCACGTACCAGGGGACTCGGTCGACGATGATCATCCCGGACGAGTGGACGGGCCCCTCTTCGCCGCCCGCGTCGCGGCCGGCCCGTAGCGCCGCTAGCAGGCGGTCTCCGAGGTGGTCGCCGGGCCCGGCGAGGAACGCTTCGACCATCGCGGCCGGCACGGCGTCGTTCGCAAGGAGGTTGCCGGCTGCAGCGCACCCTGATGCGGTGGCGGTGCCGTGCCTGCCAAGAGTCTTCTCCCCCGAAAACGTCGCGACGCGCCCGCCGGCGTCCACGGCCGAGAGCTGACGGTACTGAATGTGTGGCGCGGTATCGACCATGTCGGCGAGCGCGTCCTCGGCCACCATTCCGCGCTCGAGCCGATCGAGAAGCGCGGGGCCAAGCATCGGGTCGGTCACGTTCTGCGTGCAGACCGCGCCGACACCAGCCGCCGCCCACGTGCAGCGCGCTGCCACGCTGGGACTCGAGGAGGCCACAACGGCGCCGAGCATCCCGGTGCGCTCGCAGCGCCCGACGAGCGAGAACGTCATGGGATGACCGCCGTCGCGGTCACCTCCACAACCCATTCCGGCTTTGCGAGCCCGTCGACAACGAGCCCGGTGAAGACTGGGTAGACGCCCGCTGAGCCGCTCACCGAGCACCCCATAGACGGGCTCTCGGTACCGGATGTCGGTCAGGTAGATATGGCAGCTGACGATCTGCTGGAGCGCTGAGCCCGCTTCTCGGAGGAGCAACTCGATGTTGTCGAGCACCTTGTGGGCCTGGCCCGCGGGGTCGCCGAGGGCCACGCTCTCGCGCGTGTCGAGGTCTTGCGCCACCTGCCCGCGCAGGTAGACCGTGTTGCCGGCGACAACGGCCTGGCACAGGTCGTTGGCGATTCGCTGGTCCGGGTAGGTGTCGGCGGTGTTGAAGGGCCGGATGCGGACGTGGCCCTCCCACCTCGATGCGATCGGTCACGAAGGTCGTCCTACCGGCTCGGAGATTCCCGCCTGGGTGAGGACGAGGTCCATCGCCCAGTCGAAGTCGTAGTTGTTGTAGACGGCGAGCAGATGTGAGAACGGCGGCGATTGAGCGAAGAGCTGGAAGGTCAGCCGATGGCCGGCGTAGTCGGAGTTCACCAAGTCGCGCGCGTAGGCGAACAGCTTCCGCCGGTCGTCCGCGTCCCACTCCCCCACGCGGAGGTATTTGGCGAGCCACGCGCCCGGATCTGCTTGGCGGAAGGTGGCGGCGCTCGGGATGAGGCTGAGTTGGCAGCCACAGAGATCCCGAACGAGGTGCATCATCTCCGGAAGCTGAGAGCAGGCCAGCACGCGACCGGTATAGAGGAGCGCGGGATTTGGCATCAGCAACCCGCCCGGGCTCGGCTCCGCAAGCTCGACGGACGCCGTCAGATGGGCGTTGATGCCCTCGCGATAGCACGCGAGCTGCGCGATCTTCTCACGCACGCCCTGATGCATCTTGGTCCCGGTCTGCGTGGCGTTCGCGTACACGGTCCCGAGGAGGAGATCGGCGAAGCGCAGATGACGTTGCACGAAAGCGAACATGCTGTAGCGGTGGAGCGTCGCGCGGATGTACGCCGCCGCCTCGGTGTGCCGGTAGAAGAAGACGTTCTCCCAAGGGATCTCGACATCGTCGAAGACGATCATCGTGTCGATCTCGTCGAAGCGATTCGAGAGCGGGTAGTCGTCCGCGGGAAGCCTGGCACCGAAGCCCGAGCGACAGATGTGTTTGATGCCGGGCGCTCCCATATCCGCGAGAAAGCCGACCGCGTAGTCTGAGAGCGTTTCGTTGCCCCAATCGCCGATCGTCGGCTTCACGAAGGCCTGATTTGCGTAAGCGGCGGCCGTCTCGAACTTCGCCCCGCGTACGACGATGCCGTTGTCGGTCTCGCGCACGACCCGCAGGAGGACATCGGGGTCCTGGTCCTGCGGCCGCTTGGATCGGTCTCCCTTGGGATCGGTGTTCGCGGAGACATGGAAAGGGTCCAGGATGGCGGCCCGGCGGACGTGTCGCCTGATGTTCTCCGAGAAGGCGGGGTTGATCTCGTCCAGGATGTCCTGGCCGTCAAAAAGCGACCACATCTCGCCGACGGTCTCGTCGCCGACGCGAGTGACGACGCCGCCAATGTCATCGAAGACCAGGTCGACCGCGGCCCGCTTTGCGTGCCAGTTCTCTTTGGTCTCCGGCGGCTTTGCGCCGATTGGACAGCGCTCGCCCGTTTCCGCATCGACGTACGACATGACGTCGCTGGTCGCCTCCTCATGGGCGAGGTCGTAGATTCGTGCCCGCACGTCCACGATCGGCTTGAACGCCGGATGCGTCGAAACGTCCTCGACGAAGTCATCGTCGATCCACACCGCGCGCCCGTCTCGTAGCGATTCCCGATACTCATCACCGGTCCTGATCATGTTTCTCCCCCCGCCGCGTGCGCCAGGCCGCGGCTTGCGTGGTCGTGGGTGAGCAGGCGCCGCAGCACGCCGTCGAGCTGCGCCGCGCCGAGGGCGATCGTGCTCCGCTCGATCCGCTCACTCGGGGCGTGCATGTCGGCGCCCCGCGCGCAGCCGAGAGCGAGCGCGGGGATGCCGAGGGCGATGGCCGCGTTCGCATCCGTCGAGCCGTCCCCGAGTCGATCCGGCAGCCCGAGACCGGCGCGGACGTCGCGCACGATTGCGACGAGCGGGTGCTCGCGGTCGAGCCGCCCGCAAGGTCGGCGGTCGAGCGTCTCCAGATGAAGCTGGAGCCCGCCCTCGACGGCGAGCGCTGCGAGTCGCTCCTCCAGCTCGGCGAGCCGCTCCTCTTCGAGCGAGCGGCCCTCCACCAGCGCCTCTGCTCGATCCGCGATCGCGTTCACCGCCTTGCCTCCGGCGAGTCGCCCGACGTTCACTGAAACGTCCGCGGGAAGATCTGTGAGGACGGCGGCGAGCAGATGCACGAGAGCGTGGGTCGCGCTCGGACGTCCTCGGTCCCACCATGAATGACCACCCGGCCCGGAGACGGCGAGCGACACCCGAAGCGAGCCGACAGCGTCGACACACACCTCGTCGAGGCCGTGGCCCTCGAGAGCGATCGCGAGCCGAGGAGCGAGCTCAGCGCAGGCGTGCCTGGCACCGCGCAAGCCGCCCAGTCCCTCCTCACCCACCGTGAAGACGACGGCGAGCGGCTCCGAAAGATCGGCAGCGAGCCGTTCGACGACGTTGAGCGCCACGGCCACCGCAAGCGCGTTGTCGCCGATGCCCGGGCCACAGAGCCACCCGTTCCGCTCCGACACGGCGAGCGGGACGTCGGCGGGGAACACCGTGTCGACGTGTGCGAGGAGCGCGAGTGCGTGAGGCGTTTCGCCCAGGCTCCATACCAAGTTCCCGACGCCGTCGCGCGAGCGTGTGCCCGGCTTGCCCGTGAGACGGTCCTCGAGCCAGGCCAGCCGCTCCCCCTCCGAACCCGTAGGCGCGGGAATGCGGGTAAGCGCGATAGCGTCGCGCTCGGAGGCGCGGGTCGCGACCCCGGGGTCTGTCGTGCTCGGCCCGCTCATCTCTGCTTGTCCCGAGCTCCGCCAGGCCAGCGAAGCGCGACGAGCGCGAGCGCTTTCGCACAGGCGACGAGATCCTCGACCGGCACGAACTCGTCGACCGCGTGGGCCATCGTCTGGCCGTCGTTGGAGAGCCCCGCCGGGCCATAGCTGATGGTCGGTGTCCCGAAGCGCGTAAAGGTCGCCGCGTCGTGCCAACCCTGGAGCGCGGCGACGCTTCCGGCCCTCCCTACGCTCTCGCCGGCCGCCAGGGCGCAGGCGGCGATCGGGTGCTCAGCCGAGACCTCGGCGGGGGCGAGGTTGCTGTCCCACCCAAAGCTCGGCGGGTGTTCCGCGAGCCACGGATCGCGGGCGGTGCGCTCCAGGATCCAGTCCTCGATCTCCCGCTCGAGGCCCGCCCCCCAGCCGCCGTCGGCGTCGCCTTGCTCCGGGAGGTAGGTGATGTCGACGGTCAGCGTGCACGACGCCGGGTAGTTGACCCACCATTCCCCAGCACGGATCATCGTCGGCACGAGATCGCCCGGCGCGAGTAGCGGGCGTCCGCTCGCGGCCGACCGCCAGCGCTCGCGCAGAGAGCGGACAGCGTCGAGCACGAGGGCCGCTTTCTCGATCGCGTTCACCGCGCCGCCCTCACGCCAATCCGGCTGGGGGATCTCGGCGTGGCCGGGCCGGCCCTGCACGGTGATCGTCTGGCAGAGAACGCCCCGGCATGCGACCCACGGCTCGAACCCGGTCGCCTCCGGGACGATCCCCGCCTCGGCGCCGACTCCCCTTGCCGCCGCGGCCAGCGCGCCGGCTCCGTTCCATTCCTCGTCGGTGACGGTGTTGACCACCAGATCACCGCGGGGGCGGCCGCGGTGCTCGGCCAGGACGAGCGCCGCCATCACCATCGCGGCCACGCCGCCCTTCATGTCGCAGGCACCGCGCCCGTAGAGGCGGCCGTCGCGGACCTCCGGCTTGAACGGATCGCTCGACCAGCGCTCGCGCGGCTCGGCGGAGACGACGTCGATGTGGCCGTTGAAGAGCAGGGTCGGCCCGCCATCCGCACCGGAAAAACGAGCGACCAGCTGCGGTCGCCCCGCGAACCCCAGGCCGGCCGGCACCTGGCGCTGCCAGCGGTCGAGCTCGCCGGGCTCCGGCTCCCAGAGCTCGACCTCGGCACCCGCGGCGGCGAGAAGCTGTCGCAGGCGATCTTGGAGCGCCGCCTCGTCGCGAGCGGGCTCGGCGGGGCCACCGCGGGTGGTCGTGTCGAAGCGAATCAGCTCGCCGGCCAGGGCGACGAGCTCGTCGGCGCGGTCGTCGATCGCTGCGAGGACGGCACCCTCATCGCTCATGTGACGGCCTCGAGCTCCGCGGCCGCTCGCAGGCTCTCCTCACGGACGGACTCCAGCAGCCTTGCCTTGTACTCGAAGAACTTGGGAGTGGAGAAGATCTCGAACGTCCGCGGGCGCTCGAGCCCGATCTCAATGTTCTCCTTGATCCTTCCCGGCCGGGCGGTCATCACCAACACTCGATCGGAGAGGAACACCGCCTCGTCGATGTCATGGGTGACGAACATGACCGTCAGCCGATGTTCCTCCCAGACCCGCGTCAGCAGCTCCTGCATGAGCTGACGGGTCTGGGCATCGAGGGCGCCGAAGGGCTCGTCCATCAGAAGCACATCTGGCTTGTAGGAGAGCGCCCGGGCGATCGCGACGCGCTGGCGCATTCCACCTGAGAGCTGGCTCGGATAGGCATCGGCGAAGCGCTCGAGTCCGACGAGCCTGAGGTGCTCGCGGGCGATTTGCACCCGCTCGCTCCCCGACTCGCGAAGCGCAAACTCGACGTTCTTCTGTGCCGTCAGCCAGGGGAACAGCGTGTAGCTCTGGAAGACCACACCCCGGTCGCGACCGGGCGCGAGGACCTGCTCGCCGGCGACGAGTACCTCTCCCTCGGTCTCCTCTTCGAGGCCGGCGATGATCGAGAGCAGCGTCGACTTGCCGCAGCCGCTGGTGCCGATCACGGTGACGAACTCCTTCTCGGCAATGTCGAAGTCGACGCCGTCGAGCGCGACCACATCGCCCGAGCGGCCCTCGAAGACCTTGCGCACCCCGCGCACCGCGAGCTTCCCGTCGTTCATGCCCGCCTCAGCCCGCCCACCGGAAGATACGTTTCCCCGTGAACTTCATCACCTGATCCATGATCAGGCCGAGCACCCCGATGATGAGGATCCCGAGGAAGATCGTCTCGGTCTGGAAGTACCGCTGGGCGACCACGATCCGGTGACCGAGTCCCTCCGTGGCGGCGACCAGCTCGGCGACGACCAGCCAGGTCCACGCCCAGCCGAGTGTGATTCGAAGCGTGTCCCAGATGGCCGGGGCGCTCGCCGGAAGAACGACGCGACGAAGGACGGTGCGGTCCTTCATCCCGAGCGTGTAACCGATGTCCACGTATTCGCGCGGCACGCGCTTGACGTTGTCCATCACCAGCAGGACCTGCTGGAAGAAGGTGCCGATCCAGATGATCAGCCACTTCTGCGTCTCGTCGACGCCGACCCAGACGATTGACAGGGGGACAAACGCGACCGCCGGCATGTAGCGGATGAAGTCCACCGATGGCTCGATTGCCGCCTCCGCGGCACGGTAGCTGCCGATCAGGATGCCGATCGGCAGGGCCATCGCCGTCGAGATCGCGAAGCCGATCGTGATCCGGATGAAGCTCGTTCGGGTGTCGTCCCAGAGGATGCCGTCGCCGGCGAGCTCCACCCCGTTGTTCCAGACGTCAATCGGGGAAGGCAGGAATATGTCTTTGGCCAGATCGAGCTCAGCGGCCAGCCACCAACCACCGATCAGCAGAGCGAACGAGAAGATCGCGATGACCATGTACGCGCGTGGATCGATCGGGCTGTAAAGGCGGAGCAACTTGCGCTTCCGCCGTCGCCTGCGCGGCGGCACGGCGGCCCGAGTTTCGCGCGGAGCCCCGGCCGCCGTTCGATCCGCGGCACCCGCCACTCAGACCTACCCGCCTTCCTTAAGCGCCTGCTCCCCAAAGGAGGTGTCGAGGTAGTCGGACACCTTGGGCTTGGTCTTGATCTGGCCCTGCTCGACCATGATCGCGCGGATGTCGTCCCACAGCCCCTCGTAGTCCTTCTCCAGATAATCCTGGGATTCCTGGAGGTCGAAGAGCTGGATGCCCTCGAAGCTCGGTCCCAGCGCGGCCGGCTTCTCGCCCACCTTCTTGGCGATAATCGCCTGCGCCTCCTTCGGGTTCTGCTTGTAGAAGTCGACCGCGTCGCCCCACGCTCGCAGGACGCCGGCCACGGCCTCGGGGTCCGATTCCGCGAAGTCGCTGTTGATCGCGAGCGCGTCGGAGATCAGGCCGGGGCGCTCGGCCGCCGTGTAGATGATCTCGCAGTTGTCGCCCTCCTCGAGGGCTGCCTGCAGGTACGGCTCGTAGGTGACAGCCACGTCGACCCGGCCGGCGACCACCGCGCTTCCGGCGTCGGCGGCAGGGATCGGCGTGTAATCGATTGAGTCGAAGTCGACGCCGGCCTCCTTGAGTGCGTAGCGGAAGAGCACGTCGGACACCGAGAACTCCTCGAATGCCACCTTCGCACCCTCGACGTCCTCGATGGACCGGATGTCCTCGTTGCAGGAGACCACCGCGTCCGCCTGGAGCGAGAAGTCCTCCATCAGCGCGATCTTGTAGTCGAGTCCGAGGTCCGCAAGGCGGATGAGGGTGTTGTTCGCGTTGTTCGCGGCCTGGAACCGGCCGCTGGCGAAGCCTGACTCGAGATCCTGGTCGGTCGAGAAGTTGACGATCTTGATGTCGACGCCGTTGTCGCGGTCGAAGCCCTGCTCATCGGCGACCCAGAAGGGTCCGTAGCCGATCCACGGCTGCGTCCCGATCGCGACCTCGGTCATCTTGCCGGACTCGCCGCCGCCGCTCCCCGATCCGCCGCCGCCGTCGTCGTCGTCGTCTCCACAGGCTGCGACGAGCGCCGCGAGGACCAGCACGAGCGCGGCGGTCAGGCCGAGCCTCGTCCACCGGTATCCGTTCATCGCCATGACCCATCCCCTCTCGTGCCGTTTACGAGCATCGTTAGAACTTGATCCAAGTCGTACTGTGGGTTCCGGCCGGCATCATCAGGCAGGCGTGATGTCCCCGGAGGGGCGGGTACGCTCGAGCACCGAGCGCATCGCGTCCACAACCTCGTCGGCCTCGTCGCGGGACAGGATCAGCGGCGGAGAGATCACGAGGTTGTGCTCGCAGTCCCGCACGATCACCCCCGTCTCGCGCCGGATCACGTCCTGCAGCGCGGCGTGTGTTGGCAGCGGCTCACGGGTCTCGCGATCGGCGACGAGCTCGACGGCGTGCATCATGCCGACGCCGCGCACCTCGCCGACTACCGGCAGCTCGGTGAGCTCGCCGAAGCGCTGGAGGATGTAGGCGCCCGTCTCGCTCGCGCGCTCGAGCAGGCCCTCCCTTTCGATCACGTCGAGGTTGGCGAGAGCCACGGCGCAGGCGGTCGGGTGGCCGTTATAGGTGTACCCCATGGGGAAGCCCTCCTCCGTCACCACCTCGGCGATCTCGTCGCTGATGAGGACGGCTCCGAGCGGCGCGTAGCCAGAGGTGATGCCCTTGGCGGTGACGATGATGTCCGGCTCGACCCCGAAGTGCTCGGCGGCGAACCAGCGCCCCACGCGGCCGTAGGCGCTGACGACCTCGTCGAAGATGAAGGTGATCCCGTGCTCGCGCAGCAGCTGCTGCACGCGCGTCCAATAGTCGTCCGGCGGGACCACCATCCCGGCGACCCCCATCACCGGCTCCCCGATGAACGCCGCGATGTTCTCGGGACCGATCTCAGCGATCGCCTGCTCCAGCTCCCGGATACAGAAGTCGGTCGGGTCGTCGCCGTCGAAGAGCTCGGCCCTGTACGGCCACGGCGGGGTGAGGTGCCGTACGTGTGGGAGCATCGGACCGAAGCCGTCGTGATAGACCGGGAAGCCGGTGGCGGTGCCGGAGCCGTAGCCGACGCCGTGGTAGGCCTGACGGCGGGCCAGGATCCAGGTCCTGCCGCTCTCGCCGCGGCGCCAGTGGGCGTAGCGGGAGAGCTTGAGGGCGGCCTCATTGCCCTCCGAGCCGCCGCTGGTGAAGTAGACGTGGGTCTGCTTCGGGGGCGAGATCGAGACCAGCCGTTCAGCTAGTTCGATCGCCCGGTCGTTTGAGAACTCCCAGAAGCTGGTGAAGTACTCCAGGCGCTCCATCTGGCGCGCCGCGGCTTCGGCCACCTCGCGCCGGCCGTGGCCGATCTGCGCAAGCCAGAGCCCGCCGGTGGCGTCGAGGTACTCGCGACCGTCGGCGTCGCGGAGCCGGCAGCCGTGCCCCTCGACCATGACCACGCGCTCCTCGGTAGAGCTCGGCAGGTACGGGTGGACGATCAACCTCCGGTCGATCGTCGCCAGCTCCTGGGCGCTCCACTGCGGTCGCGTCGCCGTCATTGCCATCGCTAGGTCCTCCTGACCGGCATCGTATCCCGTCGTCTCACTGCCGATCACCACGTGCTGGCCAGCGTGGGCTCAGTCGGCCACGCTATCGACAGAGCGCTGGCTGAGAGCTTCGTCGACAGCTTCAAGACCGAGCTGATCGCCGAACCCGGCCTCCGCGAAGCCCGGTCCGGCTCAATGCTGCTGGGCTGCGAACGCGCTTCGAAGCCTACGTTCAGGATCGACACCCAGTCGGACTCGCGCAGGCGCGAACGCGGCCAGCGCAAGCACGTGTCCGGCGAGGTCGGTGATGTCGCCGGTCGAGGCGTCCACGAGCAGGTAGGGGATGTCAGCGCGGTCCAGGGCCGCCAGCTCGGCGTCGCGGACGGCGGTCCAAGCGTCGGCGCCGATGCTGGCGTCCTCGAAGCGCCGCAGCAGCCGCGCGCAGGCGGACAAGCCCCGGTCGGGTGCGGCGAGCGAGCGTGCCGAGAGCCGATGGCCCAACAGCCGCGCGTACATCTCAGTCGGTCGCAGGACGAGCCTGGTTTGCGCCACCAGGGCGGGGCCGAGCGGGCCGGTGTGCGCCAGCAGGGCGGGAAGCTCCGTTCGCAACAGCCGGCGCATCGATCGCACGCCCGCGTCGAACGCCGGGCGGTTCTCGGCCAGGCCGCGAACCCGCCCGGCCAGCACCGGCGTGCCGCCGCGGTCCGGTGGCCTGGCGTCGAATCCGCCGTAAATGATCGTCTGGCCGGCGCTCGTGCGGACCTCGCCGGCGAGCACCTCGGTGGCCACCAACGGGTCGGTGGGAGTGGATTCAAGCCGCGGGTGAAGCAGCGCCTCGGCATCGACGAGGACCGGGCTCGAGCCGCGGGCGACGAAGTTGCCGGCGTGGCAGTCGGTTGCGTGCAACGCCGCGAGCAGGGCAGTGAGCGCCCCCAGCCGCCGATGAAAGAGCTCGATCTGCGCTTGTGACCCGCAGGCGCGCTGCGCGACGAACGCGCAGTAGCCGTAGCCGTCCCGGTCTAGCGCGGTCGGAGCCTGGAGTGCGAGCTCCGGATCGTGCGCCGTGAGCCAGGCGGTGGTGCGCTCGAGCGCTGCCTCCATGGTCACCGGCCGCGGCTTGTAGACGAGCTCGAGCCCCCCGCCGAAACGCAGCAGCGCGACGGTCTGCCTCCCGTTGTGCGGCTCGGACAGCCCGATCCGGGCATCGACGACCGGACCGACGTCGCGCCCTCCGTTGAACCGACCGCCAAGCAGCGGCCGATCGTGGTGCACCCGCTCGAGCATCGTTGCCGCCGCGTCACGTTCGAGACGGCCCACCCGCTCCACCAGCGGCTTTACGGCCGGCACCCAGGCCGCGTCCCGCCGCACCGCGGCGCTCGGGAACAGGTCCAGCCTGCCCTGGATCTGACGTTCGAGCGCGGCGGCGACGTCAGTCACGCGCGCGACCGAAGCCGAACTCGGCGATGCTGGTCTCCTCCCACGGATCCGCGCCGGTCGCCGCCGCGAACAGATCCGGGTCGCCCGAGCCGGCGGCCGCTCCCGCCAGACCCAGGTCCGTGACCACCAGCTGGAGGTTGGCGATCACCACCCCGGCGTTCAGCAGGCTCAGCCGATAGGCGAACCCCTCGTACTTCGAGGCCAGGCGCGGCACCCGCGAGGCGATCACCACCAGCACCTGCGGCGGGCGACCGGGCTGCTGCCAGGCGCGGGCGCCGTCGGCGAGCATCGCCTCACTCGGCCCGGTCGCGCCGAGCGATACGAGCGCATGCTCATCGCCGCGGTAGTGGTGAAAGCCCGCTTCGAGCCCCTGGCAGGCGCCGACCGCCAAGTAGACCTCGAGCTCGTGCAGCGAGCCGGCGGACGGATAGGGCCTGCGGATGAGGCCGTCGGACTGCGCGATGTTCACGGTGCGTGCGGTGCGGTGCAGGAGCTCGGACACCTCCTCGGCTGTAACGGGCGCGCCGCTCATGTCGCGTCGCGAGCGGCGCGACTCCATCAGCTCGCGCAGCGGCCGTCCGTTTGTCGCCGCTCGCGGGCTGGGAAGCTCGCGCACGCGTCCGTCGTAGGGCGCCCGCACGGCTCCCGGCGCCACGTGGCCATCGCCGAAGCGAAGCGTCGGGCCGCGTGCGACGCCATCGCGGTACCCGCGCGAAGCGAGGTGAAAGAGGCGATCGTGAAACTCCCACGTCTGCATCCCCTCCGGCTCGTCGGCACCGGCGACATCCAACAGGCCAGCGCGCTCGAGCAGGCCGAGGAATGCGCCGCGCAGCTCGTCCACGCCGCTGCGAAGCGCCTGCGGGCGCACGCACTGTGTGACCCAAGAGCTCGCCTGCTCGTCGACGAGGACGGCCTCACAGGCGGCACCCGGCACGGCCAGGACCAACTCTTCGTCGACAGCCCGCAGGTGGGCAAAGCGCGACAGCACGACCCGCTCCCCTCTCACGGCGCTTGCTTCTGCGGCGAGCTCCCAGCGGAGCGGGACCAGTGTCGCCAGCCGGCGCTCGCCGGCGATGACGTCGAGAGCGAGCACTCCGGCCCTGGTGAGCCGCTCGGCGTAGTAGAGGAAGCGCGCCAGCTCGCCGCCGTCCAGACGCTGCGCGGCGTCGTTCTCGCTCACCCCGTCCGCCAGCGCCGCCATCACCTCGGTCAGCTCGGCGGTCGGCGGCCCCAGGGGGATCTGCGGGCCGGCGCGGCGGCTGGCACGCACGGAGGTGTCGCCCGTCCGGCTGATCGCCGCGCCCGGCGCCGCGCGCCAGCCACGCGTCAGCGGCGGGGCGAGCCTCACAGAACGAAGCCGATCGGGTTGAGCTCGTCCTCGCGCTGACGGTGCGCGACCAGGCCTTCGCTGACCGGGACGTCATAGAGACGCCCGGGCGCGAGTCGCCGCCAGAAGTGACGGAGCCCGGGAGCAATCACGCGCACCACGGGAAAGCCTACGTCGGGTCGGGTGTGGTCGTAGGCGAGCACGTCGTGACCGAGGCTCTCGAGCTTGGCCACGCACCAGTCGAGCTCGTCTCGCAGGTCGGCCAACTCGTGCCGTGGAAGCTCACCGGCCATCAGCGGCGGCGCGTCGGCGGGCATCAGGTAGGGCTGGGTCTCGATCGTCTCAGTGGCGAGCCAGCGGCCAAACTCGGTGTCCTCACCCGCCTCCTCGGCGAGCGCCTGCTCGAGCTCGGAGAGCGCGCGCGACGCTGCAAGGCGCGGGTCGAGGTGGGCACCGAGCCCGAGGGCCACGCCACCGCCGTCGCTGCGCCGCCAGCTCACCGCCGCCACGACCGCGACATCGGTATCGACGGTGAGGTCGAGCATCGCCAGCTCGAGCCCACCATCGTCGTAGCTCGCCGCCAGCTCGTCGAAGAGGGGCTCCGTGAAGCTCTCCAGGGCGATCGCCCGCCGCCGGACACGGGGGTACCACCACAGCGCCGTTGCATCGCGCTCGATCAGCTCGAGCACCCCCTGGAGCAGGGCCTCCTCGAGCGTGTTGCCCGCCGCGCAGCCGTTCGAGTCGCCGAACGCGAACGGTTCGCTGCTGGTCGCCTCGCTGTCGAAGTAGCCGAAGAAGCAGTTCGCGGCCGGCACCCAGCGCGTGGCCCCGGTGGTCAGCGACCGTACGGGCGACCACTCGATCGGCGCCCCGGCGTCGAACGGAGCGGGAACCGAGTGGTGGTCCGAGGCCGCTGCGGGCCGTCGAGCGGCGTACTGGGCATCACTGAACAGCAGCATGCTCCTGGGATCGATCGCGAGCTCGGCGATCTCCTCCAGCCGCGCCCTGCGGCGCGGCTCGTCGCCGAAGAACTGACACGAGTAGCGCTCGATGCCTTCCGCGATGCAGCTGGCCCGCGCCTGCTCGTCGCCGAGCCCCTTCCCCATCGCTCCTGTCGGGCGCCGGATGCCGTTCGCGCCGGGGGCGGTTGCGCACGTGGCGGTGTACACGGGCAGCCTGCGCCCGAGCCCGACGCGCTGCGGCCTCGACACCACCCCGGTGATCGGGCTGGTCAGTGTCTCGATGCGGGCCAGTGTCTGCTTGGGCGAGACCTGCCGATGGCCGTTGTCGGTGGCGAACCGCCTCGGCGTGGCGCCGAGCTCGAGCGCCGGCAGCGGCTCGCCGAATCGCGGCACGTATCGAGGCACAGGAGTCCCGATCCGGCTCAGCGGATGGCGCGTCAGCTCGAGGGCGCCGCGGTCGAATGTCAGCAGGGCCGACTCGATCCCGTCCGGTGGCTTTCCACTCAGGATCCCGGCCGCGGCCGCGCTCGCCATCTCCAGGCCCAGCCCCAGCGCCGCGGAACCGTCGTCAACCGGGAAGAGGGGTAAGTCCGCGCCTGCCGCGAGCGCCGCGACGTCGGCCCTACGGTTGAGCCTCACGCGATCCACCAACAGCTCCCATAGCCCGGGAGACCCGGGCGCCAGCAGCGGGCCGAGCCACACGAACCGTCCTAGCGGGCGGCACGGCACCAGCGCACGCTCACCCTGCGAGCATTCGGCCGCCAGCTCGGCCAGCTCCGGGCGCAGATAGTCGTCAACGAGCGCGACGGTCAGCGGCTCGGCGGGTCCACCCGCATCGTTGGCGAGCACCGCGATCCGGACGCGTAGCGCCGCCGCCGCCTCGGATGCGATCCCGATCGTCGCGACCTCGGCCGGCGGTGGCGCCGCAGTCGCTGAAGTAGCGTCGACCACACTCCCCGCCTGCCGGAGCCTGATGAGCGCATAGTGCGCGAGCGCCGGGGCAAATGCATCGCCGATGCCGGCCACGACGTCCTCGGCGGATCGGTGCCCGTCGATCAGCGGCGCCATCGCGGCGTAGACCCGGCCGCGCAGGACAATGCGCTCGGTCTCCGACAGCAGCACGACCTCGTCGTCCCCCAGCACGTGAGCGCTCGTCCCCGCCGCCCACGCCGGCGGCGCCGCCTCGCGGCGTAGCTCTGTGATCGCCATCGTGGTCAGTCGCGCGTGATCAGCCGGCTACATGCAAAACAGCTGGTTCAAGGAGCGCACAGAGGGACGAAGCAGGCGCACGTCCCGCCGGAGACTCGTTCGAGGTCCTCCTCGGCTATCTCGCCCTCGCCGGGCGCGGCGGGTAGCACCAGGTGCTTGACCGTGTCGCTGTCCTCGACCACGCGGAGCTGCACTCCGTCAGGCACCTCGGCGCCGGCCTCGGTCAGCGCGCCGGCCGGATCGTCGACCAGCCGCCGTTTGTAGTCCTCATCCGACCATGCCTGGGCGATCACCTTCGCGTACGGGTTCTCCTGCGTGCTCACCATGCCTCCTTGGAAGTCGTTCTCTCGCTGGTTGATCGGCACGAGCGCGAAGAACTGCAGCGTCCCCAAACGTCTCAAGACGCCGCCACGCAGGTCGATCAAAGTGACCGATGGACCGCCCCTGCCACATGCAACGTGACGCCGTCGCTTTCAGTGCCTTCTTCATCGTGCTGGGAGGCACCCCCTGAGCTCCATGGGTGCACCCGCGATGTTCCGTCCGCAGGCACGCGCGCGGGGACCGGCATCCGAGCGGCTCGACGAGCGCGTGCGGATCGTCCCGCCCCACTGGTGGCTGGCGCTGGTGGCGGCGCTCGCGGTGATCGCCGCCGGCGCCGCGTGGGCCTTCCTCGGCAGCGTCCAGCGTGAGGTCTCGGGCGTCGGGATCATCACGGGCGCGCCGCACTCCTACTCGATCGCCGCCGCGGAGCCGGGCGTCCTGATCAGCGATCCGCCCGCGTTGGGGACCCGGGTTCACGCCGGTCAGGTGGTCGCCCGCGTCAGGGGCGCGGACGGGAGCGTCGAGCTGGTGCGCGCGCCGATCAGCGGCCGAACCGGCTGCAACTGCACCGTGCGCGGCGAGCCGGTGGCGCCCGGGCAGCAGCTTGAGCTGGTGCTGCCCAGCGGTGCGCCCGTGGCGTACCTGTTCCTCGACGAGGCGCAAGGCGAGCGCGTCTCCGTGGGCATGCCGGTGAAGCTGGCTCCTGACGGTACGACCCCCCAGGACGATGGTTTGCTCGAGGGTCGCGTCACCCGGGTTCTGCCCTACCCGGTCGACGCCGATCGGGTGGAGCTGGTCAGCGGCCAGCCCCACCTGACCGAGCAATTCCTCGGCGGCGAGGCCCGGATCGAGGTCGACGTAACACTCGCCCGCGACGCCGGGACCTCCAGCGGCTTGCGCTGGACCAACGGCCGTGGCCCGCGGGGGCCCCTGGGCGCCGGCACAGTCACCGAGGGCTCGGTTCAGATCGCCAGCGAGCGGCCGATTTCGCTGCTGCTCGCGGACTGAGCACTTGTGATGCTCGCCGAGCGCCCCGAATGGACCCAGGAGATCCACCGGCGGCGCGTCAGCACGCCCACCGTGCTGCAGATGGAGGCAGTCGAGTGCGGAGCTGCGTCGCTGGCGATGATCCTGGCCCACTACGGGCGCTGGGTTGCGCTCGAGGAGCTGCGGGCGGCCTGCGGGGTCTCGCGCGAGGGCGTCAGCGCGCGCAGCATCCTCCGTGCGGGCCGGGCGTACGGGCTCGAGGCCAAGGCATTCAGGCGCAACCTCGAGAGCCTGCCTCGTGAGTCCTTTCCGCTGATCGCGTTCATGGAGTTCGCCCATTTCGTGGTGGTAGAGGGGGTCAGCCGCGACGGGCTTCTGCTCAACGACCCCGCCAGCGGACGACGGATCGAGCCGTGGGATCGGGCTGACGAGTCGTTCACCGGCGTGGTGCTGACCTTCACGCCCTCCGCGGCCTTCGAGCGGGGAGGCGAGCCGCCGCCCTTCATGCGCGCGCTCGCCGGGCGGCTCGCGGGCTCGCGGCACGCGATCGCAATGGCGGTGATCGCCGGTGTCGCGTTGGCGATCGCCTCACTGGGGGTGCCCATCGCTGTTCAGGTATTCGTCGACGACGTGCTGATCCCGGGCGGCGAGCCGTGGGCCGGCGGCGTGCTTGCCCTGCTCGTGGCCACGCTCGTGCTCTCGGTCGTGCTCGCCGGGCTGCAACGCGGTGCGATCGTGCGGCTCGGGACCAAGCTGGCGCTGGTCGGCGGCGACCGCGTTGTGACACGTGTCATGCGGCTGCCGATGCGCTACTTCCAGCAGCGCTACGCGGGCGAGATCGCCTTCCGCGTGCAGCTCAACGAGCAGCTGGCCGCGACCCTGTCCGAGCAGCTGGCGCCGGCGCTGATCGCCGCGCTCACGTCGCTGCTGGTGGTGGCGCTGATGTTCGTCTACAGCCCCCAGCTCGCGGCGATCGCCATCCTCGGCGCGGCGATCAGCGTCGCCGCGCTGCGGGCCTCGACTCGGGCGCGGAGCCGGCTGGCGATCACGTTCGCTCGCGACCTTGCGGTCTTCAATGGCTCGCTCGCCTACGCGCTGCAGTCGATCGAGTCGATCAAGAGCACGGGCGGTGAGTCGGGCGCGTTCATCACCTCCTCCGGGTTGCACGCGCGGGTGAGCAACGCACGCCAGTCGCTCGAGCGTCCGACCGTCCTCGTCGGCGCGGTGCCGGCCGCGGGCAACGCGCTGACGAGCGCCGCCGTGCTGATCGTGGGAGCTCTGCTGGCGATCGACGGCGAGATCACCGTCGGGCACCTGGTCGGGTTCCAGCTGCTGCTGGCGACCTTCCTCGCCCCCATCGCGCAGCTGGTGACGCTCGGCTCCACGATCCAGAACGTCCGCGGCGACGTCGACCGCCTCGACGACCTGCTGCGCAACGAGGAGGACCCCTGGGCGGCTCCGGCACGAGAGCCCGGGCCCGATCAGCCGGCGGCGCTGAGCGGCAAGCTCGAGGTCCGGTCGGTGACCTTCTCCTACGGCGCCGCCCTTGATCCCGTACTGCGCGACGTGGACCTGCGGCTCGAGGCGGGCGGTCAGGTCGCGATCGTCGGTGGCTCCGGAAGCGGCAAGAGCACGCTGGCGCGGGTCGTGTCCGGACTCGTGATCCCCGATCGCGGCGCCGTCATGCTCGACGACGTCCCGCGTGGCGAGCTCCCCCGCGCCGCGGTCGTGACCTCGCTTGCGGTGGTCGATCAGGACATCGTGCTGTTCGAGGGCACGGTCCGCGAGAACCTCGCCCTCTGGGACCCCACGATCAGCGACGAAGCAATACTGGCCGCCGCGCGCGACGCCGAGATCCACGCCGACATAGCCGCCCGTTCGGGCGCCTACGACGCCCGGGTCGACGAGGGGGGTCGCAACTGGAGCGGCGGCCAGCGCCAGCGGCTGGAGATCGCTCGCGCGCTCGTCCGCGACCCGGCGCTGCTGATCCTCGACGAGGCGACGAGCGCGCTCGACCCCCTGGTCGAGGAGGCGATCGTCGCCAACCTGCGCCGGCGCGGGTGCACCACGCTGATCGTCGCACACCGCCTGAGCACGGTCCGCGACGCCGATGAGATCGTCGTTCTCGAAGCCGGCGCGGTTATCGAGCGCGGGTCCCACGACGAGCTGCTCGCGGCGTGCGGGCGTTACGCGGAGCTGGTGACCGCGGCATGAATCACCAGGAGCCGTGGGCCGAACAGCGGGAGGTCCTTCGCCGCCGCGCCGCCAGCGATGATGCGATCGCCGCGCAGGCGCGCGCGAACCTGCGCGATGCGCTCGAGCGCCGTCGTCCGGATGCGCTGCCGCCCGCGCTCGACTCGCTTGCGCGAGCGCTGGTACTGGCCGCCGAAGCCTCCGGGGTGAGGGTGCCCGAGGAGCGCATCGGGGCCCTCGTGCGCCGGCCCGAGCCGTCTGACGTGTTCGCGGCAGCCGCGCGGCTGCGGATTCCGGTGCGTCCCGTCGAGCTCTCCGGCGACTGGTGGCGGGAGCACGGCCTGCCGCTGGTGGCGATCTCCGACGACGGCTCCGCGCACGCCCTCGTCGCGGGTCGCGGCGGCTACCGGATCGCCGGCGAGCACTCCGCCGCGGACCGCGACATGACCGCCAAGCTCGCTGCCGGCCTCGGTAGCAAGGCCTGGGTCGTCACTCCACGGCTGCCCGACGGGCCGTCAAGCTGGCGCGACCTCGCGCGCGCAGCGACGGCGGGGGCGGGGCGGGGCGATGCCGTCAGGTTGCTGGGGGCGAGCGCGGCGCTGATGGTGCTCGGGCTCGCATTGCCGTTGGCCACGACCTGGATCGTGGGCGAGGTGATCCCGAAGGCAGAGTCGTCCTCGCTGCTCGCGCCTGCGGTCGCGCTCGGCGCGGTGGTGGTAGCGCTGCTGGCGTGCACGGTGCTGCAGGGGCTCGTCGTCGTGCGGGCGGTGGGGCGCGCGGACGCCGCCGCGCAGGCGGCGATCCTCGACCGCGTCTTTCACCTGCCGACCGCGTTCCTGCGTTCGCGCTCCAGCGGCCGACTGGCGCGCGAGGTGTTGGCGATCGACGAGATTCGATCGCTGATCTCGAGCGCCGTCGTGGCCGGCCTGGCCGCGGCGGGGCTCGGGCTGGCCAGCGTCGTGCTGATCGTCGTCATAGCCCCGAAGCTCGGCGCCGCGCCCGCACTTGTCGTGCTCGTGGGGGGCATGCTGGCGCTGGCACAGTCGCGACGCCGCCTCGCCGCCCAGCGCGTGATGCTCGCCGAGCGCTCACGCCTCAACGGCGTGCTCGTCGGGATGCTCGGTGGGATCGCCAAGCTGCGCGTGGCCGCCGCCGAGGAGCGGATGACGGCGTTGTGGGCAGGTGGCTACGCCCGCCAGGAGGCCGCCCAGCGGGGTGCGGCCGACGCGAATGCCACCATCGCAGTGATCTTTGTCTGCCTGAGCGCCGCGGCGACGCTCGCCATCGTCGCGGCGGCCGAGACGATCGCGTCCGGGGTCGACACCGCGAGCTTCGTCGGAGTCTCGACCGCACTGGCCCAGCTGACTGCGGCGACGACGCTGATGGTACCCGCGGTCTCGCAGCTCCTTGAAGCGATTCCGCTGTATGAGACCGCCCGCCCCGTGCTCCAGGCCAGGGTCGAGGTCAGCGACCGGTCGGCCGATCCCGGCGAGCTGCTCGGCGACGTGGAGCTCGCGGGAGTCCGCTTCGGCTACGGCGCTGACCAGCCGCCGGCGCTCGACGACGTCTCGCTGCGGGCCTCCGCCGGTGAGTTCGTGGCGATCGCCGGCCCGTCCGGCGCGGGCAAGTCGACGATCGTGCGGCTGCTGCTCGGGTTCGAGGCCCCCCAGCGCGGCAGCGTGCTATACGACGGGCGCGACCTCGGGGCGATCGATGCCGAAGCGGTCCGCCGCCAGATCGGTGTCGTGATGCAGTCGGCCGTCCTCAACTCAGGCTCGATCCTGCAGAACATCGTCGGCGTGTTGCCCTACACCGAGCAGGATGCGTGGGCCGCGGCCGACCTGGCCGGAGTGGGCGCCGACATCCGCGCGATGCCGATGGGAATGCAGACGATCGTCACCGACGGCGGCTCGTCGTTCTCCGGCGGCCAGCGTCAACGCCTGATGATCGCCCGGGCACTCTTGCGCCGCCCGCGGCTGCTGATCTTCGACGAGGCCACCAGCGCGCTCGACAACGAGACCCAGGCGATCGTCACCGAGAGCCTGACGCAACTCGGCGCCACGCGGATCGTGATCGCCCACCGCCTGTCGACGATCGAGCATGCCGACCGGATCTACGTGCTCGACCGCGGGCGGGTCGTCGAGCACGGCAACTACCCCGAGCTTGCCGCCGCGGGTGGCCCTTTCTCGCGCCTCGCCGCGCGCCAGCTGGTGAGCTGACGACTAATTCTCTCGGCGATCCACCACCGTCAGAATTCGAGACGCTGAGCACCTACAGAACCCACCAGATCGCGCCCACAGCGGCTCACTTCGGTCGGTCTGGGTCGAGCTCCTTGGCAAAACACCGAAGCCGTCTTCAGAATCTCGTTCGCACTCGGGACGCTTGCGCTGTCGGCCTCCGCCTGGCGCACGCGCCTGCGCGGCGCCTCCGGGTGCATGCCGAGATCAGCCGCGATCTGTGCGATCGGCCGCTCGGACTCCATCGCCAACCTCACCCGCGCTGAACCAGCTCATCGGGGTACTCCTCGGACGTGCCATAGCCGCGGACCATCTCCCTCTCCCGAGGACAGAATCCTCGAAACAGAGCCTCCGTCAAACACGGCCTGCACTGGTCGGCCAGTTCGTGCGACCGCGCTGACGATAGCTCCCTGTCGCCACGACGACGACCTCGTCCAGCATGTCGTTAGCCGCCGCGGATGACGCTGAGGTAGTGCGGGCAAGGCAGCGCGAAGACCCTCGTTCACGCCTTGCGCGTTGAGAAGCGTTGCCGGCGCGTCTGCGTGGGGATCGCAGGTCAGCGGCAGGTGTAGCCGCCATCGACGGGGAGGGCCACTCCCGTGATGAAGGCGGCCTCATCGGACGCCAGAAAGGCGACCGCGGCTGCGACGTCCGCAGGCGCTCCTAAGCGGCCGAGCGGTGCTGAGCTTTCGAGCTCCGATCGACGGTTAGGGTCGGCGAGGTCGTCGGCGAGCATGGACGTCTCGACGAATCCTGGGCAGACTGCGTTCACGGTCACGTCGAAGGGTGCGAGGTCGAGCGCGGCCGCTCGAACCAGGTTCACCACCGCTCCCTTGCTGGAGCAGTAAGACGGCTCGTCAGGAAGACCCACGAGCCCAGAGATCGAACCGATACAGATGATCCGGCCGCCTCGGCCCTGGCGCGCGAGCACTCGCCCTGCTGCCCGCAGGCCAAGCCAGACTCCGCGCTCGTTGACACGCATGACGCGATCGTGTTCCGAAGCGGTCTCGTTCAGGATCGAGACGTCCCGCTCGAAGACGCCGGCGCACAGTACTGCCGCCCATAGAGGCGGGTCGCCGGAGTGAACCCGTTCGAACAGCGCATGCACCTGTACCTCGTCCCCTACGTCGCACGGCTCGAAGCGAGCACTGAGGCCCCGTCTGCGGATCAACTCGTCAGTTGCGGCAGAGCCGTCGGGCTCGTGCTCGGGGGAGCGCGGACCCTGTCGACGGTCCGCACAGATCACCGCTGCCCGCTCGCCGCCAAGCCGGAGTGCTGATGCTCTTCCGATCCCGGATGAGCTGCCAGTGACCACCACCGCCCTATCGCTGAACCGGTCGGTCGACTGCATCTCTAGATAGAGGCCGAGCGCATTCGCGCGGCTTCAGGACACCTTGAAGTGCTCGAGCTTTTCGGTGTCGACGGTGATGCCAAGCCCCGGACCGGGCGGAATCCCGAGCCGGCCAGCGCGGTAGGGAAACGGGTCCGCCACCACATCGTCGGCGAAGTAGCGACCCGCCACCGTCGCACCCTGCCCGTCGGCTGGCACGGTGACGGGAATGACGCAGGCCAGGGTCACTGCGGCGCTCGAGACGGCGAAATGGACGTTCGCGGCGTTTCCGATTCCGCTCTCGAGCGAGCCGTTCACGTCGCAGGGCAGCCCCACGGTGTCAGCGAGATCGCTGACACGGCGAGCGGATGCAAGGCCGCCCGCCTTACCGATGTAGATGGAGATTGCGTCTGCGGCGCCGCGCTCCACCACTTCGAGTAGGTCCTGAGGCTGCCAGCAGCTTTCGTCCGCCACGATCGAAGCTCTGGAGCTCGAGCGGATCGCCGCCATGTGACTGAGGCCTTCAACGGGCTGCTCGATCAGATCGGCTCCAGCCTCCTCGAGCCTGTGCACCACCTGTGTCGCACGCTTGTTCCCCAATCCGCGATAGCCCTGGTTCGCGTCGAGACGAAGGGTGGTGTCGCCTCCAACCGCCTCCCGTAGAGCCCGCACCAGGCCGACGTCGCGTTCGATCTCCCCGGTTCCCTTTATCTGCAGGGCGGTCACGCCTTCGGCTACGGCCGACTGCGCCTCAGCGACCGCTTCGTCAGCGTCCATGATGCCGACCATGTGCGCTACGGGCACGTCCTCGCGAACCCTGCCGCCAAGCAGGCTGTAGAGCGGGAGACCGCAGAGGCGGCCCTGGAGATCGTACAGCGCGATCTCGATGGCCGCCTTGGCATACGGGTGGCCCTTGAGCGCTTCGTCCATCAGCTGTCGAGCGCGGTGCAGCTCGAACGGATCGAGGCCGAGCAGCTTGGGGGCCAGCAGGTCGCAGATGGCGTGGCGGACGGTGACCGGTGTCTCGCCGAAGTAGCGGCCTGCGTCGCCTCCCCAGCTACCCAGCGGCGTAGCCTCCCCGTAGCCCTCCACGCCGCCGGCGGTCGTTACCCGCACGATCGACCAGCGTCCCAGGCTCTCGTCAAGGCCGCGCCACTTCCACTCGCGTCGCAGCGGCAGCGCGATGTCGATGACCTCGATCCGTTCGATCAGGTCGGTGATGCTCTCGCCGGGGTGGGTTGGGACCGTTGACGCCACAGCTAGCGCTGACCTCCTACTTGCATTCGAGGCGCTGATACCCATTGCGCGATCAACTCCGCCGTCTCGGCGGGGCGCTCCCAGAAGAACAGATGGCCCGCACCCTCGATGCCCCGCAGCTCGGCCTTAGGCAGCCGCTCGACGAGTGCGGCCGAGTGCTCGAGCCGTACGAGCTGATCCTCGGTGCCGTGCAGCACGAGAGTGCTCGTGGGTAGGGCGTCGAGGTTGGTCGCCGGCGCGTACCCGTCGATTGCAGCGAGCTGATGCTCGATCGTCCGCAGCGACATCCGGTATGCGGCGGCGGCTTCCGTCCAATCGCGGTAGCCGGACTTGTCGTCGGCAAAGCCCGCCGAGACGTTGGCCTTCCACGCCACCTGCAGGGAACGCTCGAGGTCGCCGCTTCGTAGCGCCTCGAGCACCTCGGTCACCGTCGCCTTGTCGAGAGGGCTGCCCTCTGAAGCGACCGCCGGAGCCCCCAAGATGAGCCGCTCGACAGCCTGGGGCCGGCGCAGCGCGAGCTCGAGGGCCACCGCGCCGCCCATCGAGAACCCGAGCACGGTCGCCCGCTTCATCCCAAGTGCCTCGAGGGCTCCCGCCGTATCGGCGGCGAGATCGGAGATCGCAAACGGGTCGCGTGCCGGGCCGCTGGCTCCGGTCCCACGATGGTCCAGTTCGATCAGTTCGTGGGATGTCTCGAGGGCCTCCAGAAACGCGGGCCGCCAATAGCGGTGGTGCGACATCATCCCGGTCAGCAGCAGCAGCGGCTCGCCGCTTCCGTGTCGCGCTGTCCACAGGCTGTGACCTGCAGGGTCGACCAGTCGCTCAGTCACGTGGTCGCCTGTATCGCTGCCTGGGCGCACCGCTTGTCTTGTTGCCCGTAGCCGCCACTGACACCTACCCCGCCGATCACATGTTGGCCGGCAGTGACCGGGAGGCCCCCTGGCAGGACGACGATCCGCCCTCCGAGCGCGGTGCTCATCCCCCAATCTTCGCCACCGGGAGAAGTCGAGGACGCCCAGTCGTCGGTGGGCGCCTGGCAGCTGAGCGCGGTCCATGCCTTGTCGATCGCGAGCGGAAGCGCAACTACCTGGGCGTCATCCATCCTCTCGGCGAGCACGAGGTTGCCGCCGCGCTCGACAACGGCGACCGCCAGCGGTACGCCGATGTCCCGTGATTCGGCCAGGGCAGCGTCCGCCAACCGGCGCGTGGCCGCTGCGGTCATGTCCCTGCGTTGGATCGGGTCGAGCACGGAGCCTCCTGTCAGCGCACCGCCATCAAGCCGCCATCGACGGCGAAGGCGGCGCCCGTTATGTATGACGCCTCGTCGGAAAGCAGAAAGGCCATCGCGGACGCCACCTCGTCGGGAGCGGCCTGACGTCTTTGCGGCACCGTTGCGAGCATCGCCTCTTCGGCGACCTCTCGCCCGCCGGCGTGGCTCCAGACGGGATCGTTGAACGGTGTGTCCACCCATCCCGGGCACACGCAGTTGACGCGGATGCGGTCATCGGCAAGCTCGTCCGCCAAGGCCCTGGTGAGACCGACGATGCCATGCTTTGCCGCGCAGTAGGCCGCCTGCCCTCGCGAGCCGGCAAGCCCGGCGGTGGACGAGGTGAACAGCAGCGCTCCTCCGCCGCCATCACGAAGGAGCGAAGCGGCGTGCCTGGCCACAAAGAACGACCCGGTGAGGTTCACCCGTAGGCACCGCTCCCATTCCTCCTCGGTCAGGCGTTCGAGGTCCTCGGCCACCAGGGCGCCGGCGGTGCTTGCTACCGCGCGCAGGCCCCCGACGGCTCGCATGGCCTCCTCTAGTCCGGCTTCAACGGACGCGGACGATGTCACGTCGATCCGGAGGCCCACCCCGCCTATCTCTTCAGCGGTCGCGCAAGCGCCCTCGAGATCGAGATCGGCCACCGCGGTGCGAGCCCCGCCTCCAAGAGCGAGGGCGAGAGCCCGCCCTATCCCGCTGGCTCCGCCGATCACCAGAACGCCGCGCACGCTCATGAGCAGAGCCGGCCTAGCCGGCGGACTCTCCAGCTGCTCGCTCGACGTCCTCTACGCGCACCCGCCCGCGAGGGCCGCTTCCCCGGACGGACTGCACATCCACGCCGAGCTCCCGTGCCCGTTTGCGAGCCGCCGGCGACACCGACGGCCCCCCTTCCCTGCGCGCTGGGCGAGGCGGCTGCTCGAGATCGGCGGCTGGATCCGAGGCCCGCTCGGATTCTGGAGCTTCCGCTGCATCACCCGACGGCGATCCGAGAGGGATGCTCGCGATGTCCTCGTCGCGCTCGCCGACCACGCCGATAACGGTTCCCGGTGGCACTTCGGCGCCCGGCTCGAGCGCCGCCAGCAGGACGCCCGCGACCGGCGATTCAACCTCGATGTCGGCCTTGTAGGTGCCCACCTCGACCAGTGGTTGACCGGCTTTCACCTCGTCTCCGACGGATACAAACCACTCGAGCACCTCGCCCGAATCCATCGTTAGGCCCGCCTTGGGCATCACGACCGCCTCAGCCATGTGGCTCGCCACCTGGCGTTGATCCGAGCAAGGTCAATGGAAAACCGCTCCTCCGTCGACATTCAGGGCCTGCCCGGTGACGGCCGGAGAACACGCGAGGTAGATCACCGCCTGACCGATCTCCGTCACTGACTGCGGTCGAGCTTGGGCCTGGAACCGGGCCGCCACTGCGTGGACGGAGTCCCCCCAACGGTCGGCCAAGTCCCGCATCATGGGCGTATCGACGGTCCCCGGGCACACGGCGTTGACGGTGACGCCGGCCGAGGCAAGCTCCTGAGCCAAGGCTTGCGTGAAGCCGATGACCGCGAACTTCGACGCCGAATAGTGCGCCAGCGTAGGGTCACCGCGCTTGCCCGCGACGGAGGCCATATTGACGATCGCACCGCTGCCCGCGTCGACCATCGGCCGGGCAAAAGCCCGGGAGCACAGGAAAGTGCCGCCGGCGTTGACCGTCATGACGCGGGTCCACTCCTCCCACTCGAGCTCGAGCACCGGGGCAACCGAGATGACGCCCGCGTTGTTGACCAGGACGTCGACCCGGCCATAGCGCTCGAGCGCGCCGTCGCGCAGTGCGGCGACGGATGCAGGGTCGGCGACGTCAACAGATGCCGCCGCTGCGCGGCCCCCGAGGTTGTCGGCTGCCGTTGATACGGCCTTCTCATCGAGGTCAGCGAGCAGAACCTCGGCGCCGGCGTCAGCGAGGCTCTGAGCGATGCCGAGACCGATGCCTCTCGCCGCGCCGGTGACCACCGCGGCGCGTCCCGCGAGTGCGCGCTCATCAATCCAGCGCCTCGACGACACCGACGATGCGTTCCTTGCTCGGGAGCACGTATTCCTCAAGCGACGAAGCGAAGGGCACCGGCACGTTGAGCCCTGCCACACGCTGGACCGGGGCCCCCAGGGAGTCGAAGACCTGCTCCGTGAGGAGCGCAGCCACCTCCGCGCCGTAGCCTGCCCGCTCGTAGCCCTGATGGACGACCACGGCATACCGGGTCCGGGTCACGGACTCGAGTAGAGCGTCGACGTCCAGGGGATAGAGCCACAGAAGGTCGATGACATCAGCTTCGATCCCTCGTTGCGCCAGTTCGTCGGCGGCCTCGAGCGCGCGCGGCAAAGCCCCGCCCCAGCTTATGACGGTCACATCGTCGCCCTCGCGCTTGCGAAGCGAACGGCCGACGGGGCGCTCCAGCTGCTCGGTCGCCTTTCCCTTCGTCGGGTACAGCGCCAACGACTCCAGGACGATCACCGGGTTCTCATCCTGGATCGCCGAAAGAAGCACGCCGCGGATGTCCGCGGCCTCGGCCGCCGCAACGACCTTCAAGCCGGGTACGTGACAGAACCAGGCTTCGAGACTCTGTGAGTGCTGAGCGGCGGCCTGCAACCAGCCGCCAACACCGCACCGCACCGTGACGGGAGCCGTGGCCTTGCCCCCGACCATGTAGCGCATCTTCGCCAGCTGGTTGACGACCTGATCCATCGCGCAGGCGATGAAGTCCATATGCATGATCTCAGGCACTGGCCGCGTGCCGGTCATCGCGGCGCCGAGGGAGAACCCGACGATGGCGGCTTCGGAGATCGGTGTGTTTCGCACACGTGACGCCCCGAACTCCTCGCGCAGGCCCTGGGTGGCGCCGTAGGCGCCTCCCTCGGCAACGTCTTCGCCGAGGATCCACACCCGGTCGTCCTGGCGCATCGCGCGGCGAAGACCGTCGGCGACAGCCTCCGCGTATGTCAGCTCATCGGGCGCGGTCTCGGTCTTCGACGGGTCGACGGCTGCATCCGGCACCGCTACCAGCCCCTCTCGGTCATGTCGGTGTAGACGTCTCGCAACGCTTCTTCGCGACCGGGGACAGGCGCGTCCTCGGCAAAGCGCACGGCATCGGCGATCTGCTCGCGCACCTCGGTGCTGATGCGCGCGATGGCATCATCGTCGAGGACGCCCGATTCCTTGAGAGACGCGCCAAAGCGCGTGATTGGGTCCTTGAGCTTCCAGCTCTCGACCTCTTCCTTGGTTCGATATGGCTGCGGGTCGCCCTCGTAGTGACCGCGCCAGCGATAGGTCACTGCCTCCAGCAACGACGGACCGTCGCCGCGCCGGGCTCGCTCGACCGCGGCCCGCGCCGCCTCATAAGTCGCCAGGACGTCATTCCCGTCGAAGGAAGCCCCGGCGATGCCGTAGGCGGCGGCCCGCTCGGAGATTCGTTCAATCCGCATCGCGTCCCTGCTGGAGATGAAGTCGGCGTAGCCGTTGTTCTCGCACACGAAGACGACCGGCAGGTCCCAGATCGCCGCGAGGTTGAGCGACTCGTGGAAGACGCCGATGTTCGCCGCACCGTCTCCGAAGAAGGACACCGCCACCCTGCCGGTGTCGAGCAACACGGATGAGCATGCGGCCCCCGCCGCGATCGGTATGCCACCGCCGACGACCCCGTTGGCGCCGAGGATTCCGATCTCGAAGTCGGCGATGTGCATCGATCCACCCTTGCCCTTGCAATAGCCGGACGCGCGGCCGTAGATCTCCGCCATGAAGAGCCTCAAGTCTCCGCCCTTAGCCAGGATGTGCCCGTGGCCGCGGTGCGTTGACGTGATGTAGTCGTCGGTCTCGAGGGCGGCGCACACACCTACCGCTGAGGCTTCCTCGCCGATGTAGGAGTGGATAAACCCGGGCATCCTCCCCTTGGCGAAGAGGGTGAGGACCTCCTGCTCGGCCTCGCGGATCGTGACCATGCTCCGGTACAGGTCGCGCAGGAAGTCGTCCGACCCCTCGGGGATGCGGGCCGGCGCGCCGGTCAGCCGTTCTTCCATTGGCCTTCCCGATTTGTCATGCCGGCCAGGGCGGCGAACCCTCGACGCCCCTGCTCCAGCTCGGCGATCGCTACGTGCTCGTCGGCCTGATGGGCCTGCTCTGGGTCGCCGGGACCGAAGCCGATGGTCGGCAGTCCAAGGCGCCCAGCGGTGAGGCTGCCGTTCGTGCAGAACGCATAGTGGGAGCGGTGCACCTCGCCGAGCGCCTCTGAGAGGGCCTCCTCGGCCGCCGTCGAGAGCGGCGCCTCGGTGGGTGTTCGCCAGGCGGGCAAGAAGCGCCGCTCGTCCAGCTTCAAACCTGTGTAGGTCTCCACCGGTCCTTGGGTCAGCACGGCTTGCGCGCGGGTACCCGTACTGCGCGCGGCGTCGAGCGCCGGCTCCAGCTCCCCAAGGACGTCCTCCTCCGTCTCCCCCGGAAGCGTCCGCCGGTCGAGTCGTATGCGGCAGGCGCTCGGAACAACAGAGATACCGGGCAACGGGTCGGTGAAAGCCTCCGTAGGCACAAGTATGCCCCGCCCGAGCTCGGGATCAATCGGCTCCTCGCGGTGCTTGAGCGCCGCGAGGAACTCGGTCGCGCCCAGCAGCGCATTCTGACCCCGTTCTGGAAACGCGGCGTGCGCTGCCTTTCCCTCTATCAACACCGTGATTTCCGCGCGTCCGCGCTGGGCGGTCATCAAGCGCAGGCCGGATGGCTCGGCGATCACGACCCAATCGGGCTCGAATGCCTCGACCGCGGAAGCGAGCGTCGCTCCCTCCAGCACCTCTTCGAGTGTGGAAATCGAGACGGCGACCGAGCCCTGCACCGCGCTGCGCTCGACCGCATCGCCCACCCCGAGCATCAGAGCGGCGATGGGGCCTTTCATGTCAACGGCTCCCAACCCGAACAAGTCGCCGTTGAGCTGCTCTGAGCGGTAGGGGTCTCGACTCCAGCCGGGATTGGGGGCCACGGTGTCCGCGTGGCCGTCGAAGAGGATTCGGGGTCGCCCTTCCCCCGCTGTCGCGAGCACGTTGCCCAACCGATCACGCGAGACGGCCAAACCGGCTCGTTCCAGAACCGCGGCGCAACGCTCGAGCACGGAGCCCTCATCCCCCGAGGGCGAAGGCATCGCCACAAGCTCGCCCGTCAGGTCCGCTACTGCGGTCATCGCGCTGACCATCTCGCCGGGGTGAGCACCAGGCCCCCGTCACCTGTCACGAGCAGGTCGTCCTCGCCCGACACGGTTACGCCGAATCCCCGAACGGTCGTCTCAATGGCCAGGACGAAGCGGTCCTCGAGTGGCTCGTCGCTGTCGGGAAGCATCCATGGTCCTTCCCAGCCGACCCCCAGCCCATGGCCCCAATGCGGCGGGTAGGCCGTCGAGAAGCCCTCGTGGAGCGCGCCCGCTCCGGCGCGTGCGACGTCTCCTGCCGTGGCGCCGGGCCTGGCCGCCTCGTAGGCGGCCGCCAAGGCCGTTCGAAGGTTGTCGATGGCTTGCTGGGCCCCACGGTCCTCTTCCTCCCCACCAATGACCCACGAGCGTCCGAAATCGCAGTAGTAGCCCTCGTAGACGATGACCAGATCGAGGCGCGCCAGCTCCGAGTGCCCGAACGGCCGCTCCGCCCGCCAGCCTGGGAGCGGCCTCCCCGTGTAGCTCTCGGTGCGATCTCCGACGGCCAGCGCGACCAGGTACGGCAGCGCTCCGCCCCTGAAGACCTCTTCGCCGGCAGCAGCCACCGCGTCCGCCTCGCGGGTTCCGGGTTGAGCGGTATCGATCAAGCGCTCGACGGCTCGGACCCCAATCCCACAGGCCTCCCGCAGTACGGCAAGCTCGGCCGGCGACTTGCGACGACGAAGCCGCTCCGTGACGTCCTGAGCATCCTCAAAGCGGTCAAGTGGCAGCGAGGCGGCCATGCTCGCCGGAGCCACGTCGAAGCCCACGAAGCCGCCACCGGCGATGGGCTCCAGCAGCTGCGCTGCCTCGCGTCCGAAATCGGAGCGCGCGATACGAACGTCGTCGACAGCGACGTCGGGGTCTACCTCTGGTGCGGAACAAAGGAGCACGGCGTCCCCCTCTACCGGGAGGACGAGTAGCGCGTATCCGCGCCCGGACCAGAGCGGTGGACGGTCATGCAGGGAGGGAAAGGTCTGGTAGTGGCCGGTCAGGTAGAGAAGGTCACCATGGCGCTCGTAGGTCCCTCCCCCGTGCCCCAGCACCGCGATGCCGGGCCATCCGCGACCTGCGGCCGCGCCCCGTGCGCTCTCCTGACGTGTAAGAAACTCCTCGCGTGGGATGGTGAGTCGCTGCTCCTCAATGCGCGCCGCGGGCACTAGAGCACCGGCGGCGACAGCACGGACAGGAAGGACAGCGGTCGATCTCCCAGGGTCCGAAGGCGATGGGCAACCCTACCGTCGAGGTAGATCGAGTCGTCGGCTTCTAGCACGATCTTCTCGTCGCCGTACTCGAGCTCAGCCGCTCCCGACAGGACGAGCATGAACTCGTCCGAGAGGTGGCCGCGGGCTGCCTCGCCGGTGGCTGCCCCCGGCTCGAGCACCCCGAGCCAAGCCTCCATCCGCCCGCTAACGTCGGGGCATAGCAGTTCGTACCGCAGGCCCGACTGCGGGAGCGCCACTCGGCGCCGCTGCGCCGGGCGTACCACCTGCCGCTCGAGCGGTCGCCCATCCAGTCCGCCCTCGGGCGACTCGTCGATCAGGAAGAAGATCGAGACGCCAAGCGCCTCGGCGATCTTCCGCAGCGACGAGATACTCGGCTCCGTGATCCCACGCTCGATCTGGCTGAGCAGGCTCGGGCTGAGACCCGTCAACTTGGAGGCCGCACGCAGTGAAAGGGAGCGCTGCTGACGGTAGCGGCGAATGAGGTCCCCGCGGATCGGCGACGAGATTCGTTGGACGACTTGTTCATCCAGGCTGTCCACCGCCGAAGAGAATACGGCACCAGGTCAAGGACCAGGCCCCATCGCGCTTGCGCCTCTCAGCGCTAGCGTCTAGTGTGCCTGCACGCTGGCGGTCGAAGCGATGGAGGAGAGCGGATGTCCGAGCCAGGTGACGCGTCGATAACCCGCCGTAGCCTGCTCGAGCGCGGGGCGCGGACAGCCGGCGTGCTGGCCGTTGCCGGTCCCGGTAGCCAGCTCATCGCCGCATGCGGCGACGACGACGACGGCGGCGGCGGGAACGGCTCGGCGGCCGGTGCGCCGAGCAAGGAAGAGATCGCCAATGCGAAGGGCACGGCCAAGGTCCTCGGCTGGGAGTACTACGAGGTGCCTGAGTTCGAATCCTCGCAGGTCAAGGCGCGTTGGGGTTACCTTGCCACAAACGAGGACACGATCACGAAGAGTCAGCAGGAAGGCACGTTCGACCTCACCACGATTCTGACGGCCTACGATCCCCAGCTCCGGAAGGTGGGTCGCATCGAGCCGATCGACGCCAGCCGCCTGAGCAACTTCAACAACATCGACACGATCTTCCGCAATCACCCGACGATCCGCTTTGACGGTCAAGTGTGGGTGATACCGCTCCAGTGGGGTTACGGCTACCTCGAGTACGACAAGCGTCAAACCTCTAAGCCGACCTCTTTCGACGACCTATTCTCGCCGAAACTCCGTAGGAAGATCGGCCTGCCTGACGACCCGTACACCGTCATCACGACGTTCGCGATCTTGACGGACAAGCCGAAGCCAAACAGCCTGACCCAGAGCGAGTTCGACGATGTACTGGAGACCCTGGACCGGTTCAAGCCGCAGGTCCTGAGCATCCATGCCTACGGAGAGGAGCCGGCGATCATCGCCCGCGGCGACATGGCCGTCGACTTCCCGGCCTACGGACCATCTTTCCTGACTGCGCGCGAGGGTGGCGCTGAGACCGAGATCACGCTGCTCGGCGCGTTCTCCTACCTCGACTGCATGACGCTGTACAAGGGCGCAAATGCCCCGGTTGCGTACAAGTACGTCGACCAGACGCTGACCGTCGCCGCGCAACGGGCCTGCGTCAAGAAGGGCGCCGCTTTCCCGGTGATCGACTCCGCCAAGAACGTCGTGCCTCCAGAGCTGCGCTACGACACCTCCCAGGAGATCATCGACCAGGCTCCTCTTCTATCTGGGCCGCCGGCGGACGCTAGCGGTGGGTTCGTTCCGTTCTCGGAGTGGGTCCAGGCGTGGGAGTCCTTCAAGGCCGGGGTCTGAGCCCCGAACGGGAGCTTCCCGAGCGCCGATGAGCGCGACCGGGACCGGCGGCCGCCTCACGGCCGGCCGCGTCGGAGCAGGCCGGCGCTCTGACTCTCGCTCCCCGCCGCCGCTGGCATGGAGCTCCGCGCCCTTTCTTCTGTACGCGGTGGCCTTCCTGGTCGTGCCCGTCGGAATTCTCGCCGTCTACTCGGTCTGGACGGCGGAGTTTTTTGAGGTCAGCCAAACCTTCACCTTGGACAACTACCGCGAGGTGCTGAGCGGATCGCTATACCCCCCGCTCCTCGTGAAATCCCTAGGGATTGGTCTCTTGGCGGCGACGATCATGGTGGCGGGCGGCTTCGTGATGGCCTATGCGATCACCTTCCGCTTCCGACGTCTCGGAACGCCCCTCCTCGTTCTCGTCGTGGCGACGCTCCTCGCCTCATACCTAGCTCGGATCTACGCGTGGGGCACGATCCTCGGGACCAATGGCATCGTCAACCGCGCGCTGACCGGGCTCGGCCTCATCGACGAACCCCTGACCTTCCTCTTCTACGGCTACTTCGCAATCACCGTCACGCTCGTATACGTCTACCTGCCGATCGCTGCTCTGATCATCTATGGGAGCTTGCAGAACATCGATCCACGGACGCTCGAGGCCTCGCGCGACATGGGTGCTGGGCGCTGGTCGACGCTGGCGCGTGTGGTGGTGCCGCAGGCGCTGCCGGGCATCACAAGCGCCTTTGCGTTGACCTTTGTCTTGGCCGCTACTGACTACGTCACCCCGAGCCTTGTCGGCGGTGCAAGGGGACAGATGATCGGTGCCGTCATACGCGACCAGTTCGGTGGGGCCGCAAACCTTCCCCGGGGTGCGGCGCTCGCCTTTGTCGCGATGGCCGCGCTGGCCGTGGTCGTGCTCGTCGTGACGCTGCTGGTGCGCGTCCCCCGCCTCCTTGGCAGGGGCGAGCGGAGTACCGGCCTGCGTCTGCCCCGGCCAGCCCTGCCTGAGAGGTTCTCGGCCGCGTCGTCGAGAATCTCCTTCTCGGCTCCGGCGACGGTGCTGCTGATTGGCTTTCTGCTTGCGCCGCTTGTCATTGTGATCCTCTTCTCATTTAACGAGGGGCGTATCGCCGGCCTCCCCCTCACCGGGCTTAGTACCCGCTGGTATTCCGACGTCGTGGCGCGCGAGGAATTCGGCCGAGTTCTGACCACGAGCCTGAGCGTAATGGCCATCGCGGTAGCCGGCGGGCTGCTCCTCGCGGTGCCGACGGCTTTCGCGCTCGCCCGCAGGCGTTTCCGGCTCCGCCCGCTGCTGAATGGCGCCGTGTATGGCCCTGTCGCCGTGCCCGGGGTCGTCCTGGGCGTCGCCCTGCTGACCACCCTCACGTACATAAATGTTCGTCTCGGACTCTTCCCCACGGCGCTCGCCCACGTCCTGCTCGTCACGCCCTTCATAGTCGTTGTGGTCAGGGCGAGACTGCTCGAGATGGATCCCCGCATTGGGGAGGCCGCTCGCGACCTCGGTGCCTCGCCACGCCGTGTCCTCTCAACGATCACCCTTCCCTTGGTTGCTCCATCGCTCTTGGGGGCGGCCGTCCTAGCCGCGGCCGTCTCCCTCGACGAGATTCTGGTGACCAACTTCACGATCGGCACCGATGCAACGCTTCCGGTGTGGATTCTCAGCCAGATGCGCCGCGGCCTGAACCCGGGCATCAATGCCTTGGCGGTGATGATCCTGGTGGGCACACTGGTGCTAATCGCCGTCGCGGCGCTGCTGCTTCGCGCGCGTTCTCTGAGACTTCGCAGGAGACTGGAGCCGCAAGGATGAACGCCGACGGTGGCAACGAGCTCGTTCGAGAAATGTCGCCGGCGAGCAAGGCACTGCTGTCCTTGCACGGCGTGACCAAGCGCTTCGGTGACTTCGTCGCTCTCGACGACGTCGACCTTCGCGTCGCGGCGGGCGAGTTCCTCACGCTCCTCGGCCCGTCAGGCTGCGGCAAGACCACCCTGCTGCGCATCATTGGCGGCTTCGAGCGACCCAGCGCCGGCCAACTCATTCTCGACGGAAGGGAGCTCGGCACGTTGCCGCCCGAGCGCCGACCGTTCAACATGGTCTTCCAGAGCTACGCGCTCTTCCCCCACATGACCGTGTGGGCCAACGTCGCGTACGGACTCACGTCCGCTCGGCTACCGCGCGAGACGATCAACCAGCGTGTGCGCTCCACGCTCGAACTTGTTGGTCTGGAGGAGAAGGCGCATCAGTCGGTGCGCGATCTCTCCGGCGGGCAGCAGCAGCGGGTCGCCCTCGTGCGAGCGATCGTCAACGAGCCGCGCGTTCTCCTGCTCGACGAGCCGCTCGGTGCTCTCGACCTCCAGCTAAGGAAGCGGATGCAGGACGAGCTACGCGATATCCAGGCTCGGCTCGGCACCACCTTCGTCTACGTCACCCACGACCAGGATGAGGCGCTGTCCCTTAGCCATCGTGTAGCGCTGATGCAGGCCGGTCGGATCGTTCAGATCGGCTCTCCTCGCGAGGTCTATGAACAGCCGCGAACCCGCTTCGTAGCGGAGTTCGTCGGTGAGACCAACCTCCTTGAGTGTCGCGTCGAAAGCCAGAACGGCACCGCGGTGGACGTCACCCTGGCTTCGGGCGCACGGCGACGGTTCAGGCACTACGGCGACGCTCGCATGAGCAAGGGCGAGCGGGTGCTTGCAGCGCTCCGCCCCGAAGATCTCAGCCTGGAGGCGGCCAACGCCGAGGCTCCCCTGCGAGGGCGCATAGCGCGTATCGTCTTCCACGGCGCTGAGTTCTTCTGCGACGTTGCCCTACCTGATGGCGCGCTCGTTCGCGTGCGGGCAACCGACGCGGCGGCTCTCGAGACCGGAGATGAAGTGCATCTGGGGATTGGCCACGGCGTGGTCGTTCGTGCCGAAGAGAGTGTCGTCGAACCCACGAGGTGAACGCGACCTCCCGGCGAGCCGAGTACGACGTGGTGGTGGTGGGCGGCGGTACCGCTGGGGCGATCGTCGCGGCGCGCCTCGCTGAGAACCCGGATCTGGAGGTCTGTCTACTGGAGGCCGGCCCCAGCGACGAGCATCTGCCTGATCTCGATGACGTCCGGATGTGGATCGATCTCCTGCACTCCCCAATCGATATGGACTACGCGATCGAACCTCAGCCGCGAGGGAACGGCGAGATCCGGCACAGCCGGGCACGCGTCCTCGGCGGGTGTAGCGCTCACAACTCCGTGATCGGCTTTCTTCCGCCCGAACGCGATCTTCTCGCCTGGAAGGCCCGAGGCATCGAGGGCTGGGGCCCCGACGACCTCCGCCCGGCTATCAAACGGCTACTCGAGCGGGTGCAGCTCGAGCTCCCGAGCGCCCGCAACCCGCTCGTCGCGTCTTGGCTCCAAGCAGCCGCGAACCTCGGCTTTCCCGTCGCCGACTTCAGCGGCGGCAGCTTTGCCCCTGGCGCCGGCTGGGTCGCGCTGAACGCCCGCGGGCGCAGTCGCCAATCGAGCTCCGTGGCTTACCTCCATCCCCTCGACCGTCTGCCGCCGAACTTGGACGTGCTGTGTGAGCGGCCGGTAAAGAGAGTGATATTCGACGACGACCTCCGCGCTCACGCCGTGGAGTTGGAGCGCGGCAAGATCCTCGTGCGCCACGAGCTGGTCCTGGCCTGCGGCGTCTTCGACACGCCGAAGCTGCTCATGCTGTCCGGAGTGGGTGCGGCAAACAAACTCCGCCCGCACGGAATCACCGTCCGCGTGGAACTGCCTGGTGTCGGTGAGCATCTTCTCGACCACCCCGAAGGAGTGGTCACGTGGGTAGCGTCACGGGACATCCCACCCGACGCCACTCAGTACCTCGAGGCGACTCTCATCGCCGCCCGTCATCCTGACGAGCAGCATGACCTGATGTGCTGGTGCTTCTCGATCCCGTTCGACCAGGCCACTCTGCGCCGCGGTGATCCAATCAACGATCGAGCGTTTTCGATGGCCTTCGACGTCGCCTACGCCAAGAGCGAGGGAACGGTCCGCCTTCGCAGCGCGGACCCGGCAGCGCCTCCAGTCATCGACCCTCGTTACTTCACCGACCCTGGCGGTCACGACGAACGGGTGGCGCTCGAGGGCCTCAATCTCGCCCGTGAGCTTGCGTGTCAAGCCCCGCTCGCAGCCTGGATCGAGCGCGAACTCGCGCCAGGCGACCACGCCCAGGACCCAGCCGAACTCTCAGCCTACGTCCGCCAAGCGTCCTACACGGCCTTTCACCCCGTCGCCACCTGTCGAATGGGCGCGGACGACGACCCCGACGCAGTCGTCGACTCGACGCTGCGCGTCCGGGGAGTCAAGAACATGCGCATCGCCGACGCCTCAATCTTCCCCGAGCTGATCGGGGTGAACCCATGTCTAACCTGCATGGTCATCGGGGAACGATGCGCCGAGCTGCTGCATGACGATCTGGCGAGCCAGTCGCCCGCTCGCGGCATTCGTACGTGAGCAAGGCGTGGACTTCGCCTTCTACTGCGTGACGGTCCCCTCGAGGGACACCGGCGTCGCCGCCGACCGTGCGCGGCAACGTCTAGGTCTTGCTCTAGGACCGCGTTCGGGCACGAAAAGAGGTCGTACAAGCTGAGGTGTGCGGCGCACAGGTGATCAGCGACATCCGCCTTTGTGCTCGCCAGGCGAAGCACCACGGTCGGGAAGCTGCAGACGCAACCCGGCGTCCACTGACTCCCCACTGACGTTGCGCGGGGGCGCCGACCGTCGCGCGAACGCAGGGCTTTCCTGATGGGCCGGGTAGGGATCGAACCTACGACCTACGGATTATGAGTTGTCCGGGAGGGGCTCGTCTTAGGTCAGATTCGCTCAGATAAGCGGAGTTGCCCCTGGTTGGCTGGGGTCAGATCTGCCGAGTTGGGGACACGGTTCGGGACACGGTTTTCCATAACCCTCCCGTCTCAGGACCGGGCAGGAGCTCTCGGCCGACCTAACGGTCGCTTCACCGAGTGCCGGTTGAAGCGGCTATCACACCAACCTACCGAGGCACCGGCCGGCCGCAGCTTCTCAGGGACAGATCCCCGACCGGATCCGCGCCTGTATCAAGACCCGGCGACCAACCTGTACGGGAGGGTGCTGGCCGCCCCCACAGCCGCGGGGCTGAGCGCAGCCCGGCGAGCGCCCGTCGGCGAGCCGCCCGGGGGCCATTGCGAGCCAAGGACCGCTCATATGGGCTATGTACGTTGGGCGCTAGCCTCGATCGTCGCGGGCCTCTCGAAGGTAGCGCGGAACCTCGATCCCGGAGCGAAGGGCGGGGTCGGGAACCGGCTCGCCGCGCGCCAGCCGCATCGGCACGACGCCGGCCCAAACATCGAGGGCATGGTCGGCGTCGTCGTCCACCGGTGGTCCGGCACGGACCTTCGCCGAGGCCTCGTCAAGCGGCAGGGCGAGGATCGATGTCGCCTTCAACTCTTGCGGCGTCGGAGGCCGCGCATCGGCCCATCGACCGGGGGCGATGCGCTCGGCGAACGCCCCTAGCGCCGCGCGCTTGTCCTCAGGATCCGTCACCGCCCGCGCCTCTCCAAGCACGATTACCGAGCGATAGTTCATCGAGTGGTTGAAGATCGCGCGGGCGAGGACCAGTCCGTCGATCAACGTGACCGTTAGGCAGGCGGGGGCGCCGCCGCCGAGCGTTCGCAGTGTCCGGCTGGCGGCGGATCCATGTACCCACACCTCGTCTCCGACCCGGGCGTGCAGCGTCGGAATCGCGTAGGGCTGGCCCTCCTCCCCGGTGAACGCGAGATGGGCGACGAGCGCCTCGTCGAGGATCGCGTCTATCGTCGGTCGGTCGTAGGCCCCACGCTTCGGCAGCCTGCGGACTCGAGTACGCGGGGTGCGTGCGGTCGAGCGCTTCACAGCTTAAGCGGCGGCACGGGTTGGACCCGGCAGGCGCCCCTATGCCGCTCCGGCAGCCACGGCGGCCTTCCAGTGCCGTGCCGCCCGGCGCTGAAGCATGGCGCGGAACTGCTCGGTGGTCTTCGGGAGCAGCTCGCCGGTTCCCCAGTCGAGGATCACGCCGTATCGTCGCAACACGTCGAGCAGTTCCAGCTCGCCCCTGCGGTAGCGCTCGGCGATGGTTTCCGGGTCATCCTCCAGCCAGCCGTGGCGCTGTGAGCGAATCCGCTCGCGCTCCTGCTCCGTCGCCCTGCCGTCGACCTCGTACTCAGCGAGTTCGGCATCGACCTCGCGCACGACGACCCCGTAGTCGTTAGCGGCCCGCTCAATGCTCACGTAGCCGTCGGCGACATCCTCACGGGCCGCCTCGGGGTCACGCTCGAGCGGATCGCCGAAGCCACCGCCTCCGGCGCTCGGCCGGGTGAAGCTGTCGCCCTGCTTCAGCGGCAGGTTGGAGAAGACGGCGCCGAGGAATCGCTCCTCGTCGGTGCCTCGGTTGAGCCACACGCCGTGTGGAAACGACGGCAGCCCACCCTCGATTCCCCAAGTGACGGAGCGCGCCCGGTCGCAGCAGTACGACATCACCGTATTGCGAACCTCCGTCAGCCGCCCCCCCTTCTCGACGCCGCAGCCACCCCGCCACTTTCCCGGGCCCCCGGTGTCGGCGAGGATCTCGTGGCTGCTGGTCACGACCGGGGAGAGCCGCTCCTGGCCCTCCAGCGGCTGAACGGCGAGCCCGACGCCGAACACCGGCGAGGTGGCGTTGGACCCGTCCTTACCGTTTCGACCGCCCCAGCCCCCGGCCATCCAGTCGTACCACATGAAAATCGACTCGCCCCCGTCCCGCGTGTCGGTCCCGCCGACCAGCAAGTACTCTAGGTTGAACGCCGCGGCCATCGCGCGCTCGGGCATCACCTGGGACCACAGCTCGAAGTTGGCGTTCATGATCTTCTCGTAGGGCCCGGAGCAGAACCCCGTGACGGCAGTGGGCCAGCCGGCGTTGACGCAGCTGCCCTCCGGGCCGAGGTCGATGTCCAGAGCCCGATAGAAGCCCGAGTTGAGCGGCACGTCGGGGAAGAACGTCTTCGTTCCGGCGATGACGCCGGAGAAACTCGCCCCGAAGCCCGAATTCAGGAACGTGCCCACCGCGGGGTGGGACCCGGAAAGGTCGTAGCGAACGACGTCACCGTCGATCGTCATCCTGACCTTGATCGGGACGAGCCCCTCCTCCTCAGCGGGATCGAAGTCGATGTAGTCCTCGGTCTCCCACGTGCCGTCGGGAAGCTCGGAGATGCGCTTGCGCGTCAGCCGCTCGACGTAGTCCTGCACCTCGCCGAAGGCGGTGACGACCGTCCCGCGGCCGTACTTCGCGCAGAGGCGCAGGATCTCGCGCTCCGCCACCGCGGTGGCCTCCACCTGTGCCAGGCAGTCACCCTCAGCATCACTGGGCGCGCGCGTGTTGGAAACGATCATCCCGACGATGTCCTGGCGGTAGACACCCTCGTCGTAGATCCGTACCGGCGGGATCCGCACGCCCTCGCCGAAGTGATCCTTTGCGCTGACGTCGAAGGAGCCGGGCACGCTGCCGCCCATGTCCGCCCAGTGGCCGTTCGACTCGGCGAGGCAGATCAGCTCACCGTCATGGAAGATCGGGCGGACGATTCGCACATCGTTGAAGTGCGTGCCTCCGACGTAGGGGTCGTTGATTGCGAAGACGTCGCCCGGCCGCATCTGTTGCCCGAACGCGTCGACCACCGCCTTGGCGGTGAGATGGAGCGTGCCGACGTGGACCGCGATGTCCTGGCTGCCCTGCATGATTGTGTTTCCGTCCGGGTCGCACAGGGCGCTCGAGAAGTCGCGCGAGTAGATCACAAACGAGTGGCACGTCCGCAGGATCTGCTCCGCCATCTGGTCGACGATCGTCACGAAGGCGTTCTTCAGCACCTCGAAAGTGACCGGGTCGAGCGTCTGCCGATCGCTGCTCATCGGGCCTCCTCAATCGTCATCCGGACATTCAGCCACTCGTCCACTTCCACCCTACAGCCCGGCGGCACGAGCACTGTGGAGTCAAGCTGCTCGAGCACGGCCGGGCCCTCGAAGCTTGCGCCGGCGGGCACGTCGGCACGCCGATAGACCGGGCTCTCGAGAGCACCGCCGCCGCCAAAGTGCACCGGTCGGCGAGCGATCGGGTCCGGCATCGAGCCCTGGCGCTCGTGTCGCGCCAGCTCGGCCTTCTGCGTCGGCCCGACCGCGCGCAGGTTGAGCCGGTAGACCTCGATGGGGCTGCCCTCCCGGCGGTAGCTGTGCTCGCGGTCGTGCTCGTCCTCGAAGGTACGCGCGAGGTCCTGGAGCGATGTGACCTCGCCGTCGACGGGAACGGCGATGGAGCGCCACTGCCCCGCGTAGCGCATGTCGATCGTGCGCTGAAGCTCGACCTTCTCCGAGGCTACCCCCTCGGCCCGCATACGCTCCATGGCCCGCTGCTCGAGCTGCGCGAACTCGCGCTCCACCTCCGCCGGGTCGATGTCGTCGGCTGTGCCCAGGAGGAGCGTGAAGAAGTCGTGGCGGATGTCGACCAGCAAGCAGCCGAGGGCAGAGGTGGTCCCTGGATTCGGCGGCACCAGCACGGTCGGGAGTGCGAGCTCGCGGGCGAGCGCGGCGCCGTGCAGCGGCCCGGCGCCCCCAAAGCAGACCAGAGCGAACTCCCGCGGGTCGTAGCCGCGGCGCACCGAGATCAGCCGGACGGCGTCGGCCATGTTGGCGTTCGCCACCGCGATCACGGCCTCGGCGGCCTCGGTGAGCCCCAGCCCCAGCGGCTCGGAGAGCCGCGTGCTCAGCGCCTCCTCGGCCTTGTGTCTGTCGAGGGTCATGGCGCCGGCGATCAGCTCGGTCCCGAGCCGACCGAGGACGAGGTTCGCGTCGGTGTTGGTGGGCTCGGTGCCACCGTGCCCGTAGCAGGCGGGCCCCGGGTCGGCGCCCGCCGACTGCGGCCCGTTGCGGAGTGACCCCGCGTCGTCGATCCAGGCCAGCGACCCGCCGCCGGCGCCGATCGTCAGCACCTCGATGCTGGGGAAGCGGATCGGGTAGCCGTACTGCACCGACCACTCGTTGGTGGTCCGGGCCTCGCCCTCGTAGACCAGCGAGATGTCGGTGCTGGTTCCGCCCATGTCGAACCCGATCGTGTTCTCGAACCCGCAGAGCTGTCCGATGTGGCGGCTGGCGATCGCCCCCGCGGCGATTCCCGAGGCGGCGAGGCGCACCGCCCAGCGGTCCGCGGTCTCCGGGGTCATCACGCCGCCGCCGGAGTGCAGGATCACGAGGTCGCCCTCGTAGCCGCCGGAGCGCAGCTCGCTTTCGAGGTCGCGGACGTAACGCCCCACCAAGGGCTGCAGAACGGCGTTGGCGATCGTGGTGGAGAACCGCTCGTGCTCGAACATCTCCGGAAGCACGTCGCTCGACGTCGTGATGAGCGTGCCGTCGAGCTCCTCCTCGAGGATCTCTCGCATGCGCTGCTCGTTCGCCGGATTGGCGTAGGAGTTGACGAAGCACACCGCCACGGCCTCCACGCTGTGGCGCCTCAGCAGGCGTGCCACCTCGCGGGCGCCTTCCTCGTCGAGCGGCTCGAGAACGTTGCCGGCATAGTCGATGCGCTCGGCGACCTCGAAACGATGGCGACGGCGGATCGGCGGCGGGGCGACGTCCTTGTAGGCGTCCCACAGATCCTCCTTGGTGCCGCGGCGAATCTCGATCACGTCGCGGAACCCCTTCGTCGTGACCATTGCCGCCGCCGGGTAGTTGCGGGTGATCAACGCGTTCGTCGCCACCGTCGTGCCGTGCGAGAAGAGGGCGACGTTGGAGAGGTCGATCCCTGCTGCGCCGACGCCGGCCATCACCCCCTCGATCGGATTTGGCGTGGAGGGGACCTTCCCGACCCGCAGCTCGCCCGTGTCGCGGCGCAGGACGCAGATGTCCGTGAACGTGCCGCCGACGTCTACTGCGACGATGTCCTCTGCCACGTCCTCACCCTCCTTCGCTGAAACGTGTGGGGCGAATGTTGGCGCATCGCCCGCGTGGCGCGCCACATGCGAAGCACGAAGGAGTCCGACGTGGCTTTGGACTTCGCACAATCACCTCAGTCATGGCTAATCTCGGGGAGCGCGTCGCGCAGAGCCGTCACCTGGCGCTCCGTGTGCGCCGCGGACACGGTGACCCGTAGCCGCGAGGTCCCCGGCGGAACCGTGGGCGGCCGGATGGCAGGCACCAAGAACCCCTTTTCGAGCAGGGCCGAAGAGACCTGGAGCGCCCGATCCGCCTCTCCGACGAGCACTGGCAGGATCGGCGACGGGTGGCCGGGACGGAGGCCATCCACCAGGTAGCGCAGCCGATCGCGGAGCGAGTCCCCCTCGGCGGACTGCACGATGCGCAGCGCCGCCAGCGCCGCGGCCGCGACGGCCGGCGGCGAGGCGGTGGTGAAGATGAACGAGCGGGCGCGATTTCGCAACAGCTCGATCAGCGGCGCGGGGCCGGCTACGTAGCCGCCAAGCGCGCCGAGCGCCTTGGAGAGGGTCCCCACGCGGAGGGCGTCCGCGCCCGCGAGCTCGGGGTCCGGACCGAGCACGGCGTGCGCCTCGTCGAGTACCAGCAGCGCCCCGTGCCGGGCGCATAGACGCACCAGGTGGTCGACGGGGGCGAGGTCGCCGTCCATTGAGAACACGGTCTCGCTCACGACAATCGCTCGCTCGGCGCGATGTAGGATCGCCGCGAGCGCCGACGTGTCGCGGTGGGGGTAGACCTCGACCCGGGCGGGCGCGAGCCGGCACCCGTCGATGATCGAGGCGTGGTTCAGCTCGTCGGAACAGATCACCGCGTCAGGCGTCCCGAAGGTCGCGAGGACGGCCAGGTTGGCGGCGAAGCCGGTCGGGAAGAGGAGCGCCTGCTCGGTACCCTTCCAGCCGGCGAGCTCGGCCTCGAGCTCCGAGTGCACCGGGCGCGACCCGACGATCAGCCGCGCCGCGCCCGCCCCGGCGCCCCAGCGATCGAGCGCCGCCCGCGCCGACGCGAGCACCTGCTGGTGTCGGGTCAGGCCGAGGTAGTCATTCGAGGCAAAGGCGACGACCCGCCGGCCGCTGGGAGCCAGCCGCCCCACGGGCCCATCGGCGTCGAAGTCCCGCACCGTCCGCCACTGACCGGCCTCCTGGATCGCCTGACCCTCTGACTCGGCCCACGCTCTCCAGCTCCCCGCCGTGCGAGAGCCCACGCGCGTGGCCCCCGCGCCGCCACTCAGCTCTGTGCTGGTCCGGCTCATGGGGCTATCGTCTCCTCGATCGCCTCGACGAGCAGGTCGACGATTCGTCGCAGCTCGGCGCCGGTGACGGTAAGGGGCGGCATCAGCACTATCACGTCGCCCAGCGAGCGCACCAGGAGCCCCCGCGCGACAGCCGCCTTGCAAACCTCGCGCGCGCGACGCTCTCCCTCCGCGGCGTGGAGCTCGACGCCCCCCATCAGGCCCTCGAGGCGAACCTCGCGCACCGGGCCCAGCGGCTCGATCCGCTCGACGAGCAACCTCCGCAGCTCGGTCGAGCGGGCGCGCACGTTCCTAAGCACATCGCGCTCTTCCAGGAGCTGCAGATGGCGGAGCGCCACCGCGGCGGCTAGAGCGTTTCCCCCGTAGGAGTGACCGTGGTAGAAGGTCTGCGGTCCGAGATCCTCGCCGAGGAAGGCGCGGTACACGTCGTCGCTCGCGACGGTCGCCGACATCGGCAGATATCCGCCGGTGAGGCCCTTGCCCAGACAGAGGATGTCGGGCGTCAGGCCGCAGCGCTCGCTGGCGAAAAGTGCGCCGGTGCGCCCGAAGCCGGTCGCGACCTCATCGCAGATCAGCAGCACGCCCGTCTCATTGCAGGCCTCACGAAGGGCCCGAAAGGACTCGGGCGGCGCGATCCGCATGCCGGCGGCGCCCTGAACGAGCGGCTCGACGACCGCGGCGGCGAGCTCGTCGCGGTGCTCACGCACGAGGCGTGCCGCGGCGTCGAGGCAGCCGGGGTCCTCAAAGCCCGGCGCGCGCAGCACCGGAAAGCGCAGCGGATGGAACAGCTCGGCGCCGAAGCCGCCGTCACCGAGCGAGAGCGACCCGACCGTGTCGCCGTGGTAGGCGTCGCCGAACCCGAGGTAACAGGTGCGCCCCGAGACGCCGAGGTTCGACCAATACTGGAAGGCGATCTTGAGGCCTTGCTCCAGCGCGGCAGCGCCGTCCGAGGCGAACAGGAAGTGGGGGCCGTCGACGGGCACCACCTCCGCCAGCGCCTCGGCGAGCTCGATCACGATCCGGTTGCCGTTGCCGAGCATCGTCGAGTGGGCCACCCGTCCCAGCTGCTCCACCAGTGCGGCGTCGAGCTCGCTCACGCGGTGACCGAGGGTGGTGACCCACAGCGATGAGATAGCGTCCAGGTAACGACGGCCCTCGACGTCGATCAGCTCGCGTCCCTCGGCGCGCTCGACGATCACGGGCAGATCGCCGGGGAAGCTCGCCATCTGGGTGAAGCCGTGCCAGACGACGGCCGCGTCGCGGCGGGTCCAGTCGGCGGAGCTCACCAGGCCCGGGCCTAGGCGCCCTCAAGGCTCGACTCGCTGAGTCGGGCGTCGAGCTCGCGGTCCTGCTCGACCGCCTCGTCGACCGTCAGCTCACGGAAGCGCAGGGTGTCGCCGACCGGGCGGAGCTGGCCGAGCTTCCACAGGCCCACGTGGGCGATCGTTCCGGCGACGACGAAGCCGCCGGCGGTTGGGCCGTCATGGGCGAGGATCACCGGCAGGTCGCCGTTGATGTTGATCGCCCCCAGGGGGTAGCTGTTGTCGAGGATGTTCGACGGGTGACCGCCCGAGATACCGCCGCCCTCGCGCGCCCACTTGAACTTGTGCGAGGCGAGGCGGATCCCGGTGCGGTTCGAGTTCTTGTCCACCGGCCAGGTCCGGGTGAAGAACTCCTCCATGTCCTCCTCGGTGAGGAAGTCCGGCGAGGCCTGCGGCCCGCGCACGGTCTCGATCTCCCACTCGCGCGTGTAGGAGGGGCGCAGGTCCTGCTTGAACCGCTGGGGAGCGTCGGGCTCGGCAGCCTCGCCGAGCGGGAGCCGGTCGCCCGCCTGGAGCGCCCGGCCCTCGTGGCCGCCCAGGGCGCCCATCGTGTAGGTGGAGCGAGAGCCGAAGAAGGGCGGTACGTCTATGCCCCCGGAGACGGCGACGTACTGCCGGAACCCGGGCCCCTGCGAGATCCCGATCACTAGCTCCCCGCCGGAGCCCACCGGGCGGCTCTCCCAGAGCGGCAGTGGTTCGCCGTCGAGGGTCACCTCGGCCTCGGCGCCGCAGACGGCCACCGCCGCGTCGCCTTCGAATCTAAGCCCAAGGCCCCCGAGCGTCACCTCGAGCGCCGCCGTCCCCGCCGGATTGCCAACGAGTAGGTTCGCGGCGCGGAAGGCGAAGTGGTCCATCGGGCCGGCGGGGAAGAGTCCCTGGCTCATCATCCCGACGCGTCCGGGGTAGTCCTGGACCGTCGTCGCGATCCCTCCCTCGAGCACCTCGATCGCTCTTGTCGACGTCTCCGCCATCTGCACCACCGCCCTAGGGAACCGGTGTCGCTGCCCACGCGGCCTCGGCCTTTTGGCGCCGCTCCGCCGCGGCGTCGGCGACCTCTGGGAGCCACTCCAGGTAGGCGCCGACGTCGAATGGGCTGTCCTCGATGTCGTAGATGTATTCGCCGGCCTCGATCTTCTCCCAGTCGGCCAGGAGCTCATCCTCCTCGACCTGGTAGAAGCTGACTCGATCCCCCGGGCGGAGCAGGAACGGGCTATCTCCGAAGCCCGCGTTCCGGCGCTCGAGGTCGAAGATTCGAATGGTCCGGCCGAGGAGCTGGTATCCACCCGGGGACTCGACCGGGTAGATCGCGAAACAGGGCCCGCCCAGACCAAGGGTGCCCTCGGCCGTCCACGTGCGCGTAGGGTTGTACTTCGGTACCGAGACGATGTAGCGCGGGTCCATGGGGAACATGAAGGGAAGCCCGGGGAAGAAGCCGACGAAGCCGTTCCACTGTTCGGTGCCGATCACCGAGGCCCACAGCTCATCGCGGCTCGAGAGCCCGTTGTACCTAACGATGTAGTCGATGTTGTTTCCCCCCTCGCAGTTGGGGGCGTCGCCGCGGATGCCATCGATGTAGCGCTTGACCGCCTTGCGCGTCTGCGAGTCATCGAGAGCGACGGGGAGCCGGATGCGCCGGCTCGGGATCTCGATGTCGTGCTCGGCAGGAAGCTCCTCGTGGAGCGTCCGGACCTGCCCGAGCAGCTCAGCGGCGGAGAGGCTGTCGGGCTCGTAACGCACGAGGATCGAGCGAAAGCCGGGCGCCACCTCGAGGACACCCCCCACCTCGCGCTCGCGAAGCGCCTTGTCGACGGCGAGGACGAAGAAGTTGAGCGTCAGGTCGAGATCCATCTCGCCGTACTCGATCAGCATCGCACGCTCGCCGGCGTGGCGGTACACGATGCTCGGCTTGCCGTCCGCGGCCGGCGTTCGATCCGCGATCGGGGTGCTCATCGATCTCTCGTCGGAAGGTCGACCACTGTGTAACCCGGAGCGTCGGCGCGCCCATGGTATAGGTAGGCGGGCGCGACGGCGTGGCAACCCGTTCACAGGGAGACGAGAGGAGCGCAGATGCCCGACAACACGACGATCAAGGCGCCCGTTCCGGGGACCTTCTATCGACGGCCGAGCCCCGACGAGGAGCCGTACGCGAACGAGGGTGACCGAATCACGAACGGACAGGTGATCGGGCTCGTCGAGGTGATGAAGAGTTTCAACGAGGTCATGGCCGACCGCGACGGGGTAATCGCCAGCTTCCTCGTCGAGAACGAGGACCCCGTCGAGGCGGGGCAGGACATAGCCGCGCTGACCGACGAGTGATGCGGGCCGAGGGGGCAGCCGCGCGATGAGGAAGGTTCTGATCGCGAACCGCGGCGAGATCGCTCGGCGCGTCGTCCGCGCCTGCCGGGAGCTCGATCTGCCGACGGTGGCGGTGTACTCCGAGGCCGACGAGGCCGCCTTGCATGTCCGGGAGGCCGACGAGGCGGTGCCGATCGGCAAGGCGCACGCCCGACACTCGTACCTGAACGTCGAGAGGCTGATCACCGCGGCGCGGGAGTCCGGGGCCGACGCAATTCACCCGGGCTACGGGTTCCTCTCGGAGAGCGCCCGGTTCGCCGAGGCCTGCGCCGCCGCAGGGATCACGTTCGTCGGCCCCTCCGCCAGTGCGATCGCCGCGATGGGCGACAAGGCCGCCGCGCGCGGCCTCGCTCGCGAGGCGGACGTCCCCGTGATCCCCGGCGGCGATGCTTCCGGGGCGGGCGGCGCAGCGCTGAGCACCGCCGAGGAGGTCGGCTATCCCGTGCTGATAAAGGCGGCCGCCGGCGGTGGAGGCCGCGGCATCAGGGTCGCGCACCACGCCGAGGAGCTTGGCGAGGCGCTCGGGGCAGCCGCCCGCGAAGCGGAGGCGGCCTTCGGCGACCCCAGGCTCTACATAGAGAAGCTGCTCGAGGAGGCGCGCCACGTGGAGGTCCAGGTTGTAGGCCGCGGCGACGGCGAGGTGATCCACCTGTATGAGCGCGAGTGCTCGCTACAACGACGCCGCCAGAAGGTCTTCGAGGAATCTCCGTCGCCGGGGCTTCACCCTCCGACGCGCGCCGCGATGGCGGCGGCCGCGGTGCGGCTGGCGGCCGCGGTCGAGTACGGGGGCGCGGGGACAGTGGAGTTCCTGGTCGACCGGAAGGAGCAGTTCTACTTCATCGAGATGAACACCCGCCTCCAGGTCGAGCACGGCGTGACCGAGATGGTCACCGGGATCGACCTGGTCCGCGCCCAGCTCCTGATCGCGGCCGGGAAGCCGCTTGAATTCACCCAGGACGACGTGCGGATCAACGGCTGCGCCATCGAGTTCCGCATCAACGCCGAGGATCCGGACGGTGACTTCCGGCCCTCACCCGGTCGAATAGCCGTCGTCGAACTGCCCGGCGGGCCGGGCGTCCGGGTGGACACCGCGATCTACACGGGCTATACCGTCGTCCCGTATTACGACTCGCTGATCGCCAAGCTGATGGTCTGGGCGCCGACCCGCGAGCAAGCACTCCTCCGTGGCCGCCGTGCCCTCGGAGAGCTGCGGATCGAGGGCATCAAGACGACCGCCGGGCTGCACGCGCGCCTGGTCGACGACGAGCACGTTCGAGCGGGCAACGTCCACACCGGCTACCTGGAGGAGCTTCTGTCACGAGACCAGCCTGCCGCCGCACCGGCACACGGTCACCTTGACAGGGAGGAGTGACATGCGATGAACGCGCTGAGTGCAATCGATGTCAACGTCGACATGGGGGAGAGCTTCGGTCGCTGGAGCCTGGGCGACGACGCGAGCCTCATGCCGTTTATCTCCTCCGCGAGCATCGCCTGCGGGTTCCACGCCGGGGACCCCGGTGCGATGCGCAGGACGGTCGTCTCCGCGGTCGAGCACAGCCTGCAGATCGGAGCCCACGTGGCGCTACCGGACCTGCTCGGCTTCGGGCGCCGCGCGATGAAGATCTCGCCCGCTGACTTGACCGACTACTGCACGTACCAGATCGGAGCGCTGGCGGCGTTCGTCGCGGCGGAGGGTGGCAGGCTCGCCCACGTGAAGCCCCACGGCGCCCTCTACGCGATGTGCGCGCAGGACGCCGAGCTCATGGAGGCGGTGGCGCGCGCAATCGGCGAGGTCGACTCCCAGCTCGTGCTGCTCGCGCTGCGCGACGACCACGCCGCGGCCGTCGAGACGCACGGAGTTCGGCTCGTCACCGAGTCGTTCGTCGACCTCGACTACGACGCCGACGGAAATCTGATCATCGAGGCAGTGAAGCAGGCCTGGGACCCTGAGAAGGTCGCGGAGCGGGCGGTCCGCGTCGCGCGCGAGCGCAAGGTGGCGAAGACCGACGGGTCGGACCTTGAGGTCGACTCGCCGACGATCTGCCTTCACGGCGACGCGCCCAACGCCCTCGACGTGGCCCGGACTGTGAAGAAGCGTCTCGACGCCGAGGGGATCGCCGTGAAGCCGCTCGCGGAGCTCCTCGGCTAAAGCTACTCGGGGTCGTCTATCAGGAACAGCCGGGTCTCGCCGGAGACGAGGTTGCGCCCGCGGTGCCCGCGCCCCGTCGAGAGGAAGAAGGCCTCGCCCTCACCGGCCTTGAGCCGCTCGCCGCCGTCGTCGAACTCGTACTCCACCGCGCCCTCGAGCACGAGCCCCCAATGCCCGTCTCGGCACCACTCCTGACGCATGGCCCCGGGCTCGTAGGCGACGATTGCCCACCGCCGTCCGTCGATCACCTTTTCGCGCGCGCGAATGCCCGGAACGTCGTCTTTCCAGTCGACCGACGGGAACGGCACCACCTGGTCCTCAGCCATGAGGCGTCACAGCCTGCCACAAAGGGGAGCGGCCTGGATCTCGCGCAGTAACCTGCGGGCATGAGCGTCAGGGCATCGTCGCCGCGCGAGGATCTGAGGCGTGCCCGCGGCGCCGTCCTCGGCGAAGGCCGCCACCTCGAGGTCGCCGAGCTTCAGGGCCTCGCAAGTCTGCCGGAGGAAAGCGTGCCCTCGCTCGCCGCCCTTGCCCATGACGTGCGGCTGGCCTACTGCGGCCCGACTGTAGAGGTGGAGGGGATTCTCTCGGCGAAGACCAGCGGGTGCCCCGAGGACTGCAGCTTCTGCTCGCAATCGAGCCGCTACGCGTCGCCGGTGGTCCCGACGGCGATCCTGGAGCCCGAGGAGATCCTCGCCGCCGCTCGGGACACGGCGGCGCTCGGCGCTGCGGAGTTCTGCATCGTCGCCGCGGTGCGCGGGCCGACGAACGAGCTGATCGACCGGACGCTGGAGGCAACGGAGCTGATCCGGCGGGAGACCGGTCTCAACGTCGCAGCGAGCCTCGGCATCCTGACGCGGGAGCAGGCCGAGCGACTCGCCGACGGCGGCGTCCACCGCTACAACCACAACCTCGAAACGGCGCGCTCCTTCTTCGGTGAGATCGTGACCACCCACACCTGGGAGGAGCGCTACGAGACGTGCCAGCTCGTGCGGGAGGTGGGGATGGAGCTCTGCTGCGGGGCGCTGCTGGGGATGGGCGAGAGCAAGGGCCAGCGCATCGAGCTGATCGGTCAGCTGCGCGACGTCCAGCCGGCCGAGATCCCGATCAATTTCCTCGACCCGCGTCCCGGCACGCCGCTCGGGAACCGCCCGCTGGTCGAGCCACTGGAAGCTATCCGCTGGATCTCGCTATTCCGGCTTGCGCTGCCGGACGTGATCCTGCGCTACGCCGGCGGCCGGGAGATCACCCTGCGCGAGCTGCAGGCGCTCGGGATGACCGCGGGGATCAACGCGATCATCGTTGGGAACTACCTAACGACGCTGGGGCGGGAGCCTAGAGAGGACCTACAGATGCTCGACGACCTTCGTATGCCGATCGGGGCGCTGTCGAAGGCGATCTAGACCGTGTACTGCAACGGATGCGGACGGCCGACGGAGGTCTGCGAGGGCTGCCGCAGGCCCTTCGATCCGCCGCGGTTCTGCACCCGCTGCGGGCGCAAGCTGCGCGTGCAGGTGGACCCCGTCGGCTACGTGGCGCGCTGCTTCGAGCACGGCTTGGTCGCGGAGCACCACGGCGAGACGGATTCTGCCGCCGACGACTAGGGCGGGGCTCCCCGGGACGATCGCTCGCCCACCACCGCGCAGATCACGGCCGCCCAGTCGCGCCTGCCGTGCCCCAGCTCCTTGGCGCGCGCGAACTGTGCGTGCGTGGCCTCGAACACCCGCAGGTCGGCGGTTTCGCCGGCCGCCTCCAGGGCGAGTGCCGCGTCCTTAGTCGCGAGCTCCAAGGGGAAGTTCAGCGGGAACGCGCGCTTGGCCATCGCCGGCCCGTTCAGCTCGGTGTAAAGGGCGCCGATCGCACCCCGGTCCGTGACGTCGAGGAACAAAGCGGGATCGACGTCCAGCGTCTCGGCGAGCGCGATGGTCTCCGCGAGCGCGGCGGTCGTCGACATCAGCCACGCGTTCACCACAACCTTGAGCCGGCTGCCCAGCCCCGCCGGCCCGAGCCAGACGGTTCGGGCGCCCACCGCATCGAACACCGGTGCGCAGCGGTCACGCACCTCGTCCGGGCCGGAAGCCAGGATGATCAGCTCGCCGCGCTCGGCGGGCTCGTAGGATCCGAGGACCGGCGCGTCCACGAAGGTGACCCCGCGATCGGCGGCGAGCGCCGCGAGGCGGTCGGCCGCCGGCACGCCGACGGTGCTCATCTGGATCCAGATCGCACCGTCGGGGAGCGCGCTAAGGGCGCCGTCCGGTCCACTCAGCACCGCTTCGATCGCCGAGCCGTCGGCGAGCATCGTGACCAGCACGTCCGCCTCCGCGGCGGCGGCCGCGGGCGCGGCTGCGGTTCGCACCCCGTCGGCGACGAGAGCCTCTGCCTTGCCCTGCGTGCGGTTCCAGGCCACCACCGGCAGCCCGGGCCGAGCTAGATTGCGCGCCATGGGCGCGCCCATCGTCCCGGTGCCGAGCAGGGCGACGGCCGGCCGCGCAGTTGCGGGGGGCTTGGGTTCGTGGTCGGGGCTCATTTCACCTCCGCTCAGTCGCCGGCTCGGGCGGGGCCGCCTCGATCGTCGAGCGCCACGAGGAAGCTCCCGGGCACGCCCAGCTCGTGCCCAAGATCGCGCAGCTCACCGATGACCGTTGGCAGGAGCGGCACACCTTCCGTGCGCGCGCGGGCAGCCCGCTCCGCCTCGAGCTGACCGGGCCAGAGCACCCTACCTGCGGCATCCCGGGACGGCAACGCGTTCAGGGTCCGTTGCACATCATGCACCTTCTCGGCGAAGCTGCGGCCATTGTGGCCGGGCGTCGTCATTGGGTCCACAGCGAGGAAGAAGAGCCCGGCCCCCATCGGCTTCTCGGGCTCCATGTACAAATGGGCGACCTGCGAGAGGCAATTCGCCGCGGCGAGCGCTCCCGTCAGCAGCTCGACGCCGACCGCGAGCGCGTAGCCCTTGTGACGGCCGAATGGCAGCAGCCTTCCGGCCGCCACGGCCTCGACCGCGGAGGTCGTGGGGCTTCCGTCCGGACCGAGCGCCCAGGTGTCGGGGATTGGAGCGCCGGTCGCCTCTGCCCGCAGCAGTGCCCCCCACGTCGTCTCGCTGGTGGCCATGTCCACGACGACCGGGGCATCCCCTGACGAGGGGAACGCCATGGCAAGCGGATTCGAGCCGATGGCCGTGGTGGACCCGCCCCACGCCGCCATCACCGGCGTCGTGTTCGTGCTCGCCATGCCCAGCATTCCCTGCTCCGCAATCAGCCGCGCCCAGTAGCCGGCCGCGCCGAAGTGGGAAGCGCCTCGAACGCACACCGCGGCGCAGCCGGTCACCTTCGCCTTCTGGGCAGCGAGTTCCACCGCTCTCGCGCTCGCCACCTGAGCCAGGAGGTCCTTCGCGTCGAGCACCGCTAACGACGGAGCTTCACTGACGAGATCGGGCTCTCCCTCGGGCCGATTGCCCCCCATGCGCAGGCGCTCGACGTAAATGCCGAGGCGGCTGACGCCGTGCGAGTGAATGCCCCGCAGGTCGGCGTCCACCAGGCTGTCCGCGACGAGCCGGGCATCCGCCTCTGGGACCCCGACCGAACGGAGTATGGCCGAGGCGACGGCCGCGAGCCGGTCGGCATTGATGCCCGGCTGTTCGCCGACGACGGCGTTCATCCCCGCTTACCCCGAGTAGTCGACCCGGGTGATGTACCTCGGATCCTCATGTGCCTGCCAGTAGAGCTCGCGAAGCCGTCGGGTAACCGGACCGGCGGTGCCGTCGCCGACCGCCTCGCCGTCGAGCGAGACGATGGGCATGACACCGCCCGCGGTCGATGTCGCGAAGAGCTCCGCTCCGCTCCTGAACGCCTCCTCTGAGAGGGGTACTGACTCAGCGGGAATGCCCTCACGCTCCGCCAGCTCGAGGATCGTGCGGCGGGTTATGCCCTCCAACGTGCCCGACGAAGGCGTGAGGAGGCTACCGTCGACGAGGGCGAATACGTTGTAGCCGGCGCCCTCAGTCACGTTGCCGTCGTGATCGAGGAGGACCGGATAGCGCGCGCCCCGATCGTACGCCTCGTACAGCCCCCTGGTGAGGTCCCCCCAGTGGAAGTTCTTGACCGTCGGGTCGATGGAGATCGACGGGATTCGACGCACCGTGCGCGCGATTACTGCATCCATGCCCGCCGTGTCACCGACCGGATTGACAAGCCACACGTACGGGATCGCGTACGCGAAGAACTGGTTTTCGAACTTGCGTGGATCCCGCACGCCCGTCCGATCCACGCCTCGCGTGCAGATCGTCTCCACGTAGGCCGCGCGCAGTCCGGTCCGTCGGACGAGCTCGATGAGGATCGACGCGATCTCGTCCCGGTCGTACTTCAGCTTCAGGCGCAGCTCACGACAGCTGCGTTCGAAGCGCTGGAGGTGGTCCTCCAACCGGAAGAACACCCCGCCCCACACGGCGACGACGTCATAGGTCACGTCGGATCGCGAGAACCCCGTATCCAGGATTGAGATTCGCGCCTCGTCGATCGGCACGTACCGCCCATAGGCGAATGCGGCACCCGCCTCGAATCCCGGGACGGCGGATGCAGCCTCCGCCTGAGCCACCTCGCTCACGCAGGCGCCGCCGTTCGACGCTGGGGAACGACGTGAGTCCGGTACAGCTCCTCACAGCGCTCGCTGCAGAAGCGCAGCTGCTCGGCCTCGACCTCCGCAACCCACAGCTGCTTCGCGACGACCTGCCCACAGCAGTCGCACGGCGTGATCACCGTGTCCCAGACCTCCGTCTCGATCGGTTCCCAGTGGCCCACCGACCTACTCCCCGCTCCAGCCGTAGAGCTCCCGCGCCGCCTCCGGGCTCACGATGCCCTCCGCCACGTCACGCGCCACCGCCTCACGGTCCCGCTCTCGAGGATCGCCGAAGCCGCCACCGCCCGGTGCGTCGAGCATCACCTCGTCGCCCTCGGTGAGGACGATGTTGGTGAACTTCGAAGCCGACACCGTGCCAAAGACCTCCGGGAACGTACGAAACTCCGTATCGCCCCGGCGCTTGACACGGATCGCTCCGTAGCCGCCGGGCATCCCCCCCTCGAGACCCCACGCGCGAAACTCGCCCTTCGTCCGGTCAAACAGCGCGCTCGCCGTGACTTCGGCCCCCCTGCCGATCCGCATGATGCGGCGCGTTCCCAGGCCGCCCCGGTGCCGGCCCGCGCCGCCGGAGTCCGTTATCAGCGAGTACTCGACCGTCTCCAGCGGGTAGCGCGTCTCGAAAATCTCCACCGGTGTATTGCGGCAGTTCCCGTTGACCACAATCGTCGCGTCGTTGCCGTCGTCGTAGTCCTTTGCGCCCCAGCCACACCCCTCGAGGTGGTAGTTCGCGTAGTAGTCGCCCGTCTTCGGGTGCAGTCCTCCGAAGAGGAAGTTGCAGGCGCTGGCTCCCTCGGCGGCAGCGACCCGGTCGCGCATCACCGGCGCGAGTGCGCCTGTCACCATGTCCACCAGCTTCGGATGGGTCTCGGTGTTCCCGCCCACCGACGGGCCCGGATAGACGACGTTCGTGACCGTGCCGGGCGGAGCGATGATGTGGATTGGGCGGTATGCCCCACTGTTCTTGGGGATCCGCGAGTCGGTCACGTGGAACACGGCGTTGTAGACGGCCCCCGAGGTCACCCCGTAAGTGGCGTTGATCGGTCCTCGCACCTGGGGCGAGCTCCCGGTCCAGTCCACGATCATGCGGTCGCGGTCAATCGTAACGGTCACGTGGAACTTCACCGGCTCGTCGACGACGCCGTCGTCCTCCATGTAGTCGGTGAACTCGTACCTGCCGTCAGGAATGGCCTCGATCTCGGAGCGCATCCAGCGCTCGGAGTAGTCCATCAGCTCATCGGCGGCCTGTGTGACGAACTGCGCGCCGTAGCGGTCGAGCAGCTCGATCAGGCGCCGCTCGGCGACCCGCAGTGAGCCGATCTGCGCGTTGATGTCGCCCCACGTGTTCCGCGGCGTACGGTGGTTCGCCATGATCAGCCGCCACAGGTCGAGGTTGTTCTCGTCGCGGCTGACGATCTTGATCGGGGGAATGCGCAGTCCCTCCTGAAAGACCTCGGTCGCATCGGCCGCGAAGCTGCCGACGGCCTTGCCGCCGATCTCCGCCAGGTGGCCCACGTTGGCGACGAAGCCCCAAAGCTCGTCCTCATAGAACACGGGGCGGATGACGGAGTGCTCGGGAATGTGCGCCCCGCCGCGGTAGGGATCGTTGTGGAGCACGACGTCGCCGGGCTCGAAGGAGTCGATGCCGAGCTCCTCAACGGTCCAGCGAACGATGAACAGGCTCGCCGCGAGCTGCGCGGGGCAGAACTCAGCCTGGCCGATCATGTTCCCGCGGTTGTCGAATAGGACGCACGAGAAGTCCAGGCCCTCGTTGAAGATCGGCGAGAAGGCCGTCCGGGTCATCGTGATTCCCATCTCCCGGCAGATGTGCACGAAGCTGTTGTTCATGATCGCGAGCTGAACTGGGTCAATCTCGCCGGCGCGGGTAGCGGGTTGTGTAGCCATCTGATCGTCCTTCCGGTGACCTAACTCCTTGCCACGGCTGCGCCGGCGGCGGCCTCGGACGCCCCGTCGGCGCGATCACGGCGCAGCTCCAAGATTCCGGTCCGGTCGCTCTCCACGCTCCATCCGGGGGGAACGACCACCGTGGTGTCCATCGACTCCACGATCAGGGGGCCCGACCGCGAGCCGCCGCCAACGAATTCCGAGCGTGCGACCACCGGCGTGCTCTGAAACTCGTCGCCGAAGTAGACGTCCGCGGTGCGGGCGCCGGGCGGCTCCGTGGTCGCCGTCTGTCCCCGCACGTCGAGGCTGAGCGACGGGATCTCCTGCTTGTCGGCCGCGGTTGCGGTGACGGTCAGCCGAACGAGCTCGACAGGCAGCCCGTCAAGCCGGTAGCCGTAGAACTCGTGGTGCAGCTCGTGATAGCGCTCGAGGATCTCGCTTAGCACGTCAGCGGTGATCTCGCCGTCTTGGACCGGGACCTCCTGCTCGTAGTTCTGGCCCTCGTAGCGCATCGCGACCGCGCGCGCGAGCGCAGGCTCAACGTCAGGGCTGCCCTGGGCACGAAGGTTCGCGACCGCTGTGTCCTCGATCTCCTGGAAGAGCCCCTGGACGGTCTCCGGCGTGACGGTCGTGCTCTTGAGAGCGACGCTCTTCACCTCGTCTACCCGGACCTCGGCGGCGAGGGCTCCGAACGCCGAGGTGAGTCCCGGATGCAGCGGCACGATCACGCGGTCCATGCCGATCGCCTCCGCGATCTCGGCCGCGTGGGTCGGGCCCGCGCCGCCCATCGCGATCAGGGCATGGTCGCGCGGGTCCACGCCTTCCTCGACCGTGACGATCCGCACCGCGTTCGCCATGTTCTCGTTCGCGATCCGGACCATGGAGGAGGCGACTTCGACCTCCTCCCCGCCGAGCCGGTCGGTCAGGCGGCCGAGCGTGGTCCGGCTTGCTTCGGGATCGAGCCTGAGCGCCCCGCCGAGGAAGTAGTCGGGGTTGAGCCTTCCGAGGACGAGGTTGGCATCCGTGAGGGTGGGGTCGGCACCGCCCTTGGCGTAGCATGCTGGACCGGGGTCGGCGCCCGCGCTCTGGGGGCCGACCTGAAGGAAGCCGCCCGGGTCGGTCCACCCGATCGAGCCGCCCCCGGCGCCGATCGTCGTGGTGCTGACGGTTGGCACGGCGACGGGGAGGCCGAACTCGATCTCGAACTCGGATGAGAACAGCGGGTTGCCGTCGACTATCAGGCAGACGTCGCAGCTGGTCCCGCCCATGTCGAGGACGATCCCCCGGTGGGCATCGTGCGCACGCGTGAAGTAGGCGCCTCCGATGGCGCCCCCCGCGACGCCCGAGAGCAGCACGTGAGCGGGACGCGCCCGCGCCTCGGAGGAGACGGCGTGGCCGCCGTTCGATTTCAGCAGCGACCAGCTGGATTCGAATCCCTGGCCGCGAATAGCCTCGCCGACACCCGTCACGTAGCGATCGAAGGTGGGCTTCAGGTACGCGTCGAGCATGGCCGCCGTCCCCCTCTCGTACTCGCGCCAGATCGGAGCGATCTCGTGGGAGAGCGACACCGGCAGATCGGGATCGGCCTCGGCGATCACGTCGCGGGCCGCGAGCTCGGAGGTGGGATTGAGATACGAGAACAGGAAGCAGATCGCGACGGCGATGTCCTCGCCTCCACGCTCCGGAAGCAGCTCGCGGATCTGGTCGGGGCGCACAGGCCGTTGCACCCGGCCCTCGGCGTCGAGCCGCTCGTCCACCCCCAGGCAGTCCTGCCTTCGCACCAGCGGGGTGGGCTTCCGCCAGACGAAGTCGTAATGGTTCTTCCGGTTGATCCGCTGGATATGCGGCACGTCCTCGAAGCCCTTCGTGGTCAGGTAGAGGACGCGTGCGCCGGTACGAGTCAGCACCGCGTTGATGCCGATCGTGGTTCCGATGACTATGAACGAGACATCGGCCGGGTCGAACTGGGCCTGCTCGAGGACGGCGGCGATGGCCTCCACCGGTCGCGTCGGGGTCGACGGGACCTTCGCGATGTACCAATCGCCGCTGGACTCGTCGACGGCGACGAGGTCGGTGAAGGTGCCGCCCGTATCAATGCCTACACGAATGCCCACTGGGCGACGCTCCTCCTTCTCCACAGACGCTCCTGCTTCCGGACAGGGCTCGTCGTCGGGATGCTATCTCGCCCCCCACCTCGATGGGCATCGGAGGCAGTACAAAAATCCTCTCCCCCGTCATGGCCGGTCCACGTCGCCGGCCCCTCAGGCGGTCAGCCCCGGTCTGTGCTTCGCGGTTGCGGGCTCCGCTCGGACCCATCTCCGCCTGCCGCCACCCCGGTCTCGGGGCGCGATGACCCGGGTGCGATCGCCTCCTTGACCTCCGCAGGGACCGTACCGGCGGCGGACGCGGCCACAGGCCCCCCCTGACGTAGCGCCCCCGGCCAAGGCACCTCCCCGCCGCCGGTGATCCCCCTCGGCCGCAGGATCAGTGCGAGCAGCAGGGCGACCGCCACGAGGAGGTTCGCGGTGCCACTCGGCGTCTCGACCCCGAAAACGCCGTCGACCTCGCCGCGCCGCGCGACGAGGTAGACGATGCTGAGGAAATAGGTGCCCACCACCGCGCCGGCAACGCTGTGCATCCCACCCACGACGAGCATCGCAACGACGATGAACGTCAGCTCGAAGTAGAAATCGGGCGGGGCGAAGCCGGCAAAGTAGTGCGCGTACAGCGCGCCGGCCACCCCGCAGATGAGGCCGGCGATGACGAACGCGATGTAGCGCTCCAGCCGCAGGTTCACCGCAACCGATTGGGCGGCGTCCTCGTTCTCGCGGCTCGCTCGCAACCGCAGGCCATGGCGTGACTGCTTGAACGCGTAGACCGCAAAGATGATGACCACCAGCGCGATCGCCACGAACCCGGGGGTCGTCTCACGCGGCACTCCCACGAGGACGTCGGATCCCCCGGTCAACGAGGGCGTCTGCACGATGAACGTGTTCATGATCACGAGGATCGCGAGCGTGGCGATCGCCGCCGCGATCCCGGAGAGGCGTGCGACCGCGATGCCGAAGATCGCCGCCAGAACCGCCGCCAGGGCGCCCGCGGCCAGCATCGCCTCGAACAGACTCAGCTCGGCCGGGTGGATCCAGGAGGCCAGGAACCGCGGCATGTCGGCGAAGCTGGTCTCCTTGAGCGTCGGAGACATTGTCAAGAGAGCCGAGAAGTAGGCGCCGGCGGCCATGAAGGCGACGTGCCCGAACGACATGACGCCCGAGTTGCCGCTGAAGAGCTGCCAGGCGAGGACTAGCACCATCCAGAGGAAGAGCCGCATGATGTCCTCCTCCAACGTCACGCTCCCGGCGTACTCGATGATCGCCCAGGTGAGGAGGATGAGCGCCGACAGCGCGATCGGGGTCCAGGCGGCGCGGACGTAGCGCCTCCCCAGCGCCAGGGCGGATCTCACGCGGCCCTCCGGTCGAACACCCCAAACCGCGTTGTCGCCGCCGACCACACCTTGCGGGTGAGGTCGAGCAAGCCGTTGGGCGCGATCACGAGGACGACGATCACGAACAGGAAGGCGAACATCAGCGTGTAGCCGCTGAGGTCGACCGGGAGGCTCGATTGGATGGTGTTGATCACCACGCCGAGCGTGAAGCCGCCGAGGGCCGCGCCGGTGAGGCTGCCCAGCCCTCCGATCGCGCCGCCCACGAACGCGATCAGCAGCGGCGTGACGCCCATCTCGGCCGACAGCGAGCCGGTCCGCAGCACGAACAGGATGCACACCGCCGCCGCCAGCAGCCCGGTGATCGCGAACGCGAAGGAGATCACGCGGTTGCCCCTGATGCCCACGAGCTGGGCCATCTGGTAGTCCTCGGTCGACGCGCGCAGCTGGACGCCGATCGTGGTGCGCTTGAGTAGCAGCGTCATCCCTATCAGCAGACCCGCGGCGACGAGCAGCGTCAGGACGTCCAGGTTGCTGAGGCGCAGCCCGGCAATGTGGTGCTGGTCGGTCAACCAGGGATACGGCTCCACGCCCTTCTGCCGCCCCTTCGCGACGGTCATGAAGGCGACCTGCTGCAGCCCGAAGCTGATTGCGAACGAGGTGATCAGCAGGGTAACCGGCGCGGCATGCCGGACCGGACGGAACGCGATCAACTCCATCAACACCGACACGAGTACGACGACCACGATCGTGATCACGATCATCGGGAGCGCCCCGAGGTCGCGGGTGTAGTACATCGTGTACCCGCCCACCATGATCAGCTCGCCGTAGGCGAAGTTCATCAGCCTCATGACGCCGAACAGCAGGGCGAGGCCGAGCGCCATGACCGCGAAGAGCGCGCCGAACGAGACCGCGTCCACCCCGACCTGGAGGTCGATGGCCCCGATCACCGCGCGCCGTCTTCCGCCATGCCGATGTAGGCGGCTTCGAAGTCGCTCATCTCCGAGAGCTCACTGGAGGTCCCCTGGAATTGGATCTGGCCGCCGCTGCGCATCACGTAGGTGCGGTCGGCGGCCTCGATCGTGCGCTTCGCGTTCTGCTCGACCAGGAGGATGGTTCTGCCCTCCGCGTGAAGGTCCTCGAGGATCTCGAAGACCCGGTCGACCATCAACGGCGCCAGACCCAGCGTCGGCTCGTCGAGCAAGAGCAGCTTCGGGCCGCTGGCGAGCGCGCGCGCGATCGCCAGCTGCTGCTGCTCGCCGCCCGACAGCTCGCCGCCCGACCTGTCCCACTTCTCTGCCAGTACCGGGAACCGTTCGCGCAGCTGCTCGAGGTCCTTGGCGACGGCGGCGCGGTCACTCCGGGAGTGCCCGCCGATCCGGACGTTCTCTCCCACAGTGAGGCGGGCGAAGATGCGGCGTCCCTCGGGCACCAGCGAGATCCCCATCCGCAGGATGTCGTCGGGGGAGCGTCGGGCGATGTCCTGTCCCTCGTAGCTGATGCTGCCCTCGGCCGGTCGCTGCGTGCCGACAATGGTCATGAGAGTGCTCGTCTTCCCGGCGCCGTTATGGCCCACGAGACCCACGAACTCGCCCTCCTCGACGTTCATCGAGAGTCCGGTGACGGCTCTGACGCGACCGTACGCGACCGTGAGATCCTCAATCCTGAGCACGCTGCTCCCCGAATTCCCTCGCCATCTCTGCTGCGCCCGCCTCGCCGAGATACGCCGCTATGACCTGACGGTCGGTGCGGATCTCCTCGGGCGGGCCGAGCGCCATTGTCTTACCGAAGTTGAGCACCTGGATGTTCTCGCAGATGCGGAAGATCACGCGCATGTCGTGCTCGACGAGCAGCACGCCGCAGCCGTACTCGTCGCGTAGCTCGACGATGGTGTCAGCAAGCTCGAGACTCTCGGCGTCGTCCATGCCGGCAGCGGGTTCGTCGAGCAGCAGAAAGCGGGGTCGGCCCGCGACCGCACGCGCGATGCCCAGTCGCCGCTCCTGGCCATGCGGAAGGACCGACGCCGCGGCTTCCGCCCAGTCGCCGAGGTGGAAAACACGCAGAAGCTCGGCACAGCGCTGCCGTGCGTGGCGGCGCGAGAGACCCGCCCCGAGCGCGCCGAGCTCGACGTTCTCGTAGACCGTGAGCGCCGGGAACGTCGCGACCTCCTGGAACGTACGGACCAGCCCATATGAAAGCAGGCGGTGTGGCGGCGACCGCGTGACGTCCTGGCCCGCGACGGCGACGCTGCCGTCGGTGAGCGACGCGAACCCCGAGAGCGCGTTCAGGAGCGTGGTTTTTCCGGCCCCGTTGGGACCGATGAGCCCCATGATCCTGCCCTCACTCAGGCTAAGGTCGACGCCGTCGACGGCCCGGACCCCCTCGTAGTGAACCTTGATGCCCTCCGCGACGACCGCCGCTTCGGCCGATCCGCTGTTATTCATCTGGAGCTACTCCGGGACGGGCGGCACTTCCCTGCACGTATTCGGGTCACCGGTCTTCGGAATCGAATCGACCGGGGCGGTCCCGACCTGCTTGGCCTGGCCGTCCTCCCATAGCTCGATGCTGAACTCCGCCGGCTGCGGCCGGTGGCACTCCGTGGTGAACTGCTTGCGCCCCGGCGGGACAACGGTCTCGATCACGATGCCCTGGTTGAACAGCGCGTCGGCCACCTCCGTGCCTTCGGTGCTGCCGGCCTTGTCGATCGCCGCGGCGATCGCGGTGCCGAGGTCATAGGGCACGATCGAGTAGCTCTCGACCGGGGCCGAGCCCCACCGCTTCTCGAACTTGTCAGCGATCGTCCACGATCTCGTCACGCGCTCCGTCGCAGTAGGACGGCAGGCATGTGTGGGACATTGCGTACAGACCCGACACGCCTCCCGCGATCTCCCCAACGGTCGTTCCGTTCACCGCGACATTCGTGGCGAAGGTCGTGTCGATGCCCGCCTCTCGGGCCGCCCGGACGAGCTGGGCTCCAGCGGGCACGATCGAGCCGACGTAGATCACGTCGCACTGGTCCACCACGCCGCGGAGGCGGGTGATGTGCGGGGCGAGGTTGAGCGTCTCGTCGCCGACGAAGTCGTCCTCGCCGCAGATCTCCCCGCCGAGCTTCTGCCACTGGGCCTTGAAGTAGCTCGCGGTCTCCTTGTTGTACTGAAGGAAGGTGTCCGTGAAGATGTACGCGCTCTTCATGTCCGGATGCTCCTCCTTCAGGAAGTTCGCCATGGCCACTCCCTCGGCGTCTGCCCCCTGGCCCATCGAGCCGCCGGTCTGGCCGACGGTGTCGGGGTTCGCCACGATCGGCGCGGAGGCACAGAGCGCCATGCCGAGGACCTCGGACTCCATGGCGGCCTGAAGGGCGGGGAAGGCGAAGTCGAAGTCGCAGGTCGCGATGATCACGTCCGCGCCCTCGTCGATCAGCTGCCGGGCGTTTGTTCCCGCTCGTGGGCGGTCCGACTCGGTGTCGAGCCACTTGACCTGGAACTTACGGCCGCCTAGGACGCCGCCCTCTTTGTTGATCTCCTCGAGGCGCATCTGCAGCATCTGGGCGCCCTGCCGGTCATAGGGCTCCAACGCACCACTCTTCGCCGCCGAGATCCCCACGACGATCGGCTCCCCGCTCTCGGCCTCGCCCCCGCTCTCGTCGTCGTCGTCACCCCCGCAAGCGGCCATAGCCAGCGATGCAAGAAGCGCGGCGACGGCGATTGCGAAGAGCCTGCTCAAGGTGTTGATCCCGAGCCCCATATGTCTGCTCCTTCTTCTCTCCTCCGGGTGCCGAGACCGAGCGGTGACGGCGCCGCTACCGTAACCGTTAACAGCCCCGTCAGGGCCCCCCGCTTAACAGAACCGTCATCGAACGCGCGGCCGGTTAGTACTGGATGTTCTCAGAACGAGCCGACGCGCCTTGTGCGAAAGAGTCAACGGGTTCTCGCCATCGGCCTCGGCGGAGCGTCGAACGCGTGCGCGAGCGACTCGCCGATCAGTGACAGATGGTCGTGCTGCACCGTCAACGGTGGAGAGACGGCGACCGCCTCGTAGAGTCGATTCGCGCTATGACGGGGCCTTTCATGAGGTGGGCCGGGTAGGGATCGGACCCTACGACCTACGGATCATGAGTCCGCCGGAGGGCTTGCGGCCATTGGCGTCTAGTCCTGCCTGAGGCTGTCCAGAGCGGAATCCGCGCCCGCAGCGTAGTGGCCGTCTTCTGCTGTTCCCGGGTGGTCTGTTGCCACCCCCTTGCCACCAAGGTTGATGGCGGCCACCATGCGCTTGAGCCCTTGATTTAGGTGAGAGAGCGGTTCGTCGGGGTCCGCGGCAATGGAAGACGTTCTGACCGAACATCCGGCGGCCGGCCTGGCGCTAGTCAGCCCACCAGTCGCGCTGGCCCTCGACGTCGTCGCGCCGGGCCTCTCCGAGACTGGGCGCGCCGATAACGATGATCTCAAGGCCTTCCGGCCCGGCCTCGTAGCCTCGCCACGTACCGGGGGGGACGCGCACCGCATCCCACTCCTTGAGCTCGACGATCTCGTCGTCGAGCTTCATCCGCCCGCTCCCGCGCACGACCAGGTACACCTCCTCCTGCTTCTCGTGCGTGTGGCCGTAGGGAAAGCGATAACCGGGCGGGACGCGCTGCAAGCTCAGGCCGGACTCTTCGAGCTCGAGCGCATCGGTCGCCAAGCGGAACTCCAGGTCCGGCGCGCCGTCGAATCTGGACCCGAGGTCCTCCAGGTCCTCCTGAAGGTTCCTGAGCGTGAAGGGCACGGCCGCAAGCCTACTCAGGGGCTTCGGGACAACGATTTCTCCCAGGGCTTCCGATGGCTCTTGAATTGCCACTTTCGTTGCCACCCGAACGCAGAGCCGTCCTTCCGTCCAGCGCTGAGCCGGCCGAAACGCGCATCCCAGGCGGCTTCTCAAACATGGGCCGGGTAGGGATCGAACCTACGACCTACGGATTATGAGTCCGCTGCTCTAACCGCTGAGCTACCGGCCCTTGGCGGGCTCTCTCCGCTCCGCCGAACCCGATGATCTCATTCCGAGTCCGCGGCGAGCCACTCGGCGATCGGGGGCGGCGCGGCGAACGCGGAGAAATCGCCGCTGTCGCGGATCTCGCGCGCGGCGGCGGCCATCGCGCCGACCGCTGCCCAGGTCAGCGCCCCGCCGACGCTGATCCGCTGCGCCCCCGCGTCGAGGATCTCCTTGCCCGAGAGGCCGGCGTGAGCGAGGACGTTGACGGGCTTCGAGACCGCCTCGCAGATCGTTCGGATCTCCTCGGCGGTGCCGAGCCCGGGCGCGTACAGGACATCGGCCCCGGCTGCCTCGTAGGCCCGCAGCCGGGCGATCGTGTCGTCGAGGTCGGGGTTGCCGCGGATGTGGTTCTCCGCCCGCGCGGTGAGGGTGAAGGGGAAGCCGACGTCCGCGGCCGCCTCACTGGCCGCGGCCACTCGCTCGGCCGCCTGGCCGAGGTCGTAGAGCCGGCCATCGGGATCGAAGTCCTCTATCGAGCCGCCCACCGCGCCGGCCGCGGCAACGCTCGTGATCGCCCGCGCCGCGGCCTCGGGCTGCTCTCCGTATCCGTTCTCGAGGTCGACCGAAACCGGCAGGGTGGTCGCTTCGTCCAGCGAGCGGGCGTGTTCGACCACCTCTTCGAGGCTCACGTTGCCGTCGAGGCGCCCGAGCGTGAACGCGAGCCCGGAGCTGGTCGTGGCCAGGGCCGCGAACCCGAGCGCCGCAAGCACCCGGGCCGAGCCCGCGTCCCACGGGTTGGGGATCACGAACGGCTCGCCCTCGTGCAGCGAGCGAAACCGGGATCCTTTCTCAGTCTGTGTCGCGGGCATGTCCGTCCGGGATTCGATCAGATGAGTGGGCGCTGCGGCGGTCGGCTTGACATCAAGCCCGGTTGAACTCCTATGGTGTGCGCGATCAACGCCTCGCAACCAACCTTAGACGGGCGCCGCCGCTGGCTCGCGCTCTACGTGCTCTGCCTGGGCGACGTGCTGATCGTCCTCGACTCGACGATCGTCAACGTCGCCCTGCCCTCCATCCAGGCCGATCTGGGCTTCTCCGAAGCGTCGCTGGCCTGGGTCGTCAACGCCTACCTGCTCACCTTCGGCGGTTTTCTGCTGCTCGGCGGCCGTCTCGGCGACCTCTTCGGACGCCGGCGCATCTTCCTGATCGGCCTGGCGCTGTTCACGGTCACCTCGCTCGCCTGCGGGCTCGCGGGATCGCAGGGATTCCTCGTCGGCGCTCGGGCGGTGCAGGGCCTCGGTGGCGCGATCGTCTCGGTGGTGGCGCTGTCGCTGATCATGACGATGTTCACCGACCCCGCCGAGCGGGCGAAGGCGATGGGCATCTTCGGCTTCGTTCTCTCCGGGGGAGGCACCGCCGGGGTGCTGCTCGGCGGCATCCTCACCGACGCATTCGCGTGGAACTGGATCTTCCTCGTCAACCTGCCGATCGGGATCGCCGTCTACGTCCTCTCCCTCAGGCTTCTGCCGGCCGATCGCCCCGACGCCGGTGACGGGCAGCTCGACATCGCGGGCGCGGTGACCGTGACCGCTTCGCTGATGGTCGGCAACTACGCGATCGTCAACGGCAACGACAACGGCTGGACCTCCGGCGAGACGCTCGGCCTGCTCGCTCTCGCCGTGGCCCTGCTCATCCTCTTCCTGGTGATCGAGTCCCGGGTCCGCTCCCCGCTGATGCCGCTCGGCCTCTTCCGGCTTCGCAACGTCTCGACCGCGAACGTGGTCGGCATTCTGATGGCGGCCGCGATGTTCGGGTGGTTCTTCCTCGCGGCTCTGTACCTGCAGCTCGTGCTCGGCTACAGCCCGCTCGAGGTCGGCCTCGGGTTCCTGCCGGCCACGCTGGTGTGGGGAGCATGCTCGATCGCGCTCTCCGATCGGCTGGTCATGCGCTTCGGGATCAAGCCGCCGCTCGTCGGGGGTCTTCTCATGTTCGCCTTCGGTCTCGTCCTGTTCGCGCGGGCGCCCGCCGACGCGAACTACGTCGTCGACGTCCTGCCGGGCATGATCGTGATGGGAATCGGAGGGGGCATCACCTTCAATCCGCTGCTGCTCGCCGCCATGGGCGAGGTCCCGCCGAGCGACGCCGGCCTCGCCTCCGGGCTCGTCAACACGGCGTTCATGATGGGCGGCGCGATCGGGCTCGCCGTGCTCGTCAGCCTGGCGGACTCGCGGACCGGGACTCTGCGTGAGGCCGGGGATGGACCGCTCGTGGCGCTCACCGGCGGCTACCACGCGGCCTTCCTGGTCGGGGCCGCCTTCGCGCTGGTAGGCGCGCTCACCACCCTGCTCGTCATGCGCCCCGTCGCGCCACCCGGGGCCGAGCCCGAGGCGGCTGCGGGGGAGCCCGAGGGCGCCCCGGAGGCCACCGAACCCAGCCGGGAGCCGACGGCGGCCTAGGACGGCGCCGGCCGGCAGCTCGCTCGGCTTCTGTCGAGCACCTCTCCCGACACGTCGCGGAACTCGCAGCCGGGCCGCACCTGGCTCGAGGACCATCCGCAGCGCCCCAGTGCGGTCCGAGCGCGCGAAGGCCACCCTTCTGTCGCTACGAAGGCCGTAGCGGACGCTCCCGCCGGCTCCGGAGACGTACTCGGTGAGGCCGGCGCGCCGGCGAAAGCGCGTGAGCACGTGCTCGTGCCCGTTGACCACGAGCCGCGCTCGTCCGCGCAGCGCCTGCCAGAACGGCGCGATGTCGCGCGCGTCGCCGTGGACGCTCCCGGCGCTGAAGCGCGGGCGGTGCCAGAAGGCGAGCCGGCAGGTGGTGTCCTCTCTCCCCAGCTACGCGACCGAGCCAGCGCAGCTGGCGCGAGCCGGCCCCATGCGGCTCTTGGGAGTTCAGGTCGATCAGCTCCCAGCCGCCCAGCGCGAACCGATACCACGGCTTCGCGCGGCCATAGCGGCGCCAGTAGGGCAGGTAGCCGGCCGCGCGGTTCGCCCACTCGTGGTTGCCGGCGGTCGGCCAGGTGATCGGCGCCAGCGCCCCGTAGATGGGGTCGTAGTTGCGAGCGTAGTCCGCGGCGCTGCCGCTGGGGTAGACGTCGCCGAGGTAGAGGACGGCGTCGGGGTCGTCGCGCTCAATGCGGCGGGCCATGCGTCGCGCCACCGGGCTGCCGTCCGCCCCGTCGCCGACCGCCCACACGACCGCGCGCGCCTCGGGCTGCGCGAACCCCGCCCCCCAGCCGCCGACGGAAATCGCCGCCGCCGCGATCGCCGCCCCGATCAAGGCAGCACCACCAGGGCGTCGCTCACCGGCCGCTCGCCGCTCGCGTCGGAGGGCCGGCTGACGACCCTGCCGCGCACGGTCATCGCGGTCGAACCGCCGCCGTCGAGGTTGAGGGCGTCACGGGCGCCGAGCGCGCGCATCACGCGCGCCGCCTCGGGCAACGTGACGCCCGCGCTCCACCCCGCGCGCCGCCCGTCGACCGTGACGAGCAACAGCGTCCCGTCCGCTTTCACGCCCGCCAGCGTACGGGGATGTCGGGCGGCCACGAACGAACCGTAGAACCAGGGAGCCGAGATCGGCGAGAAGCCCTCGGCCGCGGCGCGCACCCGGATGCGCCCACGAACCAGCAGCCGCGGACCGCCACCGACGATCTCGGTGAATGCGCTCGCCGGGAGGCCGCGAGGGCTCCTCGAGCTCGAGGTCCTGACGCACGTCGGCGCCGAGTGCGGCCGTTTCGCCCAGAAAGCGGGCGCCCGCCCCCGTCGCGGCAAGGACGAAGCCGTCCTCGGGGATGGCCCTGCGGCCCAGCGCGGTAACGACCCCATCGCGCACCACCGCATGAGACCCGGCGGAGGGCGCGCGGCCGCCCCAACGCGCCGTGAACAGCACGAGCTCGCTCGGATCGGTGCAGATGGTCGCGGCATCGGGCCGCTCCGTCGGGCGATCCCCGCCACGGCCTCCGCACGCCGGCACGATTGCCGGGACGGCGGTTGACGCCGTCCAGCAGCCGCGTCTCGTCGCCGATCGTGACCGAGCCGGCGAACCGCGGCGCCGTCACCCGACGCTCCCCGCCGCCCAGCGCCAGCGCGCTGCGCCCGCCCACGGGCTCGCTGATCAGGGCGCCGGCGTGGGCGAGCACGCCGACCGGATTGCCGTCGGCCGCGAAGTAGCCACCGTTGACGGCCGCGACTCCCACCAGCGGCCGGGCGATCGCGCTCGGACGCGCGCGCACGCCGACCGAGCCGCCCGCCGGCGCCACCGTCACGCCCGCGCCGGGCGCGATGCGCAGCACGTTCACCCTCCAGGGGCCGCCCTCGCGGACGATCCGGGTCCAACGCACCGCGGGCGTCAGCTGCGCGCTGGACCGACGCTCGTCGAGCGACCGAGGACCCAGCGGCAGCTCGGGCGCCGCCCGCGCGATCTGCGGAACGGCGCCCAGCACGACCACCAGACAGGCGACCGCCCACCGACTCACTCTCGGTCAACCCCTGAGCGCTTCTTGGATCGCGTCCTCGAGCTCGCCTGCGCTGTAGGCGCCCTCGAGACGGGCGGCGACCCGGCCCGCGCCGTCGATCGTGAACACCCAGGGCTCCGTCGGCAGCCGCCAGGCCGCAATCTGCGGACGAAAGCCCTTGTTGACGTCGTTGTCCCGGTAGATCTCCATGTGGATGAACTCGGCCCGGTCGCCGTAGTCGGCCTTGAGCTGCTCAGCCACGTCGACCACGGGACCGCAGACCCGGCTCTGGCACAGCCGCGGCGTGGCGAAGACCAGCACGACGGGCTTCTTCCCCACGGCATCGGCGAAATTCTCTTCATGCATGGTGGAGGGCGGCACCCGGGTGTCGATGGACTCGATGTCGCCCCCGGCGTCGGCCTCCGTGGGGGTGTCGACGACCGGCGCCTTCTCGCCGGGGCCGGGAACGGCGTCCTCGCGGGTGACGTTGAGCTGCGGGAGCGCGGAGGTAGCGGCGAGCAACCGACCGTCCAGGCGCGCGATTCCGAGCAGGTTGTACTGCCCGGGCTTGTCGAACGGGATGTCCGTGACGTACACCGACCTGGCCGCGTCGGGATCCGCCGCGGACGACTGGCTCCGAAACTGCGGCTTGACCTCGAGCGACTCCCAGCGCGCCAGATATGGGCCCTTGGCCTCTCCACCGCCGGCCGGAGCCACGTAGACCGCCGCCGAGGCATTCGCGATCTGGGCGCGCGATGCGGTGAAGAGCCCGAAGCCGAACCGGTTGTCGCCCGGCGTGAACTGCGTGACGGAGGGGGCGAGAACCGGCCCGGCCCGCGGAAGCGCCTGGCGCAGCTCGGCGAGCGTCTTCCCCGCCGCGCTCGGAAACTGGCCGGCCCTAGCCTCGGGCGGGCGTCGCTCGGCCTCCGGCGAGTCGTCGCCCCCGCAACCTCCGACTACGAACACGCCGGCGAGGAGGACGGCGGCGATGGCACGTCGCGAGCTCACGAGCCGCCAAGGCTAAGGAACGTCCACGGCGTCCCGCCCGGCCGAGCCGATCCTTAACCCTGTGTTCGCATAGCCTGCCGCGCCATGCACTCGGACACGCGCGCGGCGTTCATAACCGGCGGCTCCAGCGGCATCGGCCTGGCCATCGCCCGGGCTCTCGGACAGGACGGCTATGCGGTGACGCTCTCGGCCCGCCGCCCGGAGAAGCTCGAGGACGCCGCCCGTGGGCTCGCCGACGAGGGCGTCGAGGTGCACTCCGTGGCCGCCAATATGGCGAAGGAGGACGAGATCCAGAGCGCCGTGGCCGGACACCGCGAGCGCTTCGGGCGTCTGGACGTGCTCGTCAACAACGCCGGCATCGGGATCGGATCGGCGGTGGCCGACACCGAGACAAAGAAGCTCGACCTCCAGCTCGACGTCAACCTGCGCGCCGTCTACCTCGTCGCCCGCGAGTGCATACCGATGCTCAAGGAGGCGGGCGCCGAGCACGGCAAGGCGCTCATCGCGAACACCGCCTCGATCGCCGGCAAGCGCGGGCAGGGATGGCTGTCGGCCTACTCCGCCACCAAGTTCGGTGTGGTCGGATTGAGCCAGGCCATGCACAAGGAGCTCTCGGGCGACGGCATCCAGGTGACCGCACTGTGCCCCGGCTTCGTGGCGACCGCGATGACAGACTGGGTCGAGGGCCAGGTTCCCAAGGAGCGCATGATCCAGCCGCGCGACATCGCGGAGTCGATTCGCTTTCTCCTACGCACCTCGCCCCACTGCATCGTGCCCGAGATCCAGTTCATCCGTCCGGGCAACGGCGAGGGCTGAGACGCGCCTGTTCGCACAAGCAGCGAAGGGAGACTTGCATGCGGCTGGGCCTGATGCTCGGCTACTGGGGGCTCGGCCTGACCGCCGAGGACCAGATCGAGCTGGTACGCGAGGCCGAGGCGAGCGGCTTCGACTCGGTCTGGACCGCCGAGGCCTACGGATCCGACGCCGCCACCCCGCTGGCCTGGTTTGCCGCCCAGACCGAGCGGATCCGGCTGGGCGCCGCGATCCTTCAGATCCCCGGGCGCTCGCCCGCGATGACCGCGATGACCGCGGTGACCCTCGACCACCTGTCGGGAGGCCGGTTTTCCCTGGGACTCGGTACGTCGGGGCCTCAGGTGGCCGAGGGCTGGCACGGCCAGCGCTTCGGGCACCAGCTCGCGCGCACTCGCGAATACGTCGAGATCGTCCGCAAGGCGCTGGCCCGTGAGCGACTGACCTACGCGGGCGAGCAGTTCACGCTTCCGCTGCCCGACGGGCCCGGCAAGGCGCTCAAGCTCATGCTCGCGCCCGTGCAGGAGCGGATCCCCATCTACATCGCGGCGATCGGACCGAAGAACACCCAGCTCGTGGGCGAGGTCGCCGACGGCTGGTTGCCGATTTTCTTCTCCCCCGAGCACGTCGACGGCTCGCGCGAGCTTCTGGAGCAGGGGGCGGCGCGGTCGGGCCGCTCCCTCGAAGGGTTCGACATCGCTCCCACCGTGCAGGTATCGATCGATAAGGACGTCGACCGCGCTCGCGACGTGATGCGCCCGTTCATCGCCCTCTACGTGGGCGGGATGGGCTCGCGCGAGAGGAACTTCTACAACCGCCTCGTGCGCCGCTACGGATTCGACGACGCCGCGGGCGAGATCCAGGACCTGTACCTGGCGGGAAAGAAGCAGGAGGCCGCCGCGGCGATCCCTCCCGAGCTGATCGACCTGGTCACGATGTGCGGCCCACGCGAGCGGGTGGCCGAGCGGCTCGAGGTCTACCGCGAGGCGGGCGTGGGCACGCTGATCGCCTCGGTGATGGCTCCGGACGGCGACGTCCGCAGGCGCACGGTTCGCGAGCTCGCGGAGATGCTCTGAGCGGGGACCGCCGGCGCATCCTGCTCGCCGCGTTCGGGGACCCCGGGCACGCCTTTCCGGCCATTGCCCTGGGCCGCGAGCTCACCCTCCGCGGACACTCGGTGACGCTCGAGACCTGGTCGAGGTGGCGCGAGCACGCCGAGCGCGAGGGAATGACCTTCGCTGCCGCGCCCGAGTACCACGTGTTCCCCACCCGCGAGCGGCCGCTCAAGCCCTACGCCGCGGCGGTCCGGGCCTCGCAGGTCACGCGGGACCTGATCCGCACCGTCGATCCCGAGGTGGTGGTGGCCGACATCCTCACCACGGCGGCCTCGCTCGCGGCCCAGCTGGAGAACCGGCCCTGGGTCACGCTGGTGCCCCACGTGATGCCCATGGGCAGGCCCGGCTTCCCGGCCTACTCGCTGGGCGCCGTGCCGGCGCGGACCGCGCTGGGCGAGCGGTTGTGGCGGCTCACCCGCCCCCTGCTCATGAAGGGCGAGGAGCAGGGGCGGCTCGAGCTCAACGGCGCCCGGGAGCGGGTCGGGCTCGCCCCGCTCTCCCACGCCCACGGAGGCATCTCGCGCGAGCTCGCCATCGTCGCCACCTTCCCCCAGCTCGAGTATCCGCGACCGGCGCCCGAGGCCTGGATGCGGGTCACGGGACCGTTGCTGTGGGAACAGCCCTTCGGTGCGGTGGAGCTTCCGCCCGGCTCAGATCCGCTCGTGCTCGTGGCGCCGTCGACCTCACAGGATCCCGGGCACGAGCTGCTCCGCGCGGCGTTGGCGGGCCTGGCCGAGGAGAGGGTGCGGGTGCTGGCCGTGCTCAACCGCCGCGCGCCCTCGCGGCCCCTGCCGGCGCCCGGGAACGCGCGCATCGTGGACTGGGTCTCCTACGCGAAGACGATGCCCCACTGCCAGGCCGTTGTGTGTCACGGCGGCCACGGGACGCTCGTGCGCGCGCTGGCCTGCGGAGTGCCCGTGGTGGTGTGTCCGAACGCGGGTGACCAGGCCGAGAACGCGGCCCGCGTTCGCTGGGCCGGCCTCGGCGTCTCCTTGCCGCGGCGGTTCAACACACCGCGCGGGATGCGCCTGGCGGTCCGTAGGCTCCTCGACGACCCGCGCCATGCCGCGCGTGCCGGCGCTCTCGCGCGGTGGTCGGCCGCCAACGACGGCGCGGCCGCGGCGGCAGACGAGCTGGAGACGGTCGCGCCGCGATACCCCCACCGGGTAAAATGACCCCATGGCCGCCGAAACCCGCGGGTACACCGCCAGCAAGGACCAGCTCAGGAGCCGACTTCGGCGCGTGGAGGGTCAGGTGCGCGGCGTCGAGCGGATGGTCGAAGAAGACCGCTACTGCATAGACATCCTGACCCAGATCGGCGCCGTCCAGGCGGCTCTCGACAAGGTGGCGCTGGGCCTGCTCGACGATCACGCGCGGCACTGCGTGATCGGCGCGGAGGCCGACAAGCAGGCGGACCGCACCGACGAGCTGATGTCGGCCGTCGGGCGGCTGATGGGCCGCCGCTAGCTCCCCCACGCGTTATCTCCCAGTGACGCGCCGCTGCGTAGCGTCGCCGGTGTGAGCCGCCAGTCCAGCCTCTGGATCGATCGCGAGAACGGACGCGACCCCGACGCGGGCCCGTTCTCCTCGGCGCGCTGGCGCCGGCAGGCGCTCGAAGCCGAGGACCCCGCCGGCCCGGGCGGGGACGCAACCGGGCCCGAGCCCCCGCCCGACCCGCCGCGCCGGCGCCGGCTGCTGCCCGCGGCCGCGTTCGTGCTCGCCCTGCTCGCGCTCGCGGTCTCGCTCGGTGGGCTGATGCTCGACCCAGGGAACGAGACGTCGGACGGCTCCGCACAGCTGGCCGCGCCCGGTGGCCGGCTCGCGCCCACGCAGGTCGGCCGGGTGTACGCCTCCGCCGGTCCCGGCGTGGTTCGTGTCCAGGCGGGCGCGGCCACCGGAACCGGATTCGTGGTCCGCGCCGATGGAACGATCGTGACCAACGCCCACGTGGTGGGGGATGCCGAGACCGCCCAGGTGCGCTTCGCCGATAGGGGCGACCTCGTGGATGCCGAAGTGCTCGGGTCCGATCGCTCCTCGGACCTCGCCGTCCTGCGGGTGGACCCCGGAAGCGTGAGCCGCCTCAAGGCCCTGCCACTCGCCGACTCGAGCGAGGTCGAGGTCGGCGACGCGGTTGTGGCGATCGGCCACCCCTTTGGCCTCGAACGAACGACCACCGCCGGGATCGTGTCGGGACTCGAACGCGAGATCCAGGCCCCCGACGGCTTCCAGATCGACCAGGTGATCCAGACCGACGCCGCAATAAATCCGGGCAACTCCGGGGGCCCGCTGCTCGACGTGCGCGGGCGCGTGGTGGGCGTCAACTCGCAGATCGCGACCGGCGGAACCAGCCAGGGCAACGTCGGTGTGGGGTTCGCGGTGCCCTCGAACACCGTGCGCGAGGTGCTCCCCGCGCTCAGCCGCGGCGAGCGCATTCGGCGGCCCTTCATCGGCGTGACGACCGCGGAGCATCCCGATGGCGCCGAGATCCAGAGCATCACCGCCGGCAGCCCGGCCGAGGACGCCGGGCTCGTCGCCGGTGATGTCATCACGAGCGTGGCCGGCCGTCCGGTGGACAGCCCCGACGACGTGGCCGCCGCAATCTCCGCCCACGAGCCCGGCGACACGGTCGAGGTCGAGGTCTCAGACGGCGGACAGGAGCGCACCGTCGAAGTCCGGCTGGGCACGCGCCCGTGAGCTTCCAGGCGCCGCTCTTCCTCCTCGCGCTGGCCCTCGTGCCCGTGGCGGCGGGGCTCTACCTCCTGGCCGACCGCCGCCGCAAGGCCCACGCCGCCCGCTTTGCCTCGCCCCGGCTGATGCCGGCGGTGGCCCCGCACCGTCCCGGGGCCCGCCGGCATCTGCCGCTCCTGCTCTACGGCGCCGCTCTGGTGGCCGTGGCGCTGGCGCTGGCGCGGCCGGAGGCGACCGTCGCGGTGCCCGAGGAACGCGCGGCCGTGATGCTCGCCACCGACATCTCGGGGTCCATGGAGGCGCGCGACGTCTCGCCGTCGCGCATGACCGCGGTTCGTCGCGCGGCGCTCGACCTCCTCGACGACGCCCCCGAGGAGCTGCGTGTGGGCGTGGTCGCCTTCAACCACGCCGTGCGCGAGATCGAGCCGCCGCGGGCGGACCGGCGCGACGCCCGCGCTCTCGTGGAGCGGCTGCGACCCAGCGGCGGCACCGCCACGGGCGAAGGGCTGGCCGCGGCGGTCGGCCTGCTCAGACGCGAGGGCGCGCGTGACGGCAAGGGCCCGCCGGCGGCCGTGATCCTTCTCTCCGACGGCGCCTCGACACACGGTCGCGACCCGATCGAAGCGGCCCGCGAGGCGGCGCGCGCGAGGATTCCGGTCTACACGGTTGCGCTCGGCACCGACTCCGGGACGATCGAGGTCGACCGGCCCGACGGGACCACGGTCACCCGCTCGGTCCCGCCCGACCGCGAGACGATGCGCCGGATCGCGACGGTCAGCGGCGCGCGCAGCTTCTCCGCCGACGCCGGCGACCAGCTCGGCGCGGTCTACGAGAGCCTGGGCTCTCAGGTCGCCACCCGTGAGGAGCAGCGCGAGGTGACCGCCGCCTTCGCGGCGGGGGCCGGACTGCTGCTGCTCGCCGGCGGGGGCATGTCATTGCGCTGGTTCGGGCGGCTGCCGTGAGCTCTTCCCTACTCTGGGTAACGTGAAGCGTCTGGCGGTGATCGGGGCGGCCGTGGCCGGGTTGGGCCTGTTCGGCACCGGCCTGCGCGGCGTGACCGAGGTGGACGGTCGCCTCTCCGACGCCGCAGAGCGTCCGGCCGTGCGCGAGCTCGACGTCAGGCGGGAGATTCGAGCGCCGGGCGACTGTCCGGGGCGCGAGCAGCTCGACGCCGCTCCTCCTCGCGACGAGCTCGCTCTCTAGGCAGGCGCACCGACACGATCAGTCCGCCGTCCGGCCGTGGCTCGATCGAGAGCGAGGCGCCGTGGGCCCGGCTCACGGCGCTCACGATCGAGAGCCCGAGCCCTGCGCCGCGTCCGTCCGCCTCGCGGCCGAGCCGCTCGAACGGGTCGGTCAGCCGAGCCGCCGCGTCGGCGTCCACCGGTGGCCCGCTGTTCTCGACTCGCAGCTCGGCCGTGGCGACTCCCTGCCGCGTACGCACGTCGACGAAGCCCCCGGGCCGGTTGTAGCGAACTCCGTTCTCGATCAGGTTGGCGGCAACGCGCTCGAGCAGCGCCGGGTCGCCCTCCACCCCGGCCGGCTCGAGCGTGGCGCTCAAGCGAACCCCCTCCCGCGCTGCGTCCGCCTCCGCGTCGTCCAGCACCGACCGAACGGCGCCGGCCAGCTCGATGGGGCGGCTGCGCAGCCGATCCGGCTGGCTTCGGGCGAGGATCAGCAGCCCGGCCAGCAGCGCCTCGGTGCGCCGGCTGGCGTCGATCACGGCCTCGGCCATGCCGCGCAGCTCGCCGAGATCGGGCTCGGGGTTGGCCAGCGCGACCTCCGCCTCGGTCCGGATCACGGTCAGGGGGCTGCGGAGCTCGTGGCTCGCGTTGGCCACGAAGCGCTGCTGGCTCTCGAAGGAGGCCTCGAGCCGGTCGAGCATGGAGTTGAGCGTCTGCCCCAGCTCGCGCAGCTCGTCGTCGGCCCCACCGACCGGTATGCGCTCCGCCAGGCTCTCATCGGAAACCCGCCGCGCCGTGCCGGTGATGCGCTTGAGCGGAGCCAGCACCCGGCCCGCCACCGTCCAGCCGATCACCGCGGCGAGCAGGAGCACCCCGAGGAAGGCGAGCCCGTACTGCAGGGCCACGTCGCCCAGCGCCTCGCCGGCCAGCGGCTCCGGGAGCGTGCGGTCGAAGCTGCGCCCCAGTAGCCAGAGGCTCACGAGCAGGAGCACGCCGGTCGATCCGCCCACGAGCAGCGCGTAGAGGGCGGTCAGCCGCGCCCGGACGGTGAGACGGGGCCGGCTCATACCCGATAGCCCGCGCCCTTGACCGTGTGGACGACGGCCGGCTCGCCGAGCTTTCGCCGCAGCCGCAGAACGGACATCCGCACGGAGTTGGTCCAGGGATCGGCGTTCTCGTCCCACACGCGCTGCACGAGCTCCTCGTTGGATACGACACCGCCACCGGCCGCCATCAGGGTCTCCAGCACGGCGAACTCCTTCGGGGTCAGCTCGACCGGGCGCCCGGCCCGGACCACGGTGCGCCGGGACGGGTCGAGCTCGACGTCGCCGGCGCGCAGCGTCGCGGGCCGAGCCGCGCCGGCGCGCCGGGCGAGCGCGCGCAGCCGCGCCACGAGCTCGGCGAAGTCGAAGGGCTTGGGCATGTAGTCGTCGGCTCCGAGCGAGAGCCCGTCGACGAGATCGTCGGTTCGGGCCGCCGCGGTGAGCATCAGCAGGCGGCTGTCGGGCTCCTCGTCGCGGAGCGTGCGGCAGACCTCGTCCCCGTGCAGCTCGGGCAGGTCGCGATCCAGCACCACGACGTCGTAGGGGTTGAGCCGCGCCTTGTCGAGCGCGCTCGCGCCGTCGTAGGCCACGTCGACGGCCATCCCCTCCCGCCGAAGGCCCCTGGCGAGCGCATCGGCGACCTGACGTTCGTCCTCGGCGAGCAGTACGCGCACCGCCTTCAGGGTAGTGAGCGCTCGCGAGCCCTCTCCGCGCGTTCGGGGCCGCACCGGGCGCGTTATCCGCCGGTGACAGCCGCCCTCGTAGGTTGGCCGCATGAGCGAGAGCCACAGAGACGAGGACCCGCGGGAGGCGCTCGAGAGCGCGCTCTTCGAGATCAAGCGAGTGATCATCGGCCAGGACGCCATGCTCGAGCGGGTGATGGTCGCCCTGCTTACGGGCGGCCACGTGCTGCTCGAGGGGGTGCCGGGGTTGGCCAAGACCCTGACCATCAAGACGCTCGCGTCCGCGGTGGGCGGCAGCTTCAGCCGCATTCAGTTCACGCCCGACCTCGTTCCCTCGGACCTGGTGGGAACCCGCATCTACCGGCCCGACAGCGGCAGCTTCGACATCGAGCTCGGCCCGGTGTTCGCGAACTTCCTGCTCGCCGACGAGATCAACCGCGCGCCGGCGAAGGTCCAATCCGCGCTGCTCGAGGTGATGCAGGAGCAGCAGGTGACGATCGGCGGGCAAACGCACGTGGTCCCCCTCCCCTTCCTGGTGCTCGCCACCCAGAATCCAATCGAGTCGGAGGGCACTTACCCGCTGCCCGAGGCGCAGGTCGACCGCTTCCTCATGAAGATCCTGGTCGACTACCCCTCGCCCGGCGACGAGGCCATGGTCGTCGACCGGTCGCTCGACCCAGCGCCCCTGATCGACGAGCGCATCGACGTCACCGACCTGCTCCGCTTCCGCGCGGCGGCCGCGGAGGTGATGGTCGACCGCGAGGTGATCGACTACGCCGTCGCCTTGGCCGACGCCACCCGGCGCCCGGGCCGCTACGGCCTCGACGAGGTCGAGCCCCTGATCAGCTACGGAGCCTCGCCGCGCGGGCCGATCGGCCTGGTGCAGGCCTCGCGGGCGCTGGCGCTGCTGCGAGGACGCCGCCACGTGCTGATCACAGACGTGCGCGACCTCGCGCCCGAGGTGCTTCGCCACCGGCTCGTGTTGAGCTACGAGGGCCTGAGCGAGGGCGCGCGGCCGGATGACCTGCTCGAGAAGGTGCTGGCCGCCGTGCCCGAGCCGGACCGCCGCACGGAGCCTCTCGCGGCGTGACGCTCGCGCTGGCGCCTCCCGCCGGACGCCAGGGTCCCGGCCGGGTGCCGGGCGCGCTGGTGGAGGCGCTCGACCTGGCCTTCGTGCGACGCGCCGGTGGCGTGAGCGCGGGCGAGCACCGCGGCGCGGGCGTGGGAACGGGCACCGAGCTCGCCCAGCTGCGCCCCTACCAGCCCGGCGACGACGTGCGCCAGCTCGACCCCTCGGCGACCGCGCGGACGAGGATCCCGCACGTCCGCCAGCAGGTTCCCGAGCGCATGCTGACCACCTGGATGGCGCTCGACGTGTCGCCCTCGATGGCCTTCGGAACCGCCGACCGCCTGAAGAGCGACGTGGCAGAGGGGGTGGTCGACGTCCTGGGTGCGCTGGCCGTGCGCCGCGGCGGGCGCGTGGCGCTGCTCAGCTACGGGGGGCCGCAGACGCGTCTCGTCCCACCCCGAGGCGGCCGCGGGGCGAGGATCGGGCTGCGCCGGGCGCTCGCTGAAGGTGTGGCCGCGGACGGACAGTCCGGCGAGTCGCTGCCGGGGGTGCTGGCGCGTCTCGGTCGCGTGGCCCGCCTGCGCTCCCTGGTCGTGCTGATCTCCGACTTCGCCGGGCCCACCGGGGACTGGGCCCGGCCGCTCGCCGCGCTCAGCGCCCGTCACACGGTGCTGGCGGTGGAGATACGCGACCCCCGCGAGGCGGAGCTGCCGGACGTCGGGCGACTGGCGATGATCGACCCGGAGACCGGTGCGCGCATCAACGTCGATACCCGCGACAGGCGCCTCCGTGAGCGATTTGCCGAGGCCGCACGCGAGTCGCAGACGGAGGTGGCGGGCGCGCTGCGCCGTGCCGGCGTGGAACACGTGGTGCTGTCCACGGCCGGCGCGTGGGCGCGCGAGCTCGGCCGGAGGCTCACGTGAGCTTCGCCTCTCCCCTCTTCCTGGCGGCGCTCGCGCTCGTGCCGCTGGCCCTCGGCGCCCAGCTGCTGGCGCGCCGGCGTGCGCGGCGCTACGCGGTCCGGTTCCCGGGCGTGGCCACCCTGGCGCCGCTGCTCGGACAGGTGCCCTCGTGGCGGCGCCAGGCGCCGCTCGCCCTGTTTCTCGCCGCGCTGGCGGCCTTCGCGCTGGCGCTCGCACGGCCGCATGCGACCGTCGCCGTCCCGCGCGAGCAGGCGTCGATCGTCCTGGTGACCGACGTCTCGCGTTCGATGCTCGCCGACGACGTCGAGCCCAACCGGCTCGAGGCGTCCCGCGGCGCCGCCCAACGCTTCCTCGAGGAGGTGCCGGACGAGGCGCGCGTGGGCGTGGTGGCGTTCTCCACCGATCCCCATACGGTCGAAGCGCCTACCGACGACCACGCGGAGGTAGCCCGCCTGATCGACGGTCTGGCGGCCGACGGCGGCACGGCGACCGGCGACGCGCTGGACACGGCTCTCGAGCTGATCGACGGCCCGGCGAAGAAGCGCCCGCCCGCCGCCATCCTCCTGCTCTCCGACGGCGAGACCACGACCGGACGCGACCCGGTGGAGGTCGCCCGCGAGGCCAAGCGCCTCGACATCCCGATCCACACGTTCGCGCTGGGCACGCGCTCGGGAGTGATTCGAAGCCCCGACGGCGCGCTCATCCCGGTGGCCCCCGACCCCGAGACGATGCGCCGAATCGCCGAGCTGTCCGGCGGCCGCTCGTTTGCGGTCGAGGAGGGCGAGGACCTGGCGGGGCTCTACCGCGACCTGGGCTCGCGGGTGGCCACCGAGAAGGAAGAGCGCGAGATCACGGCGGCGTTCGCCGGCGGCGGCGCGCTGCTGCTGATCGGGGCGGCGGCGTTCGGGCTCAGGGCGACGGCGCGACTGCCATAGGGCTCGAGGAAGCCGCCATCGCCGGCGGCTTCCTAGCTCCCGGGGTGGGAGTCGAACCCACAACCTCTCGGTTAACAGCCGAGCGCATCTGCCAATTGAGCTACCCGGGACCGCGATCTGTGCCTGCGCTACGTCTGACTCAAGGTAGCGCGATCAGCCCAGTTTGACGATACCTGCCTCGATCTCCGAATGGCAGTTACCGCAGAGAAGCACGCACTTCGCGGCTTCGGCTCGCACGGCATCCAGCGACCTGGTCAGGCCGCGATCGCCGAGCCCGAACGCCTTCGCTGCGCCGTCCCGATGGTGAAAGTGAAGAGCCCCGATGTACCGGTCGTATCCGCACCGGCTGCAGCGGCCGCCGGCTTCGTCCACCAGGATCTCCTTGAGTCGTCGCCGCCTGCGCGCCACGGCCTCGGAGCGACAGCGCAGACACCTGTAGATGCCGCGCCCCTCCAACCAGAACTCCGTGGCGCCGTGCCGCGCGCACTCTTGCAGTCGCCGGTCGGGATCCAGCGCCCTGACTCCGTGCGAGCCGGGACGGCGAGCGCGGTGTGTGCGCAGGTTGTGTTTTCGCAGCCAGTGGCGGACGGTCGACTGGCTTAGGTTGAGCCGGTCGGCCATCTCTCGGGTGGAGAGGCCTTCGCCGACCAGCGCCGTGAGCGTTTCGAGATCTATGCCGCCCCGTGGCGCATGCCGGTCGCGGTGCACGGCCGAGAGACCATGCTGTTTGACCCAGTAACCCACGGTCGAGGGATGCCGGCCGGTCAGCCGCCCGATCGTTTCGAGACTCAGACCTCGACGAAGGTAGGCCTCCAGAAATCGCCATGTCCACGACACGAACACGAGTTCGTGCGCCGGACGGAACTAGGCCTCGTCCGCCGTCCCCGCCAGCCGCCCCGCTCCCCCTGACGACTTCAGCATCGCGAGCGTCTTCGACTCGATCTGGCGCACTCTTTCGCGCGTCACTCCGACCTCGTGGCCTATGTCTTCCAGGGTCATCGGGCCCTTGTCGCCCAGGCCGTAGCGCAGCTCGATTACGCGGCGCTCGCGCCAGGGCAGCGAGTCGAGGACCTTCAGCAGGTCTGCGTCGCGGATTCGGTTGGCAACAACCTCCAGCGGGCGGTCGCCGGCCGCGTCGGAGATGAAGTCGCCCAGCGAGGCATCGCCGTCCTCGCCTCCCACCGGCGCCTCCAGCGATACCGGCTCCTGCCCCAGCTTGAGTATCTCCTCCACCTTCTTCGGCGGCATCTCCACCAGCTCGCCGATCTCCTCCGGCGTGGGCTCGCGGTTGTTCTTCTGGAGCAGGGAGCGCTTGGCCCGCGCCACCCGGTTCATCCGCTCGACCATGTGCACCGGTATGCGGATCGTGCGCGACTGGTCGGCGAGCGCGCGCGTGATCGCCTGGCGGATCCACCAGGTGGCGTAGGTCGAGAACTTGAAGCCGCGGCGCCAGTCGAACTTCTCGACGGCGCGGATCAGGCCCAGATTGCCCTCCTGGATCAGGTCGAGCAGCGTCAGCCCGCGCCCCGTGTACCGCTTGGCGATCGACACCACCAGCCGCAGGTTGGCTTCGATCAGCGCGTTCTTGGCCGACATGTCGTTGGCCTCGATTCGCTTGGCCAGCCTCACCTCGTCCTCGCGTGTGAGCAGCGGCACGCGGCCGATCGAGCGCAGGTACAGGCGCACCGCGTCCTCGGCCCCCTGCTCCGGCTGCGAGACGCGCAGGCCGGCCGTGACCACCCCGCCCTCGTCGTAGAGATCGGGCGGGTCCGCCGCCGCTCCGGAGGCGCCCGTGTCCGCGTCCAGCTCGTCGGGCTCGCCCTCGCCGTTCAGGTCGAACGCGCTCAGGCTCATGCCGTCTGCCCCATTACCGAGTCGAGCTGGCCGCGGACCTGCTGCTCGGCCTTGGCGAGCTCGCTCTGGCGTGCATGGTCGCCCTGCTGGGCCGCCCGGCGGATCTCGCGCTCGATGCGCCGCTTCTCGAGCTGGAGGATGCTCATCTGCAGCACCGCCTCTGGAGAGGGCGAGCCCTCTTGCGCGGCGAGCGCGACGTCGGTGACCAGCGCGGCAAGCGTCGGCTCATCCTCGGGCAAGCCCGCCAGCGGATCCTCGAAGTTTGCGGCCAGGTGCTCACGCGCCCGACGCGTCGCATCTGTGGAGAACTGCTCATCCTGGGGAACTGAAATGTACCCGCGTCCGAGGTCGCCACTCGCCAGACAACGCGAAAGGAACTCTCGCTCGGCGCGCAGGGCGACCTCGCCCGCCGACGCACGGGCGGGCGGAGCCGGCGCCGGCAGAGTCCGATCCGGCGGCGGGGCAGCGACGGCGGGACGTGGCTGCGCGAGCGCGCTGCGCACATACTCCTGGGGCACGTCGAGACGATCCGCACCTTCGCGGACCAACTCGTCGCGCATCGCGCTTCCCTCCGTTGTGTGCTCGGCGATCAATCGGGCTGCCTTCTCCAAACCCTGGTCCCTACCGGCCGGGGTGTCGAGGTCTGCATCGGCAAGTACTCGACGTACCTGAAACTGGATCATCGGCATGGCGCCGTCCAGCCGCCGCAGAAAAGCCTCCGCACCGCCCTCGGCGATCAGGTCGGCGGGGTCCTGGCCCTCGCTCAGCTCGACCACCTGCAGCTGGGTGCCCTCCGTGGCCCGCGCGACGCGCAGCATCGCCTCCTGCCCCGAGCGATCGGCGTCGAGGGCCAGGATCACGCGCGGCGCGGCGCGCCCCAGCAGGGACAGCTGCTCCTGGGTCAGCGCGGTGCCCATGATCGCCACGGACTCGCGAATCCCCGCCTGGTGAAGCGCCAGCACATCGGTGTAACCCTCGACGACCACGATCCGACCGCTCTTGGCCGCGTCGGCGCGGGCGAGATGGATCCCGAAGAGCTGGCGGCCCTTGTGGTAGACGTCGTTCTCCGAGGTGTTGAGGTACTTCGGCTGTTGGGCCTCGCCCATCGCCCGCGCGCCGAAGCCGAGCACCTGACCCCGAAAGTCGGACAGCGGGAACATGACGCGTCCGCGAAAACGGTCGTAGAGCCCGCCCTCACGGCCGCGCTGGGCGAGGCCCGCGGCCACGAGCTCATCAGGTCGAAAGCCGCTCTGCCCCGCGCCGACGAGCATGCGATCCCAGGCTTTGGGTGAATAGCCCACTTGAAACTCCTCGAGCACCTGGTCTCCCAACCCCCGCTCGGCCAGGTACCTACGGGCCGGGCCCGCCTCGCCCGAATCCCACAGGTAGGTCGCGTAGTAGCGGGCGGCTCGCGCGAGCAGCGAGTGCAGCCGAGCCCGCCGGCGCCGGCGCTCCTCGGCCTGGGGATCGTCGTTCTCGCGCTCGAGCTTGACCGAGTAGCGCTCGGCCAGCATCTCGACAGCCTCCGGGAAGTCGAGCCCCTCGGACTGCTCCACGAAGCCGATCGCGTCGCCCTTGGCCTGGCAGCCGAAGCAGTAGAAGAGCTTCTCCTCCGCGTTGACCGAGAACGAGGGCGTGCGCTCGTCGTGGAACGGACAGAGCCCGGTGAAGCGCGAGCCGACCCGCCGCAGGTCGGTCTTGGCGCTCACGAGGTCGACCATGTCGATCGAGTCGCGCAGCCGGTCGATCGAGTCGCGGGTGAAGAGCCCCATCAGAAACGCTGGGGAAGGTATAGCTGGGAGAAGGCGCGGATGGCGAAGCGGTCGGTCATCCCGGCGAGCCAGTCCACGACCCGCTGCTCGTCTGACGCGTCCTCGGTCAGCGGCGGGGGCGGCGCGGCCGCATAGTGATCGAAGAGCGCGATCAGCATCCCCTCGACACGAGGCTTTTCGCGCTGGGCGTCGGTGGCGAGGTAGACACGCTCGAACATGAAGTCCCGTAGGCGAAGCATCGCGCCGCCGACGCTCTCCCCCTGCACGATCTCGCCGGCCGCCTCCGAGCGCTCGAGAAGGTCGACGACCAGCGTCTCGATCCGCTCGGACCCCGTCGACCCCAGCACCTGTATCTCGTCCTGGGGCAGGTCCGCGAACGAGAGCACCCCGGCGCGCAGGGCATCGTCGATGTCGTGGTTGATGTAGGCGATCCGGTCAACCACGCGGACGATCCGCCCTTCGAGCGATGACGGCGGCACCGGGCCGGTGTGGCGCAGGATCCCGTCGCGCACCGGCTCGGTCAGGTTGAGCCGCTCGATCCGGTCCACCACCCGCAGGGAGTGCTCGTTGTGGCGAAAGGCGTGGCCCCAGCGGCCGCGCACGCAACCGTCGAGGACCGCCTCGCCGATGTGCCCGAAGGGGGGATGGCCGAGATCGTGGCCGAGGCCGATCGCCTCGGTCAGGTCCTCGTTCAGCCCCAGCGCACGGGCCACGTTGCGGGCGATCCCGCAGGCCTCGAGCGTATGGGTGAGCCGAGTGCGGTAGTGGTCGCCCTCGGGGGCGATGAACACCTGAGTCTTGTGCTTGAGGCGGCGAAAGGCCTTGGAGTGCACGATCCGGTCGCGATCGCGCTGGAACGGGGTGCGGTGATCTGAATCGGGCTCCTCGCGTGCGCGCAGCGCCGGGTAGGACCGGGTGGCGAGCGGCGAGAGCGCATCCTCCCGTCGCTCGATCCTCTCCCTAAAGGAGGTGCGGGCGACCTGGGCCATGCCCGGTCGAGACTACTCCGCGGTGAGGGCGCTCTGCGCCGCTGCCACCCTGGCGATCGGCACGCGGTAGGGCGAGCAGCTCACGTAGTCGAGCCCGGCCATCTGGAAGAAGGCGATCGACTCGGGGTCGCCGCCGTGCTCGCCGCAGATCCCCAGCTTGAGGTCCGGCTTGGCCTCCCGGCCCGTCCAGGCGGCGAGGCGCACGAGCCACCCCACGCCGGGCTTGTCGATCGTCTCGAACGGGTTGCGGTCCACGATCTTCAGCTCGAGGTAGCGGGCCAGCATCCCGCCCACGTCATCCCGCGAGAAGCCGAGCGCGGTCTGCGTGAGGTCGTTGGTACCGAAGGAGAAGAAGTCCGCCTTCTGGGCGATGCGGTCGGCGACGAAGCACGCCCGCGGCAGCTCGATCATCGTGCCGATGGACAGCTCGAGGTCCGTTGCGTCCTCGTCGCCGATCACCTTCTCGAGCAGCTCGCGCATCACATCGAGCTCGTGCTCGTAGGTGACGAGCGGCACCATCACTTCGAGCATCGGCGTCTCGCCCGTCTCCTCCCGCACGGCGATCGCGGCCCGCACGATCGCGCGCATCTGCATCACGTAGACCTCCGGCTGCAGCACGCCCAGGCGAACCCCGCGCGTGCCCAGCATCGGGTTGGTCTCGGCAAGCTCGTGGACGCGGTCGAGCGTGTGCTGGAGCTCCTCGCGCTCCTCGCTCTTTTCGGGCGCGCGCTCGACCTGCTGCGCCAGCTCCTCGGCGTTGGGGATGAACTCGTGCAGCGGCGGATCGAGGAGCCGGATCGTGACCGGCAGCCCCTCCATCGCCTCGAAGAGGTGCTTGAAGTGGTCCTCCTGTAGCTCGAGGAGCGTGCCGAGCGCCTTTTCGCGCTCCTCGTCGGTCTCGACCATGATCATGCGCTGCATCTGCTTCTGATGTTCGGTGCCCAGGAAGATGTGCTCGCTGCGGCACAGCCCAATCCCCTCGGCGCCCAGCTCGCGCGAGCGCTCGGCGTCGGCGGCCGTGTCGGCGTTCGCGCGCACGCCAAGGGTGCGCACCTCGTCGGCCCACTCGAGCACGGTCTCGAAGGCGTCGCTCATCTCGGGCTCCTCGAGATCGACGTCGTCGGCGGTCACCACCCCGGTGCTGCCGTCGATCGCGATCGAGTCGCCCTCGCTGAGCTCGGTGTCGCCCGCCCGCACGCGCTTGGCATGAAGGTCGATGTCGAGCTCGCCCGCCCCGGCCACGCAGGGCTTGCCCATCCCGCGGGCCACGAGCGCGGCGTGGCTCGCCTTGCCGCCCTTGCTGGTGAGGATCCCCTCGGCCGCGTGAAAGCCGGCCACATCGTCGGCCTCGGTGAAGGGCCGCACCAGGATGACCTTGCGGCCGTCGGCGGCGGCGGCCACGGCGTCATCGGCGGTGAAGACGATCTCGCCCTTCGCTGCGCCGGGTGAGGCGGCCAGGCCCCTCGTCAGCTCCTCGAACTTCGCGTCTGAGGCAAACGAGTCGTGCAGCAGCGCGTCGAGGCGCTGCGCGTCGATCGTGCACAGGGCGCGCTCGCGGCTCAACAGCCCCTCCTCCACGGCGTCGACCGCAAAGCGCACGGCGGCCTGCGCCGGGCGCTTGGCGTTGCGTGTCTGGAGCATGTAGAGCGAACCCTCCTCGACGGTGAACTCCGTGTCCTGCATGTCCTCGTAGTGGCTCTCCAGCGTGCGCAGGATCTCCATCAGCTCGTCGTAGGCCTCGGGCATCGACTTCTTCATGTCGTGCAGGTCGCGCGGCGTGCGCACCCCCGAGACCACGTCCTCACCCTGGGCGTTCGGCAGGTAGTCGCCCGAGGGCGTGGCCTCGCCGGTCACCTCGTCGCGCGAGAAGGCCACCCCCGAGCACGAGTCGTCGCCGCGGTTGCCGAACACCATCTGCTGGACGTTGACCGCCGTGCCCCACTCGTCGGGGATGTGGTTGATGCGCCGGTAGCTCACCGCGCGCTCGCCCGTCCAGGAGTCGAAGACGGCGCGGATCGCCTGGCGCAGCTGCTCCTTCGGATCCTGCGGGAAGTCCTCGCCGGTCTCCTCCGAGAAGAGCTCCCTGAAGCTCGTGGTGAGCGCCTTGAGCTCGTCGACGCCGAGCTCCACGTCGTCCTCCACCCCGGCCTCGCCCTTCGCCTCCTCGATCAGCTCCTCGAAGCGCTCGCCGCGTATGCCGCGGCAGACGTTGCCGAACATCTGAACGAAGCGCCGGTAGGAGTCCCAGGCAAAGCGCTCGTTGTCGGTCGATGCCGCGAGGCCGGCGACCGACTCGTCGTTGAGACCCAGGTTGAGGACCGTGTCGAGCATTCCGGGCATCGACTCCCGCGCGCCGCTGCGCACCGACACGAGCAGCGGGTCGCCGGCGTCCCCGAGCTTCTTCTCCGCCTGCTCCTCGAGCCGCTCGAGGGCCTCGGCCACCTGTTCCTCGAGGCCTTCGGGGAAGTCGTCGGCCTTCATGTAGGCCACACAGGCCTCGGTGGTGATCGTGAATCCGGCGGGCACTCGCTCGGCACCCAGGACCCGCGTCATCTCCGCCACGTTGGCGCCCTTGCCGCCCAGCAACTCGCGCATGTCCCGCGAGCCCTCGGCGAAGTCGTAGACGAGCTTGGTCGCGGCGGCGGTTTCCGTGGCCACGCCGAGAGCCTAGTACGCCTGGCCGGGGTTATCCGCTCTAAGCGACCCGTCGCAGTCGAACGTGGGCGTGGTACTCAACCGTTTCGGCGATCGCGCGGTCTGCCTGTGCGAGCGCCGGGTCGGGTGCCCCGGGAGCGTCGGCGAGCGGCCGCGCGAGCGCGGTCACCAGGTAGCGGTGTGCCTCCTCGCCGAGGGGGAACGAGCCGGCCTCGCAGCCCGCACACACGATCCCACCGGCGCTCGGCGAGAATCCGCCCAGGGCCTCGGCCTCTCCGCAGGAGGCGCACGAGGCCAGCTCCGGCGCGAAACCCGCGGCCAGGAGCAGCTTGAGACGAAAGGCGAGCGCCTGCGCACGGCGCGAGGCGCTGGGGCTCGCATCGAGCAGCGCCAGTTCGTGGCACAGCAGGTTGTAGGCCGGCGGGTTGGGCTCGGCCGAGTCGAGCAGGCGCAGGACCGTCTCGCAGGCCTGGGTGGCGCGCTCGAGCGAGCCGCGCCGCTCGCGCAGGCCCGCGTGAGCCTGAACGGTGTCGGCCTGGCTGATCGTGCACAGCTCGCCGCGGCCCTGGTGCAACACCAGTCGCACCCGGCTGATCGGCTCGAGCCGCCCTCCCAGCCGCGACTTCGTGCGCCGCACCCCCTTGGCCACCGCGCCGAGCCGTCCGCGTCCGGGCGTGTAGAGGTGAAGCACGCGGTCAGCCTCGCCGTAGCGAATGGAGCGCAGCACGATGGCTTCGGTCTTGAAGCTCCCGGGCACACCTACACTTTGGAGCAGATGGCGGACGAGAACGGGGTGGTGCTCTACACGACCGAGCCCTGCGGCTTCTGCCGCCAGGCCAAGGCGCTCCTGCAGGCTCGCGGGTTGGCCTACACGGAGGTCAACCTGGCGAAGGACCCGGGCGGCCGCGCCGATCTCGTGGCCCTCACCGGGCAGATGACCTTCCCCCAGCTGGTGGTGGGTGAGCGTGCGATCGGCGGCTTTCGTGAGCTGCTCGAGGCCGACCGGGCGGGCACGCTGGAGGACCTGCTCGCCGCCTGACGATCGCCCGGCATGGGCTGGAGCCCGCTCCGCTAGCGCCTGACGCGGGGCCGGCGCTGGCAGCGGGGGCACACGTAGGTGCCGCGGCCGGCCGCGCGTAGCTTCTGGATGGGCGTGCCGCAGCGCGGGCACGGCTCGCCGGCGCGCAGGTGAACGAGAAAGCGGTCCTGGAAGCTGCCGCGGGCACCGTCGACGTGGCGGTAGTCGTCGATGGACGCCCCCCTGGAGTCGATGCCCAGCTCGAGCGAATCGACCACCCCCGCGCGCAGCGCCTCGAGTTGAGCGCGCCTGAGCGTCCCGACCGCTCGCAGAGGGTGGATGCGGGCGCGAAAGAGGGCTTCGTCGGCGTAGATGTTCCCCACGCCCGCGATTCGCTCCTGGTTGAGCAGGAACGCCTTGACCGGCTGCTTTCTGCCCCGCGCCATCGCCCGCAGCGCCTCGGCGGTGAAGTCGGGGTCGAGCGGCTCGACCCCCAGGCGCGAGGCGAAGAACTCGGCCAGGGCGCCGGAGCCGAGCAGCACGTCGCCGGTGCCGAAGCGGCGCACGTCGACGAACAGCAGCTGCCGGCCGTCGTCGAGATCCATGCGCACGCGCAGGTGGGACGGCTCCTCGGCGTCGTCCTCGGCGAGCAGCAGGTTGCCGGTCATGCGCAGGTGCATGGCGAGGTGGACGTCGTCGGTGAGGGAGAGCACGAGGTACTTGCCGCGCCGCCAGACTTGCTCGATCTCGCGGCCCCGCATCGCATCCTGCACCGCCTCGGGCGGGGCGGGCATCGACCAGCGCGGGTCGCGTACCTCGATCGCCTCGATGCGCCGGCCCTCCAGCGCGGGCGCGAGCTGGCGACGGATTGTCTCGACCTCGGGAAGTTCGGGCATCGCCCGAGGGGTTCTAGCGCACGACCGCACGCGGGTGCGTTCGGAAGTACACGTCCTTGAGCCGCTCGCTCGAGAGGTGGGTGTAGAGCTGTGTGGTCGAGACGTCGGCGTGGCCCAGCATCTCCTGGACCGAGCGCAGATCGCAGCCGCCGGCCAGCAGATGGGTGGCGAAGGTGTGGCGCAGCGTATGCGGGCTCATCCGGTCGGCCAAGCCGGCAGTGAGGGCGTGACGGCGGACGATCTTGTAGAGCCCCTGGCGCGTCAGGCGCCCGCCGCGGAAGTTCAGGAACAGGGCCGTCTCGCCTGAGCCCCTGACGAGCGCGGGTCGCCCGCGCTCGAGATAGAACCGCACGGCGCGAGCGGCCGCGTGGCCGATCGGCACCAGGCGCTCCTTCGATCCCTTGCCACGAGCGCGCAGCACGCGCTCTTCGGTGTCGACGTCCTCCAGCTCGAGCCCGATCGCCTCGGAGGCCCGTAGGCCGCAGGCGTACATCAGCTCCAGGAGCGCGCGGTCGCGCAGCGCGTGGGCGTGGGTACCGCGCGGCTGGCTCAGCAGATGCTCCACCTCGCCGCGGGTGAGCACTTGCGGGAGCTTGCGGTTCTTGCGGGGAGCGCTCAGCGACGCCGTGGGGTCGGAGTCCCGCAGCCCCTCCCTGCGCAGGTGGCGATAGAAGGACCGCAGGCAGGCGGACTTGCGGTGGATCGTGGCCGGGGACGAGGGCCGGTGCCCGTTGTCGCCGGTTGCCAGGCGGGTGAGGAAGTCGCTCACGTCGACCGCCTCGGCGTCGACCGCCGCTACGTCACGCTCGCCCAGAAAACGGCCGTATTGCAGTAGATCGGAGCGATAGGCCTCGAGCGTGTTGCGCGAGAGACCACGCTCGAACTCGAGGTAGGCCAGGAAGTCGAGCAGCAGGTGCTCGAAGCGGTGGTCTGCGCCCAGTGGCTGCTCGGTCGTCGCCATGCCCCCTTCGCTTCTCCCGAATCGCCGTCATCCCTTGAGCCTGCAAGGAAGGCGTCAGCGCGGCGGCACGAAGCAGCGCAGCCAGAGCAAGGCGATGAGCGTCTTCGAGTCGCTGCACTCCTGGATCACGTGGTCGAGATCACTGAGCGGTACCTCGACGATCTCGATGCGCTCGTCCTCGACCGACTCGGCCGCCTGGGCGAAGAGATCGGTCGCGAGGTAGAGATGACACTCCTCGTTGGCGAAGCCCGGCGACGTGTAGAAGCTCGTCAGCTTGCGCCAGGTGCGAGCACCCTTGCCGATCTCCTCGGCCAGCTCGCGCTTCGCGGTGTCGAGCGGATCCTCGCCCTCTTCGTCGAGCTTGCCGGCGGGCACCTCGAGCAGAGCGGGTTCGCCGACCGCCTCGCGGGGCTGGCGGACGAGGAAGAGCGTCTCGCCGTCATGGGCCACGACCGCAACCGCCCCGGGGTGCGCGACGATCTCGCGCTCGGACTCCTCGCCGTCCTCGTAGCGAAAGCAGTCCACGCGCACGGTGGCCACGCGGCCTTCCCAAACCTTCCTGGAGTCGATGCGTTCGAACTTCATGCGGGCGCCGATGCCTCCACGATTGACAGGGTCACGTCGAGCATGATCTCGAGCGCGTCGACGGTAACCGACTCGTCGGGCTGGTGGTTGCGCTCGGTTCCGTTGGCCAGGTTCACCATCGGCAGCCCGGCGGCGATCAGGGCGTTGGCGTCGCTGCCCCCGCCGGTGTTGATGGGAAGCGGCTCGATGTCGCAGCTCTGAAGCGCCCGGCCGGCGATCTCCACGACCGGGGCCGAGCGCTGGAGGCGGTAGCCGCGGAACAGGCGCTCGACGGTGGTCTCGACGTCGCACTGGGTGTCGCTGGCGGCCCCGGTGGCGGCGTCGACCATGGAGCTCACCACCTCGCCGGCCCTGGTGTCGTCGAGGCTGCGGACCTCCAGCACGACCTGGCAGCGCTCGGCCACCACGTTGGCGGCGGTGCCCCCCGCGATCTCGCCGACGTTGGCGGTCGTCGCCTCGTCCAGCCGACCGATCTCCATCGCCGCCACCGCCTGGGCCGCCGCCGCGATGGCGTTGTGCCCGTCCTCAGGACGGATGCCCGCGTGGGCCGCCTGGCCGCGGAAGTCGAGCTCCAGCCGGTAGTAGGTGGGTGACGCCAGCACCAGCTCGCCCACCGGCGAGGCATGGTCGAAGACGAAGCCGAAGTCGGAGCGCAGGCGCCCGCGGTCGAAGGCCTTGGCGCCGGCGAGGGCCATCTCCTCACAGGTCGTGAACAGCAGCTCCACTCCGATCGGCGAGCCCTCGGCCGCGAGCCGGCGCGCCGCGCCCAGGATCGTGGCCACGGCCGCCTTGTTGTCGGCGCCCAGAATCCCCTCGTGGCGGTTGGTGAGCACCCGGTTGTCCTGAATCACCTCGACCGGAGCGCTCAGCGGCACGGTGTCGAGGTGGGCGCAGAGCAGGATGGTCAGGCTGTCCTGCGGCCCCGGGATCCGGACCAGCAGGTTCCCGGCTTCGGAGCCGGTGTCGGCACCGCTGTCGTCCTCCTCGACCTCGAGGCCGAGCGACTCGAGCTCGCCCCGCACGACGTCGGCGACGTCGCGTTCGCGCTTCGACGGGCTCTCGATCTCGCACAGGCGGATGAAGTCGTCGAGCAGACGCTCGCGCTCGGCGATCGTCGACCGCGTGGCGCTCATCGCGACCAGGTCGGCTGGCGGGCGCGCCGGAGGAGCCGGTTGGCGTTGCCACCGCCGGTGGGGACCGTCCAGACCGCCCCCGAGCGCTGGAAGGCCACCGCCCTGGCGCTGGGGGCAACCGACGGGTAGAGGTCGTTCGGGCCGGCGGTGAGGTCGCGCACCGGAGCCGCGCTGGTCGCATTGAGCAGGGCGACCACACCCGGCCGCTCGATCGAGTGGTCGATGTCAGGGGCGGAATAGGGGTTCGCAAAGATCTCGACCCACGCCGCCCGCTTGCCCCGGGGCGGGATCGCGACGTCGAATTGGGTCGCATCGCGTCGACCGTCGCGGAAGGCCTCGATGCGGGTGCGCCTGCCGAGCCCGACGATTCGTCCGCGCCGGCGCTTGACCTTCGCCGTCCACACCCGTCCCGGATCGCCGAGCTTGAACGCCAGACGCTTCCCGCTACGTGCCAGGCTGGGCCTGGTGTAGCCGCCGAGCGCGCGGCCGTCGTGGGTGAGTGCGAGTCGGTCGCGGCCCTCGCCACTCGCCGCCGCGATCAGAGCCGTGGTGGGCCGCACCCGGCGAGCGTAACAAGCCCCACCGATCGCGCCAGCGCGTCCCGGACTAAATACACAAACCCGGTAGGGTTTTATGCCAATACGCCCCGAGAGAGGATCGCGGATGTCCCAGACAGACGAGCTGCTGCAGAACGCCGAGAGCTACGCGGAGAACTTCGACAAGGGCGACCTGCCGATGCCGCCCGGTCGCAAGGTCGCGATCGTGGCCTGCATGGACGCCCGGCTGAGCCCCTTCGCGCTGCTCGGGCTCGAGGTGGGCGACGCCCACGTGATCCGCAACGCCGGCGGCGTGATAACCGACGACGAGATCCGATCGCTCGCCATCTCCCAGCGCCTGCTCGGCACCGAGGAGATCATCCTCATCCACCACACCGACTGCGGCATGCTGACCTTCAGCGACGACGAGTTCCGCCGTTCGATACAGGAGGAGACCGGCATCAAGCCCTCGTGGCCGGCCGAGGCGTTCTCGGACCTGGAGGAGGACCTGCGCCAGTCGCTGGCCCGCATCACGTCGAGTCCGTTCATCCCCAAGAAGGACAGCGTGCGCGGCTTCGTGTACGAGGTGGAGACGGGCCGGCTGCGCGAGCTGAAGTAGGCGCCCGGCGCGACGCCTAGGCGCGCGTCTCCGCGCGCACCTCGGGCTCCACGTCGGGCGCGCGGTCACGCGCGAGCCCGAGCGCCGCTCCCACGAAGTCGCGAAACAGCGGCTGCGGGCGCAGCGGCCGCGACTTGAACTCGGGGTGGTACTGGGAGGCGACGAAGAAGGGGTGGTCCGGCAGCTCGATCACCTCCACGAGGCGGTCGTCGGGCGAGGTGCCGCTGAAGACCATGCCCGCCTGCTCGAGGCGCTTGCGCAGGAAGTTGTTGACCTCGTAGCGGTGGCGGTGGCGCTCGTAGATGACCGCCTCGCCGTATATCTCGCGCGCCCGCGTCGCGTCGTGGAGCTTGACCGGATCCGCGCCCAAGCGCATCGTGCCGCCCATGTCGCGCACCTCCTTCTGCTCGGGCAGGAGGTCGATGACCGGATAGGGGGTCTCGGGGTCGAACTCGGTCGAGTTGGCGCCGTCCATGCCCGCCACGTGGCGCGCGAACTCCGAGACCGCGATCTGCATCCCGAGACAGATCCCAAGATAAGGAACTCCGCGCTCGCGTGCGTAGCGCGCCGCCCTGATCTTCCCCTCGATGCCGCGTACACCGAAGCCGCCGGGCACCAGGATGCCGTCGCAGGTGGCCAGCTCGGCCTCGACCTCGCCCTGGGTGAGCCGCTCGGAGTCCACCCAGTGGACGTCGACCTTGCCGCCGTGATGGGTCCCGGCGTGCCTGAGCGCCTCGATCACCGAGAGGTAGGCGTCGGCCAGCTGGTTGTACTTGCCGACGAGAGCGATCCGCACCGGCTGGGTGGCGGTCTCGATGCGCTCGACGAGCATCCGCCAGTCGTCCATGTCGGGGGGGACGGTGCCGATCCCGAAGTGGTCCAGCACGCGATCGGCCACCTCCTCACGCTCGAACTCGAGCGGCACCTTGTAGATGGAGTCGACGTCGCGTGCCGACACCACCGACGCCACCGGGAGGTTGGCGAAGAGCGCGATCTTGTCGCGGATGTCCTTGCTGAGCGGCTCCTCGGCACGACACATGATCATGTCGGGCTGGATGCCGATCCGGCGCAGCTCCTGCACCGAGTGCTGAGTCGGCTTGGTCTTGAGCTCCCCCGCGTGGCCGAGGAAGGGCACGAGTGTGAGGTGGACGAACATGCACCGGTCTCGCCCGGAGTCGGACGCGAACTGGCGCAGCGCCTCGAGGAACGGCAGCGACTCGATGTCGCCCACCGTGCCGCCGATCTCGGTGATGACCACGTCGACATCGGTGGACTCGGCCACAAGCCGGATCCGGTTCTTGATCTCGTCGGTGATGTGGGGGATCACCTGGACGGTGCCGCCCAGGTAGTCGCCGCGGCGCTCGCGCCGGATGACCGAGTTGTAGATCGCGCCGGCGGTGGCGTTGGACGCGCGGCTGGTGTTCACGTCGGTGAAGCGCTCGTAGTGGCCGAGATCGAGGTCGGTCTCGGCGCCGTCCTCGGTAACGAAGACCTCGCCGTGCTGGAACGGGCTCATCGTGCCCGGGTCGACGTTGATGTACGGATCGAACTTCTGGATCGTCACCGAGAGCCCGCGGGCGACCAGCAGGTGGCCCAGCGAGGCGGCCGCAATGCCCTTCCCGAGTGCGGAGACGACACCGCCGGTGATGAAGACAAAACGGGTTTCCGGACGGCTTTGAGGCACAGGCGACTCTGGGAAACCGAGTCTACTCGTCCCGTCGGCGGAGGTGCTCACGCAGCGGCGAGCAGCTCCTGCGCGTGACGTCGGGCGGCGTCGTCGGACGACTCGGCGCCCAGCATCCGCACCAGCTCCTCCACCACACCGTCGCCGTCGAGGTGATCGACGGTGGTCAATGCGGTGGCGTCGCGGGCCGATTTCTCGATGCGGAAGTGCCTCGTGGCCAGGGCGGCGATCTGGGCGAGATGGGTGATGCACAGGACCTGCCTGTCCTCGCCTAGGGCCCGTAGCCGCTCGCCCACGGCACGCGCCGTCTGGCCTCCGACCCCGGCGTCGACCTCGTCGAACACCAGCGTGCGCGACTCGCCGGCGCCGGCGACCGTGATGAGCGCGAGCATCACCCGTGACAGCTCACCGCCCGAGGCCACGTCGCGGATCGGCGCCGCCGCCACGCCTGGATTGGTGGCGAGCATCAGCTCCACCCGCTCGGCGCCCGCCGGACCGGTCTCCTCGCGCTGCTCGAGCCGCACCTCGAACTGCGCGTCCTCCATGGCGAGGACGTTGAGCTCGCTGCGGACGCGCTCGGCCAGCTCGGGAGCCGCGGCGACCCGGGCGGCGCTGAGCTCGCGCGCCAGGTCGTCACGATCGGCCAGCGCCGCCGTCAGCTCGGCCTCGGCGCGTTCGGTGGCCACCTCGGCCTGCTCGAGCTCCTCGCGCGTCGCGCGGCAGCGCTCCGCATGGGCCACCACGGCCGCGACGCTCCCCCCGTGCTTTCGCTCGAGGCGGTCGTAGGACTCGAGGCGCTCCTCGACCTCCTGGAGGCGTCCTGGCTGGGCTTCGAGGGTCTCCGCGTAGCGACGCAGCTCGGCACCGAGGTCCTCCGCCTCGATGCGTAGCGCGGCCAGCCGGCCGGTGAGCTCGTCGAGCGCGGGGTCGGCGCCCGCGACGCCGGCCCCGAGCTGTTCGGCGGCGGCCAGGATCTCGGCGGCACCTCCCTCGGCGGCCTCGGGCGCGATCGCCTCCGCGCCACCACCGGCGGCGGCCAGCAGACCATCGATGCTGCGAAGGCGCTGGCGCTCGCCGAGCAGAGCGGCCTTCTCCTCGTCGCTGGGGCGCAGGGCCTCGATCTCGTCTATCTCGAACGCGAGCAGGTCGAGGTCGCGATCACGCGTGCCGGCGCGCTCGCGCAGCTCGGCGAGCCGGGCAGCGAGCTCCCGCCCGCGGCGGTGCGCCTGTGCGAGCTCGGCGCGCCGGGCGAGGGTCTCCGGCCCGCAGAAACCGTCGAGCAGCTCGAGCTGGGCCGAGGCCAGCGTCAGCCGGCGATGCTCGTGCTGGCCGAAGAAGGCCACGAGCCGCCCGCCCAGCGCGGCCAGGTCCGCTGCCGTGGCAGACCGGCCCCCGATCAGGGCGCGGGTGCGCCCGCTCTCCCCCACCCTTCGGGCCAGCGTCAGCTCGTCGCGGTCCTCCCCGACCAGGTCGGCGAGGTGCGCCAGCTCGGGTTCGTCGAGCAGCCCCGGGGGCAGCTCGAACACACCCTCCACATAGGCCTCACGCGCGCCGGGGCGAACGACTCCGGCGCGTGGCTTGCCCCCGAGCAGCAGGTCGAGCGCGTGGGCGAGCACGGTCTTGCCCGCGCCGGTCTCGCCCGTGAGCGCGGTGAGGCCCCCGCCGGGACTCAACTCGGCGCGCTCGATCAGGAGCAGGTTCTCGATTCGCAACTCGAGGAGCACCGTCCAGGTGTACCAGCGCCACCCGACGGAGCGGCGCGGAAGTAATCATTCCGTGCGCACACGGCAGAGCCGTGTGCTTCCGGCGGGCGTCTAGTAGGAGAGGCGGCCGAACTTGTCGCGCAGGCGGTGGTAGAAGGTGGCGCCCGGGGCCTGGGCCAGGAGCGACTGCCGATGCTCGAAGCGGATGGGCATGCAGGCCTCGGGCGCCAGCGCCCCCGCGGGCCGGCCGTCGGTGGTGACGTTCACTTCCTCGAGGGAGGATCGATTAGTCACCTCGAGCGTGTCGTCGGGCGCCACGACCAGCGAGCGGGCGGTCAGGGTGTGCGGGGCGATGAACGACACGATGAAACCCTCCACCCCCCAAGCCAGCACCGGCCCACCGTTCGCGAGGTTGTAGCCGGTCGACCCCGCGGGGGTGGCCACCACCAGGCCGTCGCAGCGCACCTGCCCCAGCTCCTCACCCTGGATCGAGTAGGCCAGCTCCGCGACGCGGCCGTCGGGCCGCCGGTGGAACGAGACGTCGTTGACCGCCATGCGTTCGCCGTCACCGGTCGTGAGCACCAGCCCGGGGAGCTCCATCGCGTCGATCTCCCCGGCGAGCGCTCGGCGGAGGCCGTCCTCGAGCTCCGAGGGCTCCACGGTGGCCAGGAAGCCGATGGCCCCGAAGTTGACCGCGAACACCGGCACGCCCGTGCCCGCGAACTGCCGCAGGCACGTGAGGATCGTCCCGTCGCCGCCGAGCACCAGCGCGAGGTCGATCTCCGTCGCCGCATCCTCCATGGGGGCCTCCACGGTGCCGGGAACCCGCCCGTGCTTCTCGATCTCCTCCGGCGGGACCCGCACCTCCACTCCGGCCTCGACCGCCAGCTCCGCGATACGCCGCAGCGCTCCGTCGGTGTCCCTCGGGCGGCTGTGGCTGAAGACCATGATCGAGCGTGGCTTCACGGCTCGACCTTACGCGCCGCGGCCTCCAGGTCCTCGATGGAGCCCTCGGGGCCGCCGCGGGCGAGCCACACGAAGCTCTCGCGGTTGCCCGCGGGCCCGGGCAGCCCCGACGAGGCGAAGCCGAGCACCTCCACCCCGGGATCCTCGCGCGCGTGGGTCGCCACCATCAGCAGGGCCGCGCGCCGGTCGTCGGCGGAGCCCACGACGCCGCCGCGGCCGATCCGCTCCCGTCCGACCTCGAATTGCGGCTTGACGAGAGCCAGGCAATCGAAGCTCGGCGCGGCGCAGCGAAGCACGGCGGGCAGCACCTTGGTGAGCGAGATGAACGAGAGGTCGGCCACGATCAGGTCGGGGCGGAACGGCAGCTCGTCCGGGGTCAGCTCGCGCGCGTTGCGGCGCTCGATGACCGTGACCCTCGGGTCCTGGCGCAGCGACCAGTGCAGCTCTCCGTACGCCACGTCGAGCGCGATGACGGCGGCGGCGGCGCGTTTGAGCAGGCAATCCGTGAAGCCTCCGGTGGAGGCGCCGGCGTCGAGCGCACGCCGGCCCGCGGGGTCGATCCCGAACGCGGCGAGGGCGTTCGCCAGCTTGATGCCCCCACGAGAGACGAACTCGGGGGGCGTGGCGACTCTCAGCTCGGCATCATCGGCCACCATCTCGCCCGGCTTGCGCGCGGGGCGCTCGCCGACATGCACGTCCCCTGCCATCACCGCCGCGGCCGCGCGCGAGCGGGACTCATAGAGGCCGCGCTCGGCGAGCAGCGTGTCGAGACGCCGCTTCGACATCCGGGCAGGGTACCCCGCGCCGGGGCTCTGTGACCGACGTCACACAGGACCGGGGGTTGGCGCGTAGCCTCGAGGTAGCGATGACCATCTCGCGGCTCACCTCACCCGGGCTGCGCTCAGCCCTCATTCTCAGCGCGAGGCCAACCTAAACCTTCCTCTCACAGATCAAAAACGCATCACTCCTCCCTCAGAAACGGCCTCGCTGACGCGGGGTCGTTTCTCTTGTACGTAGCCTGCGCTCCATGAACCATCGCTACGAGGCCCGCCTGAGCTGGACCGGCTCCACCGGGCTCGGCTGGGACAGCTACGGGCGCGACCACACCGCAACGGCGCCCCCGGCTGAGCAGGAGATCCCCCTCACCACGGGCGAAGCCAAGGGCGACCCCACCGTCTTGAACCCGGAGCAGCTCGTGGTGATGGCGGCCTCGTCGTGTCAGATGCTCTGGTTTCTGCACCTCGCGGCCAAGGCGCGCGTCGACGTCGTGTCCTACGAGGACGAGGCCAGCGGCGTGATGCCGGCGGGCGACGAGCCGCTGCGGCTGACCGAGATCACGCTGCGGCCGCGGATCACGGTTGCGGGGCGCGCGAACGAGGAGCGCGTGCGCAAGCTGGTGTCCACCGCGCACGAGCACTGCTACATCGCGAATAGCCTGAAGAGCGACATGAAGATCGAAACGACCATCGAGGCCCGTGCATGACCGCACCCGAGTTGCTGGAGCGCCTCCTCACGACGCCCGGACCGCCCGGCCACGAGGGCGAGCCCGCGAGCGTCTGGCGCGAGGCCGCCGAGGCGTTCGGGGCCGAGGTCAGCGTCGACGCGATGGGAACGTCGGTGGCCAGGGTGCCCGGTCGCTCCGAGCATCCCCTGCTGGCCGTGGTCGGGCACGTCGACGAGATCGGCCTGCTGGTCAGTCACATCAACGACAAGGGGTATCTGCATGTGGTCGGCACGGGCGGCTGGGATCCCCAGGTGCTGGTCGGCCAGCGCGTCGAGGTGGGGACGCGTGAGGGACCGCTGACCGGCGTGGTCGGCCGCAAGCCGATCCACATTCTCGAGTCCGAGGAGCGCAAGCAGGCGGTCAAGCTCAAGGACCTGCACGTGGACATCGGCGCCCGCGACGGCGACGAAGCCCGCGCCATGGTCGCGGAGGGCGACCCCATCGTGGTCGCCGCCGAGCCGGTGGAGCTGCCCAACGGCCGGCTGGTCTCGCGCGCGCTGGACAACCGGCTCGGCATCTATGTCGCCATTGAAGTCGCGCGCCGCGTTCACGAGGCCGGCGGCGCCGGCGGACCCGTGGCCGGCGTGGCCGCTGTCCAAGAGGAAATCGGGGCCCATGGCGCACGGGCGATGGCCTATGGCCTGCAGCCCGACCTGGCCGTCGTGGTGGACGTCACCCACGCGACGGACGCTCCCGGCGTGGAGCCCGGCGAGCTCGGAAGCCACGGCCTGGGAAGCGGCCCGTCGATCACCCGCGGTGCGATCGTCAGCCGGCCGCTCAACGACCTGCTGGGCGCGGCCGCCGAGGCCGAGGGGATCGAAACGACCACCGAGGTGGCCGGCGGAGCCACCCACACCGACGCGGACTCGGTGCACCTGAGCCGAACCGGGGTGCCCACCGCCGTGGTCTCGATTCCGTTGCGCTACATGCACTCACCGGTCGAGCTGGTCGAGCTCGAGGACGTCGAGGGCGCGATCCGGCTGATCACGGCGATGGCGCTGCGCCTGGAGCCCGATCAGACGTTTACGCGCTGGTAGCGGGGCCTTCGGCCCTTCACAAGCCCGCTCAGGCCAAGGCGCCGCTCGGCTCCAGCACGACCTGGGCGACCTGCGCGGCCACCGCCTCGGGCGTCAGCCCGACCTCCTCCCGCAGCAACGCCGGCTTGCCATGCGTCACGTAGCGGTCGGGGAGCCCGATCCGCAAGACCCGCGTGCCGCCCAGCAGATCGTGGTCGGCCAGGTGCTCGAGCACCGCTGAGCCGAAGCCGCCGGCCAGCACGTTCTCCTCCACGGTCACGACCAGCTCGTGCTCGGCGGCCAGTTGCTCGAGCAGCTCGCCGTCGAGCGGCTTGGCGAAGCGCCCGTCGGCCACCGTCGGCTCGACCCCGTGCTCGGCCGCCAGCAGCTTCGCGGACCGCCGGGCCACCGAGACGCCGTAGCCGTAGCCCAGCAGCGCCACCCGCTCGCCTTCGCTCAGCACCTCCCCGCGCCCGATCTCGATCGCCTTGGGGCGGCCCGACAGCTCCACGCCCTCGGCCTCGCCGCGCGGGTAGCGCAGCGCGATCGGGCCGTCGTCGTACAGGAGCGCGGTGTGCAGCATGTTCACCAGCATCGCCTCGTCGCGGGGGGCGAGCAACACCATGTTGGGCAGGCAGCGCAGGTAGGAGATGTCGAAGGCCCCGTGGTGGGTCGGGCCGTCGTCGCCCACCAGTCCTGCGCGGTCCATGGCGAACACCACGTTGAGGCTCTGCAGGCAGACGTCGTGCACGATCTGGTCGTAGCCGCGCTGCAGGAAGGTGGAGTAGATGGCCGCCACCGGCTTGGCGCCCTCCAGCGCGAGTCCGGCGGCGAACAGGACCGCGTGCTGCTCGGCGATGCCGACGTCGTAGTAGCGCTCAGGCATCTCCTTCTGGATGATGTTCAGCCCGGTGCCGGAGTTCATGGCGGCGGTGATGGCGACCACGCGATCGTCGCGGCGGGCCTCCTCGATCAGCGCCTCGCCGAACACCTGCGTGTACTGGGGCGCCGGAGCCGTCTTGCCACCCAGCACTGTCTTCTTCTTGGGCGCGGCCGCCCGCTTGACGACCGAGCCGGGCTTGGCCGCGTGCCATTTCTCCATGCCCTCGAGGCCGCCCTCCTCCGCGGGCACGAAGCCCTTGCCCTTCACGGTCTTGCAGTGGACGACCACGGGGCGGTCGGCCTCCAGCGCCTCTCCGATCGCCTGGCGCAGCGCCTTCACGTCGTGCCCGTCGATCACGCCGACGTAGGCGAGGTCGAGCTCCTCGAAGAACAGCCCCGGCGCCCAGTAGGCCTTGAGCGACTCCTTGAGGATCGGGCCAAGACGCTCGATGCGCTTGCCGATGCCCGCCGGAAGCTTCGTGAGCGTCTCCTCGGCGTCCTCGCGGGCGTGGTAGAGCTTCGGGTTGAGCCGCATCCGGTGGAAGTAGCGCGACAGCGCGCCGACGTTGGGAGCGATCGACATCCCGTTGTCGTTGACCACGATCACGATCGGCATGTCCAGCCCGCCCGCGTTGAGCAGGGCCTCGAAGGAGACGCCGCCGGTGAGGGCGCCGTCGCCGATCACCGCGACGACCTTGCCGTCCGGCGCGCTGCCGCGCCGCATCGCCTCCTTGATGCCGACCGCGTAGGAGACCGAGGTGGAGGCGTGGCCGGCGCCCATGATGTCGTGCTCCGACTCCTGGATCGCGCAGAACGGCGCGAGCCCACCGTACTTGCGGATCGTGTCGAGCTCGTCGCGGCGGCCGGTGAGCACCTTGTGGGGATAGGCCTGGTGGCCGACGTCCCACAGGATCTTGTCGCGGGGCGAGTCGAGCAGCGAGTGCAGGGCCACCGCGATCTCACAGGCCCCGAGGTTGGCGCCGAAGTGACCGCCGATCTCGCCGATCGTGTCGATGATCAGCTCGCGCACCTCCTGGGCGACCTGGGCGAGCTGATCGTCGTCGAGATCCTTGAGATCCTCCGGGCCGTCGACGTCGAGAAGCAGCTTCGTCATGTGGTGCGCGTGAGTATGTAATCCGCCACCCGGGCCAGCCGCACCGTGTCGCCGTCGGCCTGCTCGAGGGCGGCGCGCGCAGCGGCGTGCGACTCCCGTGCCAGTTCCCTCGCCTTGTCGAGTCCGTAAGCGCTCACGTAGGTTGCCTTTCCGTGGCGCTCGTCCGAGCCGCGCGGCTTTCCGGTCTCGGCTTCGTCTCCTGTCACATCGAGGATGTCGTCGACGATCTGAAAGACGATTCCGAGCTCGGCCGCAAAGCGCCGGTAGGGGATTGTGGCAGGTCCATCGAGGCCCTCGAGCGCCAGAACGCAACACACGGCCGCGCGGATCAGGGCGCCGGTCTTGAGCTCGTGGATGCGACGGAGGTCGACCTCATGCTCGTCGGAGACATCCAGGAACTGGCCCCCGACCATGCCCTCCGTACCGGCCGCGCTCACGATCTCGCGCACCGCGCTCAGCACATTCTGTGGCGCTCCCCGCTGCTCGGACAGGGCGAGGCGCAGCGCCTCGGCGAACAGGCCGTCACCGGCCAGGATCGCGACGTCCTCACCGAAGGCGACGTGGCACGTCGCCTGGCCGCGACGCAGGTCGTCGTCGTCCATCGCGGGCAGGTCGTCGTGGATGAGCGAGTAGGTGTGGATCATCTCGATCGCGGCGGCGAGCGGTAGAACCCCCTCGGGCTCGCGGCCTAGCGACTCCGCGGTGGCGAGCGTGAGCACCGGGCGGACGCGCTTGCCGCCGGCCAGAAGGGAGTAGCGCATCGCCTCGTCTAGCCGGGCCGTGGCGGGCTCGGCGGCGAAGCGCAGCCCCTCGAGGTAGGAGTCGACCTGCTCCTGCAGGTCGACGGGGTAGGCGGGCGCTTCGGTGGGGCTGCTCAAAGCAGCCGCTCCTGACCCTCCGTCGCGGCGGCCGAGCGGCTGCGCGCGTCGATCTCGGTGCCGATGCGCTGGGCCAGCTCGGCACAGCGCTCCACGAGATCGGCCGCCTCCTCGTGGTCGACGGCCTCTGCGCGCAGCTTGTCGGCAACCGACTCGAGTTCGGCGACCAGCTCCTCCAGGGTGGGCGGCTCTGTGCTCATGTCCTCACCTCTTCCCGCTCGACCGCGCCGAGAATCCCGTTCACGAAACCGGGGGCGTCAACCGAGCAGAGCTCCTTGGCCGCCTCGACCGCCTCGTCGATCGCCACCTCGGCGGGAACATCGGGACGGTGCAGCAGCTCGAAGAGGGCCACCCGCAGGATGTTGCGCTCGAGCGGCGCGATCCTGCTCAGCGACCAGCCGCTGGCGTAGCGCTCGATCAACTCGTCGAGCTCCGCGCGCTCGCTCACGGCGCCGTCGACGAGCTGACGGCTGAACTCCGTCGCCCCTTTCTCGAGCAGGCCGGCGGCCGGCCTGCCGGTCACGTCCGACTGGTAGAGGGCTACCACCGCGGCTCTTCGCTGGTCGGTTCTGCGCACCGCTTACGCGCGCGAGACGTACTCGCCCGAGCGGGTGTCCACGCGCACCCTGTCGCCTTCGTTGACGAAGAGCGGGACGCGCACCACCACGCCTGACTCGAGCGTGGCCGGCTTGTCCCCGCCGCCCGACGCCGTATCGCCCTTCACGCCCGGCTGGGTCTCGCTCACGGTCAGCTCGACCGCGCTCGGCACCTGGACGTCGGTCGGCGCCTCGTCCACGTACAGCAGATCGATCTCCTCGGTGGGCGTGATCCACTTGAGCGAATCCCGAACGGAATCCTCGGGGATCGCCAGCTGGTCGTAGGTCTGGGTGTCCATGAAATGGGCGTCGCTGCCGTCGCTGTAGAGGTACTGCATCCTGCGCGTCTCGGTCCGCACGGGGCGAAACTTCTCCCCGGCCCGGAAGGTCCGGTCGATCACCGCGCCGTCGTCGACACGCTTGAGCTTCGTCCGGACGAAGGCGCCGCCCTTGCCCGGCTTGACGTGCTGGAAGTCGACGATCTTGAAGACCGTGCCGTCCACGTCGACGTGCATGCCGCTCTTGAACTGGTTGGTAGCGATCAAGGCCCGTGAAGGTTAGTCGTCGCCTTCGCTCCGATCTTTCGACGGCCCCATTCGGATCGCCACGTCGAACGTGCCCGGCTCGAAGCTGTCGAGGATGTCGCGCAGCTCGCGAACGCTGTCCTGGAAGCCCCGAGAGCAGCGCCAGTGCTCAACCTGCTCGATGCTCTCCCATGGGCCGAAGCTGATGAAGCGGTGGGGCCGCTCACGGTCGCGAAGCAGTGTTCCGGAGGCGGCCGGAAAGTCATCCAGGGTGCGCTCCCCGAGCCGTTGCCAGAGCCGGACGAACTCATCCTCCCGGCCCGGCTTCACCATCCAGACCCCAGCTGTGTAGATGTCGGTCATCGTCCGTTCCCGCTGCTGCCCTACGGATCGCCGCAAGCGAGAGCGCAGAGATTAGTTCAGGCCAAGCGGTTGACTGCGCGTGGGCAAGGGCCGGAGAATCCGGCAGTCCGCAGCATCCACCATTCGACGAGGAGGAGCGCCATGAAGCGCCTGCTTATCGGCCTGTTCACCATCGGATCACTCGCCGTGCTCGTTGTCGCGGTGACCGCCTGGGGCAACCCCCGCGGAGATCACGATCACAAGCGCGGCAAGACCATCACCGTCATCGAGCACCCCACGACGGACGTGACGACGGATACCGGCCAGACGGGCGACACCGTGGGAGACATTCTGACCTTCGCCAACGATGTGTTCGACAGCACGGACACCCGCAAGGTCGGCACCGACCAGGGCTACTGCATCCGCACGGTGGCCGGCGTCTCGTACGAATGCAACCTGACCACAATCTTGGGCGACGGGTCGATCGTGGTCGAAGGCCCCTTCTATGACGCGAAGAACAGCGTGCTGGCGATCACCGGCGGTACCGGGCGCTACCGCAAGGCCCGCGGCACGATGGAGCTGAGCGCGAGCGAAGACGGCACCGAGTTCACCTTCGTCTTCCACATCGTTCACTGAGGGCGCGGGGTGACGCCCTCGGGCAGGCGTCCCTCCTCGTCGAGCTTTTCCAGGTGTGACGCCAGCGAGAGCGCGGCGAAGTCGCGCAGCTCGGCCGGAGCGTCCGACCACGCCGAGTCGAGCAGCTCGTCGCGCGAGCGCACGCCGGCTTCGAGGGCCTCGACGAGCCGCCGCTCGCGCTCGAGACGATGGGAGATGTATTCGTCGAGCTTGGCCGCCGGCTCCCAGACGTAGGGCCCGTGACCGGGGCAGAGCACGTCGAGCTCGAGCTCGCGGAGGCGGCGCAGCGACGAGAGGTAGGCCGACAGCGAGCCTTCCCCCGGCGCGATGAAGACGCTGCCGCGGCCCAGCACGGTGTCGCCGGTGAAACACACCCCGCCCGCGATCAGGCACACGCTGTCCGGCGTGTGCCCCGGGGTGGCGAGCGCACGAAAAGGGCCGAGGCTCTCCCCGTCGGCGAGAAGGGTGACCGGCGCACCGAGCCGATGCGCGCCCTCGGCGTGGTCGGCGTGGCGGTGGGTGAGCACGACGCCCACGATCCCTTCGCCGGCCGCGCGCCGTACGGCCTCCAGATGTTTCTCATCATCGGGACCCGGATCGACCACCCAGCCCTCGAGGACGTAGGTGTTGGTTCCGTCCAGTGTGAGCGCCGAAGGGTTGTGCGCGCGCACGCGGACGACGCCGGGGGGTGAATGGTCGGAAACGTTCAATGGGACCTCGGGCAAGGAGTAAGCTCGAATCGTTGGGCTCGCGCACCCATACGGGGCTGATGAATGGCTCGAGGGGGACCTTTCTCCTCGCGCTGACCGCAGTCTGCCTGGCCGTCGCGGTGGATGTCGCCCTCGGGTCCCGCGGCGTCCTGATCGAGTTCCTGATCGTCGGTCCTCTGATCGCCGCGCTGCGCGCCTCGCCGGCGCAGACCACGGTCGTGGCCGTCGTTGCCGTGCTGGTGGCCATTCCACTCGGTTTCGCCAGCGACGCGTTCGGCTCGATCGAGCATGTGACGGGCGTGGGCGCCGTCGCGGTGGTGAGCGCGCTGGCGGTGGCCATCGCCCGCTTGCGTAGCGCGCGGGAGCGAAACGAGGCCCGCCTGGAGGTCCAGTACGGGGTGGCACGCGTGCTCGCCGAGGCCGAGTCGGTGGAGGGCTCGGCCACGCAGCTGCTGGCGGCCATCGCCCAGCCGCTCGGCTGGGAGGTCGGGCACCTCTGGGTCGTGCGCCGCGAGACCCTCGAGCCGGCCGGCGCCTGGACCGCCCCCGGCGTGCACGTTCCGGACTTCGAGGAAGCCACGGCAAGACTCAGGGTCCGCTCGGGCGCCGGCCTGCCGGGCCAGGTCTGGAAAAGTGGTCGCGCGCTCTTCATGGCCGATGCGGTCGCCGCGGGCAACTTCATCCGGGCGGACGCCGCGGAGCGCTCCGGGATCCGCGACGGGGTGGCCTTTCCCGTGATGTCCGGCCGGGATTGCCTCGCCGTGATCGAGCTCTCCTCCCGCACGCCGACCGAGTCGGGCTCCGAGATGCTGGAGGTGACGACCGCGCTGGGCACGCTCATCGGCGAGTTCATCGAGCGGCTGCGGGCCGCCGAGGCGGTGCGCCAGGGGGAGGCACGCAAGGCCGCCCTGCTGGCGTCGTTGCTCGACGCGGTGATCGTGATCGACCACCAGGGGATCGTGATCGAGTTCAACGCGGCCGCCGAGACGATGTTCGGCCGGCCGGTCGAGGAGGCGATCGGCAGTGAGCTGGCCGAGCTGCGTGATTCCGCCCGGGTATCGCGATGCGCATCGAGCCGCCCTGCGCCGCAACGTCGAGACCGGGGAGGCCACGCTGATCGGCCGGCGTGTGGAGTTGACGGGCATGCAGGCCGACGGCACGGAGATCCCGGTCGAGCTCGTCATCACGCGTGTGGAAGGCGCCGACCCGCCGATGTTCACGGGAACGATTCGCGACATCAGCGACCGCAAGCGCGCCGAGCGCGAGCGCGAGGAGCTGCTCCAGCTCGAGCAGCTGGCCAGCATCAACGCCCGGGAGACGCGGGACCAGCTGGAGGCGATCCTCAGCGGCGTCGCCGATGCGGTGACCGCCCAGGCGCCGGACGGCCGTCTGTTGTTCGCCAATCAGGCCGCCGTCGACCTGCTGGGCTATGAGTCGAGGGAGGCCCTGCTGGCGGCACCGGTCATCGAGATAATGAATCGCTTCGAGATGCTCGACGAGCAGGGACTCGCGTTCCCCGTCGAGCAGCTTCCCGGGCGACGCGCGCTGGCCTTCGGAGAGCCGGGAGAGGCCGTCGTCCGGTTCCGGTCGCGCGGTTCGGGTGAGGAGCAGTGGTCGGCCGTCAAGGCGGTCCCGATCCGGGACGGCGACGGCTCGGTGACGATGGCGATCAACGTCATCGAGGACATCACCACCCACAAGCGCGCCGAGCGTGCCCAGCGCTTCCTGTCGGAGAGCACAGCCGTTCTGAGCTCGTCCCTCGATCTCGAGGAGGTGATGGGTCAGGTGGCCCGGCTGGCGGTCCCCACGGTCGCCGACTGGCTGTTCATCGATCTCGTGCTCGAAGGCCTCGGCATCGATCGGGTGGCGGTCGCTCATTCCGACCCGGAGCGCGTCCGTCAGGCGCAGGACGTCTATCGGGCTGGCCCGCCGGACCGCCACGCGCCCGGAGTACCCAGGGTGCTTCGGACCGCGCGTCCCGAGCTGCACGCAGACTTGCAGGAGGAGCTCGCATCCGCCCCACCCGGGGGCCCTCCCTACTTCAGGCTCGCGCGCGAGTTCGGCATGCGCTCGGCGATCGTGGTGCCGATGACCTCTCGCGGCCGCACCCTCGGTGCCCTGACGCTGGCGACCGACGCCGACGGGCGTTGCTTCGATGAGAAGGATCTCGAGCTGGCCAATGAGCTGGCTCGCCGCTGCGCCACCGCCATTGACAACGCCCGGCTGTTCTCGGAGCGGGCCTACATCGCGCGCACGCTTCAGCAGAGCCTCCTGCCCGCCGAGCTGCCCGACATCCCGGGGATCGAGGCGGCGGCCCGCTTTCGTCCCACGGGCGAGGGCAACGAGGTCGGGGGCGACTTCTATGACCTCTTCGAAACCGGGGCGCACGGCTGGACGATCGTGATGGGCGACGTATGCGGCAAGGGGCCGGATGCGGCCGCCGTGACCGCCCTCGCTCGCTACACGCTGCGGGCGGCGGCCATGCGCGAACGGCTACCAAGCCGCAGCCTGCGGGTGCTCAACGAGGCGCTCTTGCGCCAGCGCGATGACCGTCGCTTCTGTACGGTCGCCTACGCCTACCTCGAGCCCGCAGAGGAGGGCATCCGGGTCGGCTGCGCTATCGGCGGTCATCCGCTCCCGCTGCTCCTGCGTGCCGGCGGCACCGTCGAGGCGGTGGGGTCCCCCGGCACCCTGCTGGGCGTGCTTCCCGATCCGAACTTCGAGGACAGCCTGGTCTCGATGCAGCCAGGCGACTCGCTGGTCTTCTACACCGACGGGGTCGAGGGCCGCAGCCTCGATCCGGCGCTCGACGAGACGGGCCTGGCACATCTGCTCGCGGCCTGCGCCGGTGAGGGAGCGGACGCCATCGCCGCACGCGTGGAGGAGGCGGCGCTGACCGCGGCGGGCGGCACGCCGCGCGACGACATCGCGGTGCTCGTGCTGCGGGTCGCCGGCTGACGCTCGAGCTGGTGCCATGTTGACCCACGGGGCGCTTTGGGTACAACCGGCTCAGATTGGCCCAAATTCATCCAGCAGATGGGCCCGACTGACCAACGCGACACGGGAGAGCGCGTATCTCCGACAACACCGGAACGACGGCGCATACCGCCGCGGCCCACATCGACCATCCGGCCGGCCTCGCCCCCATGACCTCGAGGACGGATCGCGGCGTGGAGGACGGAATGACCCTGCGCCTGCAGGGCAATCACCAGGCCGCCGCGCACGCCCGCCAGGCGCTGGCGCGGCTGCGCTCCGACATCGACTCGCCACTGATGGAGACGTTGCGCCTGCTGGTGACGGAGCTCGTGACGAACAGCGTCACGCATGCGGGCGCGGACAGCGTCGTGCTCAAGGTGCTGGTCGGCCACAAGGCGGTTTGGACCGAGGTGACCGACGAGGGCCCCGGCTTCGACCCCGCGATCAGGAACGCACCCGGGCGAGGGCCGACCCGGCTGGGGGCTCTTCCTGGTTGAGCGGCTCGCCAATCGCTGGGGCGTGAATCACGAAGGCCGCTCGACCAAGGTCTGGTTCGAGCTCCTCCGAAGCTAAGCGCTCAGAGGCGCAGCTGCTCGTCGGCGGCCGGCGCCTGTCCCAGCAGGGCCCGAAAGCGTTGTGCGGCGGTGGGGGCATCGTCACCGCGGTTGTTGTTGAAGGCCACGTGCACCTCACCCGCCTGCTCGGCCAACCTCTCGGCACGTCCGGCGACCTCTTCCAGCTCGTCCTGCTCGTAGCGCCACCCAAAGCGCTCGGCCACCGAAGAGCCCTTGAGATAACCCTCGGAGTTGCGGCCGTGCAGGCGCAAGTAGGCCAGGTCATCCCGGGTCACGGCATCGAGCCCGGACGGCATGATCGAGAAGTGGTCGTCGGGCGGCGCGTCGACGCAGACGAAGGCCACACCCCGATCGGCAAACCACCCGAGGGTGGGGTGGCGCTCGCTCGTCGCGCACCCAGCTTCGATTGCGCAGCTCGATCGCGACCCGGTGGGGGGCAAGTGCGTCGACCAGGCCGTCGAGCTCGTCAAGTCGATGCTTGCGTGCAGAGAAGGCCGGGGTCAGCTGCACGAGGTAGGAGCCGAGCTTGCCGGCTTCGGCCAGTGGGGCGGTCTCCTCCACCAGGCGCTCGGCCAGGGCTCTTTCGAGCCCGGGGGTGAGCCGTACCCGGCCCCGGCCCGTGGTCTCGGCGTGATCGCGCAGGTCGGGCGGCAGCGAGTCGAGCGGTGCCGAGTGGCGCGAGAGCAGCCGGTGGACCTTGACGTCGAAGACGAAGTCGTCGGGTGTGGCGGCCACCCACTTGTGCACGGTGTTTCGGTCGGGAACGGCGTAGAAGCTCGAGTTGAGCTCGACGTAGCGAAAACGCTCGGCGTACCAGGACAGCCGCTCGGCCGAGGGCAGCTTGGGCGGATACCACTCCTTCACGAAGCCCGGATCGGCCCAGCTCGAGGTGCCCACGAGGATCTTCCCGGCCATGGGGACACGGTACCCGGCGGCCCTCGAAGCGCGCCGGCTCTAGGCTGGGAGCATGACGCTTCCGGAGGCCGCGTGGAAGCTCGAGGGCATCTCGGCGCGCGCCTATCAGCATCCCGCCGATCGAGCCGCCACCGCCGCGCTGGCCAAGGTGCCCTACCTCGACCAGGTGGTGCGCAAGCTGATCTCGCTGGGCTATGAGCGAGCGCTGCGGGCGGCGTCGCTGGCGGCGGCCGTGCGGCTCGGCCAGGACCAGCTTCCTCATATCTGGGTGCTCCATCGCCAGGTGTTCAACAGCCTCGACATGCCCGAGGCGCCCGACCTCTACCTGACCCAGTTTCCGCTCGCCAACGCCTACACGATCGGGACCGACCGCCCGATCGTCATCCTCAACTCCGAGCTCGTGCGAATCCTCGACGAGGAGGGCCAGCGCGTGGTGCTGGCCCACGAGGCGGCGCACATCCAGTCGGACCACGTCCTCTATCGCACGGCTCTGCTCATCCTCCTTCAGATCGGCTCCGGCGCGCGGCTCCCGCTCCTGGCCGGTCTCCCCCTGCTGGCCATCCGCATGGCGCTGCTCGAGTGGTCGCGCGCCGCGGAGCTCTCCTGCGATCGGGCCGCCGCGCTCGTGACGCGCGACCCGCAGGCGGTCTGCCGCTCGCTGATGATCCTCACCGCGGGCGAGGCCGCCGACCAGCTCAACCTCGATGCCTTCATCGCTCAGGGCATGGACTACGAGGCAAGCGGCACGGGGCTCGAGCGCCTCACGAAGCTGATGCAGGACATGAACGTGACCCACCCGATGCCGGTCAGGCGAGTCCGCCTGCTGCTCGACTGGGTGCGCGAAGGGGACTACGACCGCATGGTGCGCGGGGACTACATGCGCCGCGGCGAGGAGCCCCCCGTGAGCGAGGAGGCGGACGCCGCCGGCGCGTACTACGCCGACCGTGTCGGCAGCGCGCTCTCGTCCGCCGGCTCTTCCATCGCCGACGTCGGTCAGCAGCTCGGGGACTGGCTCAAGCGCACCCGCGGCGACGGCGGTGACAGCAGCGGCACCTGATGCAGGTCGAGGTCCGCCACCTGCGAGCGTTCGTCGCCGTCGCGGAGGAGTTGAACTTCACCCGCGCCGCCGAGCGCCTCCATCTCGCCCAGCAGGCGCTGAGCTCTCAGATCCAGCAGCTCGAGCAGCCATGGACGCTCAGCTCTTCCTGCGCACGAGCCGCCGCGTCGAGCTCACCCCGGCGGGGCATGCCCTGCTGGCCCAGGCGCCCGGACTGCTGAGCGCGTTCGACGGGGCGGTGGAGAGTGCGCGGCAGGCCGCCCGGGGTGAGGCCGGTGAGCTAGATCTTCTACGTGCTCGAGGGGGAGCTGACCTTCATGCGCGGTGTGGAGCAGATCGAGGCAGGGCCCGGCACGTGTGTGGTCCTGCCGCGGGGAATTCAGCACGGCTTCGCCGTGCACACTCCCGAGGCGCGGATGCTGGTGATGGCCACCCCCGCCGGCCTCGAGAACGCGTTTCGGGCGTTCAGCGAGCCGGCCACCGAAAGGGCCCTCCCGCCGGCGCCCCAGGGACCGCCCGACGAGGCCTACATGGAGGCGTTGAGCGGCGAGTTCGCGCGCCACGGAGTCACGTTCGTGGGGCCGCCGCTGCCGGTGGTGTTCGAGCGCTGAGGTGAGCTCAGCGCCCGCGGCGGCCGAAGGAATGACCTGCGGGCGCAACCGCCCGCAGGTCGGCCTCGTCGGATGCCAGCCGGGGCTCGCGCCCGGACCCCCGCTGATTCCTGGCGGCGTTCCTAGCGTTCCCCTCCCCCGCCTCGCTGCTCCAGACGCGGCGTGGCTCGATGTGGGTCACCTTCGCCACCGGCAGGTCGGGGCGCTCCAGGCGCTCGATGTGGTCGACCAGCACGTTGGTCGTTCCCTCGCGCTGCTCGAGGCGGCCCCGGGCCAGCACCAGCGGCTCCGAGCGCACAGCGAGCCGAAAGCGCTCGTGGATCGGGGGCGGGACGATCAGGTTGATCGTGCCCAGCTCGTCCTCGAGCAGCATGAAGGTCACGCCCTTCGCCGTGGCCGGGCGCTGGCGCGCGATCACGAGGCCTGCCACGCGCACACTGCGCCCATGCTGTCCGCGCTCGAGCTCGGCGCTCGTGCGCAGGTCGGCGGGCAGGCTGGGACGCATCAGCTCGAGCGGATGCTCGCGCAGGGTCACGCCGGTCGAGCCGTAGTCGGCCAGCATCCGCTCCCAGGCCGACAGCGCGCGCAGCTCCGGCCCGGCGTGCGGCTCGAGCGGCAGCGCGAGCTGGGTGCCCTCGGACACCGCCACGCCGGGCACAGCTACGCCGAGCGTCCACAGGGCCTGACGGCGCCGGCCCGCCGGGGGGCCCGGGGCCAGGTCGTCGCACGCGCCCGCCCAGGCCAGCTTGCCGAGCGTCTTGGCCGAGGCGCCCGAACGCGCGGCGAGGTCGCCCAGGGAGCGCCACGGTCCGCCCTGGTCGCGCTCGGCGGCCAGTGCTCGGATCTCGTGCTCGGGGACCCCGTTGACATAGCCGAGCCCGAGGCGTACGGCGTCTTCCTCCACACGACAGCGGGCGGCGCTCGCCACCACGGATGGCGCCCGCACCTCCACCCCCCTGCGCTGGGCCTCGTGCACGAGCGAGTCCGGCGGGTAGAAGCCCATCGGCTGCTCGTTGAGCAGCGCGCAGAGAAACTCGGGGTGGTAGTGCACGCGCAGCCACGTGGACTGGTAGGCGAGCAGACCGAAGGCGGCCGAGTGAGCCTTGGGGAAGCCAAAGCCGGCGAAGCCCACGATCTGGCTCCAGACGCGCCGGGCCGATTCGTCTGAGCCGCCGCGCTCGATCGCGCCGGCGATGAACTTCCGCTCGTAGGCGCGCAGGGCGGCCTCTGAGCGCTTGCGGCTCATCGCCCGCCGCAGCCCCTCGGCCTCGCCGGGGCGAAAGCCGGCGAAGGTCATCGCCACCTCTATCACCTGATCCTGGAAGACGATCGTGCCCAGCGTGTCGCTCAGCACCGGCTCGAGCGAGGGATGCTCGTAGGGCACCTTGAAGCTCGGGTCGGCGCGGAGCGCCTTACGCCGCTCGATGTAGGGATGCACCGCGCCGCCGACGATCGGCCCCGGGCGCACGAGCGCCACCTGCACGGTGATGTCGTCCAGGTTCTCGGGACGCGTGCGCTTGATCATCTGCATCTGCGCGCGCGACTCGATCTGGAAGACCCCCATCGTCTCCGCCTCCTGGATGCGGGCGTAGACCTCGGGGTCGTCGTAGGGGATGCGCGACAGGTCGATGCGCTCGCCGCGGACGCGCGCGATCTCGTCCACGCAGCGCTCGACGGCCGAGAGCATCCCCAGGCCGAGTAGGTCGATCTTCAGAAACCCCGCGTCGCCGCACGAGTCCTTGTCCCACTGCACCATCTGACGCCCCTCCATCGAGGCAGGCTGTACCGGGCAGAGGTCGATCAGGGGCTGGGTCGAGATCACCATGCCGCCCGGGTGCTGAGAGCAGTGGCGCGGCAGTCCCCAGGCGTCGCGGGCCAGCTTGACGAGGGCGTCCCAGCGTGGTGACCTGCCGCTCTGGCGGCCGTGGGGGACCTCATCCCCGATGTCGTTACGGTCCTTCCAGGGATCGACCGCTCGGGCCAGGCGCTCGATCTCCCCCGGCGGCAGGCCGAGCGCCTTGGCGAAGTCGCGCACCGCCGAGCGCACCTGGAAGGTCGAATACGCGGCCACCAGCGCGCAGCGATCGCGTCCGTAGCGGTCGTGCACGCGCGGTATCAGCACATCGCGGATGTCGCGCGGGAAGTCGAGATCGATGTCCGGGAGCGAGGTGATCTCATCGTTGAGAAAGCGCCCCAGCAGCAGCTCGTTCGCGATCGGGTCGATATGCGAGAGGCCGGTGAGATAGCAGACGATCGACGACACGCTCGAGCCCCTCCCCCGTCCCGGCGGCAGCAGGCGACGCGCCGACTCCGGACCACGCACCTCACCGGCCACCTCGCGTGCGAGCTCGAGCATGTCGCGGTGCAGGAGAAAGAATCCGGAGAGGCCCAGCCGGCCTATCACCCGCAGCTCTTCCTCGAGGCGGGCCTGTGCGTCCGAGCGGCCGGGATAGCGCTCCTCGACCGCCAGCCAGCACAGCTCGGCGAGCTTGCGGTCGGCGCCGGGATCCTCGGAGCCCGGATAGCGGTAACCCAGGTCCTCGGTCAGGTCGAAGCTCAGGCGCTCGGCCAGCAGCCCGCTCTCCTCGACCGCTCGCTCGTGCCCGCGAAAGCGACTGGCCATACGCTCCGGCGAGGCGAGCACGTGCGAGGAGTTGCCTCGCCGCAAGGGCTCGGTCTCGTCGAGGGTCGCCCCCAGGCGCACCGCGACCATCGCGTCCTGCAGCGCGGTGCGCTCACCCGCGTGGACGTGGACGTTGCCTGTGGCCACGCAGGGGACGCCCAGGCGCTCGGCCAGCTCGGACAGCAGCCTGTTTCGCCGTCGGTCGTTGCGCCAGTAGGGGCGCTGGAGCTCGACACGAAAGCGCTCGTGTCCGAACATTTGAAGCAGCCGATGCGCCACCGCCGGCGGCGCCGGGATGGTCGCCGGCCTCTATGCGCGACGCCACCGCGCCGTTCCCGGCGCAGCCCGACAGGCACACCAAACCCTCCGAGCAGCGCTGGATGTCGCCCAGCGAGACGCTCGGCTCCTCGTCGATCGGATCCTGGCCCGGCCGCCGCCCGTCGATGACCTGGGCGGTCGGATCCGACCAGCCCTCGCGCGCCCAGCGCCGGGTCGACCAGTGCGCGGAGGTGATCAGCCGGCACAGGTTGGTGTAGCCCTCGCGGGTCTCGCACAGGAGGGTGAGATGGGTGCCGTCGTCGAGCGTGATCTCGGCGCCGGTGATCGGTCGCACCCCGAGCGGCTTGAGCGCCTGGGCCATCTCCATGGCGCCGTGGAGCCCGTCGTGGTCGGTGAGGGCGAGAGCCTCGTGGCCCTGCTCGGCCGCCGCCCCGGCCAGCTCCACTGGGTGCGAGGCGCCATCGAGAAAGGAGAAGGCCGAGTGGCAGTGGAGCTCGACGTAGGACACGAACACATGTTCGCATACCCGTTGCCGAGCGGCGCGTCTTCGGCGCCGCTCGGCTTGCGGTCGCTCTAGGCCAGCGCTTCCTCTCGCACCTGCGTCAGCCGGAGGTGGTTGCCCGACGGATCGCGGAACCCCGCGTCGATCCCGTAGGGACGCTCCTCGGGCTCTTCCACGAACTCGACGCCGCGGCCCTTGAGCTCCTCGTAGGAGGCATGGCAGTCATCGGTGGTGAGGAAGATCGTTCCCGCGGCGCCCTTGGCCGTCAGCTCGCGTACCTGCTCGGCCGTCTCCGCGTCGAAGACCGGCGGGCCGGGGACGGCCATCAATACGATCGAGACCTCGTCCTGCCCGGGAGGGGCGACTGTCAGCCAGCGGAAGTCCCCCATCTCGGCGAGGGTCACATCGGCGCGGACCTCGAAGCCGAGCTTCTCCGTGTAGAACGCGAGGGCTTCATCCTGGTCGTGAACCCACAGCTGTGCGTTGGCGATCTTGATCATGGTGCTCTCCTGGGTCGAGTGAACTGTCCCAGGGGACGCTAAGGATCCGCCGCGTCGTTGTCTTCTCGAAACGTGCGGTGTTGAGGGCGCCCGTAGAAGCGCACCACGCATGCAGGCACCCGGGCCTGGTGCGGCCGCCGGCGGAAAGGATGCGCGGTAAGCGGCGGGTGATACCTCGAACATGCGCTTGAAGCTGGTGGTGAAGGAGCCCACGCTCTGCAGGCCGACGGAGAAGCAGACATCGGCCACCGAGCGATCGGTGGTACGCAGCAACGCCGCGGCGCGCTCGAGGCGACGGGTGAGCAGGTAGGAGTGCGGCGACTCGCCAAATGCGCGCCGGAACTCACGGCTGAAGTGCGCGCGGGAGAGGCCGGCGGCACGGGCCAGGTCGCCCACGTCGAGCGGCTCGAAGTAACGTGCGTCGGCCAGGTCCTTGGCGCGCAGCAGGTGACGGGCGGGCGAGACGAAGGACATGGGCGGTCAGTATCGATGACTTTTCGCATGCTCGCCGGTCCTAGGGGGAAAGACTCGGGAAAAGGAGACAACATGTTCGAGAACACCGAAGCGTTCAGCGGCTTTGCGGTGAAAGACAGCGCGCAGGCCCAGCAGTTCTACGGCGAGACGCTCGGCCTCAAGGTGACCGAGCTGGAGCCCGAATTCGGCCTGCTGCAGCTGGAGCTCGCCGGCGGCCGCAACGTCCTGGTGTACGCCAAGGAAGACCACGCTCCCGGCAACTACACGATCCTCAACTTCCAGGTCGACGACATCGACAATGCCGTCGACGGGCTGACCGAGCGCGGCGTGGAGTTCGAGCGCTACGAGGGCTTCGAGCAGGACGCGAAGGGAATCGCCCGGGAACAGGGGCCGCTGATCGCATGGTTCAAGGATCCCTCGGGGAACATCCTCTCGGTGATCCAAGACAGCTGAGTCGGGGCCCGCTCACACCGCGGGCTAGCGACTAGGCCGACCGGCCCAGGCGTGACTGCTCGCGGCGGCGCTTGGCCTGGTAGAGGGCATCGTCCGCCCGTACCACGAGGCGCTCGGGATCGTCGCCGGGCTCGTAGACCGACACGCCGAAGCTGGCGTCGATCGGGTCGCCCGAGGCCAGGAGGCGCCCGGCCACCGCGTCGCGCAGCCGTCGCACCACGCGCTCGGCGTCCAGCCGGTTGGCGGCCGGGAGGATGACGGCGAACTCGTCGCCCCCGATCCGGTAGGCCTCGTCGGAGCGGCGCAGCTGGCTCTGCAGAGCAGCGGCCAGAAGCTGGAGCGCCTCGTCGCCCGCCTCGTGGCCGTGCGTGTCGTTGAGGCGCTTGAGGTTGTCCATGTCGCACAGCACGAGCGCGAAGCCGACCCCGCGGTCGATCTCGCGGACGACGTGGGTGTCGAAGGCACGGCGGTTGGGTAGCCCGGTGAGCGAGTCGTGGGTGGCCTCGTGCCGCAACCGCACGGCCTGCTTGGACGCGCTGTGCGCGGCCACGGCCTGGTTGGCGAACAGACGCAGCGCCTGCAACCGGGCGTGCGTCGGCAGCAGCCGGTCGCGAGGCTCGTCGACCCAGATGAGCCCGATCCAGCGTTCACCGTCCTTCAGCGGAACGACGAGCCAGTGGCGCGACCACGCGTGCGGCCCGCGCCAGTTGAGCTCGGATTGGTAGGGCACCTCGTCGATGCCGACCCGTGCCGCCGCCACCTCGCCGGGCAGCAGGTAGCACCCCGCGACCTCGAACTCGTCCGTGAACAGCGGGCTCAGCGTCTCGATGGTCGTGCCGCGGTTCACGGCCGGCCCATCGAGTGCCCAACCGGTGGCCGCCACCGCGATGAGCGGCCGGTCGCGGCCGTCGGCCAGCTCGATCACCACCTTGTCGAAGCCGAGGGCGTCCTCGATCCCGTCGCACACCGCCTGCAGCACCGCATCGACGTCGTCGGCCTCAGCCAGGCGCGCCGACACCTCGAGCACGCGCTCGAGCATCCGCTGGTGCTGGACGTCGTTCGCCGTGTTCTGGGCGATCTGGAGGGCGAGCGCCGCATGCCGCGAGATCGTCACGAGCGCCTCCAACTCGGCGTCGGTGGGCCGGCGACCGGTCACGGGCTCGTCCACCGAGATCACCCCGAGGATGTTCGCGCGGCCGTCCCGCAGCGGGACGAACAGCGCATCGCCCGAGAGCCAGGCGTCCGGATCCTCGCTCTCCGGAAGCTCGGGCACGTATGTCTCGATCCCGAGCGAGTCCCAGTCGAACTCCCCGTCGGGCAGGAAGTAGGCGCCGCCGCGCTCGAAGCGGGGCGCGAAGAGCGGTGTCCAGGTGTCGTTGGCGGAGGTCGTGCCGAGCAGCGCCTCGCGCGACTCCTCCGAGCCCACCGCGGCGGCGGTGAGCATGTCGTCGAACGCCGGCCGGTACACGTTGACCACCACGGCGCGGTAGCCGAGCACCTCGGCGATCGCACCGGCCACGTCCTGCAGGACCGCCTCGAGGTCGCCCTGGTCACGGACCGACGCGGTGCGCTCGAAGGTCGCTCCCAGCCGGGCGAGCATCGCGAGCGTGTCAGCCACCGCCGGTTCCGCTTCGCTTGGTGCTCAGGGGCACGATCTTGAGCTGCTCCGAGCGCATCTCACGGCAGATGCGCGCCGCGTCGGCGTTCACCTCCGGCCAGGCCGGAGCCGGGCGGCCGAGGGCCCAGCCCTGACCGTGAGCGACTCCGAGGTGGACGAGCACGCGCAGCTCGTCGAGGGTCTCGACACCCTCGGCGCAGATCGTGGCGCCGGTCGAGCGCGCGAAGTGCACCAGCGAGCCGATGAGGGCGATCTTGGCCGGGTCGGCATGCACGTCGGCCACGAGCGCACGATCGAGCTTGATGATGTCGGCGCGCATGCTCATCACCTGCTGGAGGCCGGCGTAGCCCTCCCCGGCATCGTCGACCGCGATCCGTGCGCCGCGAGCGCGCAGCGGGTCGAGATGGCGCTGCAGCGCTTGCACGTCCAGCACGCGCTCCTCCTCGGTGATCTCGATCACCACGCCGTGGAGGTCATCCGGAAGCAGGCGGTTGACCTCGGGCGAGGCCAGCGCCGAGGGGCTCAGGTTGACCGATAGAAAGCTGCCCGGTGGCCGGTCGGGGGTGGCGAGCGCCACGCGCACCGCCTCGGCCTCCAGGGCCCCGCCGAGGCCGAACCGATGTGCCTGCGAGAACCACCACGTGGGCGGAAGCGCGGGCTTGCCCTCGAAGCGCGCGAGAGCCTCGTAGCCGGCCGCCTCGCCGGTGGCGAGGTAGACGATCGGCTGGAAGACCGGTTGCACCGCGTCGGGCTGGGCGATCAGCGCCGAGAAGTCCTCGCGTTGCTCGTCGGTGACGACGAACACGTGCTCGGGGTCGTAGCGGCGCGAGCGCCCGCGACCGGAGTCCTTGGCCCAGGAGAGCGCCCCGTCGGCGAGCTGGAGCAGCGCGCCCGCGTTGCGGGCGTCCTCCGGATAGCAGGCGATGCCGGCTGAGCAGCGCAGCGATCCGCGCAGCGGGACCGCGGCCTCCACGGCGGTGCGAGCGGCTTCGGAGAGGGCCAGGGCGCGGGCGCCCTCGGCGTCGGCGATCACGAGCCCGAACTCGTCGCCACCCACGCGCGCCACATCGGCGATGCCGCGCATGGCCGAGCGCAGGCTCGCCGCCGCGCCGAAGAGGAGCTCATCCCCGAACGGGTGCCCGCGGGACTCGTTGATGCGCTTGAAGTCGTCGATGTCGAGGATCACGACCGCGAGCGGCCGCCCGTCGCGGTGGGCGTACTCCAGCTCCTTGCTCAGCATCTCCTGGAAGCGGCGGTGGTTGGCGAGCCCGGTCAGCGGGTCTCGGTGGGCCAGCTCCTCCAGGCGCCGGTTGTTCTCCTCGAGGTCGCTCGCCATCGCGTCGAAGTCACGCGAGAGCTGCCCGAGCTCATCCCGCCGGCGCCAGCCGAGCCGGGTGCCGAGATTCCCGGCGCCGACGGCCTGCGTGGCCAGGCGCAGCCGGTCCAACGGCCGGAAGATCCCGCGGCCGAGGACGACCGACGTGAAGACCGTGAACAGGAAGAGCAGGATGCCCAGCACGAGCGCCACGCGCTCGTTGCGGTCACCGAGCAGGCCCTCGGCGGGGCGCAGGTCGTAGCTCAACGCCAGCGCGCCCACCGCCCGGCCACCATCCTGCAGCGGCGTCACCAGCGTCTCGACGTGACGGTCGTCGTCCTGCACCTCGGCGGACGCGCCGTCTCCCGAGCTCATCGCCTCGAGAGCCATCCCGCTCTCGGTGCGCCCGCCCGCCTTTTGACCGGCGGAGACCATCGTGCTGCCGCCCCGCGCGCGGTAGACCGATGCGGATTCCAGCTCGGGATGGTCGGCGATCAGCGAGCGCAGCTCCTCGCGCAGGAGCTGCGGCGAGTCCAGCGCCGCGGGATCGTGGTCGCGCTTGAAGTCGGTCGCGCCGAGCTGGAGGATGTCTCTCGCCGAGTCGCGGTAGGAGCCGCGGAGCTCGTCACTCGAGCTCTTGCTGGCGACAAAGGCGCATGCGGCCGCCGCCACCGCCAAGGCGACGCTCACCTGGAGGCGGAGGCTGCGCAGCGACTGCCTCGAGATCGCGGGGCTCGATCTGGCCACCTACGTCTCTATCGGCCGCAGGCCGCAGCCTCCTTACCCCCAGTTGTCAGCCCTCCACTAGCGGATGGTGCGGACCCGGATCGCGTGCGGGTCGGGGGTACCGCGCACGCCTCCCACGCGAGCCACTCCGATGAGCCGTCCACTCTTGCCATGACGCCGCACATCTATCACGCCGACTCCCGGGGTGGAGCCGAAGGCCTCATGCCCCGAGGACGGATTGGGCCCTCGCAGCGAGGAGAACATGTAGTCGCCGCGCGGGGAGAGATCGAACAGGTCGGGCGCCGGGTCGGCGCTCAGCGGACCGGCCAGCTCGAAGCGGTTGACCTCCCGGTTGCGTCGTGGATCGACGACAACCACGTCGTTCTGGATGCGGTCTCCCCACCACAGGTAGCGCCCGTGCTCGGTCAGGGCGACGGCGTGAGCGTCCACCGGCACCCTTTCGCGGTCGCGGCTGTAGACGTGTGTCGGGGCCGGCGTGTTGGCCGCCCTCGCGGGCCAGCGGCCGAACTGACGGAGCTCGAAGGAGTAGACGTCGTGTCCGTAGGGCTTGTCGCCGGGGACCGAGGGCATCGTCAGCCCCGCCCCGCTGTTGACGTACATCCTGCCCGCGGCCTCCATCTCGCCGCACCCGTTGTCGTCGACGTGGGCCCGGTCGTACTCGGCCACGATCCGCATCGGAGTCGTGTTGTGGTCGACGACGAACATCCCCCCGCCGCGCAGCGTTACGAAGGTGAAGCGGCCGTCGCTGGTGGTGCGGGGGCAGATCGGCGCGTTGTCCGGACGCAGCTTCGGGTCCTCGCACGGCTTCGTTGGTCGGCGTCCGGCAGGTCTTGAGGTTGATGGTCGCCTTGTCCTCGAGCGAGAACGTCTCGGTCCTGTAGTTGGTCCTGATGCGCTGCAGCAGCTTCCCGTTCTGGTTGGCGACGATCAGGTGCCGCTGGTCGGGCGTCGGCCAGGCGGCGTGCGCCTGCGTGCCCACGTCGATGCAGTCCACCGGCTCGCGTGTGTCCGCGTCGATGAAGGCGACGTGCCCGCTGGCCACGAAGGCCAGGGCGGCGTAGCGGTTGCCCCCGGGACCGTCGTCGTCGCCGCCGTTGAAGACGATCATGTGCGGGCGACGGGGATCCGTTCCGGTCTTGTCCTTGCACATGGTCCCCACGGCGGCGCCGAGATTGATCGCCTCGGGAACGGCGCGGGCCGGCGTCGCGGGTGAGCTCGCGGCCGTCGAAGACGTAGAGCGTCCCCACGCCGAGGCTGTCCTTGTCTTCCTGGTCGACCAGCCACACTTCGTATGAGCTTCGGTGGTGGCGGTCGGGCGAGTGGCTGACACCGGCACTGGCGACCACCGCGGCGGCCGCCGTGCAGGCAAGGGCGACCAGCGCCACGAGCAGCAGGCGGGACTTCATGGGATCCTCCTGGACGAGTCGTAATTCGGGACGGGTGAGGGCGAGGAGGCTCTCCCACGCCGTAATCGGCAGGCCCGCGCTTCGTTGATGGGCGGCGGGCCGAATGTCAGGTTCGCTGGAGGTTGCTCACCCGAGGCGCCGACAAAGCTGGAGCTTTCGTCTCAGGCGCGTTGCAGGAACCAGCCGCCGGCCACCAGATCGCGAAAGACGACGATGTTGCGGCCGTCCGCCAGGACGAGCTCGAAGTAGCGCCGGCGCAGGGGCCGTCCGGTCCACCAGCGATCTTCGACGACCCACTCTTCGCGCACCGAGTCGACCTCCCTCGCCTCGACGGCGATGGGCACTCCGCCGCCGTCCACCTGTACGCGGGCGGGCTTGGGCTCGCCGAGCCGTCGCGATCCGGCCGGAGTCACGGCGCCGGAGCGTCGGGGAAGGGCGCGAGCACCGCCCGGCGCTCGGGGATGCGGGAGCTCGAATCGACCTCGAGAACCCTCAGCGCGGCCTCCGACCCCGCCGCCTGGCGAGCCTGGCGAACGGCCTCGCCCAGGCGGCCACGCCGAATCGCCGCCGCTTCGTCGAGCAGGCCGCCCTGGTCGTGCGCGGGCGGCCCGAAGGCCTCGACCTCGAGGGCCAGCGACTCCGCCGGCGCCGGCAGCTCGGCCAGCTTGGGGCCGACCGCGAGCCGGATTCGCTTCGGATCGGCGCTCGCGTTGCGCAGCGTGACCGCCATGCGCCAGGTACCGCCGGCCACGAAGCGAGCGGACACCGCGAGCGCGCGCAGCGCCCGGCCGCGGCGCTCGCGCCGGGCGAGCACGCGGCCCACGAGCAGCTCGAGCGCCCGCTCGAGCTGCTGCCCGGAGACCGCCTCGGGCAGATCCAGCCGCTCGACCACCGGCTCGGGTGGCCGCCGCGGCTCGAGCGCGGTATCGCGCCCGCGGGCCAGATCGAGGGCCAGCAGCCCCGGATGCCCGAAGCGCTCCGCGACCGCGCGCGCGGAAAGCCCCGCCACCTCCCCCAGCGTGCGAATCCCGAGCTGCTCGAAGAGCTCGGGAAGCGCCTCGAGCTCGAAGCGCGTGCGCAGCAGCGAGACGGGTAGCGGAGCGAGGAAGTCGAGCATGTCTCGCTCCTCGACGACATGCGACCGGCCGCGACGTCCTCTGGGCCGGGCCTGAAGCGCTGCCGCGTGCGCCGCGAAGCGGCTCGGCGCCGCTCCGAAGCGGGCACCCGGGCCCAGCGTCCGGCGGGCCGCCGACAGCACGCCGGGAAGGTCGCCGTGGAGGCCGCACAGCCCCGCCGACTCGAAGTAGGCCGCCCCCGCGCGGTCTGACTCGACCTGAGCCCCGATCCCCTCGAGCCGGTCGAGCACGGTGTTCCAGAGCGAGCGCACCCCTTCGGGATCGGGAGGGACGAGCCGCAGCCCGGGACAACGTGACATCGCCTCTCCCAGGCGCATCCCCGAGATCACGCCGAACGCCTCGGCCGGCGCGGACACCTCCCCCACCATCTGCTCCCGTCCCGCTTCGGGGGCCAGCGCGGCGGGCTGCGACAGCAATGCGCGCCGGTCTCCCAGGGCCGCCAGGAGCTCGAAGCGCGGGTAGAGAACGCACACCACCATTATCGAACACATGTTCGCATCGGGCTCGGCGGCATGCAAGCGGGATGGCGCCCTCTATCCCGCCAAGCCGGCCGCCACACTCGCCGTTCCCGTAGCCACGACGAGGAGCAGCACGTATACGAAGAAGCGGTCGCTGTCGAGCCGGCGAAACGCCATACCGCCGAGCGCGTGGCCGAGCAGCACCAGCACCAGCAGCGGCAGTACGGCGGCGGCCTGGAAGGCGCTGCTGCCCTCAGCCCCGAGCAGCAGCACGCCGCCGGCCAGATTGAGCGCCAGGAAGCTCGCCGCCAGCGTGGCCCGGAAGTCCGCCGGGCTGAGGTCATGCGCTTCGAGCCAGAGCACGATCGGCGGCCCGCTGACGCTGATCGAAGTGGTGAGCGCTCCACTCGAAAGACCGGCCGCCACTCCCGCTCCCCGGACCAGTCGCGGCCGGGTCTGCCGGCGCCGGTGCCGTAGCTGCCACACCGCCACCAGGATGACGGTGGCCCCCACCGCCACCTGCAGCGTCTCCTTCGAGAGCTCGGTGAGGGCGAGGACGCCGAGGGCGAGCCCGGGGACCGCGGCCGCCAGCACCGGCGCGAGGCGGCGCCAGTCGACGTGCTCCGGGCGCCCGTGCTCGAACATCATGAGCAGGTTGAGGACCAGTCCCAGTGCCAGCAGGGCGGTGACCGCCTCCACGGGCTCGAGCACGGCGAAGAGCGCCGGGCTCAGGACGAGCGCGAAGCCGAAACCGGTGGCCGATTGGACGAAGGCGCCGGCGAAGGCCGCGAGCGCGGCGAGGACCATCAGCCGACCGTCACGAGCTCCTTCGGGAACGCGGTCAGCGTCTCGCAGCCGTCGTCGGTCACCACCACCAGGTCTTCGATGCGCACCCCGAAGCGATCGGGCAGGTAGACGCCGGGCTCGACGGTGACGGTGTTGCCCGCCTCGAGCGAGCCCTCGGCGGTTCGCGTCAAGCGCGGATCCTCGTGCACCGCCAGCCCCACTCCGTGGCCGAGGCCGTGCCCGAAGCGCTCTCCGTGGCCGGCGGCGGCGATCAGCTCACGGGCCACCGCGTCGACCTCGCGGCACACTGCGCCCGCTCGCACGGCGGCGCGGGCGGCCTCCTGGGCACCGCGCACCAGCTCGTAGACCTCGAGGGCGTCGTCCTCGAGCGGGCCCGTGGCGAAGGTGCGGGTGCAGTCCGAGCAGAGGCCGTCGACTCGCGCGCCCATGTCCACCACGACCAGCGTGTCGGACGGGATCTCGGCATCGCGCGGCTCGGCGTGCGGCCGGGCGCCGTTGTCCGCGGCGGCCACGATCGCCGGAAACGAGGGACCGTCGGCTCCGGCGTCCTCCATGAAGCGCTCGACGTCGAGCGCGACCTCGCGCTCGGTCCGGCCCGCCAGCCCACGGGCACGAATGTGCTCGTAGGCGCGATCGGCGATCTCGGCGGCGGCTCTCATGGCCGTCAGCTCGTCCCGATCCTTGATCGCGCGCAGCTGTTCCACGAGACCGCCGGCGGCCACCAGCTCCACTCCCTCCCCGGCCTTCTCGGCGAGCCGGGAGTGGGTGCGAACGCTCACGTGCGCGTCGTCGAACCCGCTCCGCCCGCGGACGCGGCCGGCCAGCCCGGTGATCAGGTCGCGGCCGGCCTCGACGCGCTCGAAGCCGTCCACCTGCGCGCGGGCCTGCTCGACGTAGCGGAAGTCGGTGAAGAACAGGCGCTCGTCGCGGGTGACGAGACAGGCCCCGTTGGTGCCGGTGAAGCCGCTCAGCCAGCGCACGTTCAGCAGGTCGGTCACGAGCAGGCAGTCGAGCTCGCGCTCTGCGATCAGCGCGGCCAGCCGGTCGGCGCGCGCGCTCATCGCTCGAGCTCGGTGCGCAGCAGCTCGAGCGCCTCGCGATAGCCGTCGGGGCCCTTGCCCTGGACCGTGCCCAGGCACAGCGAGCCGATCACGGACACCCGCCGCCACTCTTCGCGCTCGTCGACGGCGGAGAGGTGCACCTCGACCGCCGGCAGCGCGGCGACCTCCAGAGCGTCGCGGATCGCCCAGGAGTAGTGGGTCCAGGCCCCCGGGTTGAGCACGAGGCCGTGAGCGCCCTCGCCGGCCCGGTGGAGGTACTCGCAGTACTCGCCCTCGTTGTTGGTCTGAAAGAAGGCCACGTCGAGGTCGAGCTCACGGGCGAACCTCTGCACGCGCACCTCGAGCTCGGTCAGCGACAGCGTCCCGTAGTGGGCGATCGGCCGCCGGCCGAGCACGTCGAGGTTCACCCCGTGGAGCACGGAGATCCGGTGCCTCACCGCTCGTGCACCTCCTCGACCGCATCGCGCAACCGATCCGGATCGACAGGGTGCCCGGGAGTCACCGCGCCCGGCGCCTCCACCAACACGAAGGGCACGCGACCGCCGGCGCGCTTCTTGTCGTGCTCGACCCGGTCGAGCACGTCCTCGACCCGCGCGCCGGCGAAGGCGAGCGGCAAGCCCCGCGCCGCGAGCAGGTCGGCGACCTCGGCGCGCAGCGCGTCCCGGCCCGATAGCCGAAGCGCGGCCAACAGCCCGATGCCCACCGCCTCGCCGTGCCGATAGCGGGCGTAACCGGTGGCCGCCTCGATCGCGTGCCCGACGGTATGGCCCAGGTTCAGCACCTGGCGTCGCCCGCCGTCGCGCTCGTCCTCGGCAACCACCGTCAGCTTCGTCCGCACGCAGCCCATGATCTCTCTCGGGCCGGGCGCTTGTCCCTGGCGCACCCGGGCCCACAGCGGCCCGCCGGCTATCAGGGCGGTCTTGACCACCTCCGCGTAGCCCGCGGCCACCTCGGCGGGAGGCAGGGTGCGGAGCGCGGCCGGGTCGCAGAGCACCGCCGCGGGCTGGTGGTAGACGCCCGCGTAGTTCTTGCCCTCCGGGAGGTCCACCCCGGTCTTGCCCCCGTAGGCGGAGTCGACCTGCGCCACCAGCGTGGTGGGCACCTGCACGTGGCCGATCCCGCGCTGGTAGACCGAGGCGCAGAAGCCCGCCAGGTCGCCGACCACGCCGCCGCCGACGGCGACCACGAGGTCCGAGCGCTCGGCGCCGGCCTGGGCCAGCGAGCGCAGCACGTGCTCGGCCGCTTGAAGCGTCTTGTGCTCCTCCCCGGCCGCGCACCAGGATTCGGTTGTCGCCCTCCACCGGCTGCGCGATCGCCACGTTCTCGTCGGTCACGACGTGGCGACGCCCGTGGACCGGCGGGAAGAAACGCGCCTCGATCAGCCCGTTGCCGAGGTACACCGGGTAGTCACCGGATGCCGCGACCGCCCAGAGGAGCCGCGTGCCGGGCGGAGCGTCTCGGAGCGCCTGCACGTAGGGAAGGGCCCGGCGCAGGGCGTCGCGCTCCCCCGGCGGCATCAGCACGTCGGCCACCGTCTCGTAGAGGCTCGCGCGGTCGCGGTGCAGCTGCGCGAAGCGAGCCGGGTCGCGCGCCAGGGGCCGCCCCTTGCCCGACGCCCGTCGCCATGCGCTGTCGGGGTCGATGTCGAGGTGTACGACGGTGTGTCGAATCAGCGCCTCACGCACGCGCTCGGACTGCACGGCGCCGCCGCCCAGGGCGATCACCGCGGCGTCGCCGCGGTCCAGCAACTCGCAGACCATCTCTTCCTCGCGCGCGCGATAGGCGTCCTCCCCCTCGCGATCGAAGAAGGCCTCGATCGGCTCGCCCAGCGCCAGCTCGAGCTCCCGGTCGGAGTCGACGGCGGTGCCTCCGAGCTCGGCCGCGATGGCGCGCGCGCCGGTCGACTTGCCGGCACCCATGAAGCCGACCAGCACTATCGCGCCGTCTATGCGCGCCTCCATCCGATCCGCTCCACGTAGGCGTCGTACGCCGCGCGGGCGTCGTCGATGTGATCGCCGCCGAACTTCTCGCGGTAGCCGGCGGCCAGCACCAGCGCGACCATCGCCTCCCCCACGACCCCCGCCGCGGGAACCGTGCACGAGTCGGTGCGCTCGCGCAGCGCCTGCGCGGGCTCTTTCGAGGCGAGATCGACGCTCCGCAGGGGCTTGGTGAGCGTGGGAAGTGGCTTCATGGCCGCGCGCACCACGAGCGAGCCGCCCGTGGTCATCCCGCCCTCCAGACCACCCGCCCGGTTGGTCTCGCGAAAGAACCCGCGCTCCTCGGAGAAGAAGATCTCGTCGTGCGCCTGCGAGCCGACTCGCTCGGCCAGGTCGAAGCCGTGCGCCGATGCCCACGCCCTTCATGGCCTGAATGGACATGATCGCGCCGGCCAGCCGGCCGTCCAGGCGCCGCTCCCAGGAGACGTAGCGAGCCTATCCCGGGCACGACCCCGAACGCGCGCACCTCGAAGACGCCGCCCAGCGACTCGTTGGCCCGGCGCGCGTCGTCGATCTCGGCCACCATCGCTTCGCTCGCGGCGGCGTCGAGGCAGCGCACGGGCGACTCGTCCACGTCGCCGAAGTCCGCGGGCGCCAGCTCGTCGCGCTCCGGCGCCACCGCCGTGCCGATGCGCGTGACGTGAGAGAAGACCGCGACCCCCAGATAGCCCAGAAAGACCTTGGCCAGCGCGCCCGCGGCCACGCGCGCGGCGGTCTCGCGCGCCGAGGCGCGCTCGAGGACGTTGCGCACGTCGCTGTGCCCGAACTTCATCGTCCCGGCCAGATCGGCATGCCCGGGGCGAGGCAGATGGACCTCCTCCACCTCGGTCTCGACCGGCCAGGGGTTCATCCGCTCCTCCCAGTTCTGGAAGTCGCGATTGTCCACGCGCAGGCAGACCGGGCTCCCCAGCGTGCGCCCGTGGCGCACGCCGGCGGTCACCTCCGCGCGGTCCTTCTCGATCTTCATGCGCCCACCTCGGCCGTGGCCGAGCTGGCGCCGGGCGAGGTCGCGGTCGATGTCCTCGGGGCGCAGCGGCAGGCCCGCGGGAAGCCCCTCGACGATCGCGGTCAGACCAGGACCATGGGACTCGCCGGCGGTGGTGAAGCGCAGAGACATGGCCGCCCCTACCCTACAAACGGCTCTGCACCTAGTTGTCGGGCGTGGGCGGGACGCCGCTCGCGGGGTAGCCCGCGGGTGGCGAGTTGCCGACCGGGGGAGCCTGGTCGGAGTCGTAGTAGCCGAAGGGCACACTGCGATGGCAGCGTTCCGAGCGCACCGGCTTGCAGGGGTTGAACGGGTTGACGTAGGCCCAGATGTTCGGGCCCGGAGGCAGGGGTCCAAAGGCATCGCCGAGGTAGTCGCCCGGGACGGTGGACCTCGAACGAGTTCGACAGGCCGTCGTGATCGTGGTCATCCACGCCGTCGCGCACCCCGTCGCCGTCCATGTCGGAGTCGGCCGCCGCGTCGAGGCGCGGCAGGTCCTCGTTGTCGAGGAAGTCGAGGTCGGGGTACTTGGACTCCTTGGGCAGCCCGGTGCCGTCGAAGGTCGACGGCCACCACTCTTCGGTGAAGCGGCCGTGCTGCTCGTCCCAGTTGCCAAGGCCGTCACCGTCGGCGTCGCGCTCGTCGTCCCAGAGCCGTCCGTCGTTGTCGATGTCGAGCGCCCAGCGCGCCAGCGTTCCGGCCGGAGGGGCGAGGGGGGCGGGATCGATCGACTTCTGAAGGCCGTCGCTGTAGAGCAGCGCGCTCAGGGTCTGCGGGCGCCCGCCGCGCGGCACGCCGTCGGCCGAGTACTTGATCCAGAGCGTGTACTCCTCGGAGAGCCAGAGCCCGTCGTCGTCGTAGTCGGTGTTCGCGTCGCCCGAGTCGAGCGCGTTGGGATATGGCCGGCGGCCCGGGTAGGGCAACGGCAACACACGCGGGTAGTGGTTGAGGTCCAGGGCGGACTGGAACTCGTACCCGTCCTCGACGCCGTCCAGGTCGGTGTCACGCAGGCACGGGTCGGTCTTGATCTGGAGCTCGAAGCCGTTGGCGAGCAGATCGCCGTCGTGGTCGCCGCTCGAGTCACAGGACGGGATCGAGCCGCGGCCCGCCGGGCCCGCCGGGGCCGCCGGCGCCGCCCGTCACCACGGGAGACAGACGGCGAGTCGTGTACCTGCTGAACTTGCCCGCGAGCACACGCAGCTTGAAGCGCGTCGGCCGGGGGTTGCTCGCGTTCCCGCTGAGCAGCCGCCGCACCGCGCCGGGCACGCGCACGACCAGCCTTCTCCTGCTCGCCCGGCTCGGCTTCGCGAACGCCGAGCGGCCGCTTGGGGCCCTGAAGATGATCGTGTTGGCGGTGCGCTTGTTCTTGAAGCGCCTGCCGCTGATCGTGAGCTTGGCGCCCACGCCGATTCGCATCGGAGCGACCTTCGTGATCACCGGCGTGCGGGTCTTCTCGGCCGCTGACGCGGGAGCGGCGGTCAGGAATGCCGTTCCCGCGAGCGCCAGGAGGACCATGGAGACGGGCGCCGCATGCCTAGCCGTTATCGACGGTCTCCGCCGCCCGTCGAGTTCGGTGTGCTGGTGCTGGACACGCTCACGAGGTCGGAGATGAGCGGGGAACCGAGGCGCCGCCGCCGCTTCGCGGGCGAGGCCAGGGCGGCACTCGCCCTCCCGCCCCTCCTCGATGCCGAGGCGGACGCGCCTCCGTCCACCCTGACCTTGCGGATCTGATCGACTCGGAGCCGGTAGGAGTCGCCGTCCTCGGTGGTGAACATGTGCTCCGAGCCGGCCCCGAGGTGCAGGAAGGCGCACTCGGCCTCGCTGGGCTCGCAGCGGCCCTCGCCCGCGGGCACCAGGGTGGAGTCGACCAGGAAAACGGCGTTGCCGGCGTTGGTCGACACCCCGAGGAAGAGCAGCAGCGGCGAAGCTGCACTCGGCAGCATGTGAAGCCGCTCCATTCCCTTGACCTTGCGCGTGCGCTCGTTGTTGGTGAACGTCACGTCGATAACGAACGCGTACTGGGTGGTCTCGGTGGTCGTGCCGTCGTCGCCTCCCCCGCCCGTGTCGCCTCCCGGGTCGGCGGTATCGACTCCCGACCCGCCCGTGGCTGCCGCCCGAGCCTGTGTCGACCGCGCCGGAGCCACCCTCGACGATCTCCTCGCTGAGCGTGACGTCGCCCGGCTCGCTGAGGCCGTCCCCAGCCTCCTCCTCTGATTCCTCGACCACCTTGAGCGGTGGTCTGAAGGGGTCGCTCGGATCGAAGGTGTCGAGCGACGAGCCGCCTTCTGACTCGGCCTCTTCCAGCTTCACGCTCGCCAGCCCCTCGATCTCCTCCGGCTCGGGCGCGCTGCGCCCGGGTGTCGCCGCCACCGGCTCGGCGGGCGGGGGCTCCTCGGCGGACTTCTTGAGCACGAGCGGAACCGCGACGAGGCCGGCCGCGAGCACCACCGCCACGGGCCAGAGGCGCTTGTCGCGCAGGTCGGCCCAGATATCGGCGAGAAAGGCGCTCATGTCCTCACGGGGTCGCCGTAGCGGTCGGGGCCACGGCCGGGTCCGGGGCGGTCTGCGCCGGGGTGGTGGTCGTGGCGGGCGTGGTCGTGGTCGGCCCCGAAGGGGTGGCGCCCGCGGTCGCGCCCTGCGCCTTCGGGGACAGGTAGATCGTCGCTTTGAGCTCGGCGCGCACCTTCGGGAAGATCTCCGGGTCGCTCGACCAGCGCACTCCCTCGACGGTCAGCAGCCGCCCGCCGACCACCACGTCGGCATTGGCCACCCGCACGAAGCGCTTCACGCGGTGGAAGAAATCCGCCAGGTTGAAGAAGTTGCCGGTGAACTCGAGCTCGAGCGGCACGGTCTCGAGGCCGGCGGGCGCCGTCGCAGGCGCGGTAGCCGGGCTCGCGCCGGTCGCCTCGGGCGTAGCGCTCTGCTGGTTTGCTCGTCTGGGCCGTCGTGTTCGCCGCCTCCACCGCGCCCCCGGGGGCGCTCTGCGCCTGGTCGCCGCCGGCTGCGACCGGAGCCGCCGGATCGGCCGGAGGCGTGCCGCCGGCCGGAGTGGTGCTCGTGGCAGCCCCCGGCGGCGCGGTCGTCGTGGCGCCGGCGGTGGCGGAATCCACGCGCTCGCCGGTCTTGATCTTGGTGAACTTGATGCCCGTTCCCTCGGCCGCGATGTCCAGCTGGACGATCAGGCTCGGCATGTCGACTGAGGCCGGAATCGCCTTGCCCAGGCGAACGATCTGCGTGTAGTCCGCCGAGAAGTCCTGCTTGGCGTTGCGAGCCGCGTCGAGCTTGGCCTGCGCCGTGTCACGGCGCTCCTCTTGGGCTGCGACCTCCTCGGCGGCCCGGTCGGCCTCCTCGCGCTGGGGCGACAGCAGGAGCAGCCAATAGGCCAGGATCGCGAGCACAGGCACGACGAAGATGAGGACCTTCCGGTCTCGATCGGTGAGCGTCACGACCCGCCTCCCAGCGATGCGGGGACGCTTTCCGAGTCGCGCGGGGCCTCGCCGGCCGCCGGCGTCGGGCTGAAGGTCACGGCCACGTCGAACTTGTAGAGCGTGCCGCAGTTGTCGACCGTGGCCTCGCCGTCCAGGGACTCCTGAGCCGACTCGTTGAGCCGAACGTCTTCCACGCGGTGGAGATCGCGCAAGCGCACCATGAGCTGGGCGACGTCCGACTGGTGGGGCGTACAGCCCACGAAGCTGGCGTAGGGCTCGGTCGGGGCCGCCACTACGCCGGCCGGAGCCGTCGTGGCGTTCGGGTCGCCGGTCACGGAGGCGTCGGTGGCCTGAAGCCAGCTGCCCTCGGGCATCACGTGCGAGACCTCGCGCATCAGGCGCTCCCAGTCGAAGCGCGTCGACGCCACCCCGGCGACCGAGGTCAGCCGCTGTTGCGCGATGTCCGCGAAGTCCGTGTAGTTCGCCTGCGCGGCGAGCTCCGCCTCGAGGCGGTCGGCCTCGGCTCCGGCGGCGGCCGCCTCGTTCTTGCGCTCGGTGATGGTGTTCGACGTGAGCACATACGCCGCCACCATCGCGAGCAGCACCGCGAGCACGCCGCACACCGCATAGGCGCCCTTGCCCCCGCCCGCACCGGCCCGACGACCCCGTTGGTCGTCCGGAAGGAGGTTTACCGGTCTCATGTCGCGGCACCCAGCGACAGCCCCGCCGCGACGGTGTAGCGGTAGGGGTCCTCGCCCGGGGCGAGCCCCGAGGAGTCGATCCGGCCCAGCGGCACGGCCACCCGCACCGGGATGCCGAGATGCGTGCCGAGGCTCTCCGTGAGCTCCGCGTGGGCCGAGCCGGGCCCCGACACCATCACCTCGCCGACGGGGCGCGCCTGAGGCTGCGTCATGTAGTAGTCGATCGAGAGCCGGATCTCGTCGGCGAGCCGCGAGCCGGCGTCCTCGGCGTCCCAGACGGCGGAGAGTGGGCGGGTGAAGAAGCACGACGAGCCGACGGCGATCGCCAGGTTGGTCACCCCGCCTAGGTGGCAGAAGACCGTTGCGCCGCTGCCATCGTCCTCGCCGGCGGCGGCGAGCGCCCGCACCAGCGCGAACGCATCGAGGTCGATGCCCTCGGCCTTGAGGCCGGCGGCCTTCACCGCCTCGAGCAGGGTCTCCACCATGCGGCGCCGGGCGGCGACGACCACGATCTGCATGCGAGGGGTGCCGTCGCCCGCGGGTGCGTAGCCGGCTATCTGATGGTCGAGCACGGCTTCCTCCAGCGGCATGGCGATGGCCTCGGAAGCCTGGAAGCGGACCGCCTGGTCGCGCTGTCTTTCGTCCTCGATCTGCGGGAGCTCGATCACGCGGACGACGATCTGCTGGTTGGCCACTCCGATGCGCACGCCCTTGGGCAGGCCCGTGTCGGAGGCAAACCCCTTGATGTGCTGACCGAGCTCGTGCGGATCGGTGACCTCACCGTCGCGGAGCAACCCCGGGGGAAGGTCGAGGCTAGCGCCACGGGTGACCCGGCCATCGTCGACCTGGGCGGCGGCGATGTAGCGCCCGTCGATGTCGAGACCGACGGTGCCACGCTCTGAGGACTTTCGGAGGGAGAACGCCATGAGGAGTTCATCCGTTATCGGCGTTGCTCCGAACCGCGGTTAGTCCACACTGGGAAATGTGGACGTCCGCCGCGACGTCAGCCCAGGAAGGTCTTCTCGTAGAGCTCGATCAGCTCCGGGCCCGCCACCACGCCGGCAATTCCGCCGACGGCCAGGAACACGCCGAAGGGGATTGCCTTCTTGCGCGCCTGCGCGCCTTCGCGAGCGATGATCGCGAGTCCGACGACGCTGCCGGCCAGGAAGGCGATCAGCATGGAGGGGACGATGGACAGCCCCAGGTACAGGCCCATGGCTCCGGCAAGCTTCACGTCGCCCATGCCCATGCCGCGGGGGTAGGCCACGAGCGCGACGAAGAGGAAGAGAAAGCCCCCGGCTCCCGCGATGAGGTTCTCCAACAGATCGTCGCGGTCGACCAACAGCGTGGCCGCCACACCGTAGACCGCCATCGGGTAGACGATGCGGTTGGGGAGCAGCTTGTGGTCGTAGTCGATTCCGGCGAGGGCGATCAGGGCCGCGACAAGCGGCAGCTCGAGCACCAGGCCGGAGTCGACGCCGCGAACAGCTACCACGGCGGCAAAGGCCAGCGCGGTGAGTAGCTCCACCAGCGGATAGCGCGAAGAGATCGGCGCGGCGCAGTGACGGCAGCGTCCGCGCAACGCCAGCCATGACACGATCGGGAGATTGTCGTAGGGCGCTATCGGACGGTGGCAGGCGGGGCAGCGCGAGCCGGGCGAGACGACCGACTCGCCGCGCGGCAACCGCCAGATGACGACGTTCAGAAAGCTCCCGACCAGCGCCCCCAGCAGCCCGGCGGCGACGATCTCGAAGAGGGAGGGCATGGTCTCGGGAAGCTAGATGGGCGGGCGGTCGCGGAAAGCCGAAGGGCGGGTCCAGCGACCCGCCCTTCGACGATTTGAGCCTTGTCGGTAGGGCTAGCGAGCTACCACTTGCCCGAGCCCGGGCAGGCCCCCTCACCCTGCTTGTCGCACGTACGCGTAACCGTGCCGTTGGCCGCCTTGGAGATCGTGAACTTGCCGTCCGACTGCGAGTGGGCCGTGATCGTGTAGGTGTCGGCCGCGGTCGCCACCTCGCTCTTGCCCTTGCCGGCGCCGACCGGGATTCCGCTCTTCGTCACATCGTTGGAGTTCTCCGCACCGAGGTAGGTCTGTTCGGTGGCGTAGAAGCCCTCAACGTGCGACACGAGGTTACGGGCCTGCGACTTGGCGTCGGCGTCCTGGCCCTTCGACCGCTGGCTGAGGAACGCCGGCAGGGCGATCGCGGCCAGGATGCCGATGATCAGGATCACCACGAGGAGCTCGATAAGGGTGAAGCCCTTCTCCTCGGAGTGAATACGTACGTGGAGCTTGCGCAGCATGTGTCTCCTCCTTGAGGTGACGTTGGGTCTGGTAGTCGCCAGTCGCCGCGGCTAGCCCCCCGAACATCCGGTGGCAGTTCGGCCGGCTCCCTCCTGGAGCCCCGGAACTTTGCGTCCCCGCCTCACGACGGGTTTGCCGTTTGCACCGTGCTTCTGGCCTCGACTGCGGTATCGGGCCCGGGCCGGGCAAGCCTTAGATTTCGCCGATCGCCCTGGCCGGGTATCCGTCGGCGCAGGACGCGTCCTCGGGTTAGCGGAAGGCGCCGACGACGTTGGCGTAGTCGTCGCTCCACGGCCGGGCGCCGGGGTCGGACGCGCAGTCGTGCCAATCGCGGGCGCGGCCCACGCGGCCGAGATCCCCGCGGCGGGGGGCAAGCGCCACCCAATGCGAGGCGTACTTGTAGAGGGCGCCTCGGGTCAGGGACGCGTCGATCTGCCCGCGGCAGGTCAGCCCGGTCGCGCGGGCGACGTTGCCGATCACGGGCTCGAGCTCGAGATACCTGTTCGAGATGTGGAAGGCAATGACGCCGCCGGGCCGCAGCTTCCGGCGGTACAGCTCCACCGCCTGGCGGGTCATGAGGTGAATCGGAATCGCATCGGAGCTGAACGCGTCGAGGGCGATCAGCCCGTACTCGCCGTCGGGCTTCCCCGCCAGCAACAATCGGCCATCGCCGACCTGCACGTCCAGGTTTCCGTCGCAGTCGCGCAGAAAGCTGAAGACGTCGGGGTTGCTCGACATCTTCACCACCGCGGGATCGATCTCGAAGAAGGTCCAGTTCTCCCCCGCCTGGCTGAGGCAGGCCATCGATCCGGCGCCCAGGCCCACGACCGCCGCCGTGTTGACCACCGAGCGATCGGGCAGGCCGTCGAGCAGCTGGCCCATCGGCCCCGACGGGTGGTAGTAGGTCGTGGGTGTGATGCCCACGGACCCGATCTGCGCGCCGTGGACGATGTTGCCGTTCTTGAGCTCGTAGACCAGGCCGTCGAGCTTCTCCTCGACGCGGTTGATGCCGAAGAAGCTTCGGTCCTGGTAGACGACGTCGGTGCTGCCGGCGCTCGAGGCCCAGATCCCCGCCAGCCCAAGCGCGAGAGCCAGGCCGAAGCGCAGCGGGTTGCGGAACATCGCCAGGCACACCACTGCCATCGCGATGTACACGGCCCGGTGCTCCCACAGGTGGCCGTCGGTGGCAAAGAGCAACCCGGCCCCGATCGCGCCCACCGTGAGCGGCCCCAGCAGGTGGCGGCGAAAGGAGAGCTCGTCGCGCCAACTGCCCGAGCGCATGGGTAG
>CAWBLN010000012.1:0-78678 GCA_963789705.1 uncultured Thermoleophilaceae bacterium
GCCTCGGCTGGACCCTCGTCGTCGTTCTCTCCATGCTGATCACCCAGCTCGGGCTTCTGTAGAGCACCTGTCAGGGCCCGGTCCCCCTGCCGACAGGCTCTGACATACTGCGTCACTCCTGAACGACCCTGTGGCATCGAAAATCCTCGGAGACCAGGGATCATCGTGAGCAGCAGTCAAGAGCACGGCGGGTCCGGGCGCTCGCAGCAGCGACGCTCCGAACTCATCGCCACCGGCCGGAAGTTGTTCGCCGACACCTCGTACGACGCCTTGTCCGTCGACGACATCGCCCGGCACGCAGGCATCGCCAAAGGGCTCATCTACTACTACTTCAAGAGCAAACGCGGCTACTACCTCGCCGTCATCGAGGACTCGGTGACGGAGCTGGTCTCCCGCGCATCGGGGGACCGCGACCTGCCGCGCACGGAGCGCGTGCAGCGGACCGTGGACGGCTATCTGCACTACGCCCAGACCCATCAGGGCGCCTTCCGCACCATCGTGACCGGCGGCGTCGGCTGCGACACCCAGGTGCAGTCCATCCGCGACGCGGTCCGCGACGAGCTGATCGCCACGATCGCCGAAGGCGCGTACGGGCGGCGCGAGATCCCCGATCTGGCCAGACTTGCGCTGCTGGGCTGGCTGAGCAGCGTCGAGCAGGTCACGCTCGACTGGCTGACGGATCAGGAGCCTGCGCGCGAGACGGTGTGCGCGCTGCTGGTGCGACTGCTGCGCGCGACGCTGCACACGATCGCCGAGTTCGAACCGAGCTGCCCGGAACCGTCGCCCGCCCGCGAACCGGTAACGGTCTGAACCGGGCGGAGACAGCCACCGGGGCGGGCGGCCGACCGGCCGCCCGCCCCAGCGCATTTTCGCGGGTTCCCAGGCCCGGACGGGGCCTAGTTGATCGCCTTGATCAGCTCACCGTTCGCGGTGTCGCCGCTGAGCTCCCAGAAGAACGTGCCGCCGAGGCCCTCCTGGTTCTTGTAGTTCATCTTTCCTGCGATCGTCGCCGGGGTGTCGTAGCTCCACCACCGGCACCGCGATACTGGCCGCGCTGGCGATCGCCGCACTGGCCCTCACGGTGCACGCCTACGTCGGGCTCTACACGGACAACAACACCGAGGTGAACACCGCGCGCGGCAGCTATCTCGCCAACGACGTGGCCGCTCCCGCGGTCCAGCGCACCGTGGACCTCGTGGGTGCCCGGACGCAGGCCGAGGATCCGCTGCTGGCGCTGCCCGACGATCCCGGGATCCACTTCATGACCGATCGCCTGCCTGCGCTGTACGAGATCACGTTCCTCCCCGGCACGCTCGACTCGGTGAAGGACGAGCGCGCGGCGATAGCCCGGCTGCGGCGGGAGCGCCCACCGCTCGTGGTGATCGGCGCGCGGCGCTTCGATCAATACGGCCTGCCCACCATCGGCGAGGACTACAACCGGGTCCTGCTCGACTTCATCCGGTCGCACTATTCGGTGACGGCGACCTTCGGTGACGTCGACCATCCTCCGCGGGGCAGCATGCCCTCCGAGGCCTTCACGATCATGAGCCTCGATTCGCAGTCCGCGCGGACGGCTCCTACCATCCCATCCGTGCCGACCTCCAGGCTTGCGCGACGATGAACGTCCAGTCGACGCTCGTCACCAGTGCGACGGTGGCCGCCGTCGCACTCCTTGCGGCCGCGTGGACGATGCTGGCTTACGCCGTGGGGCCCCTCGTGGCCCTGGCGGTGTTGGCTTCGGCAGGCGTGGTCGTGATCGTCGTGTGGCAACCCATTGTCGGCGTCCACCTCGCGCTGCTTGCGATTCCTCTGGAGGTCTTCGCCTTCCGTGTGGGCGGGGAGATCGGCCTCTCGGCGAGCGAGCTCCTCTTCCTGCTGACGGCGGGCGTCGCCCTCTTCCATTTCGCCGCTCGGTCGCGCACGATTCCTACCAGCCCGGTCTACCTCTGGTTCATCGGGCTGCTCCTCGTGGGAGTGCTCGGGATGTTCTTCGCCGAGGAGACCTTCGTGATCCTCCGCATCCTCGTGATGTGGACCGCCTTCCTCATCGTCGCGGCACTGGTGTCCTCCGGCAGCTCGGCGGAGGTGGAACGCGTCCTTCGGACGGTAGGACTCACCGGAGGCATCGTCGGCGTGATCGCGCTGGCCACCACCGGTGACCAGCAGCTAATCGCAGGGGGCATCATTGCGTCCAACCGCGCCGAGGCCACCTTCGCGCATCCCAACGTGCTCGCGTTTTTCCTCCAGATGGCCATACCCATCGCGCTGGTCACCGGCATGCGAGCAAGGGGAGTGATGAAGGTACTGTTGCTCGCAGCCGCGGCGATCGCCGTGGCCGGCCTCATGCTGACCCTCTCCCGCGGGGGGATCGTCGGCGCGGGGATCTCGCTGGCGATCCTGCTCGCGTGGGCGCCATTCCGGCGCTACGCGGGGGCAATCCTCTTGGCGCTGTCGCTGTTCGCGCTGGTCAACATCGGCTCGCTCCAGGACTCGTCGGCCGCGCTGGTGGCCCAGCGGTTGGGGACGCTCAACACCGAGGGCATCCGCGACAACCCGCGCACCAAGATCTGGCGTGCGACCCCCGACATCATCGCCGACCATGCCTTCCTGGGCACGGGTATGGGCAACTTCGGAGAGGTGTCGCCACGCTACGGCATCCGCGACGTGGGCGGCCTTGCCTACGACCACGCCCACAACATCGTGCTCACGTTCGCCGCCGAGACAGGCCTGGTGGGCGTGTTCTTATTTCTGGGGTTCGTCTTCTCGGTCGCCCGTGCGGGCATGCGGGCGCTGCGGGTCGGCAACTGGCCCGGCTTCGCGCCCGCCCTGGCCGTTGTCGCCGCGCTCACCGGCCTGTTCGTTACCAGCCTCGGTGAGTACCCGCCCCGTACCAACGTCATCATGGCGCTGATCTTGGTCCAGGTCGGGGCGCTCGTGGCTTACGAACGGCTCGCCCCCGAGCGGGGTGGGCGCGGGACTGCCCTCTAGCTGGCCCCCGCCTCGACCGCGGCCGAACGGGCTCCGGCGCCTCTTGATACGCGGGTCCTCGGCGTAGTAGTAGCCGGACTCGCCACCGGTCTCGCGGACGCGGTTGAGGATCAGGCCCACCAACTCGGCGCCCACCAGCCGCAACTGCCCGAAGGCGGAGCGAATCGCCTTCTTGGAGGAGCGCTGGAGGTCGACCACGGCGATCGTCTCGCTGGCGCTCGACGCCAGCAGCGACGCGTCGGCGCCGACCGACAGCGGCGGCGTGTCGACCACGGTCACGTCGGCGATGTCGGCCAGCCGGCGCAGCAGGGTCTGGCCCCTCTCGGTGTCCAGCAGCGCGGACGCCGCCGGAGGCATCGGGCCCGAGGGCAGGAACGTGATCAGGGGATGATCGGTCGGGTAGAGCACGTCGGAGAGCTCGGCCAGGCCGGAAAGGTAGTTCGAGAGACCCGGCATCAGCGGCTCGCTGACCTCGGGCACGAGCGCCGCCTGCAGAGTCGGACGGCGCATGTCTCCCTCGACGACCACGACGGTGTCCCCGGTCTCGGCGATGGCGCGGGCCAGGTTGAGCACCGCCGAGCTCTTGCCTTCCGATTCCGACGGGCTGACCACGGCCACCGAGCGCAGCGGCTGCCCCGGCCGCACGAAGTCGAGGTTGGTCCGCAGCACCCGGTAGGCCTCTTGGTTGAGCTGGCGCGCGCGGCGGTTGCGCGCGAGCGCAACCTGGGCCAGGATCGGCACCCCGGCGATCTCGGCCAGCTCCTCGGCGCAGTGCACGCGCCTGTCCAGGACCGCGGCGAGCAGGGCGAGCGCGGACCCGACCACGAGCCCGAGGATGCCCGCCAGCATCGTGTAGAGCGTGGGTCGCGGACGCGCCGGCTGCGCGGGGAAGACCGCCTCGTCGGCCAGCGATATCGACGACCCCTCCGCTCCTTGGAGCTCGGTGCGCGCGTAGTCGGTGACGGTCTCCGCATAGGTGTTGGCCAGGGTCTGCGCACGGCCGGGTTCGTCGGCGACGGCGGTGATCTCGAGCAGCTGGGTCTCGGGCACATCCTCGACTCGGACGCTCTGCTTGACCTCCCCGCGGGTGGCCTCGAAGGGGAGCACGGCGGCCACGCGCCCGGCCACGTTCTCGCTCTCGATCACATCGCTGTAGGTGCGCGCGAGCACCTGCCCGGCCTGGACCGCGTCGAAGCTCTGCGTGTCCTGGGTCTGCGGTGACCCACATCGTGGCCGTGGCCTCGTACTCCTTCTCGAGAACCACCTTGGAGAGAAAGGCGGTCACGGCGACGAAGACCACCACGGTCGCAATCAGGATGTATTTGTGGCGCCAAAGGGCCGCCAGCGGTGCCTGCCGCACCGCGGCCGCGTCACCGAAGGATTGCCCGCGGCCGTGTTGTGAAGAGTCGTTCATCGGCTCTCAGCCTCCGGGACCTGCGCGAAGATAGAGGGTCACTCTATCTATCGGCGGGGATGGGCCGTCGGCTTAGCCGCCTCGACGACTTTCCTCGAAGGAGCGCCCGGCGCAGGGCGAAATAGCCGGCCTTGCGCGTGAAGTTGCGGCCGACCAGCCCGAAGTTGTCCTCCATGCTCTCCGCGGAGCTGCCCTTGTCGCGCAGGTTGTAGACGATGCCCGCCCTCACCTTGGGCTCAGCCTTCAGCGCGGCGAAGCCGGCCGCGATCAGACGAGCCTGGCGGCCGCGAGTCACGCACCAGCCGCTGCCGACCCGGCACGTGCTCCACCCGAACTCCGTCACCCACAGCGGCGCGCTGTCCCGCGCCTCGCGCTGCAGACGGCGCGCCCACTCGATCCCCGACCACGCGCCCGGCTTGGGGCGACCATCGTTGTAGGGGTGCACCGAGAGGCCGTCGTAGTGGCCCTTGATGCCGTTGGCGTAGAGCCCGCGCACCCACGCGTCGTTCCCGTAGGCCAGCGCCCCCGCCAGCACCGGGAACATCCGGGTTGCCCTGCTTCGCCGCGGCGTACGACGCCTTGACGAGCTCGGCGTAAGCGCGCGGCTCGTCCGGTGCGATGAAGAAGCGGTCCTGCTCCAGGTTCGGCTCGTTCCAGATCTCGAGCGCCGCCAGCTTGGTGCCGTACCGCGCGGTTATCCAGCGCGCCGTGTCCGCGTAGTCCCGCGGGTCGGTGGGCGGGTACATCTGGATCCGCTCGCGCTGCCACCAGCCGTCGGTGCAGCCCTGGCGCAGGCTCTCGGGCGCGTTCGAAGCCCAACACGGGTCGAGTGCAGCGTCGCGAGCACCTTCAAGCGGTACCGGCTCGCGAGGCTCATGAAGCGGTCGAGCTTCCTGACGTACCACGGGCGAGAGCTGGCCGCGACCGCCGGTCTCGAGGCTCGACCAGCTCACGTCCACTCGCACCACGTTTGCTCCGGCGTCGTGGGCCAGGCTCCAGCTCGCGCTCCATGTCGCGGTTCGAGCTGTCCCACCAGAGCGAGTGCAGATGCACGCCGCGCAGCGCGGGGCCGGCGGCCTCCGCCGGCGCCGCAACCATCAGAGCGACAATGCAGCAGAGCAGGGCCCGCAGAGCCCGGAGGCGGCATTGGGGTAGGCGCGCCACGGGACTAGGCGTGGGTGGCGCTGACGCGACAGCCCCGAAGCCGCGCGGCGCTGCCCAGCCTTACGCTGAAACGGCCGTCGCGTCCGGCCCTGGCCCGAGCGCGAGCACCGCTGCGGCGGCAGCCGGAGACGCTGACGAGCACCCGCTTGCCGGCCGGAGCCACGCCGGTGGCGAGCGCCGCCCTCGCGCGCTGGCGCAGCTGGACCCGCACCTTGCGGCGGCGGGGCCGCTTGCGGGGCTTGGCGGGCGTGCCCGGAGTCGAGGTCTGCCCGCCCGCCGTGGATCCTCCGGCCGGAGGAGTCGCGGGCGGTGGGCTCGGCTGACCGCCAGGCGGATTGGCCGGGGGCGGATTGGAAGGAGGCGGATTGGACGGGGGCGGGGGCGGCGGAGGCGCGGAGCCGGTGAGCGCGGCCTTGAGCGCGGTGTAGCCGGGCTTGACGCTGAAGTCACGGCCGACCAGCCCGAAGTTGTCCTCCATGCTGTCGCCGTTCGTGCCCTTGTTGCGCAGGTTGTAGAGGATCCCGGCCTTGACGTTGGGCTCGGAGGCCAGAGCCGCGAAGCCGGAGCGGATGAACGAGGCCTGATCGGACGGGGTGACACACCAGCCGCTCCCGATCCGGCAGGTGCTCCAACCGAACTCGGTGATCCACAGCGGCGCGTTGTCGCCGGCCTCGCGCTGGAGGCGGCGCGCCCACTCGATTCCCGACCAGGAACCGGCCCGCGGAGCGCCCGTGTTGTAGGGATGAATCGCCAGGCCGTCGTAGTTGCCCTTGATCCCGTTGGCGTACATGCCGCGCACGAAGGCGTCGTTGCCGTAGGCGAGCGAGCCCGCCAGCACGGGAAGGCTGGGGGCAGCCTGCTTGAGCCGCGGATACGCCGCCTTGACCATGTCGGCGTAGGCGCGCGGCTCGTCGGGCGCGATGAAGAAGCGGTCCTCGGCGAGGTTCGGCTCGTTCCAGAGCTCGATCGCCGCCAGCTTGCCGGCGTAGCGCTGGGCGATGTAGACGGTGATGTCCGCGAAGTCCTGGTTGTTCCTCGGGCGGATACATCGCGATCTGCTCGCGCTCCCACCAGCTGCCGGTGCAGCCCTGGCGCAGGCTCTCGGGCGCGCTCGACGCCCAGCACGGCGTGCTCATGACGACCGGCAGCACCTTGAGCCCGCGGGCGCTGGCCCCGGCGACGAGACGGTCGAGCTTGTCCAGGTACCAGCCGCCCGGTCCCTTCCCGCTCGTCTCCAGGCTCGACCAGCCCACGTCCACGCGGACCACGTTGGATCCCGCGTCGCGCGCGAGGTCGAGCTCGCGATCCATGTCGCTGTTGGTGGCGTCCCACCACAGGGAGTGCAACTGCACGCCGCGCCACTCCGGAGCGGCTGCCTGGGCGGACGGGACGGTGAGCGCGGAAAAGGCGCAGAGGGTTAGCAGGGCGAGCAGCAGCTCACGCCGCCGGCGGGACGTTCGCGGCACGGTGGTGACCTCCTGTTTGCCACCACCCATCGCCTCCTTCGGCGGCCCGGCTGGCTCAGAGGGAGCCCCGTGGCTTTGCGTCCCCGCCTCGCGGCGAGTTTGCCCTTGTCGGGAGTGGCTTGACTATCTGGGAAATGTCATCGGCGCGCGGGCGGCGAGATCACAGCCGCCCGCCGTCCGGTGGACACATGTCCGACTAGGGCTTACGCACGATGCCGACCGGCGCGCGCTCTTCGTCTCCGCCGATCAGCTTCGGCTGGGCACCAGCCTCCTCGGCGAACTCGAGGAAAGCGGGCCCGCGCACGGTGTCGGACACCATGACCCCACCGCTCCGGAGCTGCGGCCAGACCGTGCGGTACTCCTCGAGCTGCCCGGCGTGGCTGTGATCGGCGTCGTGCAGCGACACATCGATCGGAGCCACGTGCTGAACGAGCTCGGGCAGGATCTCGCGAGAGGTACCGGGCTCGAGCGTCCAGCGCGACCTGAAGTTATCGGGCACGGCGCTACCGAGGACTTCCTCCGGCGTGGACTGCGCGGCGGCAAGGTCCATGCTGTACAGCTGACCCTCGCCATTGGACTCAAGGGCCGCGAGTATCACGGCGCTCGTGAGCCCCGTGGCCGCGCCCGTCTCGACCACGACCATTGGCTTCGTGAGCTTGACCACCGCGCCTATCACGTCTTGGAGCTCCTCGCGGGCGTTTCGGTCGCCAAGCGCGGAGTCGTCTTCGACCTCGGGCTTCCACAGCCCATCCACAGTCGTGTGGTACTCCGCTTCGGTGACGCCCAGGGTCGCGGCGACGGCGACCGCGGCACTGGTGCTCGCCGGCCTGCTCGGCAGCTCGACCCCGTGGCGCGCCACCTGCCGGTACACGGCCTCGGTCTGGTCCACCATCCGCCCGGCCGCGAAGCGTCCCGCGCCCTGCTCGCGCGCGGCCGATCCCATGCGAGCCCGCAGCTCGGGGTCGGCGGCCATGCGAGCGATCGCCTCCGCCAACGCGGCCGAGTCGTGCGAGGGCACGAGCAGCCCGGTCTCGCCCTCTTCCACGACCTCCACCGTCCCGTTCACCGCGCTGGCGACCGCAGGAAGGCCCATGGCGGCGGCCTCGAGCAGCGCGATCGGCATGCCTTCCCAGTAGGAAGGCAGGACGAACGCGTCGAGGGCGGCCAGATAGGGCTCGACCCGGCCCGCGAAGGGAAGCGCGAGTGTGGTGGCGGCCAGCTGGGGCGCGGCTGCCCGGGCCCTGACCATCGCCTCGAACGGACCGTTGCCCACGATCGCGAAGCGAACCGGCCGGCCCTGCGAGGCCAGGAGCTCGAGCGCGTCCAACAACGTGGGCAGTCCTTTCTGGTCACGCAATCCGGCCACCAGCCCGAACAGCGGTCCCTCCCCACGGAACTCGACCAGAGTCGGGTCGGGGGCGGCGTCGAGGTCAGGGGCAACGCCGTTCTCGACCAGGAACACGCGGTCGGCCGCCGCCACGCCGTCCTCGATCGCGGCGGAGCGCTCCTCACGCGACACCGCGATGAGCGCGGCCAGGCGCGGGCGCAGGAGACGCTCGGCGCCGAGGATCAACGCGCTGCGGGCTCGCGAGCTTCGCCGCGGGCGCAGGTGCTGGAAGCGGTAGACGAAGCCGTTCGGCGTGTATACGACCGGGATACCAAAGGATGGAGCCACCACCCGAGCAAGCAGCGCGGGCTTCTGGCCATGGGCGTGTACCAACTCGAACCGTCCGCGCCTCAGAACTGAGACGAAGCCGGCAAACGCCCGGGCGTCGCTACGCGGAGCGACCAGTGAGCCAACCAGCTCGAGCGGGACGTACTCCCGCGCCGCGGCGGTCAAGCCCGGCCGCTGGGTTGCGTGGGCGGGGCCGGCGACCGTGATCTCGTGCCCTCGCTCGGCCAGGCCCATGGTGAGTTGGCGGACGTGCTCGGGAATCCCGCCGTCGGCCGCTTCGAAGACCTCGAGCACGCGCATGTCAGTCTTCGAGCCTACCGCTCTCGGGCACGGGCGAAGGTCCGGGACGGGCGCGCAGAACGCCGCGAATCGCGGCGAGGTCGCCGCCGATGCGGCGGGCCTCGGTCAACGCCAGCACGGCGAGGTACACGAGAGCTCCGAGCGGGAGCGCGAGGATCAGCTCGTCGCGCACGGGAAGCATCGCGGCTCCCATCGCGACCCCGCCGATCAGCGCGGATCCCCCCACCCGCCAGGCACTCGGCACACCCGCCACTGGACGTGCCAGCACGAGTACGGTCGTCGCCAGCACGACCTCTGTGGCCAGCGTCGCGGCAGCCACGCCCACGGCGTCGAAAGGGCCGATCAGGGCCAGGGTGATGGCGATATTGAAAGCCGCCACGGCGGCCATGGCCTTGACCGTGACCCTCCCGCGCCGGCGCACGAGCACGAGCACCCCGGCGAGATGGCCGATGCCGTAGGCCACGATCGCGAAGGCCAGCCAGCGCATCACCGGCACCGCTTCGGCGAACTGCGGGAGCCCGTAGAGCAGGTCGACGATCCCTTCGGCGCATACCAACATGACCACCGCCACGGGCAGCATCAGCACCGTTACGAACTTGAGCGAGGCCTCGAACACGCGCTCGAGGGACGGCTCGTCTCCCGGCTCGAGGTAGGAGTACATGGGCAGCACCGAGGTGCCCACCGACCAAGCCAGGAACAGGGTCGCCTCTAGCACGCGGTAGGCCGCGCCATAGGCCCCGACCAGCGCGCTGGTGGTGAGCAGCGACAGGAGCACGATGTCCATCCGAAAGATGATCTGCCCCAGCACCTCTTGGAGCCCGAACGGCGCGCTGTCGCGGGCCATTCGCGGCCACTGCCGCAGGTCCACCGACGGCGAGGGGCGGGCGAACCGCCACCCGAGGATGAGCATGGCGAGCACCAGCGCGAGCAGGGCCGCGGCCAGGTTCCCAAGAGCCACGGCGACGATGCCGCCGCCCAGCACGAGCGCGCCGATGCCGAACAGGGCAGCCAGGATCTTGTTCGGGACCGCAGAGTAGAAGTAGTACTCCATCCGCTCGTAGGCCTGGAAGATGGTCTGGGGGCTCGACGAGATGAGGACGACCAGGAAGGACACCCCCAGGATGGCCACGAGCTGCTGAACGGTGTCCGAGTAGCCCAGCAGCCAGACAGCCAGCACCGACAGCGCCACGCCGGCGAGGCCGGCGACGACCTTGAAGGCCACCATGTTCCAGAAGAGGCGGTCGATGGCTTGCTCGCGCTCCCGGGCGACGTCGCGCAGGAGCATGCGATCCAGGCCGAAGCCGGCGACCGCCCAGACGATCTGAGCCAAGGCCATGGCAAAGACGAAGTCACCGAGGGTCCTCTCGCCCAGCTCGCGGGCGATGTAGGCGAACAGGACGAGCGAGGCCAGCTTCCCGACGATCTCCGCCGCCGCCCGCAGCGCGGTGTTGCGGGCAACGCGACGGGCGGGGGGCCGGGAATCCTCTGGAGGCTGCACAGGGTGATCTTTTCCCATTGGGCCGATGCCACGTTCATCGACAGTTCGGGGCGCCGAGCGGATGCCCTACAGTTGCGCTCGCTTTGGCCCGTGTCCTCCTCGTTTTCGAGCCACCGGACGGCGGCGTGGCCGAGAATGTCATGCAGCTCGCGCTGCGGCTCGGCGAGCACGGGTTCGAGCCCGAGGTGGCGGGCCCGCGTGAATCGATCGTCTACCCCCGGCTGGAGCGAGGAGGCGTACCGGTGTGGCGAGTGTCCTTCGCGAGGGGCTACGGAAAGCCCCGCCAGGACGCCCGAACGCTGCGCTCGCTGGTGTCCCTGATCCGACGCGGGCGATTCGATCTCGTCCATTGCCATTCGGCCAAGGCCGGGGCTCTGGGGCGGGCGGCGGCCCGCCTCGCGCGTAGACCCTCGGTCTACAGCCCGCATTGCTTTGGCTTCGTGGGCGATGTGAGCGCCGCCCGGCGCCTGTTCGCGCTCGCTGTCGAACGCGCGCTCGGGCGTGTGACCGACGTAATCGTTTGTGTTTGCCAGACCGAGCGGCGGCGCGCGCTCGAGGCCGGCCTGGCGGCGCCGGAGCGACTGCGGGTGGTGTTCAACGGAGTCGAGGCCTGTTCCGCCGACGGTCCGGCCAACCCGGAGCTGCTCGAGCTGCGAGGCGACAAGCCGCTGGCGGCCGCGGTGACGGTGTTGCGCGAACAGAAACGTGTTGACCTGTTGCTCGAGGCCGCGCGTTCGGTGTTCGACCGGGTGCCCGAGGCCTGCGTCGCCGTCGTGGGCAACGGACCGTTGCGCGACTCCCTGAAGCGCCAGGCCCGCGAGCTGGGGCTCGACCGCGACGAACGCTTTCGCTTTCTCGCCTTCGACCCGCCCAGCGCGCGCCACCTGCTCGCGCTCGATGTCTTCGTGCTCCCCTCGGCCTGGGAGGCGATGCCCATCGGCGTGCTCGAGGCGCTCGCGTGCGGAATACCGCAGGTCGTCACCGACGTGGGGGGAACCCACGAGGCCATCAGCGATGAGACCGGGATCCTCATCCCCCCGCGCGATTCGGCCGCCCTGGCCGACGCGATGGTCGCGCTCCTGAGCGACGAGCAGCGGCGCGCCCGCATGTCCGAGCGCTCGCGCGCGCGTCATGCCGAGCTGTTCACCGTGGATCGCATGGTGGCCGAGACAGCGGTCGCGTACTCCCATGCGCTGGGCGCCTGGGAGTAGGCGCTGGGCCAGTGATCCGGATCCTCGAGGTGTGCGAGCCGCCCGAGGGCGGCGCGACCGAGAACGTCGCGCAGCTCGCCCTCGGCCTCCCCAAGGAGCGCTTCGAGGTCGAGGTGGCCGGTCCGCCGCGCGCCCGCGGCCTCGAGGCGCTGCGAAACCGGGGCGTGCGCCGCTGGTCGCTGCCGCTGGTCGGGGGCTACTCGCGCCCGGCGGACGATGCACGCGCGCTCGGGGCGCTCGCCCGCCTGCTTCGCCGGCGCCGCTACGACCTCGTTCACCTCCACTCATCCAAGGCCGGCGTGCTGGGCCGGCTCGCGGGGCGTCTGGCCGGCGTTCCCGTCGTCTACACCCCCCACTGCTTTCCCTTCATCCAGGGGTTCTCGCGGCGGCGCGATCGGGCGGCCACCGCCGTCGAGCGAAGCCTGGCCCCGCTCACCGCCGCCACGATCTGTGTGTGCGAGTGGGAGCGCGCGGAGGCCCTGCGCCGCAAGGTGGGGCGGGCGGGGCGGCTGACGGTGATCTACAACGGCTGCGCGCCCTGTCCCGCCGACATCGAGCCGGACGCCGGCCTGCTGGCGCTTCGCGGACAGGGACGGCTCGCGGCGGCGCTTTGCCACCTGCGCCCCCAGAAGAGCGTGGACACGCTGATCGAGGCCGCTCCCCGGTTCCTCGAGAGCTCACCTGACGCCCGCCTGGCGGTCGTGGGCGACGGGCCCGACCGAGACGGCCTCGAGCAGCTGGCGAACGGGCTGGGGTTGCTCGGCCACCCGCGCTTCGCCATGTTCGGCTTTCGGGCGCCGGCCGCCCGCTACCTGGCCGCGATGGACCTGTACGTCCTGCCGTCGGCCTGGGAGGCCTTCCCCATCGGCGTGCTCGAGGCCCAGGCCTGCGGCGTGCCCCAGGTCGCCACCGACGTGGGCGGCACCGGCGAGGCCGTAGATCGAGCGACCGGCCGCCTCGTGCCGGCACGCGAAGCGGGGGCGCTGGCCGATGCGATGAGCGAGCTGCTGGCCGACCCCGGGCTGCTCGACCGGCTCGGTCAGGCCTCGCGCGCTCGCCACGCCGACCGCTTCACGGTCGAGCGCATGCTCGCCGAGACGGAACATCTATATCGGGAGTTGCTCTCGGGACGTTTTCCCTGGTAGCGTGCGCGCCGCCAACGCCGAATCGCTGCGGATGAGGTCCGTGGCGAACGGGGGACCCACCCGGGTGGTCGCCGCGAGATGCGCGCGATCATTCGGATTTCGGGGCGAATCATGCAGCCCTGCCTGACGCGCAATCTTTCTGCGCGAGCCCGACAGCTAACCCCGTAGGCGCGAGAAAGAGAGAGGTTCATGACGACACTCCGCCGCGCCGCCTGCCTCGCGGTCATCTGCCTGGCCCTGAGCCCGGCGGCCACCCTCGCCGCCTCGACCCAGCAAACGCTCATCGACCAGGTCAACTCCGTGCGTGCCGCCCATGGGCTGCGGCAGCTGAAGACCGCGCCGGCCCTCAACCGCTCAGCTTCGGCCTTTGCCAGCTCGTTGATGCGACGCAACGTGTTCGGGCACGCCGGCTCGATCCAAGCCGGTGGCGGCTTTCGCTCGCTGGGAGAGGTGCTCCGCCTGCACGCGGGCACGAGTCCGCGCTACCTCGCGACGGTGCAGGCGTGGCTGGGCTCACCCCCTCACCGGGCGGTCGTGCTGGGCAGGGGCTACACCCACGCCGGCGCGGGCATCGCGCGTGGCGCCTTTCGAGGCCGCAGCAGCACTATCTGGGTCCTGCATGTCGGCGCTCACTGAATCTCGGCGTCTCGCCGCGGGACCAGCACCGCGCGCTTGAACTCGGCCACGAGCGTGCCGTCCTGCTTGAAGACCCGTGTGTGCACCTTGACCACCCCGCGGTCGGGCTTCGACTGCGAGGCGCGGACGTCGAGCACCTCGGACTCGCAGAAGAGGGTGTCGCCGTGAAAGACGGGAGCCGGGTGTGAGAGCTCCTCGGTCGCGAGATTGGCGATCGCCTTGCCCGACACGTCACCCACCGACATGCCCAGGGCGAGCGAGTAGACCAGCGGTCCCACGACGACGTTGCGGCCCTGTTGTGACTCAGCCGCGTAGACGTCGTTGATGTGCAGCGGGTGGTGGTTCATGGTCAGCAGGCAGAACAGGTGGTCGTCGGCCTCGGTGACCGTCTTGGCGGGCCAGTGCTTGTACACCGCCCCCACCTCGAACTCCTCCAGGTAGCGCCCGTACTGGCGCGCCCCTGATGCCTCGCGGGCTGCCTGGCCCGTCTCGATTCCATGCGTTTCGGTCTCGCTCATCGAACGCGGAATCCTAGTCGGCCCGATAGCGTCTTTAGTCCATGAGAAACCCGCGCGACTTCTTCAAGCCGCTCGCCGTCGAGGCGCCGGAGCCGCTGCGCGAGATCCCCTTCAAGCCCTCGCGGATGATCCACTTCCTCGACTTCTCCAACGAGAAGATGGCCGCCAAGGCGCCCGACATCGCCCGCACCACGGACATCCTGCTGGGGAACCTGGAGGACGCCGTACCCGTCGACCGCAAGGAGCAGGCGCGGGCGGGCCTGATCCGCGTCGCCCGCGAGGCCGACCTGGGCGAGACCTCGCTCTGGACGCGGGTGAACAGCCTGGAGAGCCCGTGGGTGCTCGACGACCTGACTCAGCTCGTGACCGAGATCGGGGACAGGCTCGAGGTGATCATGGTCCCCAAGGTCGAGGGGGCCTGGGACATCCACTACGTCGACCGGCTGCTCGCCCAGCTGGAGGCCAAGGCCGGACTCGAGCGGCCGCTGCTGGTGCACGCGATCCTCGAAACGGCCCAGGGCGTGGTCAACCTGGAGGAGATCGCCACCGCCAGCCCGCGTATGCAGGGCATGAGCTTCGGCCCCGCCGATCTCGCCGCCTCGCGGCGGATGAAGACCACGCGGGTCGGCGGGGGCCACCCCGGCTATCGCGTGATCGAGGATCCCGACCCCGACGACCCCGAGGCGCCGCGCGCGAGCGCGCAGCAGGACCCATGGCACTACTCGATCGCGCGCATGGTCGACGCCTGCGCGGGCGCCGGGATCCTGCCGTTCTACGGCCCGTACGGAGACATCAAGGACACCGCCGGCTGCGAGGCCCAGTTCCGGGCGGCGTTCCTGCTCGGCTGCGTCGGCGCCTGGTCGCTCCATCCGGTTCAGATCGAGATCGCCAAGAAGGTCTTCTCGCCCGATCCGGACGAGGTGGCCTTCGCGCGCAAGGTCATCGAGGCGATCCCCGACGGCCGCGGCGTGCACATGATCGACGGCAAGATGCAGGACGACGCCACCTGGAAGCAGTGCAAGGTAATGGTGGACCTGGCCGACGAGCTCGCCAAGCGCGACCCGGAGTTGGCCGAGGCCTACTCACCGTGAGGCTCTTCGAGTACGAGGCCCGCGAGGTCGTCAAGCGGGCCGGGATCGAAGTGACCGACTTCGGCGTCGCCCACAGCCCCGATGAGGCGCGGGCGATCGCCGAGCGCATCGGCGGTCCTACCGTGATCAAGTCACAGGTGCTGAGCGGCGGGCGAATGAAGGCGGGCGGCGTGAAGTTCGCCGATACGCCCGACGAGGCGGCAACTCATGCCGAGGACGTTCTCGAGCTCGAGATCGGCGGCCATCTGCCCCGCGGCGTGCTCGTCGATCCGAGGGCGAACGTCGAGCGGGAGTACTTCGCCGGGGTCGTGTGGGACGGCCTGCGCAAGCGCCCGGTGATGATCTTCTCGCCCGTCGGGGGCATCGACATCGAGCAGGTGGCCGAGGAGCAGCCCCACATGGTCGCGCGCCGCCACTTCTCGACCCTGCAACCGGTGAGCGACTTCGTGGCCAAGGAGGCGATCGCGTCCACCGGCGTCACCGGTCGCGCACTGACCCGCATCACACCCATCCTTCGCCGTCTCGCGGAGCTGTTCCTCGAGCGAGACATGACGCTGGCCGAGATCAACCCGCTGGGCGAGCTCGAGGACGGCTCGTTCGTGGCCCTCGACGCCCACATGGACATGGAGAACGAGGCCAGGCCGCGCCACCGCCGGCTGCTCGCCGATCTCGGGGTGGGCGACGAGGAGACCCGCCAGGCCCGTGAACCCACCCCGTTCGAGCTCGCCGGTGAAGAGGTCGACGCCATGGACCACCGCGGCGTGGCCGGCAACGTGACCGACTTCGACGGCGATCTCGGCCTGGTGATCGGCGCCGGCGGCGGCTCGCTCACGCTGTTCGACGCCGTGCGCGCCCACGGCGGCAGGCCGGCCAACTACTGCGAGATCGGCGGCAACCCGTCGGTGCGCAAGGCCGCCGGCCTGGCCAAGCTCGTGCTGCAGAAGCCCGGCGTGGACAAGATCGCGGTGATGATGTCGATCGTCTCCAACACGCGCGTGGACATCGTCGCGCGCGGGGTGATCAAGGCCTGCCTTGAACTCGGCTACGACCCCGCCGAGAAGATCGCGATCTTCCGCATCCCCGGCGCCTGGGAGGAGGAGGGCTTCAAGATCCTCGAGCGCTACGGCGTGGAGTACTGCGATCGCTCGGTCTCGATGCACGAGGCGGCTCGGCGCGCGGTGGAGAAGATCCAGGGGACCGCCGACGGCGCCGCGGACCCCGCGAAGATGCGCCAGACGCCGGCGGAGATCGGCGGCGAGACCGACGCATGAGCGTCCTGATCGATCGGGACACCAGCTTCATCGTCCAGGGGATCACCGGCCGCGAGGCGGTCAACCTCACGCGGGAGTGCCTCGACTACGGCGCCGGGGCCAAGATCGTGGGCGGTGTGACCCCCGGCCGCAAGGGCCGCGTCGTGCACGGGGTCCCGGTCTTCGACACCGTCGCCCAGACCGTCGAGCACCACGGGGCGCCGGTCAACGGATCCGTGGTCACGGTCCCCCCCGCGTTCACAAAGGACGCCGTCTTCGAGGCGATCGAGAACGGCGTAGAGCTGGTGGTGATCGTTACGGAGCGCATCCCGCGCCGCGACACGGCGCAGATGGTCGAGCTGGCCGGCCTTCGCGGCGCGCGCATCATCGGCCCCAACTGTCTGGGGGTCATCGTGCCCGACGAGATCAAGATGGGCGGCATAGGAGGCCCGGCCAAGGACGCGGCCAAGGCCTACTCGCCGGGACCGGTGGGCGTGATCTCGCGCTCGGGGGGCATGACCACCGAGATGTCGTCGACCCTCACCGCCGCGGGGCTGGGTCAGTCCACCGCGGTCTCGATCGGCGGCGACGCGATCATCGGGTCGACCTACGCCGAGCTGATGCCGCTGTTCGAGGCGGACGAGCAGACGCAGGCGATAGTCATCTACACCGAGCCCGGCGGGCGGATGGAGGCCGAATTGGCCGAGTGGGTGCGCGAGCAGGATTCTCGCGTCCCGATCGTGGCCTTCATGGCCGGCCGCTTCATGGACGAGATGCCGGGGATGACCTTCGGACACGCCGGCACGATCGTGGAGGGCAGGGAGGACACGGCCGCCGAGAAGATCGAGCGCTTGGAGTCGGCGGGCATCACCGTGGCAGAGGAGATCTCTCAGATCCCAGGACTCGTCAAGGAGCGGCTCGGGGTGGCGGCGTGAGCGCGCCCAACGGGGTGTTCATCCGAGTCGACGTGGCCCCCGACGCCCAGGGCGACGCCGAGCTGGCCGAGCGGCTCGCGGAGGCCTGTCCGGTCGACATCTTCGCCGCACGCGGCGACGGCGTGGAGGTCGTCGAGGAGAACCTCGACGAGTGCGTGCTCTGTCGCCTCTGCCTCGACGCCTCGCCGCCGGGCGCCGTCCGCGTGGTGAAGCTCTACGACAACGGAGCCGAGCTACGCTGACCGAGCTCGATGCCTGTGCGCTGATGCAGGCCTTCCGGGCGGGAGAGTTGTCCTCGGTGGAGGTGATCGAGCGGCTCCTTGCCCGCATCGACGAGGTCGACGCGCGGCTCAACGCCTTCACGGTGGTCTTCCACGAGGAGGCGCGGGCGGCCGCGCGGGCCGCGGAAGGCCGCCTGCGCGCCGGCGACCGTGCGCCGCTGCTCGGCATACCCGTGTCCGTCAAGGACCACGTTTGGATGGCGGGTGCGCCGGCGACCAACGGCTCCCTCGCCCTGCGGGACTTCATCCCCGATGAGGACTGCGGAGCGGTCGAGCGTCTCCGAGACGCCGGGGCCGTGATCGTGGGCAAGACGAACAATCCGGAGTTCCTGTACCGCGGGTACACCGACAACGATCTCTTCGGACTGACCCGAAACCCCTGGGATCTCGAGCGAACGCCGGGAGGTTCGAGCGGCGGCTCGGCGGCGGCCGTCGCGGCCGGGCTGGGACCGCTCTCGATCGGAACTGACGGCGGCGGGTCCATCCGCATTCCCGCCTGCTTCTGCGGCGTCGTCGGGCTCAAGCCGACGTTTGGACTCGTGCCGAAGCTGCCCGGCTTTCGTGGGTGGCCCACGCTCTCTTGCGACGGACCGATCACCAGGACGGTCCGAGACGCGGCGCTCCTCACCTCGGTGATGGCCGGCATGCACCCGGCCGATCCGCACACGGTGCCGGTGACCGGCCTCGACTGGGACGCGGCGATGACGGACAGCACCGATCTGGGCCAGGTTCGGGTCGCGCATTCCGAGGATCTGGGGTTTGCCCCGGTTGAGCCCGAGGTCCGCTCGCTGTTTCGAGCGGCGGTGGCTCGCTTTCGGGACACCGGCTGCACGCTCGCGGCCGACGGCCCCGAGACCGAGGACCCCGCCCCCCTGTGGTGGCGTATCGCCGCGGCGGAGAGCTACGCCTCGGAGGGCGAGCTCCTCGCGAGCCACGAGAGCGAGATGACCGAAGGCACATCGGACATCATCAGGTCGGGGGAGCACCTGACCGCGCGCGACTACCTCGACGCACAGGACGCCCGGGCGCTCGTGGCTCGGACGTGGGCGGAGTTCTTCGAGCGGTACGACCTCCTGCTGACGCCCGCCATGCAGATCCCGGCCTTCCGGGTGGACCAGGGCGCCCCGACGGAGATCGAGGGGCGGGCCTGCGATCCGCTCTTCGAGGACTGGTGTTCGCTGATCTACATGGCCAATCTCACCGGACAACCGTCACTGAGCGTGCCCATCGGTTACTCGCGCGACGGCTTGCCGTTGGGCATGCAGATCGTCGGGCGCCGCTTCGAGGACGCCCTCGTGCTCCGTGCCGGAGCCGCCTGGGAGCGTCTGCAGGCATGGCCGGACCAGTGGCCGCCGCTCAGGAGTCGCCGCGCCACCAGCGACGCTGGGTCCCCTGCTGCTGCTCCTCCTCACTCACCTTGAGCTGGCTCCAGGTCAGGTTGACCTGCTGCTCGAGGATCGCGGCCTTCTCGTCGACTCGAGCGAGATCGACCTCGGCCTTCTCGCGGGCCGCGCGCTCGGCCTCGAGCTGCGATGACAGCTGGGCGCCCGCGGCCTTGGTTTGATCGAGCGCGCCCTCGGCTCTCTCCCGCAGGCCCCGCTCGCGCTTCAGCGCGGTCTCGAGGCGCGCGGCCCTCGCTTCCTCGTTCTCCAGGCGAAGACGCGCGCGCTCGGCTTCGGAGGTCACCTCGGCGAGGCGGTCCAGGAGCTTCTCGGCGTCGACCAAGGCCTCGTTCTTCTTGCGGCGGGTGGTCTTGGAAGGTGGGCTCTTGGTCGGGGCCTCCTCCTCGCGAGCGAATCGGGAGGCGGGATCCCCGGCGGGGGGCTCGGGCATCGCCGTCATGCTATCTGCGCGCCAGCTGGCGCTGAATGACGTTTCCCAATAGCTTCATCACGGCCGGGTCTCCGCTCACCCGCACGTGGCCGTGCTCGTAGGCGTCGACCCAATGCGTCAACCGGCCGTCGTCCGCCAGCTCGTTGAAGTGCGACCGGGCTATCGTCACGTCGATCCGGGCATCGCCGGCGGGGTCGCGCGTGACCTCCGGCCCGGGCAGCTCCACACGCCAGATCGGCACCTCGCCGCCACCGCGGGCCCGCAGCTCGAGCCGGATCACGAGCTTGAGCTGCTTCAGCGCGGGGACCTCTTCGCCCAGGCGCTCCACCGCCTGGCGAATAAGCGTCTTGGTGTCTGCCGCGCTCATCGATCGCAGCATAGATCCTGTTGCGCTCCAGCAGCTTCTTGCCGATCACCATGCACTGGATCTCCGCCTCGGGAGCGATCCGCCTCAGATATTCGAGTAGCGCTTGTCGAACGGGTCGCCGAAAGCCCCGCGCTCCAGGGAGTCCACCACCTCGGCGATACCGTCTGGCACGCGCATGCGCGGCTCGAATGCGAGCACGCGGCGCGCCTTCTCGAAAGAGACCTTGTAGTCGCGCGGGTCCTCGTCACGCCGGACGTAGCGCACCTCCCCGCGGCCGAGGTGGTCTGTTATCAGCCGCACGAGGTCGAGCTTACGGTGGTTCTCGTCCGACGTGCCGATGTTGAATACCTGTCCCGCGACGTCGACGGGAGCGGCGCGCAGCACGAGCGTGACCGCACGGCCGGCGTCACCGGCGTGCACGTACGGCCGCCAGAACTGCTCGCCGAAGACTTCCAGCGGCCGCCCTGCCCAGAGATCGCGCGTGAACTCGTTCACCGTCAGGTCGAAGCGCATGCGCGGCGCAGCTCCGTAGACGGTCGCGAAGCGCAGGCAGGTCGCACTCAGATCTGACTGATCCAGGTCCAGGAGCATCTGCTCGGCCGCGACCTTCTGCTCGGCATACAGGGATACCGGGCGCAGCTCGCCGCGCTCGTCGATCGGCACCGTCGGATCGCCCATTCGCCCGTAGTTGGAGCAGGTCGACGCGAACACGACCCGCCCCACCCCGGCGCGGCGGGCGTCGCCCACGATCGCGCGCGTGGCATCCACGTTGACCGCCTGAGACTGCACCGGGTCGCGTGCGCATGCGGGGTCACCCACGATCCCCGCGAGGTGCACGAGCACGTCGGCGCCGTCGAGCGCCTCCGCGCGGGCCGCCTCGTCGCGCACGTCGCCCCGGACCAGGCGGGCGCCGGCTCGCTCCAGCTGCGCCGCGACCTCGTCCTGGTGGTGGAGCAGCGAGTCGAGCACGCAGACGTCGGCGCCCCCCTCGAGCAACTCGCGCGTGAGCAGCGCGCCGACGTAGCCGGCGCCGCCGGTAACGGTGACGATCACGCCGCGGATGACCCCGAGCCAGCGCCGCGGCCGACCTCTTCGAGGGCGGCGCCGACGGCATGGGCCACACGCTCGAGCCGCTCCTCGCCCAGGTGGGGATAGAGCGGCAGCGTGAGCTGCGAGCGTGCCACTCGCTCGCACCGTGGCAGCGGCTCCTGGCCGTTGCCCGAGTAGGCCGAGAACTGCGCGATCGAGGGATACAGCACGGTGGTCTGGATCCCGAAGCGCTCGGAGAGCACCCGGCGGAGCGGGTCGCGCAGCTCCGGGTCGTCCACGGTCGCGGCCATCACGTAGCAGGAGCTCGCGTCGACCTGCTCGTTCGAGTACGGAAGGCTCACGCCCGGCACCTCGCCGAGCAGCGCCCGATAGCGGTGGGTGAGCCGCCTGCGCTCGGCGATGTCGGCCTCGAGGCGCGGCAGCCGGGCCGACAGCAGCGCCGCCCGCGGCTCGTCCATGCGGTAGTTGAACCCGGTGTCGACGACGTCGTAGCCGAGCGCGTGGCCGCGATGCCGGTCCCAGGTGCCCGTCGTCATGGCGTGGGAGCGCCGGCTGCGGGCGAACGCAGCCACCTCGTCGTCAGCTGTAGCCAGCAGCCCGCCCTCCCCGCACGAGATGATCTTGTTGGAAAAGAAGCTGAATGCGCCGGCCAGGCCGAGAGTGCCCAGCTTGCGCTCTTCCCCGGGCACCGTCGCGCTCGGGCTGTGCGCTGCGTCCTCGATCAGGGCCACGCCATGCGTCTCGCAGATCTCTCCCAGCGCCGCGATCGGCGCGGCGTAGCCGGCGTAATGCACCGCGCACAGGGCCTTGGTGCGGGGGCCAATCCGGGCGGCGACGTCCTCCGGATCGATGCTGAGGTCGTGCTGCCCCATAACCTCGGCCAGGACCGGACGCGCACCGCAGTAGCGCGCCGCCGCCGCCGTCGCGACGAAGGTGATGCCGGGCACGATCACCTCATCGCCCGGCCCAACGCCGGCGGCCAGATAGGCGAGATGCAGCGCGGCGGTGGCGCTGCTCGTGGCTACAGCGTGCTGCACGCCGAGGTGCCGCGCGAATTCCGCCTCGAAGGCCTCGATGCGCGGGCCCATCGTAAGCCAACCTGAGCGCAACGTCTGCGCGACCGCCTCCACATCAGCCTCGTCGAGGCGGACATCGAACGCGGGTATCGGGTCGTGGCCCGGAGACAGGCGCTGCGCGCCCGCCGGCTTATGCCCGGCCACGAATCAACTGCCGTCGGATCACGTTCCCGAGCAGCTTGGTCACGGCTGGATCTCCGCTCACTCGCAGGTGCCCGTACTCGTACGCCTCGACCCAGTGCCTCAGGTCTGCCGTAGCTGGCCCCAGACGACCTTCAGCTTGTCCCGGAGCGCGGCGGTCAAGTCTTCCGCTCGCTTGAGGTCCACCTCGACCGCCGCGCGCGCGTCTTGCTCCTGGGCGACCTCAACCTCGAGCTCACGACTCTCCGCCAAGAGCAGCTCACATTCCGACTCAAGAGCCTCGCAATCACCCTCGAGAGGCTGGCGCATCTCTTTGTGCGCCTTGCGTTCGGTGGTCACCTGGCGCGACCTCCTCTTCAGCTCGGCTTCGGCGTGCTTCTGTGCCACCTTTGCCTCGGCCAGCTCCTCCGTCCGCTGGGCCAACCTCGCGAGCAGCTCGCTGACATCGACGGCCGCTGTGGTATCGGGCGTGGGTGTACCCCGCTTGTGCAGGTACGGCGGTGCATCCGGCCGCGCGTCTGGCATATAACCATGCTAGCCGGTATCAGCGGCCCGGCGACGGGGGAATCGCGAGACATCAGACGCCGTCGGCGAACCGTGGTTCCCGACTCCGAGCGATGCTTCGCCGCGAGGTTCGGATGCCACGGGCGCGGTGGTCAAGCTCGGGTCAAGCGCATCGTGGAACAGATGGGGCTTCACCCTGTCGTACTCGAGAATCGCCTTCTCGTAATCGTCGTGCCGCCCGATGTCCATCCAGTACCCCTCGTAGAGGAAGGAGCCGACCCGGCGGCGGTCCTCCAAGAGCCGTAGGACGAGATCCGGCACGTCGAGGTACGAGCCGGGGTCCACGTAGTTGAGCACCTCGGGCTCCGCGACGTAGACGCCCATGCTCACGATGTACGGGATCTCGGGCTTCTCTTCGTAGCCTGTAACCGCAGTCATCTCTTCCGCCTTCCCGTCCAGGTGGATGACGCCGTATTCGGTGCGCACGACGCGTCGATGGGTGGCGATCGTGAAGGCGTTGCCGGCCTGGCGGTGGGCCTCGAGGAGCCACGCGTAGTCGAGCGTGGTCAGCACGTCGCCGTTCATGGCGAGGAAGGTTTCGTCGAGCCCCTCGATCGTTCCGAGCGCACCGGCGGTCCCGAGCGGCTCCTTCTCCATGTGGTAGCGGATCGCGACGCCGTGCTTGGAGCCGTCGCCGAAGACGGCCTGGATGAGGTGGGCCAGGTAGCCCACCGCGAAGGTGAGGTCCGTGAACCCGTAGCTCTGCAGCTGGTAGACCACGACATCAAGGATGGCGCGATCGCCCACCGGCAACAGCGGCTTGGGCAGCACCGTGGTGTACGGGCCGAGCCGGGAGCCTTTGCCGCCGGCGAGGATTATCGCCTTTTTGCTCATGGTGCAAACGATGGGCTTCGAGAGAACCCATCCACTGAGTTAACGCGATATACGCATCAGCGCTTGCGCAGGTTCATCTTGCCCGTATCGCGGTGCACCGCCACCTGGCATCGCATTACCACAGCTGCGGTGGTCCAGAGGAGGATGCGCAGGTTCAAGGACAGGCTCCGTTGCCTGGCGTACATCCTGTCCAGAGCCATCTTCTGGGGAAGGATGCGGCTGACGTAGTGCCCGACCGGATCAGCGGGGTCGAGAATCCGGCGCTCATCTACAAAGGCGATCTGGGACAGGCCGGTGATCCCCGGCGGCACAGAGAGGATTTCCGCATAGGCCCGGGGATGAAGGGCGACGAACTCCGCGGCCTCAGGTCGGGGGCCAACGAGGCTCATGCTTCCGCCCAGGACGTGCAGGAGCTGCGGGATCTCGTCGATCTTCAGCTTCGTGAGCAGGCCACCTATGCGTGTGAAGCGTGCATCCTGGGCCGTCGTCAACGAGCCGCCGGACGCGTTGTGACTCATCTTCCGCACCTTCAACATCTGCAGGCATCGTCCCCGGTAGCCCACTCGCGCGCACCGGAAGAACGCGGGCCCTGGCGACTCTGCGCGAACGGCGATCACGGTCAGCACCATCAGCGGCAGGAGGAGCACCAGTAGGAAGGCGGCCACGACCACATCCAAGATTCGGATCGCGGCCCGGTTCAGGCTTTCGCGGGTCGAGGACCGGTCGCGGGTCAGCTCGACCGTTGGCCGCAGTCCCAGCTCGGCCGCCGCCGGCGCGGCGATGGTCGGGTCAGGCTCCGAGGGAAGGGCGTTCATGTCCTCAGCGGACCTGAGGGTCATGGCGTGAAATTTCGGATCGCTGGGTTCACTCGACCAGGTACTTGCGGAGCACCTTCCCGGCAGGATTTCGGGGGATCTCTTCGCGGAACTCAACGAGCTGGGGCACTTTGTAGTCCGCGAGGCGCTCCCGGCAGTAGCGGATCAGCTCGCGCTCCTGGCACTCGCGTCGAGGCACCACGACGGCCTTAATCAGCTCCTCGCCGGCGACGTCGCTGGCCACACCAACGACAACCACCTCGCTGACCTTCGGGTGCACGGCCAGCACGTCCTCGACCTCGATGGGGTCGACCTTGTCGCCCTTTACGTCGACCAGCAGCTTCTTGCGCCCGGTGATGAAGAGCCGTCCCTCCTGGTCGAGCCTGCCGCGGTCGCCAGAGAAGTACCCGATCTCGCGGAAGGCCGTCGCGTTGAGATCGTCCTTTCCCGCGTAGCCGGCGGTCATCGCCGGGCTGCGGATCACGACCTCACCGTTGCGGCCGATGTCGAGCTCCGCTCCCTCGTCGTCCACGATGGACACCTCGACGCCCTGAAGCGGGCGCCCGGCGGACGTGACGGTGGCGCGCGGGTCCTCGTCAAGGTTGAGGGTGACCGCTCCAGCCTCAGTGCAGCCGTACATCTGCCTGATCGGGACGCCGAACTTCCGCTCGAACGCGACGAAGGTGGAACGCGGCAGCGCGTTGGCGGCCGATATGCAGAGGCGAAGCGAGGACAGGTCCGCCGAGCCGGGCGCCTCGGCGAACAGCCGGAAGGTGAATGGCACCGCGGGCAGGATGGTGGCCCGCTCGCGCTCCAGCTCGGCCAGTACGTGGTCGCGCTTGAGAACAAACGGATGTGCGTCCTCCGCGAGCACGAGCGTCGCACCGGCCCGCACGGCAGCCAGCAGACAGCAGCCCAGGCCATAGGTGTGGAAGAGCGGAATCGTGCAGAAGACGACGTCGTCGGGCACGATGGCGGCGGTCGCGACCAGGCTGTCGGCCTCGACGCGCAGCTGCTGGTGCGTGCGCGGCACTCGCTTCGGACGGCCGGTCGAGCCGGACGAGTATTGGAAGACAGCCTCGGCGTTCGGCTCGCCAGCGTCCTCCACGATGCCGGACTGACGCTCCATCAGGCGCTCGAGCGAAGCGGATTTCCCGTCGCGCACAACCTCCGCGCCGGCGTCACCCTGCCTGACGATCGCCTTGACCCCGGCCTCGTCGAAGTGGAAGTCGAATTCGGCTTCCTTGAACTGCGGGTTCAGGGGGACGACGACGCCGCCGAGGCGCGCAATTGCGAAGAAGCTGATGGCGAAGGCCGGAACGTTGGGGAGCACGAGCGCGACGGGGTCGCCCGGCCCGAGCCCTAGCGAAGCAAGCCCCTGCGCCAACCGGTCGGCCCGTTCGCGCAGCTTCGACCAGCCCATGCGCTCGTCGCCGTGGACGAGGCCGCCCTCGGCCGCGGCGTCGAGCATCGAGGTCACCGGAGCGACGCCGGCGGCTGTCTGCACCTGCTCAGCTTCCATTGTCAGACGCGGCTGCCGTGACAGGCGCCGGAGGCATGCCTTCGAAGGCGGTGTGCGGATCGGCGCGTGGATCGATTGCCTGCATCAGGGCACGGGCCTTCAGCAGGGTCTCCTCGAACTCGTCCTCGGCGTCAGACTGCATGACGATGGCGCCGCCGGTCCCGATGCTGGTGGTCTCGCCGTCCATGACAATCGTCCTGATCACGATGTTGAGGTCCGAGGCGCCGCTCAGGCCGAGGTAGCCGATCGCTCCCGAGTACACGCCGCGCGGCTCGAGCTCGAGCTCGTCGATGATCTCCATCGTGCGCTTCTTCGGGGCGCCGGTCATCGAGCCGCCGGGGAAGCAGGCGCGGATGCACTCCGGCGCCTCGAGGTCCTCGCGTAGAAGGCCGCGCACCGTGGAGACGAGCTGGTGCACGGTCTCGTAGGTCTCGATGTGCATCAGATGTGGTACGTGCACGGTGCCGATCTCGCATACGACTCCGAGGTCGTTGCGGAGCAGGTCGGTGATCATCAGGTTCTCCGCGCGGCTCTTCTCATCGGTACGAAGGTCCTCGCTGATGCGCGCGTCCGCCGCGGGCGTGGTGCCGCGCGGGCTTGTGCCCTTGATCGGCTTGGCCTCGACCCAGCGGTCGCGGCCGATGCTGAGGAAGCGCTCCGGCGATGAGCTGACCACCGCAGTCTCGCCAAACTTCAGGAAGGCCGAGAACGGCGCCGGGTTCACCCGGCGTAGGGTCCTGTACAGCGGCAGCGCCGGCGGCGCGACGTTACTCCACACCTTGTTGGTCAGACAGACCTCGTAGCTGTCGCCGTCGATCAGGTACTGCTTCACACGGGCGATGTCGTCCAGGTACTGCTCGTGAGACCGGCTGAGCGTGAAGGCGACCGGCTGCGAGTCCCACGCCTGCTCCTCCCAGTCCGGATCGGTGACGGGCGGCAGGGCCGCCAGCCGCACGGACGTCTCGCGGATCCAGCGCTCCCCGTCCTCCTCGTTCGCGGCGTCCGTCAGACACAGGACGTAGGTCGCCTGCTCGAGGTGGTCGAACGCGATCAGCCGGTCGGCGAAGACGAACGCGGCGTCGGGCGTGGTGGCCTGGTACGGGAGATCGCCGTCACAGTCGTCCTTGAGCTCGAAGCCGAAGTAGCCGGCGAAGCCGCAGTTGAAGTCGAACGGCAGGTCGTCCGAGAGGTAGCGCAGGCGGCGCATCTCCCTTGTGAGGTATCCGAAGATGGTCTCGTGGTGCACCTCTGCTCCGGCGCCGCGCTCGACACGCACCTCCTTCGAGCCCACGTCGTAGGTCAGGAAGGCGCTGAGCGGCCCGCCCGTGGCGCCCATGAACGAGAAGCGCGCGCGCTCGTCGACGCGGCTGCTGTCCAGCCAGAAGGCGTGCTCGCTGCTCCCGTAGAGGTGGACGAACGCGCGCTCGGTGTCGTAGAGGCGATCGAGCCGCTTGACCCTCAGCTGCAGCCGCTCACGCTGCTCAGGACGCCACGCCGCCTTCGACGACCTGAACGGCATGCGGACCGGCCCCGGAGGACCCTGGTCGCGCCGACCGGTGGCCTCGGCGGTGAGGTCGCGGAAGTTCGCGAGGAGCCGGCGCCCGTAGTCGGTGGAGATCGACTCGGGATGGAACTGGACCCCCCAGAGGGGCCGGCGACGGTGGGCCACGGCCATCAACACCCCATCGCTCGTCCATGCGATCGGCTCGAGGTCGTCCGGCAGCGGCTGCGAGACGCAGAGCGAGTGGTAGCGGACCGCCTGGAACTCACGCGGGATCCCTGCGAACAGCGGGGTCTCCTCGTGGATCACGGCGCTGAGGCGCCCGTGCATCACCTCGGGCGCGTGCACCACCTGCGCACCGGCGATCCAGCCGAGCCCCTGATGGCCGAGGCAGACGCCGAGCAGCGGGACGTGGGCCTTGAGGATGGCGTCCGCGCAAACGCCGAAGTCCTTCTCGTGGTCGGGGCGCCCAGGCCCGGGGGAGATGACGATGTTGTCGACCTCCCAGCGCGACAGTTCCTCCCACGTCGCGCCGTCGTTGCGCACGACAACCGGCTCCTCGCCGTTCGCCTCCGCGAGCAGCTGAAACAGGTTGTACGTGAACGAGTCGTAGTTGTCGATGAGAAGCGTCTTCACCCGATTCACCATTAACCCTCAGACGAGGTACTTGCGCAACACCTTCCCGAGCGGGCTCTTGGGGATCTCCTCGCGGAACTCCACGATCTGGGGGACCTTGAAGTTGGCGAGTCGCTCGCGGCAGAACTCCAACAGCTCGCGGTCGTCGACGTCCTCGTCGGGCACGACGACCGCCTTGACGAGCTCTTCGCCCTCGACGTCCCCCTCTGCGCCCACCACAATCGCCTCCCTGACCTTGGGATGGGAGACCACCACGTCCTGCACCTCGATCGGATCGACCTTGTACCCGCCCACCTCTATGAGCAGCTTCTTGCGGCCGGTCAGGTAGAGCCTGCCCTCATCGTCGAGCCGCCCAAGATCGCCGGTGTGGAAGTAGCCGTCGCGGAAGGCCTCACGGTTGAGCTCCTCCATGTCGGAGTAGCCGTCCGTCATCGCCGGGCTCGAGACCGCCACCTCCCCCTCCTCGCCGGTCGGCAGCGCGTCGCCGTCCTCGTCGAGGATGCGGATCTCGACGTCGCCGGCCGGCGTGCCGACCGATTCGAAGGTCGCGACCGGGTCAGGATCGAAGTTCGCCGTCATGAAGCCGGCCTCGGTGCTCCCGTAGAGCTGGCGGACGAGCAGCCCGAAGCGCTCGCCGAAGGCCTCGAACGTGGGCCGGGGGAGCGCCGTGCCGGCCGAGAAGAGCAGCCGCAATGAGGACAGGTCGGCCCCCGCAGGGGCCTCCGCCAGCAGCCTGAAGTTGAAGGGCACGCCGGGGAACACCGTCGCTCGCTCCTGCTCGATCAGCTCGAGGGCGCGATGGCGGCGGAGCAGGAAGGGGTTGGGATCCTCGAGGATCACCATCGTGGCCCCGGAGGTCGCCGACCAGAACAGGCAGGCGCCCATCCCGTAGGTGTGGAACATGGGAATGGTGCAGAAGATCCTGTCCTCGGGGTCGCGCCCGAACGTGTCGTTGTAGAGCTCGCCCTCGGCGACGCACTGGGCGTGGGTTCTCGGTACGCGCTTCGGGCGGCCCGTCGAGCCCGACGAGAACTGGTACAGGTAGACCTCGTCCGGGGAGCGCTCCTCGAGCCGCGCGGGCGAGCTGCGCTCGAGCAGCATGTCGAGCGTGAGCGACTGCCCGTGGGCAGCCGTGGTCGGGATCACCTCGACCGGCCGGTCGAAGCCCGCCACAATCCGCTCGCAGACGCCGGCAGCGCGCTCGTCGCTGATCACCGCCTTGACGTCGCACGCGCGAAAGGTGAACTCGAGCTCGTCCTGCTTGAAGGCCGGGTTGACCGGGGCGACGATGGCGCCCAGCGCGGTGACGGCGTGCCAGCTGACGATGAAGGTGGGGTCGTTCGGCAGGAGCAGGGCGACGGCGTCGCCGGGGCCGATGCCCCGGTCCGCGAGACCCGCCGCAAGCCTCTCGATGCGCTCCACGAGCTCGGCGAAGCTGATCCGCTCGTCTTCGAAGACCACGGCAATGTGGTCCGGGCGCACCTCAGCGTGCTCGTAGAGGTAGCGCATCATCACGGCGCGCTGTTCCTCCTGCTATGCACGTACTCCTCGATGCGGACAAGCGTCCCGAAGTTGTCGGGGGTCAGGTCCTCGTCACGCACGGTGATGCCGTAGCGCTCCTCGATGTACCCGACCAGCTCCATCACGCCGTGGGAATCGACGACGCCCTTGGCGAGCAGGTCGTCGTCCGGCGCCGGCGCGCCGAAGCCGCGTCCGACCGAAAGCTCGCTGGAGATGAAATCTCCCACGTCCTTTGTAACGCTCATGCACTGCCTTCCTTTCTTCGGCGTCTGCCGATGGCGGCTCTAGACCCAAGGTAACCCAACTATGTCCTCCGCAAGCAACCTCGCCGACGCCCCTCGCCCCGACCCGAGCCGGGGCATCTTCGAGACGCTCCTGGTGGCGCGCGGCGAGCCGGTCGAGCTCGAGGCGCATTTGGCGCGCCTCGCCAACAGCGCGAGAGAGCTGTTCCGCGCCGAGGTGCCGGCAGCGGCCCGCGAGCTGGTGCAGGAGCGCGCCCGCGGGGTCGCGCTCGGACGCCTGCGCCTCGACGTGGCGCCCGCCACGGACGGCCGCTTGGCCCCCTCGGTCCGGGTTGCGCAGGTTGAGCGAGCCCTCGTCTTCCCCGCCTGGGAGCGGGCCGTGACACTCGCGGCGGTCGTCGTGCCGGCCGGAATCGGCGCCCACAAGTGGTCCGATCGGCGGCTGCTCGACCAGGCGCAGAGCGACGTCGGGGCGGCGCTGCCCGTACTGCTCGACGCCGACGGCGACGTCTTGGAGGTCTCCCGTGGCAACCTCTTCCTGGTGCGTGACGGAGCCCTCGTCACACCCGGAAGCGACGGTCGCCTGCTCCCGGGCGTCGCCCGCAGCCGGATCGTCGAGCTGGCCGCCGCGGAGGGGATCACCGTGCGCCAGCGGACCGTGTCTCGCAGCGAACTTGCCGAGGCCGACGAGGTGTTCGCGAGCGGCTCGGTGCGCGGCGTCGAGCCGGTGCAGGCCTTCGAGGATGTCCGGCGGTGGAAGCAGGGAGCCGTGACCCGAGTCATCTCGGCGCGGCTCCGACAGCGGTGGCTAGGAGAGCAAAACCCGGTCTAGACTCGGCTACATGAGCGTGGAAGCCTCCGGCGAGATCCAGCTGCTGATCATGATGAACGCCGGCACCCCCGACGATCAGGTCGAGGAGGTGCTCGCGCTCCTGGCGGAGAACGGCTCGTACGGCCGCGTTGCACCTGGTCACGAGTCGCTCGTGATCGGCGCCTTTGGAGACCGCGAGGCGCTCAAGGGACTCGGCGCTCGAGGATCGCGACGGCGTGGACAGCGTGCTGCCGATCGCCAAGCCGTACAAGCTCGTGTCGAGTGAGAGCGCCCCCGGGCCAACCGTGATCCAGACTCGCGGGCGGCGCGTCGGCGGCGACCACTTCGCGCTGATCGCGGGGCCCTGCACCGTCGAGTCGCGCGAGCAGACGCTCACCACCGCCCGCGTGGTTGAGGCCGCCGGGGCCAGCATGCTGCGTGGTGGCGCGTTCAAGCCGCGCACCTCGCCCTACAGCTTCCAGGGGCTCGGGGTCGAGGGGCTCGCGATCCTCGAGGAGGCACGCGAGGACACCGGGCTGCCGCTCGCGACCGAGCTCATGGACCCGCGCCACGTGGAGGCCGTGCTCGACGCGGCCGACGTGATTCAGATCGGCGCCCGCAACATGCAGAACTTCCTGCTGCTGTCGGAGGTGGGCAAGACGGACAAGCCGGTGCTCTTGAAGCGCGGCCCATCCGCCTCCGTAGAGGAGCTCCTCATGGCCGCCGAGTACATCCTGAAGGAGGGAAACCCCCGCGTCATCCTCTGCGAGCGCGGGATCAAGACCTTCGAGCGCTCCACCCGGTTCACGCTCGACATCGGCGCGGTCCCGGTGCTGAAGGAGGAGACCCACCTGCCGGTGATCGTCGATCCCTCGCACGCCGCCGGGCGGCGCGAGCTGGTGCCGGCGCTGGCCCGTGCGGCCGTGGCCGCCGGCGCCGACGGCATCATCGTCGAGGCGCATCCCGAGCCCGAGCGCGCCCTGTGCGACGCGCCGCAGCAGATCCCCACGCAGCGCTTTGGCGAGTTCGCGGATGAGATCCGACGCCTCGTCGAGGTCATGGGAAAGACGATCGGCTAGTCGCGTTGAAGGCACTCGTCACCGGCGGCGCCGGATTCATCGGATCGAACCTCACCCTCGCTCTCCTGGAGCGAGGCCACGACGTACGCCTGCTCGACAACTTCTCGACCGGCCACCGCTCGAATCTCGAGCCCCACGAGGCGGAGGTGGTCGAGGGCGACCTCAGGTCGTACGAACGTGTGGCGGCCGCCGTGGGCGGCGTCGACGTCGTCTTTCACCAGGGGGCGCTTCCTTCGGTGCCCAGGTCGATCCAGGATCCATTGACGTCGACGGCGGTCAACGTCGAGGGCACTCTGAACGTGCTGCTGGCCGCTCGCGACGCCGGCGTGCGGCGGGTCGTGTTCGCGTCCTCGAGCTCGGTGTATGGCGACGCGCCCGGGATGCCGCGGCGGGAATCCCAGCCGCTTGCCCCGCTGGCTCCCTACGCGGTGTCGAAGCTCGCCGCGGAGCAGTACTGCATGGTCGCGAACCGCGTGTACGGCGTGGAGACTGTGGCGCTTCGCTACTTCAACGTGTTCGGCGAGCGCCAGGACCCGTTGTCGGGCTATGCGGCCGTCATACCGAAGTTCATCCGCATGATGCTCGATGGTCAGCCGCCGACCGTCTTCGGGGACGGGGAGACCTCGCGCGATTTCACCCACGTCGAGAACGTCGTCGAGGCCAACTTCGCCGCAGCGGTCGAGCCGGCGAGCCGCCGGTCGGGTGATGAACATCGCCGTCGGCAGCTCGCATACGCTCAACGAGCTGGTGAGCACGCTCGGACGCTTGCTCGACTCGGATCTCGAGCCCGAGTACGGGTCGCCACGCCCCGGCGACGTCTCCGAGAGCCTGGCGGACGTCTCACTTGCACGGGAGCTGATCGGCTACGAGCCGAGCGTCGACTTCGAGGAGGGCCTCCAGAGGACGATCGCGTGGATCGTCGAGCAGAGAGCAGCCCATGAGGCGCGGTCCTCCTTCTAGGCGAGAGCGCCGGGCTCACGACGTCGCGGTCTACGCGCCCTGGGGGGCGATCTACTACGGCCCCGATCGCGACTACATGGGAGGCGCCGAGGTGCAGACCACGATGCTCGCCCATGCGCTCAAGCGACAGGGGTCTGCGCGTCGCCCACATCGTCTATCCGGTGAAGGAGCCGCGGCGAGTGGACGCCTCGAGCCCAACGCTCGTCGAGCGATCCGAGTGGCGGCGCCACGGCCCGCGCGGAGAGCTCGCCGAAGCGGCGGCGATCTGGCGCGGGCTCCACCGCGCGGACGCACGACGCCTACATCGTGCGAGGTGGCGGCGGGCACCTGATCGCCGCAAGCTCCTTCTGCCGCGCTCCTGCGCCGGCGGCTCCTCTTCTCGAGCTCCAGCGAGCTCGACTTCGACTTCGCGCGCCCCGACCGCAACCCACGAACGCTCAGGCTCTACAGGGCCAGCCTCCGCCTCGCCGACGACCTGGTGGTCCAGACCCGTCCAGCAGCGCGAGCTGGCCCGCCGCGTCTTTCCGGACCGCGAGCCCGTCGTCATTCCCAGCTTCGCGGAACCGGCGCCGAGCGCCAACGGCACCGGAAAGTACTTCCTGTGGGCCGACCGACTCGTCGAATACAAGCTCCCCGACCGCTACGTGGAGCTCGCCGAGGCGCTCCCCGATGCCCGCTTCCGGATGGTCGCCGCGGTGAACAACGAGACACCGCCCGGCATGGCCGAGCGCATCGAGTCGGCCGCCGAGCGCCTCCCGAACCTCGAGCTCCTGCCGCCGCGACCGCGCAGCCGGCTGCTCGAGGAGATGCAGCAGGCGGTGGCGGTGGTGAAGACGTCGCGCATCGAGGGCATGCCCAATGCATTTCTCGAGGCATGGGCGCGCGGCGTGCCGGTGCTATCGCTCAACGTCGATCCCGACGCGAAGATCGAGGACAACCGGATCGGGGTGGCTGCGGGCGGCTCGATGGAGCGTCTCGATCGCCGCGGCGGCCACCCTGTGGGGCGAGCCCCGAACAACGGCTCGCGATCGGCGAGCGAGCGCGCCGGTTCATCGAGGACGTGCACTCGCCCCAGGCCGTCGCCGACCGTTGGGTCGCCCTGCTCGACGAGCGGCCGCGGTGAGCATGCGCGTGGGCGTGTTGCTGGAAGCAGACGGCGCGCGTCGCTGGCACTCGACAGCCGTATCCGAGATCGAGCGGCTGGGTTTCTGCACGGTGACCGTGTTCGCGCGCGAGTCGGGCGGCGGCGCCAAGGTGCAACGCCTGGGAGAGGCCGTGCGTCACTGGCTCTACGAGGCGTATGTCCTGGCCGACCGGCGCCTACTCGGGCGCGACGACGACCCCCTGGCGCGCCTCCCCGCCGAGGGCTGCGGCGGGGCGAACACACGCCTTGTCCGCCTCGACGGGGATTGGGACGCCGCAGGCAACGTCGCGCCGATCGGCGCTGAGGACCTGGACGTACTGCTGTGCCTGGCGCCGGACGTCCCAACCGATCGGCTCGCCGGGTGCGCGCGCTTCGGCGCGTGGTCGGTGTCTGCGGGCGGCCTGTGGGGACCCGTCGCCGATTACGTCGCGCCCGTCACCTTGCGGGCACACACCTCGACGGACGGGGAGCGCATCATCTACCGCTCGGTGGTCGAGTCCGATCGGGTCTCCCTGCACCGTGGTCGCTGCCGGGCCGCACGCAGGGCGGCGCACCTGCCCGCCCGGCGCCTCCGCGACCTGCACCGGAACGGGTGGCCCTTCATCGCCTCGCTTCCGGTGTACGCCGAGCGGCAGGCCAGCACGGAGCCGGATCGGTCGCGTCCCAGCAACTCGAAGATGGCTCACCTCTTGTGGCAGGTTGCGCGGGGAGTTCTGAGCAGGCGCCTGGCCGGCCGGCTGTCAGAGAAGCAGTGGTTCATCGCGTACGGGCGCGTGGGAGGCGAAACCTTGGCCGATGGGGACTCGGCGCGCGTCGAGCTGATCGCTCCCCCGGCCGGTCGCTTCTATGCCGATCCTTTCCTGTTTCGGCGTGACGGCCACCGGTTCATCTTCTTCGAGGACTATGACTGGAGCTCTCGGCGGGCTGTGATCTGCTACGTCGAGATCGACGAGGACGGACGTCATTCCTCGCCGCGAGTGGCCCTGAGACAGGACTGCCACCTCTCCTACCCCCTGGTGTTCGAGGAGGGCGACGCCGTCTACATGCTGCCGGAGACGGCGGGCCACCGAACGGTCGAGCTCTACCGCGCGGAGCGCTTCCCCGACGAATGGACGCTCGACCGAGTGCTCCTGAGAGATGTCGCCGCGACGGATGCCACCCTCCGGCGCCATGAGGGAAGGCTGTGGCTGTTCGTCGCCATCGCCGTCGACGGCGGTCGGCCGATCGACGAGCTCTTCCTCTTCTCCTCCGAGTCCCTCCGCGGCGAGTGGCAACCGCATCCAATGAATCCGGTCGTCTCGGACGTGCGCTGCGCGCGCCCAGCCGGGAGAGTCTTCCTGCAAGACGGGCATCTCATCAGGCCCGCGCAGGACTGCTCACGGTCGTACGGGTGGCGGCTCGTCTTCAACCGGGTCGAGGCCCTCACCACCACCGAGTACCGCGAACAGCCCATCGGCGCCATTGAGCCGGCACCCGCCAGCGGCAACCTCAGGACCCATTCCTATGATTCGGACGGCATGTACGAGGTCTTGGACGGCTTCCGCATGCGCCCGAGATTCTCGATGAGAGGGATATCGCGGGCACCTACCCGACCACGATGGCACCGCGTCGATCTCGAATCGCCTGGACGTGAGCGCTCGATACTCCATAGTTAGCGGCAACCCGGAAGCCGACAGGCTGAAGGTGCTGGCCATCGCGAAGCGGAACCGTGGTGGCCTCCCGGAGAGGTTCGAGCGGAGATACACGAAGTACTACGAGAACAACCCGCTCGGGCCTCCGTCCGTCTTCTTCGCCCGCGACAACCGGTCGGGGGAACTGGTCGGGATGACGGCTCTGTTCCCGACCACCCTCCGTGTCGCGGGACAGCCGCTGCCGGCGGCCATCGGCGGTGACTTCGCCGTCGATGAAGAACATCGCGGGCTCGGGCCGGCGGTGGCGCTCCAGCGTGCCACGACCTCGGTGCTTTTCGAGCGCAACCTAAAGTGCGCCTATGGATCGCCCAACAGTTCGTCCGAACCGATCGTCGGTCGTGCCGGCTACGCGGACGTCGGCAGGCTGACCAGGTTCGTCAAGCTTCTGACAGCGCGTCCGTTCGTGGACCGCTACATCCGCCGCCCGCGACTCGCCCGACTTGCATCGGCCGCGGCCGGTCCGGCCGTGTCTGTCTTGTCTCGCGAGCGGCTCCACAGGCGCTCGGCGCGATTCTCCATCGATCAGCCCGATGCCTTCGACGACCGGTTCGTGGCTCTGTGGGAGATCGCGCGCGATCATCAGGGTGCGACCAGCGAGCGAAGCGCCGACCTACTCAACTGGAGATACGAGAAGACCGGCCCGGTCGAGGCAAGACGCAACTACTCCGTCTTCGCACTCCTGGAGGGCCGGGACGTTGCCGGCTATGTCGTCTACCGGCCCGATGACGAGTCCCGGCTCGTCTACGACATCGTCCACCTTCCGGACCGATCGGTGATCGACGCCCTTCTCTCCGAGTTCATCCTGGACGCTCGACACAGCAGGGCGGCTGTAATCGACCTCGGATATGTCGGACCCGACAATCTGCTGAGCCAACGGCTGCGCGCCTTCGGCTTTCTGCAAACCACGGCAAAGAACGGCCTGCGCGTGTATGTGGACGGAGACGCTCCCTTCGGCGTGGACCTTCTCAGGTCCGACAACTGGTACTTCCTGACCGGGGATACCGACTTCTAGAGGGTTGAATGTGGGTTTGTCGTTCGCGCGCCGCCGGCGCTGCGCGAGCCGCCGCCCGCCGGGCGCCTGCGTCTTCTAACGGCAGCAACCAAGGGTGGACGCGGCCGCGCTGTCGGCCTTGTGACGCTGGCGTAACGCGGTTTCGCGCCGCTGTCCTGCCCTAGTGGCCTCCTGGCCCCCTGGGCAGGACGATGCCCAACGCGGCGGCGCGATTCGTCTCTCAGACGGGCTTGTGTTACAGCGCCGCGACAACGGGCACGACTCGCTCCCGGCGGCTCCCAGGCCCCCCCGGCGCGCGGCCGGCTCGCGCAGCGCAAAAGACGCGCGGCGCACCGAACCCACATCAAGCCACTAGACGTCGGCGTCGCCCGTGAGGAAGTACCAGTTCCGGCTCTCGACCAGCTTCCGGTCCAGCCCTGAGTTCCCCGGCACGTAGACCCGCACGCCGCTCTCGTCCGTGCGCCGGAGGAATCCGAACGTCCGCAACCGCCGGGTCAGCAGGTTCGTCGGCCCAAGGTGGAGAAGTGTGACGGCGAGCGCCCCGCGCTTCCTCGCGTCGAGGATGAACTCGGAGAGCAGCGCGTCGACCGCCGCCCGAGACGGCAGGAACGCGATATCGACGAGGTGCCGAATCCCATTTCTCACCCGATAGACGACGTAGGCCGCGACACGGTCGTCGCTCCTGAGCAGAGCGAAGATCGTGTAGACGCCGCCCTCGCGCCCAGCGCCCTTCTCGTACTTCCAGTTGAGGAGCTCGGGTGTTCGCTCGGTCGTGATGGCGTGTTGGCGCCAGGTGCTCTCGCAGACCTCCGAGAAGCGGTCATCGAACCTGTCCGGCTGCTCGACGCGAAACCCGTTCATACGTCGGTGGAGACGCTCGCGGGAGGCGACCGAGAGAAGGGGGTCGAGCGCCACCCTCGACAGCGCCTTCCCGAGTCGCGCGAGGCCCGGCGAGCGAACGTACGTATCGACCACCACCCGGCTTTTGATCACCTTGAAGAACCGGGTCAGACGCCCCAGGTCGAAGTAGCCGACGCGCTTGATGATCGGCTCCGCGAACTCGTTCGGGTATCCGTATGCGCATCGGATGCCGTTCTCAGTCAGCGCGGAAACCACCGCCCTCTGAAGCGCAATGGAGGGACCGAATCCGCGGTGCCCGTCGTCCACGGCGAAGTCCCCCGAGATGGCTCCCGGCACGATCTCGCCGAACACCCGGAGCCTTGACGGAAAGGCGGCGGCCATGCCGACGAATGCCTGGGACTCCTCGTCCCGGGCGAGGAAGAACGAGGGAGCGCCAACCGGGTTCTGCTCGTAGTACTTGGCGTAGCGCGCCTCGCGCCCCTGTAGAGGAACCAGAAGGTTGCGGTCCGCAAGCGCGAGCACGTCGTGCTTGTGCGCCCGCGGGTCCCCGGGGATGATGGAGTAGGGGGAGGCCAAGAGACGAAGCCAAACCTAGCGTCACGAACATCGGCACAAACCACACTGGCGGTGATCCGAGAGCGCGCGGCTGGGGTCGTGAAGAGCAATCCCGGGCTCTTGCCCTCCCTCCTCGCGATCTCCGTCGTGCTCTGGTTCGCGGCCGACAAGGGCGGGTTCAGGGGAAACACGTGGATGCCGGCCACCCTGCTGCTCGGGGCCAGTCTCGTGGTCTGCCTGGCGGCGCTGCCGCGACCGCGACCGGCGCGAGTCGCGCTGGCGGCGATCCTCCTGCTCGCCGGGTACGGGGTGTTGTGCCTGCTCTCCATGCTGTGGGCGGACCAGCCGGAGCTCGCGTGGGACGCCGGCAACCGGACGCTGCTGTACGCACTGATCCTTGCGTTGTGCGCGCTGTGGCCGCTCCGCGGCCGCTCCGCCGCGGTGGTGCTCGGCGTTTTCGGGCTAGCCGTCGCGGCGATCGCCCTGGTCGAGCTGCTGAAGACCTCGGGAGCCGACCAGGCCGGCCAGTTCTTCGACGAGGCTCGCTTCGCGAGGCCGGTCGGATACACGAACGCAAACGTCGGCCTCTGGATGCTGGGGCTGCTGCCCTGCGTCGTGCTCGCGGGGCGGCTCGGGGTCCCGGTGCTGCTCCGCGGTCTCTTCCTGGGAGCGGCTGGGCTGCTCGCGGGCGCGGCCCTGCTCGGGCAGAGCCGCGGCTGGCTGATCGCTCTCCCGCTCGTCGCCTTGCTCGCGATCCTGGTCGTACCGGGACGCGGTCGCACGATCGTGGCGCTCGCCGCTGTGGGCGCGGCGATCGCAGTGATCCTGGGCCCGCTGCTCGACGTCTACAGCGAGCTACGAGCATCTCAGCCGCCCGGAGCGGTCTTCGACAGCGCGCTGCGGGCGCTGCTGCTCGCCGGCGGCGGGCTCGTCCTCCTCGGCGCGCTGGCCGCGGTCGTCGACGAACGCGTGCAGGTCCCGGCCGCCCGCGCCCGGCGAATCAGCGCCGCCGCGGTGGCGGCCGCCGCGGTCGCCGCGATCGGCGTCGTCGCCGGCTATGCGGTGGTCGAGCGCGACCCGTTCACGGCGGCCTCGGACGCCTGGGATGAGTTCAAGCAGGGTGGGTACAGCCCAAGGGATCCATCGGGCAGGCTCACCGCGGGATTTTCCACCTATCGCTACGACTACTGGCGCGTCGCCTGGAGCGAGTTCGAGGACGCGCCGCTGCTCGGTGCCGGCGCCAACAACTTCGGCCGAGCGTACCTGAGGCGCGGGGAGAGCCCACAGAGGCCGCAATCCCCGCACAGCACCGAGATGGTCGCGCTCGCCGAGACCGGGGTGGTCGGCGCCCTCCTGCTCGGCGGGGCATTCCTCTGTGCTCTGTTGGGCGCGCTGCCGGGTCGCCGGCGCGCCGATCTGGCCGGCGCCGCAGCGGGCGCGGGGCTGCTCATGTTCGGGTACTGGCTCGTGCACGGCACGCTCGACCGCTTCTGGGAGTTCCCCGCACTGGCGGGGCCGGCCCTGGCCGGCATCGGCGTCGGCGTCGCGGTGGCGCGGGACCGGAAGGAGGACGCCGAGGAGCCGGCGTCGCCCGTCGCCCGAGGGCGCATGCTCGTCGTCGCGTGCGCTGGCGGCTTGCTTCTGGCCATGTCGGTGGTCCCGCCGTGGCTGTCTGAACGCGACCACCGCGCCGCGGTCGCTGCCGCCGAGACCAATCCCGAGGCGGCTCTGGAGCGGCTCGACCGCGCGGCCGAGCTGAACCGGCTCTCCCCCGCCCCTGACAGGACGGCCGGCCTCATCGAGCTCAGGCGCGGGCATTACAACGCCGCCGTGCATGAGCTCCGGCAGGCCTTCGAGCGCGACCCCGGCGACTCCGACCTGCACTTTCTCCTGGGCCTCGCCGAGTCCGAAGCCGGCCGGCCGAGGCAGGCGATCCGCTTGGCGCGGGAGGCGCTCACGCTGGCACCGCGCGACCACGTCGCGGAGGCCGTGCTCAGGGAGCTGCGCCGCGCCGGCCGGCTTGACCCGCTTCGCCTCGATCCGTGGACACGCGCCGACTATCGCCACCGAATCGCGCTCTACTAGCCTGAGGGGACATGCCCGGCGATCGAACCACTCGTGCGACCCGGGCGTACCACCCACGGCCCGTGCCATCACGACTGACACTTCTCGGCGCCCTCTTCGCTTGCGGACTGATGACCCTGGCCGGGTGCAGCAGCGACGCCCGCACCTCCGGCGCCTCCGCGGACTTTGCGGGGCCGACGCGCGGAGGACCGGAGAACACGCGGGCGGCGGTGAGCGAACCCTGCGATCGTTACGCCTCGCCGAGGGGCTCCCGGCAGGGAACCGGACGCCGGGCGCGGCCGTTCGGCTCCCTCGAGCGGCTGGTTCGCTCGCTCGGTCCGGGGCAGGTCGGCTGCCTGATGCCGGGCCGCTATCGGCATCGCGGGGTCGTCAGGTTGGAGCGCGCCGGCACGACAATCCGCTCACTCGGGCGGCCTCGGGCGACAATCGACGGGGCGCTGTGGGTCCTGCCGGCCGCGCGTGGCGCGCGGATAGCCGGACTCCGGCTCACCTCAGACGATCCCGAGTTCGCAATCCCGCTCAAGATTCAGGCCGACGATGTGCAGCTCGTCGGCAACGACATCACCGCCTCGCGCAGCATCAGCTGCGTGCTGGTCGGCTCCAGCCGCACGGTGTCCGGCCTTCTCATCGAGGACAACCGGATCCACCATTGCGGCCGGACGGGCAAGAAGGACCACCTGATCTACATGGCGGCGAGCCGCAACGCGGTGATACGCCGCAATCTGCTGGTCCACAACCGGGGCGGCTGGGCGGTCCACCTGTACCCGAACGCCGACCGCACCCTGGTCGAGGGCAACGTGATCGATTCCAACCAAGGGGGCGTCATCTTCGCGGGAAGCGGCGGTGGGGAGACCTCCGGGGGCAACCTCGTACGCGCGAACGTGATCACCAACTCGTCCCCGCGCTGGAACATCGAGTCGTCGTGGAGCGGGGGCCCCGCCGGTCGCGGAAACGGCGCCTCCCGTAACTGCCTGTTCAGCACCGGCCCTGGGGCGCCGTCCGGCCTGGGCCCGGATCGAGGCTTTCACAAGTCGGGCAACGCGGTCGCGAGGGGGCCCGTCTATGTCGACCGACCGGCAGGGGACTACCGGCTCAGGCGCAGCTCGAACTGCGCCGCCCTCGTCGGTCGCGCGGGCGGAAGCGCCGCGCGTCTGGGCCGTTAAGCGCCGCTCAGATCGCGCGGCCCGTGCTTCAACGTCATCGTCAAGCAGAAGGCGCCGTCCAGGACCCATGCGCCCACGCGGTTTCCGAACAGGAGACGACCCGGACGGCGAAGCGTGTTGATCGAGTTCCAGCGGATCCGCGGGTCGCCGAAGCCGGCCTCCTCGAGCAGCCGCGCCCACGTCTCCGGCGTCTGGTGCTTCTCCCACTCGATCTCGGGCTGGAGGGGATTCCTTATCGGCAGGCGCGCGAACAGGTTGTTCGGTGAGGCGTCGGAGGCGATGAGCTTCGCCCCGGGAGCTGCGATGCGGGCCAGCTTCGAGAACAGCGAGCGATAGGTCTGGCGAGCGGCTTCGCTGCGGCCGATCTGCGTAGTCGCGGACTCGTCGAGATGGTTGATGACGGCGTGCAGGAGGATCACATCGAAGCGGTCGTCCCCGGCACCGAAGTCCTGGAAGCTCTCGGTGCGCAGCTCGACCGAGTCGAGTCCGAGCGCCTCACCCAGACGCGAGAAGCTGCGAGCCACACCGGCAGTCGAGCCGGCGGCCTCGGGCTCGAGGGCGGTCACCCGCTCGGCGCCGGCCGCGGCGGCATAGTAGCTGTATACGCCATCCCCGGCGCCGACATCCAGCACGCGGCGTCCGGCCAGCGGGACGCAGTCGAAGAGATACTCGAGGTAGAAGCGGAGGTTGCCGACGTTGCGCTCGGGCCACTGAGCGCTGACGACTGAGAGGTAGCGCTCGACGGCGTCCACGGACCCGAGTATGCCTATTGGATTGCCGATTCCGACCTCTACGATGCCCGGGTTGCGGTGAGCCACCCCGAACAGCAACTCGACAGCATCGCCCGCAACACCGTGTTCGCGGTCGCCGCGAAGCTGACCGGCGCCGTCTTCACGGGGATCCTGACGATCTTCTTGATCCGCTACCTCGGGCCGACGGAGTACGGCGTCTTCGCCCTGGCGATGGGAGTCGGCGCCCTGATAACGGTCCCCTCCGACTTGGGCATCTCGATGAGCGCGGCCCGGTTCGTCGCCGAGCTCCGCGGAGATTCCGGCTCGGTGGCGAAGGTCGTGTCGGACGCGTTTCGGCTAAAGCTCGTCGTCGGTGGCCTGTCGGCGCTCGGGCTTATAGCGCTGGCCGGCCCGATCGCGTCGGCCTATGGAGTGCCCGACCTCGCCTGGCCGCTGCGCATCCTCGCGTTCGCCACGTTCGGGCAGAGCTTGATGCTGCTCTGGGCCACGATCTTCGAGGCGCTGGGACGAATCTCCGTTTACCTGCGGCTCGTCCTCGCCGAGAGCGCGGTCGAGGCCGGCCTCACCATCACGATCGTGCTCTTCGGCACTGGCGCCACCGGGGCCATGGCGGGCCGGGCCGCGGCCTACGCGTTCGCTGCGGGCTTCGGCCTCACGCTCATCACACGCACGATCGGCCGCAGCGTCCGACCGCGTGGTGCCGGGCACGGACATGCGCGGCGGATCGCCATCTACGGCTCCGCGCTCGTGATCGTTGACGGAGCGTTCACCCTCTTCAGCACCATCGACGTCCTCCTGATCGGCGCGATCCTGAGCGTCTCAGCCGTCGGGCTGTTCGAGGCTGCCTACAGGTTGGCCGGCCTCCTTTACTTCCTCGGCGCCCCAGTACGCAGTGCCGTGGCGCCCCGCCTCACCAGGGGCGGCGGCGGGCCCGACCACGAAGCACTCGAGACCGCCCTGCGCTACATGGTCCTGGTCCAGGGCGTCGTCCTCGCGCCGCTGATCGTGTGGGCCGAGCCGCTCACCCGTATCGCGCTCGGCACGGAGTATCTGGGCTCGGTTGACACTCTGCGAGCGCTGGCGCCATTCGCGCTGCTGACCGCCGTCTCTCCCCTGCTCGCGGGCGCTGCGAACTATCTCGGGGCCGCGGCCCGGCGGGTTCCGATCGCGATCGCCGCGGTGGTGGTGAACGCGGCAATCGACGTCGCGCTGCTAGAGCAGATCGGCATCGTCGCCGCGGCCATCGGCACCGACGTGGCGTACGCGCTCTACGTGGCGGCGCACCTCCGCCTTTGCCAAGACGTGGCGGGACTGCGGCTCAGGCCGCTCGTGGCGCCGTTCCTGGGGTCGCTGGCGGCGGCGGGTGGCATGGCCCTGGTGCTGCTGATCTTCGGCACCGGCGAGATCCCCTTCCCGCTCGTCGTGGTCGGCGCGGCGCTTGGAACCGCCGTCTACGCGGGGATCCTGCTCGCCACGCGGCAGATCACGATGGAGGAGCTGACAGCGCTCGGTCGGCGGCTGCGGCCCCCTCGCGACGCGAGGCCAGCTCAGCCCGACTGATCGCGAGCAGCACCGGACACAGGCTCAACAGCAGCCACAGCTGCTTGCTGTACTGGCGTGACCCGAAGAAGTCGGCCGCGAGCAGTCCGACGATGACGACGACCATCGCCCGCGCGAGGACCTCGAGCTGCCGGTCGCCCGCCTGGGCTGCGAAGCCCACCGCCCGCGCGGCCCACCACAACGGGAAGGCGACGATGGCCAGGAACAGGACGAACCCGACCACGCCCAGCTCGGCGAGCACGTTCAGGTATGTGTTGTGCGCGACCTTGGGGTTGTCGACTATGAAGTCGGTGCGCATCAACGCCCCGGGCTCGAGCAGGTAGTGAATCGACGCGACCGGAAAGTTCCCCGCCCCGACTCCCAGCAACGGCTGATCCTCGACCATCCGCCAGCCGACCGTCCAGATGTCGGTCCGGCCCGTGCCCCCCTCCAACTCGAGAATCCGGTCCCGCGCCTCGGCCGGCGCGAACGCGCCGAAGTACAGCACGGTCGCAACTATGGCGGCCCCCGCGAGGCCGACTGCGACGCCTCGCCACCGCCCGGCCATGACGATGGCCGCGACCAGCGAGGCGCCGAGCGCCACGAGGCCGCCCCGCGACAGCGTCAGGAAGACGGCGAACACGCACAACGGCACGGCTATCGTCGTGAGGAGTCGCAGCACCGGCTTGCCGCGCAGCGCGAAGGCGAGCGCCGCGGCAAGCGTGCCGCCCACCACGAGTGAGGCCGCCGTCTCATTGGCGTTGCCGATGGCCACTCGCCCCGGGTCGTCCTGCGGCGCCCCCACCACCATGCCGTAGACGGCCGCGACGACGGCTCCCACGACGAGGCTGCCCACGACCCAGAGCAGCTGCGTGCGCGTACGGACGCCCGCGAAGACGACCAGGAAGAGCATGGCGTTCGGCAGGTAGCGAGTGGTCGCGTCGATGGCGGCGCCCGTGTCCTCGGCCCAGACGACGCTCACGGCCGCCCAGCCCACGAAGAAGATCAGCACGAACAGGAAAGCCGGCGGGCTGAAGATCTGCTCACGCCGCTCGCGCTCGCCCGCGGTGATGAGCGCGAACCACGACAGCACCAGCACCAGCCCCACGAGCTTGGACACCGACAGGGCTCCCTCGGCGTCAGCGGGGAGGATCGTGTCCAAGAACGTCAAGAACGCCAGCAGGCAAATACCGGCGGTGAGGTTCGCCATCGCGATGACGAGGAGCACCAGGCCGACGGTGAGCCCGATCGCAAGCGCGGGGTTGACGCCGGCGAGCACCCCCATCAACAGGGCGGAGACCAACAGCCCTACCCCCAGCAACCTGGTTGGCAGCTCTGTCCGTGCCGTCACGGCGGAGGCTCAGCCGTCGGTTGGGAAGGTCGGCCGATCGGACTCCGAGGCCACGAGCCAGTCAGACTCGGCGGCCCGCCGGCGCTGCACCGCGCTGTAGTCCTGCTCCTCCGGCGCCGCGCCGCCGACGACCACGAAGCCGGCCGGTCGGATTCCGTTCTGATCGAGCAGGTCCCCGAGACGCGCCATCTGAGCGAGTTTGCTCGAGCCCAATCGGACCACCAGCACGACGTCGTCCGCGCGCCGGGCGAGCGGCATCGCGTCCATCACCTGCGTCAGCGGCGGGGAATCGAGCACCACGTAGTCCGCCAGGCGCTTTGCCTCCTCGAGCAGGCGCTCCGCGGCCGGGAGCGACAGCACCTCGGCGAGCCAGTCGTCCGCGCGGTCCACCAGCAGCACCGAGAAGTTGTAGTCGAGCGGCGGGGCGGGGACGAGGGCGCGCTCGAGCTCCACGTTGCCGAGGAGCACGTCGCCGATTCCGAAGGGCGCTTGGAGGTTCAGCGCTTCACCGACGGTCGGACGGCGGAAGTCAGCCTCGATCAGAATCACCCGATTGCCGGCCAGGACGAGCGAGGAGGCCAGGTTGATTGCGGTTGTCGTCTTGCCCTCGAAGGGCGACGGTCCCGTGACCAGGATGGAGCGACTGTCGCTGTCGGTGCCGCGGTGGGCTGCGAGCATCGTGCGCAGCGTCCTGAAGGACTCGAGCGTTGTGGGGGACAACTCGCCGGGCGGCAGGGCGCGCCGGTGCTTCTCCGGCGGTCCGAACCCCCAGCGGCGTTCCCCGAACGAGAAGGTGCGCGCGCGTTTCTCCTTGGGTACACGCGCCAGGATTGGCAGGCTGTAGAGCTCCCGCAGCTGCTCCTCGCGCCGCAGACGCGGGTCGAGTGCGTTCATCGCGAACGCGCCGCCGGCGCCGAGGATGAGGCCGGCGAGGACACCGGCCGCAAGGGTGAGCGCGGGACGCGGGGCGAACGGCGAGGGAGGAGCGCTCGCGCGGGTTTCCAACCGCAGCGTGGGATCCCCCGTTTCGCGGATGCTCTCCAGGCGCACCAGATCTGCGCTCAGAGCCTGGGTGTCCTCGTCCCGCGCCTCCGCCGCCACGATCTGCTCCCGTAGGAGGGGGAGCACCCGGTCGATCTCGAGGCGGAGCTGCCGGGAACGGTCCGCGACGGCCTCTCTGGCGAACCCGTTGGCCAGGTCCCTGGCGAGGGTGGGCGAGTCCGCCTCCGCCCGCACGGAGACGATGTTGCTCTGTGCGACCGGCTCTGCTGAGACGGCATCGAGCAGCGCGCCCACGCTCTCGTCGAGCTCCAGCTTGCGCTTGACCCGCAGCGCCACATCACGGCTCGTCACGAGCTGGGAAGCTGTTTCCACGTCTCGCGTCGGATCGCTCGACTCGTGGATCACTGGCAGCCCCGAGAGCGCGGTGTCATCCTGACCGGCAGGCGCCACAAGAAGGTCGGCCTCGGCGGAATACCTGTCCTCGGCCACGACCAGGTAGAGGGTCGCGACGAGCGTGGTCGCGAGCGTTACCGCCACGATCAGCGGCAGCCGCTCGCGTAACGTGTGGAGATAGCGCTCGAAGCCCGAGATCCCCAGCTGGGGACGGCGCCACGGAGCAGTCGTGGAATCGCGAGGCGCCTCCGGGCCGGCTGGACTCATGCGGATAACTATGACATCAACCTGGGCCCCTTCCGCCCCGTTCGATTGAGCGCCCAGCGGCCGCTTCGCGTGGCCGTCTACGCAGACAACTGGTACCGAGCCGATCCCGACGGCGTCTACGCGGACCGCTCGCTCGTCGTGTTCATCGCCGGCATAGCCGCGGCGGCTGAGCACACGGTGCTGCTCGGGCAGCTCGATCCCGATCTTCCGCGTGCGCATTACCGCGTGCCCGACGAGGTCGGCTTCGTGGGCCTCCCCTCATACCCCAGCATGCTGAGCCTGCGCGCGCCGCTCGCGATGTTGGCATCGCTCCGACGCTTCTGGCGCGTGCTCGCGGAGGTCGAGGTCGTCTGGCTGCTCGGGCCCCACCCGCTCTGCCTTGCCTTCGCCGCACTGGCCGCGCTGCGACGGCGCCAGGTCGCGCTGGGCGTGCGGCAGGACTTTCCCGCCTACGTCCGCAGCCGCCACGCCGGAAGACGGATCGTCCATCTCGCCGGCGACCTGCTCGAGCTCTCATATCGTCAGCTCTCCCGCCGCTGTTCCACCGTCGTGGTAGGCCCCGAGTTGGCGCGCAACTACTCGCGCGCGGCCCGCCTGCTCTCAATCTCCGTTTCGCTCGTACGGGACTCCGACATCGCGGATGCCGGCGAGGCGGCGCGGCGCAGCTGGGACGGAGAACGCACCGTGCTCACCGTGGGGCGCCTGGAGGCCGAGAAGAACCCGCTGATGCTCGCGGACGTGCTCGAGCGCCTCGACGGCAGCGACTGGCGGCTGCTCATCTGCGGCGAGGGCCCACTCGCGGGCGAGCTGCGAGCGCGCCTGCGCGAGCTCGGCGTCGAAGACCGCGCGGAACTGCTCGGCTACGTGCCCATCCATGGTGGGCTCCTGGACCATTACCGGGCGGCCAACGCCTTCCTGCATGTCTCATGGACCGAGGGTATGCCGCAGGTGCTCCTGGAGGCCTTCGCGTCAGGGACGCCGGTGGTGGCCACCGCCGTGGGAGGCGTTCCACAGGCCGCCGGTGACGCGGCGCTGCTCATCCCCCCGGGCGACCCGGACGCCGCGGCCGGGGCCCTGGAGCGGCTCGCGGCCGACCCGGAGCTGCGCCGGCGGCTCGTGACGGCCGGCATCGAGCGGCTGCGCGGACGCACTCTGGAGGCGCAGTCTGCACTTGTGGCGCGCTTTCTGGCCGAAGCGCCTACCGCGGCCACAGGCGCGTCCCGCGCAGCCGGCGCACGGCGGCCGAGGCCTTGATCCGGAAACGGCGCTCGTCGTCGCCGTGATAGATGCCGATGCGCGGCCAAGCCAGCCGCTGCGCGCGCGGCAGCCGGCCGGGCAATGTGCCCGCCGCGGCGTAGCCCGCGGCGCGCGTGGCCTCCACCACGCGCTCGTCGTGGTCGCCGTACGGATACGCGAGCGTGCCGCAGGGCCGACCGAGGCGCTCGGCCACCATCGAGCGAGACTCGAGAAGCTCCCGCCTGAGATGCTCGTCGCCGAGCGAGGGAAGTCGGGGGTGGGAGCAGGTATGCGACCCGATCTCCCAGCCGGCCTCGGCGAGCACGCCGAGCTGCTCCCATGACATCGGGCGCAGCTCGCTCTCGTACGGTCCACCCAGCCACTTGTCGATCCCGTCCCAGGCCATCGGCTGCCCCGGCCTCGCCGGATAGTCGGTGGGCACGAACACGGTTGCCGGGAAACCGACGTCGGCAAGAATCGGCCTGGCCAGCTCGAACACGGACCCGTAGGCGTCGTCGAAGGTGACCGCCACCGTGCGCCCGTTTGATCCGTGGCTTACCGCGCGCTCGAAGGTCTCGCCCTTGAAGCCGCTACGAGACAGAAACCGCAGCTGCCGCTCGAACGCCTCGGGCGTGACAGACAGCGACGCGGGCCAGCGCTCGCTGACGGCGTGGTAGCACAGCACGAGAAGGTTGCCCATGTTCAGCGCCGGGCGAGCAGGGCCCGCCGCATGCCCTCATAGCGCCCGCCGGCGATCCGCTTGGCCGCACCCCGAAGCCCCCAAGCGGTGCGTTGGCGCGCCCAGGGAACGGCTCGCCCGGCGGCGGCGGCGGCGGCCTCGTCGGCCGACGTGTCGCGGCGGATTGCATACCGGCCGATCAGCAGGCATCCGTCGATCGAGCCCAGGCGCTGGCTCGGCTGCGAGGTGAAGAGCGTTGTGAAGCCGGCCGCCGCCGCCGCCCTGCCGACGCTCCGGGAGTACAGGCCCCCCGGCACGCTCGCGGTCCTCACCGGCCGGCCGAGGGCCTCGCCGAGCACTGCGGCGCTGCGCGACCACTCGTCCAGCAGCTGCACCCACGAGCAGGCGGCCATCCGATCGGGATGGCTGCACGAGTGCGAGCCGATCACGTGACCGACGCGAGCGAGCTCGCGGACGTCGTCCCAACCGAGGAACCCAGGACTGTCCACCAAGTCCGTGGCGATGAAGAAGTGCCCCGGCCACGAGCGCCGACCAAGCTGCTCCGCGGCCTCCACCGCGCTGGCGGCACCGTCGTCGAAGGTCAATATCCACGCGCCCGGGCTCGCCGTCCCGTCCGTTAGGGCATGCACGCGCCCGGGCGGCCGTCCAGTCGTCGCGCCGATGCGTTCGAGATGCTCGCCAAAGCGCGCCGGCGCGACCGAGTACGCAGCGGCGCCCGGGCCCGGGAAGCCGTCGCGCGGCCCTCCGTCGGCGGCCACGCCGTGGTACATGAGCGCGCGCGCCCTCACCGCCGCCTACGCCACAGGGCGCGCACCAGGCCAGCCGCCTGGCCCGACCCGAACCCCAGGTGGAACGTGGGAAAGGCCGCCAGGACGGCCGGCATCAGCGTCCACGGCTCGTCGCGACCGCGCGCGCCGCGGGCGGCGAAGAAGACGCTCAGGGCTCCGTAGAGGAGCCACTCGGCCACCAGCAGGCGGCGCGAGGTCCGCGAGCGAATCGCCCCGGCAAGCAGACCCACGCTGCCGAGCACGAACACCAGCGGGACCACCCCGCGGACTGTCGCGATCCGCCTGTGCTTGAGCATCACCGGCACCTTCCAGAGCCCGTACTCGAAGTACTGACGCCAAACGCCGCCAAACGATCCCCGTGGTCGATACGCGACGGTGATGGCGGGATCGAGCACGATCCGCCCGCCGGCCGCGCGGAGCCGCATGTTGAACTCGTCGTCTTGGTTGCGCACGAGCGCCTCGTCGAACAATCCCACCCGCTCGAACACCTCTGGGCGAAACGCTCCGAATGTCACCGTGTCGGTCTCAACCCGTTCGCCCCCGCTGGAGCGCGTCCAGCCGATCCCCCCGAACGGGCTGTCCATCGCGCACGCCACGGCCCGTTCGATCGGGGTCGTTCCGGTGGGAACCAGGCGTCCACCGACGTTCCAGGCGCCCGTCTGCTGGGAAAGCTCCGCACAGCGGCGCAGGTAGTCCCCCGCGTAGCGCGAGTGACAGTCGAGTCGAACGATCAGGTCGCCCTCTGCCTCGCGGATGCAGGCATTCAACCCATGGGACACCCAGCCCGCGGGGTTGTCTATCACCTGCAGACTCAGGCCGGCGGCCCGCGCGGCCGCGCGCAGCCGCTCGATTCCGCCGTCATCGGACGCGCCGTCCGCGACCAGCACCTCGAGCTCGCCCTCGAAGTCCTGGGCGGCGAGGTCGTTCACGAAGCTGTCGACGTTCGAGCGCTCGTTGCGCAGCGGCACTATCACCGAGATGCTCGTGATCGTCGCACCCACGTCACATCACTATGCCCCAGAGCCCCGTCGCGTGGCCCTGTACCACTGGATCCGGGCGGCGACGTCGCGCAGCGCCATCATGCCGAGCACTCGCGACTTGCGGAGAAACGGAATCCGGCGTTCGCGTGGACCGTACTTGCGCTTGTACTCTCCGCCGCCGCCCATGTCGAGCACCGGGATCCCACGCTCCCTGAGACGCCGCATCGTGTACCAGAACACCGCCTCGTTGGGGCGGAGGATCTGGTGGCTGCGCCAGCTCGCCCCGCCCCAGAAGTAGGCGAACTCGTTCAGTACCGGAAAGATCGCCGTCGCGATCTTGTCCCCCTGCGGGCTGAGCGCTCGTACCAGTAGGAGATTTCCGCTCGGCTCGAGGCAGCGGACTAGCTCGCGGACCCGCTCGAGGCCGTAGGGCGGACGAAGCGACTGCTTCGCGAAGACGTCCTCGAGTTGTGCGTAGTACTCGTCGGCGAACTCGACCCCGTGGGCCTCCTCGACGCGCACGCCTTCCTTCTCGCCCTTCCGTATCGCGCGCCGGCAGGCGCTGGACATGCCTCCGAGGATCTCCTCCTCCTCGCGCGCGAGGTCGAGTTCGTACGTGTTGAACTCGGCAAGCCGTGCGCCCAGGCCAGACAGCTCCTCGAACTGAGCGCCGCGGTCGAGCAGCTCGAGGTGCAGGCAGCGCAGCCGCTTGAACGCGAACGGGACCAGCGCCTCGACCGCCTGCCGCCGATCGATGCCCGGGGCGAGGTTGAACCCCATCGGTCCCGTCGTCCATCCCTGGAAGGGGCTGCCCAGGATCGGCACCCCATACCGTCGCACCATCAAGCCGCTGAACCAGCCGGCGGGCTCGCCGTCGCGGTCGATCCGCGCGACAACGGGTTCGGCGCCCTGCGTTCGCGCCACGAACTGGAGCCATCCGGCAGTCTGAAAGACGTTACGGTCGCTGAACGCGTCCGCCGCCTCCCAATCGACTCCTTCGAGAGGCACTCGCTCCAAGCGCAGCACCGGACGACCTCGGGTTCAGGTCGTGTCGCGGTCGCGCGGCTTCTCGATCACGAACCGAACCTGCGCCACCAGCGCTGCGGTTCGTCGGCCTTCTGCTGCCGGAGCTGCGCCGCGACGACCTGGAACTGGTGCTGTAGCGCTGCACTCCGCGTCTCGGCTCGCTTGAGTTCCGCCTCGGCAGCGGCGCGCGCCTTGCGCCGCTCGGCGACCTGGGCTTTGAGCTGCCGGCACGCGGCAACGTACTGATCGCGCTCGGTCTCGAGCGCGCTGCGGTCGCCCTCGAGCTGCCGCCTCGTCTGCTTGCGCGCCTGTCGCTCCGAATCCAGCTCCCGCGTCTTGGTCTTCAGCTTCGCTTCGGCGTGCTTTCGCTTCATCCTCGCCTCCGCGAGGTCGGCGGTTCGCTCCGCCAACTGCGCCAGCAGCTCCTCGACATCGACCCTCGCGGGGGAAGCGACAGGAGGGACGTCCTGTTCGTGCACCACCCGCGGCACGTCCTGCTGCCTCTCGGCCATGTAGCCATGCTAGCCGGTAACCCGGCTCAGACCCTCCGGTCCGCTAGACCTTGTGCCGCTCCAGCAGCTTCTTGCCGATCACCATGCGCTGGATCTCCGAGGTACCCTCGCCGATCAGCAGCAGCGGGGCGTCGCGGTAGAGGCGCTCGATCTCGTACTCCTTGGAGTAGCCATAGCCGCCGTGGATGCGAAACGAGTCCTCCACGACCTCCTTGCCGATCTCCGAGGCGAACAGCTTGGCCATGCCGGCCTCGAGGTCCGAGCGCTCGCCGGCGTCCTTGAGCCGAGTGGCCTTGAAGGTGAGCAGCCGGGCGGCCTCGGTCTTAGTCGCCATGTCGGCCAGCTTGAACTGGATCGCCTGGTGACTTGCAATCGGCTTGCCGAAGGCCTTTCGCTCCTGGGAGTAGCGCAGGGCGAGCTCCAGGGCGCGCTGGGCGATCCCCACACCGCGGGCGGCCACGTTGACCCGGCCGACCTCCAGGGCGTCCATCATCTGGCCGAAGCCCTTGTGCAGGCCGGCCTCCTCCCCGCCCAGGATTCGATCGGGCGCGCATACGTAGCCGTCGTAGATGAGCTCGGTCGACTCGACTCCCTTGTAGCCGAGCTTCTTGATCTGCGGAGGCACGGTCAGTCCGTCGTTGTGCTGCTCCCCGGGGGTCTTCTCGGTGATGAAGCACGTCATCCCGCGATGAGGAGGATCGGCCTTGAGGTTGGTCTTCACGAGCACGAATACGAGCGCGGCGCGGAGCCCGTTGGTTACCCACATCTTCTGGCCGTTGATGACCCAGTAGCCGTCGTCGGTCTTCTTGGCGGTCGACTTGATCCCCTGGACGTCCGAGCCGACCTCGGGCTCGGAGAGCGAGAACGCAGCTCGGATCTCCCCCGTGGCCATGCGCGGCAGGAACTGCTGACGCTGCTCGTCGCTCCCGAACTTCATCAGCAGGTAGGAGCCGATGAAGTGCGTGTTGACGATGCCCGACACCGAGATCCAGCCCCGGGAGAGCTCCTCGACGATCATCGCGTAGGTCGTGAGATCGAGCCCCATGCCTCCGTACTCCTCGGGGATCGTTACCCCGAACAGCCCGAGCTCCTTCATCTGGTCGACCACGCCATCGGGGAACTTGTCCTCGTGGTCGTGCTCCCCCGCTACCGGCAGGACCTCGTTGTCGACGAACTGCCGCACCATCTCGGTGATGGCCTTCTGCTCGTCGGTCTTCTCGGTGTAGGGGCTGGCGACGGCCATCGGCTGAGAATACTGCCGGGTGTCCGCGGTGGTGGCCCTAGTAGCCGAGCGGGTGGCGAGCGGTGAACGCGCTCGACCTGCGCAGCGTCCGGCTCCAGCGCGGGCCGCTGCCCGGACCGGGGGCGTCGCGGTCGCGCATCGACGTGTCGAAGCGCAGTCCGGCGACCACCACGTAGGCGTGGCCACCATGGGCGTAGACGGTGATCCACTCGCCCGGGCCGTCCTCGCCCCAGTCCATCAGCGCACCCGAGGGCAGCGGCGAGCGCAGGAAGCGCCCGCCGTGCAGGGCGTGCGAAACCGCCCCCGAGCAGTCATAACCGCGATCCAGACGGGCGGTGTAGGGCCGGTGCCCGCCGCCGTAGATGTAGGGCTTCTCGACGAGCCGGTTGGCCGCCGCGATCACGCGCTTGACCCGCCTGGGCGCGGAGGCGGGCGCGAGCACGCGTCCGTCGACCAGCATCGCCTTCTCGGGCGGCGGGGGCGGCGGGACGAAGGCTGCGCCGCCCGAGCCCGAGGGCTCGTCCGCCGATGCGGTCGAGGCCGGGGCGAGGGCGAGCAGGCATGCGCAAACGCATGCGACAAGCAGCTTCATGTGGGGGCGTAGCGGCATCTCTTTCGTACGCCTGCGGGGTTAGCTGTCGGGCTCGCGCTGAAAGAGCTCGCGCGCTTCCTCTTCGAGGAAGTTCGCCCCAGTGGCCACAACAACCACCTTTGGGTCCCCCGCTCCGCGTTACCGCGGACTCGGCGTGGCGGCGAATCTACCAGATGTTTCGGAGACGTTGCCCGCGGCGCGCGAGCTTACTTCCGGGGGTTCCATAATCGCGCCCGGAATCCTGCCTGCCTTCCTGCGAGAGTTACCACGTGAACTTCGCCCGCGACGTGGTCGACGCCGCCGATCCGGGCCGGCCCGCGCTGGTGGCCCTGGGCCGCGATGGCGAGCGCCGCGAGGTGCTCTTCGGCGAGGTGGCTCAGCGCTCGGCCCGGCTCGCCGGCGCCCTGGCGCGCCGCGGCGTGGACCGGGGAGACGTGGTGATGACCGTGGTCGGCAACCGGCCCGAGTGGGCCTATGCGATGGTCGCCTGCTGGCGCCTCGGCGCCGTTGCGCTGCCCTGCAGCGAGCAGCTGCGGGCCTCGGATCTCCGGGCCCGAGGCGAACTGGTCGGGCCTCGCGCGGTGATCGCCGGCGAGCGCAACCTGGACACCGTGGCGGACGCCGGGCTGGGCGCCGAGGTCGTCGACCCGTCCGACCGTCGCAACCTCGATGAGGACGAGACGCTTCCCGCGGCCGAGCTGGAGCCCGAAGAACCGGCGCTGATCGTGTTCACGTCGGGCACCTCGGGCGAGCCCAAGCCCATTCGCCACGGAGCCCGCTACCTGGAGGGCCAGCGCGTTCAGGCCGAGCACTGGTACGGCGCTCGCCCGGACGACCTGTGCTGGTGCACGGCGGCGAGTGGCTGGTCGCTGTCGGCACGCAACGCGTTCGTCGCCGCCTGGCTGCGGGGCGCCGCCGCGCTGCTCCACGACGGCCGCTTCGATCCCGACGAGCGCCTCGATCTGCTCGAACGCGAGGGCGTCGGCGTTCTGTGCATGTCGCCCACCGAATACCGGGCGATCGCCAAACGCTGCGACTTGCGGCGGCTTCCCTCGCTGCGTCATGCGGTGGCGGCCGGCGAGCCGCTCAACCCCGAGGTGGTGCGAGCATGGGACGAGGGCGCGGGAGTGGCCATTCACGACGGCTATGGCCAGACCGAGACCGGCCACCTGACGGGCATGCCGATCGGGCCCCCGGTGCGTCCCGGCTCGATGGGCCGGGCCCTGCCCGGCTTTCGCGCCTGGATCGAAGAGGGCGAGCTGGTGATCGACCCCCTGACCGTGCCCACGTTCTTCGTCGACGGCCCGCGCGATCGGCCCTGGCGCACCGGCGACCGGGTCGCCGAGGACGATGAGGGCTACCTCTGGTTCGAGGGTCGCGCTGACGATGTGATCATCTCCGCGGGCTACCGCATCGGTCCCTTCGAGGTCGAATCGGCGCTGGTGACCCATCCCGCGGTGGCCGAGGCCGCCGCCGTGGCCGCCCCCGACGAGATCCGCGGGCAGATCGTACGGGCGGTCGTGGTGCTGCGCGAGGGGCGCGCCCCGAGCCACGAGTTGGCGGACGAGCTGCAAGAGCACGTGAAGAGCGAGACCGCGCCCTATAAGTATCCGCGCATCGTCGACTTCGTCGCCGAGCTGCCCAAGACGTCAAGCGGCAAGATCAGGCGTGCCGAATTGCGGCGCGGGTAGCCTCGAGGCATGGCCAACCGCCTCGCCCGAGAGACCTCCCCCTACCTCCTCCAGCACAAGGACAACCCCGTCGACTGGTACGCCTGGGGCGAGGAGGCGCTCGCGCGCTCGCGCGCCGAAGACCGGCCGATCCTGCTCTCGATCGGCTATTCGGCGTGTCACTGGTGCCACGTGATGGAGCACGAGTCATTCGAGGACGAGGAGACCGCGCGCCTGATGAACGAGCGCTTCGTGTGCGTCAAGCTCGACCGCGAGGAACGCCCCGACCTCGACTCGATCTACATGGAGGCCTGCCAGGCGATGACCGGCGCCGGGGGCTGGCCGCTGAACGTGTTCCTGACCCCCGAGCAGGTGCCCTTCTACGCCGGCACCTACTTCCCGCCCCAGCCCCGCATGGGCATGCCGAGCTGGCGCCAGGTCGTCGAGGCCGTGGCCCACGCCTGGGAGGAGAAGAAGGACGACATCCGCGCCGGCGGCGCGAGGATCGCCGAGCGCCTGCGTGGCGGCGCTCTGCTGGCCCCGTCGACCGAGCCGATGAACAGCTCCGACCTCGACGCCGCGGTGGAGAAGCTGCGTGGCCAGTACGACGCCGCCCACGGAGGCTTCGGGGGCGCCCCCAAGTTCCCGCCCGCCTCGGTCCTCGAGTTCCTGCTGCGGCGCAGTGAGACGGAGATGACCGCCCACACGCTGCGCGCGATGGCCTCGGGCGGAATGTACGATCAGGTGGGCGGTGGCTTCTCGCGCTACTCGGTGGACCCGCTCTGGCTGGTCCCCCACTTCGAGAAGATGCTCTACGACAACGCGCTGCTCGCGCGCGTATACCTCCACGGCTGGCAGGCGCTCGGCGACGAGCTCTTTCGCCAGGTCGCGGAGGAGACGCTCGACTGGGCGCTACGCGAGATGCGCGCCCCGGAGGGCGGCTTCTTCTCCGCGCTCGACGCCGACTCGGAGGGCGTCGAGGGCAAGTTCTACGTCTGGTCGGTCGAGGAGATGCGCGCGGCCCTCGAGGACGAGTCCGACGCCGATGAGGCGATCGCCTGGTTCGGGGCGACGGACAGGGGCAACTTCGAGGGACACAACATCCCGGTTCGGGGCCCGGGCAGGCCCGATCGCCTCGGGGAGTGGCGCCGGCGCCTCTATGAGGTCCGCGCCCAGCGAGTCTGGCCCGGGCTCGACGACAAGCGCCTGACGGCCTGGAACGCGCTGATGATCTCTGCGCTGGCGGAAGCCGGGGCCGCGCTGGAGCGTCCCGACTACGTCGAGGCGGCGGCCGCCTGCGCCGACTTCGTGCTGGGCTCGCTGCGGGACGGCGAGGGCCGCCTGCTGCGGACCTACAAAGATGGGCAAGCCAAGCTCAACGCATATCTGGAGGATCACGCCTTCCTGCTCGAGGCTCTCATCTCGCTCTATGAGGCGAGCTTCGATCCGCGCTGGTACGCCGAGGCGCACGCCCTCGCCGACACGCTCATCGAGCGCTTCGCGGACGACGACAAGGGCGGCTTCTTCGAAACCTCGTCCGACCACGAGCAGCTGCTCACGCGCCGCAAGGATCTCGAGGACCATCCGATCCCCTCGGCCAACTCGAGCGCGGCCTACGGGATGCTGCGGCTGGCCGCGCTCAGCGGTGAGGCGGGCTACGAGGAGCGGGCGGTGGGCGTCCTGCGGCTGCTGCATGAGCCGGCGGCGCAGCACCCGAACGCCTTCGGTCACCTGCTGCAGGCGCTCGACTTTCACCTCTCGCCGGTGCAGGAGGTGGCGCTGGTCGGCGATGACATCGCGGCCCTGGCGCGCGTGGTGCGCGGGCGCTTTCGTCCCCACCTGGTCTTGGCCGGCGGGGCAGCGGACGGAGTGCCGCTCCTCCGGGACCGCACGCCGGTGGACGGACGTCCCGCCGCCTATGTATGCGAGCATTTCGAGTGCAAGGCCCCGGTGACCGAGCCTGAGGAGCTCGAACGGCTGCTCTCCTAGCCGCCCTGGCGTTGCTGGCCCCCGCTCCCAGCGCGCATGAGCACGCCGTTCGCATAGCGTCGTGGGGTCCGCGCCCGGCGGCGAGCCGGGCCGAGCGAAGGGTCCACCGCTACCTCGCCGACGTGTTTCGCCGCGCCGGGCTCGGCGTCTCCGTGCAGCGCTTTGCCGTGCCCGGACGGGGCCGGTCGCGCAACGTGATCGGACGGTACGACGGCCCTCGGTCCTGTCTCCACATCGTGATGGCTCACACCGACAGCACACCGGACGGTCCCGGCGCCAACGACAACGCCTCGGGACTCGGCGTGCTCGCCGCTCTCGCCGGCCGGCTGGGCCGCTACCCGGAGCGCTGCGACGTCTGGCTCGTGGCCACCGGCGCGGAGGAGCGCGTGTACACCGGCTCGCCCGACCATCTGGGAGCACTCGCGCTCGCCCGGCGAGCGCGTGAACGGGAACCGCGGGCGCTCCGGTGGGCGCTTTCGCTCGACGAGGTGGGGCGAGACCGGCCGTTCTGGCTCCGATCGCCTCGCGCCACTCCGCGCCCCCGGTTCGAGGGCGCCCTCGTGCGGGCCGCCCGCCGGGTGGGCGCCCGGGTCAGCTGGGTACCCGACGAGGGCACGGGCAACTCCGATCACCGCGAGTTCGAGCTGCTCGGCCTGCCCGCGGCGAAGCTCGGCGTCGGCGCGGGCGGTGAGCCGTGCCGCCACACCGCGTGCGACCGGCCCGGGCGCCTCGACCCGGTGTCGCTACGCCTGGCCCGCCGGATCGTGGAGTCCGCGCTGCGGGGTGGGCCCTAGGCGCTCGATGGCGCCGAGCAGCGCCTCGATCGTCTCCTCGTCGGTCGCGGGCGCCATCACCGACATGCGCAGCCACCGCTCGCCGCCGACCTCGGTGGAGCTCAGGTGGAAACGGCCCTCGGCCAGCAGGCGCTCGCGCAACCTCACCTGCTCGTCGCCGTCGCGGCCATAGCGAAAGCAGAGAATGTTGCTCTCCGGCGCGCACAGGCACTCGAAGCCCTCGCGGGCCTCGATCAGCTCGAAGAAGCGGGCGGTCTTGTCGTACTGACCGGCGACGTACTCGCCCAGTCCCCGCTCGCCGCGCCAGGCCAGGTTGAGGAAGATCTTCAGCCCGAGCGGCGCCTTCGTGCACTCGAGCTGGCGGCCGAGCAGGTCGGGCCCAAGGTCCGCCTCCCCCTCGCCGTCGTGCTCGTAGATGAGATAGGCGGCCTGCTGCTGGAAGGCAGCTTCGAGCCGGCGCTCGTGGCGCAGCAGCACCGCCGCACACAGGCTCGAGGTGCGAAGCATCTTGTGGGCATCCCAGATCACGGAGTCGGCCTGCTCGATGCCGCGCAGAAGCCCGCGATGCCGCGGCGAGAGCAGCGCCGATGCCCCGTGCGCGGCGTCCACGTGGAACCAGATCCCGTGCTCGTGGCAGAAGCGCGCCACCGCCTCGAGGTCGTCGTGTAGGCCCGTGCTGGTGGCGCAGGCGGCCGCCGCCAACGCCATCGGTCGCAGGCCCTCGCCCCTCGCCCGCTCGAGCGCGGCCTCCAGCCGCTCAGGCCGGATGCGCTCGAGCTCATCCACGTCGAGTGGGATCACGGCCCGCTCACCGAGGCCGAGCATGGCCACGCTGCGCTTGACCGAGTAGTGCGCGGAGGGAGGCGCGAGCACGGCGAGGCCGGGGGCCATCCCGTCGCGCCAGGCATCCGGCGCCGCCGCCGCCCGCGCGGCCAGCAGCGCCGTGAACGTGGCCAGCGAGCCGCCGTGCGTGAGCACCCCGCCGGCCTCAGCGTCCCAGCCGACGTGCTCGATCATCCATTCGACCACCGCCGCCTCTATCGCCGACGTAGCCGCGCCCATCTCGTAGATCGACGCGGGCTGGTTGGCGGCCCCGTGCAGCAGGTCGCCCAGCGCCGCCGGCACGTCGGGCGAGGCCACCTGGTGGGCCAGCTCACCCGGATGGTGCAGGCGAGTCGTGTGCCGAAGCATCGCCTGCAGCCAAACCTCGAAGCTGTCGAGGTTGAGTCCACCGTCGCGCAGCAGCGCGCGCAGGTCGAGCTCGTCGGACACCTGGGCGAGCGGCGCCCTCGACACGGCCGACGCCTCGCCGGCCTGGCTCTCGCCGACGTACTCGCTCACCGCGGCGACCGCGATGGCGGCCGCGCGCTCGTACTCGTCCAGATCCCAGCGGTGGGCCACGCTAGGCGCCGGCGCCCACCCGATCGCGCGAGCGCTTGGCCAGCGCCGACGGCCACCACACGTTCGGGCCGATCTTCACGACGAGCGCCGGCACCAACACGCTGCGAACCAAGAACGTGTCGAGGAGCACGCCGAAGGCGACCACGAAGCCGATCTCGGTCAGAAAGACGAGCGGCAGCGAGGCCAGCACCAGGAACGTGCCCGCCAGCACGATTCCTGCGCTCGTGATGACTCCACCCGTAACAGCGAGGGCACGCACGATGCCCTGCTCGGTTCCATACTTCTCCGTCTCCTCGCGCGCGCGGGCGACCAGGAAGATGTTGTAATCGACGCCGAGCGCCACCAGGAACACGAACGCGAACAGCGGCAGCGACGGATCCGACCCCGGGAAGTCGAATACGAACTCGAAGGCGAAGTACCCCACTCCGAGCGCGGCGAGGAAGGAGATGATCACCGTTCCGATCAGCACCAGCGGGGCGACCACCGCGCGCAGCAGCAGCACCAGGATGAAGAAGACCACAACGAGCACGATCGGTGGGATCACGGTCGAGTCCCACCCCGCAGCCTCGCGGACGTCGAACTCGACCGCGGAGGCGCCGCCGACGATCGTGCCCTCCACCGCGCCGCTGGCGGCGTCCCGGATCGGCTCGATCAGGTCGAACGCCTCGGTCGAATAGGGCGGCGGTTCGAGCGTGGCCTGGATCAGCACGCCGTCGTCGCCCTCCGCCACCGGGGGCGAGACCGCCTCGATGCCGTCGGTCTCCTCGAGCGCGCTGGTGACCGCCTCCACATCACCGCCGGGAGGCACGATCACGTCGGCCGGAGCGCTCGCGCCGGCGGGGAAGCTCTGGGCGAGAATATCCTGGCCTTCGACTGACTCGACCTCCGTGCGGTAGCCGTCGTTGGTCGTGAGGTCAGTCGAGAAGAAGGCGAGGCCGGCGCACATCACCAGCAGCACGGCGGTCGATCCGACCAGCACCCGCATCGGGTTCCCGGCGACCCGGTTGCCCACGCGCCTCCAGAAGCCGTGGGTGGCGTCGACCGCGTGCTCGTGGCGGAAGCGGCGCAGCTCGTAGGGCCTGAAGATGGCGCGCTCGACGGGCGCCTTGAAGAAGTTCGGGATGCGCACCCGCCCGATGGTCAGCAGGAACACAACCGACTTGATGATCCAGCCCAGCAGGAAGAACGGGAACAGGAAGCACGCGGCGATTACGGGCACCACCGCGCCGATTCGCGATCCCTCGACGATGCGCCGGCCGATCCCCCCGGCGGGCTCCTCGCGAGCTCCCGCCCACTCCGGCGTGTGCGGGACGAAGGGCCAGAACGCCCGCCGGCCATAGATCGTGAGCAGCGCGGGCAGCAGCGTGAGCATCGAGATCGCCGCGCACGCCACACCGATTGCCGCGATCGGACCGAGCCCCGAGGTGCCGTTGACCTTGGCGATCGTGAGACAGAGCAGCGCTGCGATCACCGTGGCCGCGGAGGCCAGCACCGCGGGGCCGGCCGAGCGCATGGCCTCCGCCATCGCCTTGTGGCGGTCCTCGAAGTTGTGCAGCTCCTCGCGGTATCTCGCCACGATCAGGAGCGCGTAGTCGGTGCCCGCGCCGAGCACGAGCACAGACATGATCGAGCTCGACTGGCCGTTGATGGTCACCCCGAGCTCCGACAGCCCATAGCCGACCGAGCGCGACAGGATCTCTGCGAACATCACCGCCGCCAGCGGAATCAAGAAGAAGATCGGCGAGCGGTAGATGAGGATCAGGAGGATGATCACCAGCGTGGCCGCTGCCAGCAGCAGCGTGCCGTTGATGGTGTCGAAGACCTCGATCGCGTCAGCGCCGTAGCCGGCGCCTCCGGTGAGCTTGACCTCGAGGCCGCCGCCCGGGTCCGAGACGGTGTCACGCCAGAACTGAACCGGGTCGAGTATCGAGTCGGCTTCACCGTCGCCCTTGATGTAGGCGGTGACGATCGCGGCCTTGCCGTCCGGAGAGCAGATCGGGCCCACGAACGGGGCATAGTCGCTGGGCTGGCCCGGTAACGGGGTGGTCGGCCCACCGCAGCCCTCGGGTAGGTCGGCGGCTGCTGCTCCCCCGCCGGCGGCCGGCTCGGCGGCGCTGCCGCCGCTTGGCCCTTCTTGGGATCCAGCGGACTGGCCGCCCGAGGCGGCGGTTGCTCCGTCGGCCACAACGGAGGGGAACCTCTCTTCCGTCAGCCGCTGGGCGTCCGCGGCGATCTTGGTCCGGTCGGCGGCGGTCAACCCTCCCTGCCGGCGGTAGACGATCACTGCGGGCGCGAGCTCCCCGCCTTGCAGCGCCTCCGCCTTGGTCAGGACCTCGGTGGACTCGGCGTCGCCCGGCAGGAAGGAGGTCGACTCGTTGTTCTCGGCGTCGGTGAACTTGCCCGGGAGGTTGGTCCCGAAGGACACGAAGATCACGGCCAGCCAGATGAAGAAGACCACCCACTTCGAGCGGCGTCCGGCCGGCAGCGCGAAGATCGAGCGGCGTTCGGAGCTCATCGGCAGAGCTTTCTATCGCCAGAAGACTTGATAGTCAAGATACTCTCCGGTTAAGATCCTGTGATCGGCCATGGCGAGCCCCGTTGAACTGCTTGCGGCACTACGCCGTTTCGGCTTGGAGGACGATCGCCTGGACGCGATGGTTGCACGTCGGCTGGGTGCGCCGCCGGCCGAGTTCAAGGCCATGGACCATCTTCAGGAGGCCGGTGACCTCACTCCGGGGCAGGTGGCCGACCGGCTCGCGCTCAGCACGGGCGCCGTGACCGCCCTGATCGACCGGCTCGAGCGCCTCGGCTGGGCCGAGCGGGTGCCCCACCCGAGCGACCGCCGGTCGGTGATCGTGCGCAAGACCGGCGGCTCTGACACCGAGGCGCTCGAGCTCTACCGCCCGCTGGCGCGGGCCCTCTTGACGGCGGCGGGGCGGATGTCGGCCTCCGAGCGCGAGGCGGCGGCCCGTTTCCTGCGGGAGGCCGCGGCGATCGCGCGCGACCAAGCCGATGAGCTCAAGGAGATCAGAGCACGGCCAGGTAGCGGTCCAGCTCCCACTGGGTCACCTGGACGCGGTAGTCCTCCCACTCCTGGCGCTTGATCTCCACGTAGCGATTGAAGATGTGCTCGCCGAACGTGCGAAGCACCAGCTCCGACTGGGCCGTCGTCTCGATCGCCTCGCCCAGCGTCTCGGGCAGTTGCTCGATGCCGAGCCGCTTCCGCTCCTCGGGGCTGATGTGGTACAGGTTCTTCTCCATCGGCTCGGGCAGCTCGTAGCCCTTCTCGATGCCCTCCAACCCGGCCGCCAGCAGGATGGCGAAGGTGAGGTAGGGGTTGCAGGCCGGGTCGGGACAGCGCAACTCCATCCGCGTGGCCTGCTCCTTGCCGGGGTGATACAGCGGCACCCGCACGAGCGCAGAGCGGTTTCGGCGTGACCAGGCGCAGTACACCGGCGCCTCGTAGCCGGGGACCAGGCGCTTGTAGGAGTTGACCCATTGCGCGAACACGGAGGTCATCTCGCGCGCGTGCTTGAGCTGCCCGGCGATGAATGCCTTGCCGACGTCGGACAGGTAGTACTGGTCGTCCGCGTCGTAGAAGGCGTTCTTCTGCTTGTTGAACAGCGACTGGTGCGTGTGCATGCCCGAGCCGTTCTCGCCGAAGAGCGGCTTGGGCATGAAGGTCGCATGCCAGCCGTACTTCATGGCGTACTCCTTGACCGTGATTCGGTACGTCATGCAGTCGTCGGCCATCTTGAGCGCGTCGGCGTAGCGCATGTCGATCTCGTGCTGGCTCGGGCCGACTTCGTGGTGGGTGTACTCGACGTGAATACCGAGCTGCTCCAGCGCCAGCACGGTCTCGCGGCGGACGTCGGAGCCGGCGTCGAGGGTCGTCAGGTCGAAGTAGCCACCCTCGTCCAGGATCTCCGGTGCGGCCCCGTTCTCGACTCGCGGGTTGCGGAAGTAGAAGAACTCGAGCTCCGGCCCGACGTTGAAGGCCGTGAAGCCCATCGACTCGGCCCGCTCGAGAGTGCGACGCAGGACGTGCCGGGGGTCACCCTCGTAGGGCTCGCGGCTCGGCGTGACGACGTCGCAGAACATGCGCGCCACGCCCTTGTCCTCGGGCCGCCAGGGCAGCACGTTGAACGTGGTCGGGTCGGGCATCGCGATCATGTCCGACTCCTCGATCGCGTTGAAACCGGTGATCGACGAGCCGTCGAACCCCATGCCGCCCTCGAACGCGTCGTCGAGCTCCTCCGCATTGATGGAGAAGCTCTTCAGCTGGCCGAGGATGTCCGTGAACCACAGGCGCACGAACCGGATGTCGCGATCCTGCACGAAGGACTTGATGTCCTCCGCGGTATTGGGTGTGTCGGCCATTCAGGGCGCTCCTTCGGCGGCTCGGATTCGAGAGGCCGAGAAGGCTAACCCTTTCGGTCCGGCTACAGCCAGGAACGCGCCCAGACCTTGAGCGAGCGCACCGCGGGCTCGAGCGCTTCGCCCTTCTCGGTCAGCCGGTACTCCACCCGCACGGGCATGGCGTCGATTACGCGGCGCTCGACGATGCCCTCCGCCTCCAGCTCTTTCATGCGCTCGGACAGCAGGCGGTCGGAGAGATCGGGCACGAGCAGCTTGACCTCGGAGAAGCGAAGGGGCCCCTCCAGGAGCACGAAGACGATCGCGCCGGTCCAGCGCTTTCCGATCAGCTCGACGGCCTGGTGGTAGGCCGTGCAGCATCCCTCTCGTCTCGCCACCGCGACCGTCTCGGAGGCCATGACCGACATCGTAGCCCTCTACGCGGCGATCGACAGTCGCGATTCCTCGCTCGATCCGTCGAGCGGCACGTCCCCCGCGCGTGTGACCAGGTTGGCGAAGGTCGAGAGCGCCACGTGGGCGATCGCCTCCAGCACCTGCTCGTCCGTCCAACCGGCCTCGAGCGCCTCCTCGTGCGTGTGGCGTGGCGGCGTCCCCTCCGACTCGAGCAGCACCTTCACGAACTTGAGCAGCGCGGACTCACGGTCGTCGCGGGAGTCGAACTCCCGGGCCAGGGCGACCTCGTCGAGGCCGAGCCCGGCGTCACGTGCCGTGCGCTGGAGAGTGGCCAGCGCGTACTCGCTGCGCTGGTGCTCGGCCACGGCCAAGGCGATCCTCTGCTGTGTCGCGTAGGGCAGGGCGCCATGGCGCAGCTCGGAGCGAAAGCGAGCGTAGGCGCGCAGCACGGCGGGCGAGCCCGCGAGCACGCCGATGAAGTTGGGAAGCTGGCCTCCGCCGGTGAGCGCGCCCTTGAGTATCGGAACGCTGCGTTCCGGAGCGGTGAGCTCGTCGTGGACCTTGAACCTGCTTTCCTTCGTCTTCATCTCTGCTTTCACTTTCTGCAACAGACTTACGGGCGGTAAGTATACCGCCGAAAGGGTGAAGTCGGCACTCCAATGAGGAGTACGGAAGCGGACCCGTAAGGGATCGTTCAGGCGTGCGCGGTCCCGGCGGCGACGGCCACCAGGAAGAGGCCCAGCAGGAACGCCCACAAAGCGATCCGGTCGGGCTGAGCGATCTGCGCCTCGACCACCGACCGGCGTCGACGCGCCTGGGTGGGCTGGCCCGTGATCGTGATCGTGCGCCGCTCTTGCGAGCGCTCGGCTGTGTCGATGGTGCGGGCGAAGCGAGGCTGCTCGCTCCCGGGGTCGGCCTCTACGAGCTGCAGCGCCGGCTTGCCCGCCGTCGGGCTGTCGCTCTCCTGCGGCGTGCGGGCGAAGCGGCCGGTCGCGGAGGGCTTGGGGGCGTCTTCGGCGTCGACCCTGGCGGCGTCGGGCCCGGCGCGACCCTCTTCTTCGCGGCGCTCGGCGGCCTCGATCTTCTGCTCCCACTGGAGGAGGACCGCTTCCTTGCTCATTTCGTTGTCATCCTCCCGCAAGGCGCGGGCACCGGCTGTATGCATCGGCTCTCTCTCTTTTCGCCTACGGGGTTAGCTGACGGGCTCGCGCTGAGAAAGTCGCGCTACGTGTATACCCACGATTCGCCCCTGGCCTCACGGCCACCTGGTTCCCCCGTGCCCCGCTGCCGGGCGGGGCTTCGGCTGGGATGGCGCGGCCATGCTACCAGCAGACACCACGCGCCGGACGGAAAAAACCGCGCAGGAAGCGGGGTTAACGTGTTATCGCTCGCGCCGAGGGCCTACTGCCCGGCGACCCGCGACACATAGGCCGCCACGGCCTGGGCGTCGGAGCCCTGGAGAAGGTTCGCCGGCATCTGGCCCTGACCCGTGCCGCCCTTCTTTATGGCGTTCAGCACTCGCTGCTCGTCGAGTCCGCCGAGCTCATCGAGATCGGGGCCGGTCACCCCCTCCGCCTGCACCGCGTCCAGGTTGTGGCAGCTCTTGCAAGTCGAGATGAACAGCTCCTTGCCGCGCTCGTCCTCCGTGCTCGCCTTCTCGGTGCGCAGGGGTCCCACGCCCCCCTCGGACTCGCCGCGCGACGCGATCACCGCGGCAGGGACCACCACGCCGAGCGCCAGGTAGAGCAGGACGATTCCCACCGAGAAGGCGCGCCCGCCACGGGTCATATACGCCTCGCGAGCGGCGCCCGGGCCACCGGAGAACGCGATGAAGATCACCACGATCCCGGCCACCACGAAGGGAGCGATGACTAGCAGCACTTCCACGGGGGGCGCCACTCTACCGGCCGTGCGCGACGGGGCGCGTGGTATGGGCCGGGGTCGAGCGGACGCCTGCTCAGGCCGAGCCGGCTTCGGCGGCGGCGCGGCGGGCGCGCTTCCAGCTGCCGTAGGCGGCGAACACGTCGCTCAGATCCGGAAGGCTCTGGTCGTCGGAGGCGCGCTGCTGATAGTCCACCATCAGCAGGCGCTCGGGGCGCTGGCCGGCCTCCTCCGCGACCCGGCGGATCGCACGGCGAACGTCGTCCTTGGAGGCGTCCGACTCACCGCCGGCGCGCTTGGCCTCATGTGCGAACACGCCGGCCGCGCTCCCGCGGGCGCCGGGCTCGGCCGATGGAGTCGGGCGCGCGCGTCCGGCGCCCACGAGCAGCCGGCAGTGCGGGCAGCGCAGCGGCCTGCGGGGCCATCTCTCCCCGACGTCGCGCTCCATGAGCAGGTGGCAGTGCGGGCAAAACGCATCCCCGGCTGACTTCTGGCTCTTGCGGCGCGTGACGGACGGCAAAGGCACCCCTCCTTCCTTTCTCCCACGACGGCGGGAGCGAAACCCGGATGGCGGGCGTGCACAGGTTTCGCGCCCGAAGCGCCGACGTCGTGGGTCGCCCCACAGATCCCGTCGCGGGGAGACGTAGAGAGGGGCCCCGCAGCGGGGGCCCTCTCCTTAGCCGACCTGTAAGCCGGATTTTGTCTCGTGCAGCCATCCATCTCGCTCTGGCGAGCGGGGCCTTGGCCCTGCGGCCTACCTGGAGCTCGGCGGGCAGCGTCAGCGCTCCTGCTTGGCCTTGCACCGGGCGGGGTTTGCCTGGCCGCCGCGTCACCGCGACGCCGGTGCGCTCTTACCGCACCTTTTCACCCTTGCCGGCACGAGCTCACGTGAGGCTCGCGCTTAGGCGGTGTGTTTCTGTGGCACTTTCCCGCGGGTTTCCCCGGGTCGGCTTCCCGACCACCCTGCCCTGCGGTGTCCGGACTTTCCTCGAGGGGCCGGTTGTCTCTCCGGCCTCCCCGCGGCTGCTCGGTCAGCCCCCTGATTGTAGGGACGCGGCGTCGAGCCGTGGGCCTTTCGGCCTCACGAGACAAGCGAGTCGCACGCGCCGCAGCGAGCTCCGGCGCCCTCCGGCCGCATGGCGGCCCGGCAGACCGGGCATTCGGCGATCCCATGCTGTCGGGCGGAGCTCCAGGCCGCCTGCAGCCGTTGCTCGAGGGTGACCCGGCGGACATGATCGTCGCAGCGACCCCGCGCGCCGAGCGCGGGCCGTGGCGGGTCGAGCAGCGCCGAGCTCACGACACCCTCCGGCACACCCCGACCACCCGGCCGAGCAGCTTCACCTCGCGTGTGAGGATGGGCGCCACCGCGTCGTTCTCGGGCTGCAGCCGGACGTGCTCCTGCTCGCGGAAGAATCGCTTCACGGTGGCCTCGTCGCCCACGAGCGCCACCACGATCTCGCCGTTCTTGGCCGTGTCCTGCTTGCGCACGATCACGTGATCGCCTTCGAGGATCCCGGCGTTGATCATCGAGTCGCCCTTGACCCTCAGGACGAACTGGCCCTGGTCGCCGCCGGCGATGCCGGGCACGGCGACGTATTCCTCGATGTTCTCGTCGGCGAGAACCGGCGAGCCGGCCGCGACCTGTCCGACCAGCGGGAGCCCTCCCGAGGAGACCGCGCTGCGGGCCTTGTCGACCAGCACCTCGATCGCCCGCGGCTTGGTGGGATCGCGCTTGAGAACGCCGAGCTTCTCCAGATTGGAGAGGTGGGCGTGGACAGTCGACGACGAGGTCAGGCCGATCGCCTTCCCGATGTCGCGCACGGTCGGAGGGTAGCCGTGCTCGCCCACGTAGCGCTTGACGAACTCAAATATCTCCTGCTGGCGTTTCGTGAGGTCCAGCTCCACCATCAGACTCCCTTCGAAACCCGCTCTTCGTTGCCGTGTCCGAACATGTGTTCGCAGACTAGACCCACCATCGGACGACATCAAGCCGAGCCGGAGCGGCGGAGGGCCGGGTCTATACTCAGCGGTTCGCCAAGCGCCTGTGGCGGAATTGGTAGACGCGCAAGGTTGAGGGCCTTGTCCTGCTTATGCGGGGTGGGAGTTCGAGTCTCCCTGGGCGCACTGACGAAGCCTGCTAACCACCCATTTTGGGACTTGGCCCAACTGAATGCGCCGCGTCCAGGTCCTCTGGGAGCCACGAGCAGGGAGACGCGCACGCCCGGAGTTTTTACCCACGACTAGCTCGACTAAGATTGTCGGACAGTCAACGGGCGTTGGTACAGGAGGAGCGTGCTCAGACTCGACAGACCCAAGACGCTGACCGACGCGGTCGTCGACCACATCCGCGACGCCGTGCTGCGCGGCGAGCTGGTTCCGGGCCAGCAGCTGCGCGAGGTCCCACTCTCCCAGACCCTCGAGACGTCGCGCGGCACCGTGCGCGAGGCGCTGCGCGCCCTCCAGGACGAGGGCCTGGTCAAGATCGTCCCGCACCGGGGCGCCGTCGTGACGGAACTCAGCTTTAGGCGCGTCGGCGAGATCTTCGACCTGCGCGCGCTGCTCGAGCCACACGCGGTCGGGCTCGCACTCGCGGACGGACCGCTCGACGACGATGCGCTGATCGCCATTCGCGCAGCCTTCGACGCGCTCTGCGAGGCCGTCCGCAAGGAGGACGACTTCGAGGTCATCCACGCCGACATGGACTTCCACGGCGCACTCGCAGCGCCCTGCCGCCACGAGCTGCTGCTCGAGCACCTCGGCGCTCTGCGCGTGCAGACCCGCCAGGCGATCTTCTACACAAAGCTGTACGCGTCCGACCGCGAGGGCGAGGCGGAGGCACACGCCCCGATCGTCGAGGCCGTCGCGGCCGGTGACGCCGGCCGCGCGGCCGATGTTGTGCGTGACCACATCGTCAAAGCCGGCGAGCAGCTGCTCACCCACATGGAGGGTTCCAAGAGCAGATGACCGAGCAGCGCCTGGTAATGATCCACACCGTGCCGGCCCTGGCGGACATGTTCGCCGACCTCGCGGAGGAGCGGCTCGACGAGCCGGCCGACCTCGTCCACGTGATCGACGAGAGCCTGCTGGCCGACGCGATCTCCCGAGGAGGCCTTTCCCCCGCCATCTCCCGCCGCCTGGCGACCCGCATCTTCGCGGCCGAGGACGGCGGCGCGGATGCGATCCTGGTGACCTGCTCCTCGATGGGACCGGCGGTCGAGGCCGCCCGGGCCTTCTGCTCCGTGCCCCTGCTGCGCGTCGACGAGCCCATGATCGACCGCGCCATCGAGCTCGGCTCGGTGATCGGCGTCGTGGGGACGCTGCCCAGCACTCTCGGTCCCACCGTCGAGCTCGTCGCCGCGCGCGCCGCGCTCCACGGTAAGCAGGTCGAGGTCGACTCACGACTCGCGGAGGGAGCGTTCGCCGAGCTCAAGGCGTGCAACACCGACGAGCACGACCGCCGCGTGCGGGCGGTGCTGCTCGAGCTGATCGAGCGGGCGGACGTGATCGTCCTCGCGCAGGCCTCGATGGCGCGCGTGGCCGATCAGCTGGGGGAGGGTGAACGCGGGTCGGTGCAGATCCTGTCGAGCCCGGCGGCCAGCATGGATCAGGCCGCCGAGACCCTTCGCGCCGCGACGGCCGCCTAGAGCCGGTCGGCGGTGCAGACGGCGGGCAGCGTGAGCAGCGGCTGAGGGCCGTCGTCTTCGAGGATCGCGTTCAGCTCCAGCTTCGACAGTCCCACCTCCGGATTCCCGGCCATGCACTCGATCGCGATCAGCATCGAGGTCTCGAGCCGGCGCGTCTCCCAGGGCGTCAGCCAGGGCCACTCCCAGAACAGCCCGAGGCCGTGCCCATGGCAGTCGTAGCCCGCGAACCCCTCGGCCTCGCCGGGAGGGCGGGGCGGCTCCGCCAGGCCGCGCTCGACCAGCCGGCCGCGAACCAGGTCGAAGACCTCCGCGCCGGTCATGCCGGGGGCGAGCGCGGCGAGGCCCCCCTCGATGGACTCGGCCACGCCCTCCAGCACATCGCGCTGCTCCGCGGTCGGCTCTGCGCCGACGACGGTCGTACGCGAGAAGTCGAACATGTAGCCGTCGAGCGACCCGTACAGGTCGACGTGGAACAGGTCGCCGACCTCGAGCGGGCGGCGTGTCCAGGAGGGCAGCCGCCCGTGCGTGTAACGCGAGGCGAACGGACCCGAGGCGGTGGCCGCGTCGTAGAGTGCGACCCCCTCCCGGACGGCGAGCCGGTAGCCCTCGCTGATCGCCTCGGCCTCCGTGCAGCGGCCGCGGGCGGCGGCGCGCAGGATCTCGCGCATGATCGCCTCGCCCACCCCGGCCGCGGCGCGCAGCGCGTCCAGCTCGGCGGGCGACTTGCGCACGCGGATCGTCTCGATCGCCTCGTCGAACGGCACCAGCTCGCCTCCTGCGAGCTCCTTCAAGCGCGCGAACGGAGCGGCGAGCATCGCGTTCCCCCCGGCCAGGCCGATGCGCTCGCCGCGCAGCCCCTTCTCCGCGAGCACCGCCCGCACGCCGTCGGGCAGGTCCGGCGACACGCGGACGTCCTCTACCGCCACCAGCTCCTGCCGGTACTCGCCGAAGCCGTGCACGAGCGTCGGCTCGCCGTCAGGTCCGAACACGAGGGCGCAGTGCGAGTGCCCGGACCAGTGCGGCGGCTGGTCGGCGAGCAGCGGAAACGCGTTGTAGTGGTTCGCGAGGTAGAGCACGTCGGCGTACGAGTCCGTCTGACCACCCCCGCGCGAGAACACGACGACGCCCGCCAGCCCGCCGCGGTCGGAGGCCTCGCGCACGGCCGCCCAGCGCCGCTCGTACTCCTCCAGTGCGAACGGCAGCGCGCTGCGCGGGGCCGGGTCGGTCGAGATCGACACGTCGCTCAGCCCCCGACTGTCTCCGGCAGCTCGTACCAGCGCCGCCGCTCTCCGACCCGCGCCCGCATCTTGAACCTCCTGGTCTTCGGCTCGTCCTCCACGCGCTTCCACAGCCGATCGGCTTTGCCGCTCAGCGCGGGCGCCGCACCCGTGACCTGCTGAAGCGTCCCGGACGCGGTGCGCCAGTAGCCCCAGTCGTCGGCGAGCACGGACGCGATGTAGTCCGCGTCGATCCAGTCGCCCGGACCCGACCCGACCTCGTGCGACTCGAGCAGCAGGCGCAGGTCGAGCATGTCCTTCTCGGTCAGCTCGACGATCTGCAGCTTGGTCAGCGCCAGGTCTGACGCCGTCAGGGTGGGGCGCTCGGCGCCCAGCCGCCGCTCGAGCTCGAGCTTGTGGCACATGGCGAACGCGCCGACGAATACGTCGACCTTGCCGGCGGGGCCCTCGAACAGCCGCCGCCTGTCCCCGTGCATCGCGTTGAAGCGCGTGTTGGGCGCGTAGCCGCGCTCCGCCAGCAGCGCGTCGAGCGCGCGCGCGGCGGCACGCGGAACGGCGAGATCGATGTCCTCCGGCTCGCGTTGGTAGCCGCCCGTCCCCGGGCAGTGGAGCACCACGCCCACGCCGCCCAGGATGCGGACGACGGCGTCGCGCTCGGCCGCCTGGTCGACGATCGCGACCGCCTCGGCCACCTTCTGCTCGGTGCCGCTCATGAGCTGATCAGCTGCCAGTGCTTCACCTTCCCGTCGTCGAGCTCGAGGATCGCCGCCTTCAGCACGCCGGACTGGTATTCGGACCCCGCGTTTACGCAGAGCGTCCCGCCCAGGCGATGCACCGCCGAGCACTCGTGGACGTGGCCGTGCAGGCCGAGCAGCGGCTCGTCGCGCTCGATCGCCTCGCGGACCGCCGACGAGCCGACGCTGCCCATCATCGTCCCCGCCGCGCCCTGCTTCGGACGCAGCTGATCGTCGAGGATCGCGGCCTGGTCGAGGTGCGTGTCGCGCGGCGGGCAGTGTAGGTTGTAGATCGCGCGCCGGCGGTCGCTCAGCTGCTCCGCGAGCCGCTCGATTTCCTCGGCCATGCGCTCCTCGCTCAGCTCGCGCGGGGTGTGCCAGGGCGTCGGGGTGGAATAGCCGAAGGAGATCATCTCGTAGCCGCCGGGAAGCTCGCAGACTCGGTCCTCACCGTACTGCAGCGCCTCCGAGCGGCCGATCCCGTCGAGCAGGTCCTCGTCGTCGTCGTTTCCTAGCATGAAGAAGGCCGGCGTGCCGGTGGCCGGCAGGCGCTCCTCGGCGACCTCGATCCAGCGCCGCACGCTGTCCTGGATCGCCGTGCGGAATAGCCGGTCACGCAGCTCGGCGTCGTCGGCGAGGCGGTCGAGCTCCTCGCGCGAGAGGTCGACGTCGTAGCGGCCGCCCGCCCTGATGCGCTTGCGCAGGGCGGCCAGCTCCTCCTCGTCGCGCGCGACCGGCTGGCTATGCCCGAGCTCCGCCAGCCAGCCCTCGTCGGTCTCCAAGATCGGCACGATGCTCTTCCCGGTGATGTCGCCGCCCATCACAAGGCAGCTGGCCTCGAGGACGCGCGCCGAGTTCACCCATTTGCGAAAGCAGGCCTCCGAACCGTGTAGGTCGGTGGCGAAGACGATCCGCATCCGCCGCGCCGAGGACCGGCGCCCGAATCTCATTCCGGCGGCAGGGTCTTGTTCGCGAGCGAGAGGTCCACGCCGCGTGAGCGGTTGACGAGGTACGAGATCGGATACGCAACGATGCTGATCACCGCGATCACGATCAGCGCCTTGATGCCGACCGAGCTGTTCGCGGCGAGGATGTCGGTGGTGGCGAGCACGATCGCGAAGTAGGTGTAGACGACCACCGCGATCGCCGCGACGAACGTCAGCAGCGGCAGGCCGGCGACCTTGCGCTCCTCGCCGCCCATCTCGTACAGGTCGGGCCGCCGGTAAGGCAGCACCAGGCCGGCGATCGACACGAGGATGAAGGTCAGCAGCAGGCCCAGCGTCTGCGTGAACAAAATCGTCGTGAAGTCGGCCGAGCCATAGACCATCAGCGCCAGGTACGCGAAGGCGACGACCACGACGATGACGTTCGCGCGCAGCGGCGAGCGCGTGCGCGCGTTGACCTCGCTCAGTCCCTCGGGGATCAACCGGTCGAAGGACCAGGCGAAGATGCTACGGCTGCAGATCAGGAACACGGGGATGCACAGCGCCGCGGCGCCGCTGACGAAGGCGATGCCGAGCAGCACCGCGACCAGCGTCGAGTCCGAGACCATCGACACGAAGAAGAACAGGTTGGAGCCCACGCCGAACGGGTAGGCCTCGTCGCCGGCGAACGACAGGTTGGTCGCGGCTCCGAGGAACTCGTTGCCGAACGTCTTGCCGGCGAGCGCGAACGTGATCATCATCGCCCCGCCGGCGATGATCAGCGCGAGCAGCATGCCGCGGACGGCCGTCTGCTGGCTGGAGCGCAGCTCGCCGCCCTGGTAGGCGGTCGCGATACCGAAGCCGAGCGAGAAGAACGCGATCGTCGCCGCGAGCAGTGTGTCGCTCAGGCTGAAGCTGGTGTCGAGGGCACCGGCGGCCAGGATGTTGTCGTAGTTGCCGCCGAAGACAGCAACCGCGCTCTCGAAGTCCTCACGGCTGTTGAGCAGGAGCACGATGATCGAGACGAGGATGCCGAGCGCCGCCAACCCGAACAGCACGCGCGCCACCCGCAGCGTCCAGTCGAGCTTGACGCTGGAGGAGATGAAGATGAGCAGGATCGAGACGCCGGCGATGAGGAAGGTCCAGTTGTCCTCGAGCATCGTGGCGGAGGCGTCGGTGAACCACTGGCTGTCTGCGATCACGCCGATCGACCCGAACGCAGAGGGGAGCGCCGTCTGCGGGATCACGAAGGTCAGGTAGGCGACCGCCGCGATGTACCAGAGCGTCACGTTGACCGAGGCGGCGAGGCCGGCCCACGGCCCCAGCGAGCGCGACACGAACACGTAGTCGCCGCCGGAGCGCGGCATCAGGCGGGTGAACAACCCGTACATCAGGTAAGGCGAGAGCAGCGCGATCACCGCTACCAGCACCGCCAGCACGGGGCTGGCACCCGGGAACGACGAAGGAATTAGGGTGGCCGCCAGGATCGCCTGCACAAGGCCGACGAAGGACAGGTTGAGAACGACGGCGGAGCCCAGTGAGATCCCGCGAACAAGCCCACTGGACTGCCGCGTGAAATAGCCCGTCTCGACCGGGGTGGGCGTACTGCTGGCCATTGGCTTCCCCTTGCTCAGTGGACCGCGGCGAGGCCTCTGGAGCCTCGCTAACAGTAAGATGTCGGACAGTCTACAAGCTTGGGCAGTCCGTTCAAGGCGGTCTCGAGAGGAGCGTCGATGACAGATTTCTGGCACCCCTTCGCCGATATGGGGTCCGTGGCGCAGGACGGCACCTTGACGATCGTCAAGGGCGACGGCGCCTACGTATACGACGCGGAGGGACGCCGCTACTTCGACTCCTCCGGGGCGCTCTGGTACTGCAACGTCGGCCACGGGCGCACCGAGCTCGCCGACGCGGCCGCGGCGCAGATGCGCGAGATCGCGGCGTTCTCCAACTTCGCCGACTTGGGCACCCAGCCGACCGAGGAGCTCGCCACGCGGGTCGCGGAGCTCGCCCCGACGCGCGCCTCGAAGGTTTTCTTCACGAGCGGCGGCGGCGAGTCGGTCGAGACGGCCGCCAAGCTGGCGCTGCGCTACTGGGTCGAGACCGGCCGCGGCGACAAGCGCATCCTGATCTCGCGCACGAACGCGTACCACGGCTCGAACGGGATCGGCACCGGCATCGGCGGGATCGCCCCCAACCGCGACGGCTACGAGCGCCTAGTCCCCGACTGGCGCGAGGTCGCGTGGGACGACGCGGCCGCGCTCGAGAGCGCGATCGAGGAGGCGGGCGCGGACCGGGTCGCGGCCTTCTTCTGCGAGCCCGTGATGGGCGCGGGCGGCGTGCTCGCGCCGCCCGACGGCTACCTCGAGGCGGTCGCCGGCATCTGCCGCCGTCACGACGTCCTGTTCATCGTCGACGAGGTGATCACCGCGTTCGGCCGCCTCGGCGAGTGGTTCGCGAGCAGCCGCTTCGGGCTCGAGCCCGACCTGCTCACCTGCGCCAAGGGCATCAGCTCCGGCTACGTCCCGCTGGGCGCGGTCGTGGCCAGCGAGCGGATCGCGGAGCCGTTCTTCAAGCCGGGCGTCGGCATGTGGCGCCACGGCTACACCTACTCCGGCCATGCGACCGCGGCGGCGGTCGCGCTGGCGAACTTCGAGGTGCTCGAGCGGGAGGGGCTGCTCCCGCGCGGGCGGGACCTCGAGCGTCCGCTCGCCGAGGCGCTGCGCCCCCTGGCCGAGCACCCCGGCGTCGACGAGGTGCGCGCCGGCACCGGCCTGATGGCCGCGGTGCAGCTCTCAGTGGAGCTGCGCGGCGGGGACGCCGGCTGGGCGAACCAGGTGGTCGCCGGGCTGCGTGAGCGAAGCGTGATCAGCCGCCTGCTGGCGGACGGCTCGCTGCAGATATCGCCCGCCCTGGTCGCGACCGAGGCTGACTTCGACCTGCTCGCCGACGCCATCTTCGACACTCTCGACGCGACTGTGGCCCCGGCGGCCGCGAGCTGAGCTCGCGCGGCATGCGCCTGGGCTGCATAGCCGACGACTACACGGGCGCCTCAGACGTCGCGAGCGCCCTGAACCGCTCGGGGCTGCGGACGGCGCTGTTGTTCAGGCCGCCCGAGGCCGGCACCGGCACCGGCGGCGCCGACGCCGTCGTGATCGGCCTCAAGATCCGCACGGCCCCCGCCGAGCGGGCCGTCGAGGCGGCGCTGGGGGCACACGCCTGGCTGGCGCAGCGAGGGGCCGAGCGGATCTACTTCAAGTACTGCTCGACGTTCGACTCGACCCAAGCGGGCAACATCGGGCCGATCGCCGACGCCCTGCTGACCGACGCCGGCGCGCCGCTGACCGTGGTCTGCCCGTCGGCCCCCGAGCACCGGCGCACCGTGTACCAGGGCCATCTGTTCGTCGGGTCGCAGCTGCTCTCCGACACGCCGATGCGCGACCATCCGATCACCCCCATGCGCGACTCGAGCGTGGTCCGCCTGATGGATCGTCAGACGGTCGGGGCCGTCGGGCTGGTGTCACACGATCGCGTGAGCGCCGGCCCGCAGGCGGTGGCTGACGAGCTCGCACGGCTGCGCGCCGACGGGGTCCGCTACGCGGTCGCCGACGCCATCACCGAGGGCGACCTGCGCAACCTGGGCGAGGGAGCCCGCGAGCTCGAGGTGGTGACCGGTGCGGCCGGGCTGGCCCGCCATGTTGTGGCGCCGGGATCCGGGCGTTCCGACGCCACTCCCGAGTCGCTGCCCGGCCCGGCAGCGGTGCTCGCCGGCAGCTGCTCGGCGGCCACGCTGGAACAGGTCGAGCGCGCCCGGCGGCGGCTCCCGGCGTACCGGCTGGATCCGCGCGCCGAGCCGAGCGCCGGCGCTCTGATCGCCGGGTGCCTGGCCTGGCTCGATGCCCGGGCAGACGGCGAGCCGCCGCTCGTCTTCTCGAGCGCGCCACCGGACGGGCGCGCGCCGGGGGCGGCCGCGGTCGTCGAGGAGGCGATGGCGGGGCTCGCTCGGCACCTCGTGGAGAGCGGCGTCCGCCGCCTGATCGTGGCCGGCGGGGAGACCTCGGCGGCGGTGCTCGACGCGATCGGCGTGACGGCCTGCACGCTCGGCGGCGAGGAGGCGGTCGGCGTGCCCTGGCTGTTCCCCGGCGACGACCGCGGCCTGGCGCTGTTGCTCAAGTCCGGCAACTTCGGCGAGCCCGACCTGCTCGTGCGCGCCGCCGAGCGCCCGTCGTGACGCCCGAGCCGGCGCTGCGCCGCGCGCTCGTCGATGCCGGGGCGTCGCTATTCGAGCGCTCGCTAACGCACGGCCGGACCGGCAACCTCAGCTTCCGCAGCGACGACGAGATGGTCGTGACGCCCACCGGCATGAGCCTGGGCGCGCTCGGCACCGACGAGCTCGCGCGCGTATCGCTCGAGGGTGAGTTGCGCGCCGGACCCAAGCCGTCCAAGGAGTGGTTCCTGCACGCGGCGATGTACCGGGCGCGGCCGGAAGCGAAGGCGGTGATCCACCTTCACAGCACCTACTCCGTCGCCGTCTCGTGCATGGCCGACGCGGATCCCGACAGCGCGCTGCCCCCGCTGACCGCCTACTTCGCCATGCGTGTCGGCAGGCTGCCGATGCTGCCCTACCACGCACCCGGCGACCCCGAGCTCGGCCCGCTGGCCGAGCTTGCAGCGGCACGGCATCACGCGCTCCTGCTCGCCAACCACGGGCCGATCGTCGCGGCCGCGAGCGTCGCCGAGGCGATCGATGTGGTCGAGGAGCTCGAGGAGACCGCCAAGCTGCACCTGCTGCTCCAAGGCGTCGAGACCCACCCGCTGACCGCGGACCAGGTCGAGGTGCTCAGGCCGCCCGGCTGAGCGCAGGCAACCGGCGCTCCAGCTCCTCGGCGACCGCCAGCACGGTCGCATCGCTGCCGTTGGGTCCGAGCACCTGGAGACCGAGCGGCAGCCCGTCGGACGCCGGGCCGATCGGAATCGAGATGCCGGCCCCGCCGATGACGTTGGCAATGAACGACGTCGGGTACCACGATCCGTCGGCGTTCGGATCGATCTCGTGGCCGTCGATCGAGTCCGGGCCGCAGCGGCCGAGCTCGAATGCCGTCACCTGAGTGGTCGGCGCGAGCAGCACGTCGCATCCGGCGAAGAACTCGCGCCAGCGCGCCTCGAAGCCGACCCGCGCCGCGAGGGCCCGCACGTAGCCGCGCCCGGTCGTGGCATTGCCTATCTCGGCAACCGCCACGGTCTCGGGCGAAAGCCCGTGATCGCGGGTCTCGAGCACCTCGGCGAAGGCCTCGTAGACCTCGCATTCGAGCATCGGCACGATGAACCCGAGCGGGCTCAGGGGCGGAGGCTCGGCCCGCGCAAGCGTCACGCCGGCACCGTCGAGCGCAGCGACGGCATCGCCGAACGCCGCGCGCACCTCTGGGCTCAGCGGCGCGAAGCCGTAGTCCTCGGTGAACCCGATCCGCACGTCCGCGATGGGCATGGCCTCGAACGGCCGGTCAGCGAGCACGGCCAGGGCCGCCTTCGCGTCTGCGACCGCGGTCGTCAGGGTCCCGGCGCAGTTGAGCCGGCTCACCTCCGCGGCCGCGTCCGCGGGCAGCGCGCTGAAGCTCGGCTTGAGGCCGACCACGCCGCTGAACGAGGCGGGCACCCGCACGGACCCGCCGGCGTCACTGCCGAGGCCGATCGGCGCGACGCCGATCGCCACGCTCGCCGCGGCGCCGCCGCTCGACCCGCCGGGGGTCCGCGACAGGTCCCACGGGTTGCGCGTCTCGCCGTACACCGGGTTGTCGGTGTGCCCCCAGCACGACAGCTCGGGGATGTTGGTCCGGGCCACGACGACGGCACCGGCCGCCTTCAGGCGCTCGACGTGCGGGTCGTCGGCCTCGGCCGGCGGCGTGTCGCGGAGGCCCGGACACCCCCACGTGCTGCGCTCGCCCGCCACCGCGAAGATCTCCTTCACCGTCACCGGCACGCCCGCGAGGGCACCCTGCGGGGCGCCGCCCGCGTCGAGCCGGCGCGCGTCGGCCAGCGCCTGCTCGTCCAGCACCCGGACGCACGAGTTGACGTCCCCGTCGCGCTCCTCGATGCGTTCCAGGGCGCGAGTGACCATTTCCTCCGCCGAGACCTCGCGCCCGCGAACCGCGGCGGTGATGTCCACCGCGCGCTCGAGCTCCGTGTCCTTCACCGCGCGCAAAGCTACCGCCCGCCGACCG
>CAWBLN010000013.1:0-375855 GCA_963789705.1 uncultured Thermoleophilaceae bacterium
TGGTGATCGGGCGGCCGACGTTGAGCGCGACCATCTCGGGCCACAGGCTCGGGATGCTCAGCGGCACAGGGGGCTCGTAGCCCGGGTTCTGTTCCACGTAGGCGCGGTGCAGGTTGCAGAACCACCCGCTCGCCCTCGGGCCAGTCGGCGTACGGCCCGCCTGCTGCCTTCTGCGCGGCCTCCAGCGGCGTCAGCCCGGCGGCGTACGACTCCCGCGCCAGCTCGGCGATCCAGTCGGCGTAGCCGATGAGGTCGTCCAGGACCTTCCCGACCTCGTCGCCCCGGCAGGCGGGCCCGTGACCGGGGAGCAGCGCGTTCGGGGCGAGGGCCTTGATCCGCTCGGCGGCGGACCGGAAGCCGGCCACCGAGCCCTCGAGGAAGATCGGGTGGCCGCCGGAGAACGCGAGGTCACCGGCGAACATGACCTTCTGCTCGGGGAGCCACACGCCGATGTCGTTGGTGGAGTGCGCCGGACCCATGATCTTGAGCTCGATCGGGAAGTCGCCCAGGTGCAGGGTCACGTCGCGGTCGATCGTCACGTTCGGTGGGCGCACGACGACGTCGCCGTAGTCGGCCGGCAGCTCGCCCTGGGCCTTGAGGCCGGCCCGCAGGACACCTTCGCGGCACAGGTGGTGGCCGACGATCGTCGTGGTCTCGGGAAGGAAGCAGTTGCCGTAGGTGTGGTCCGGGTGGTGGTGGGTGTTGACCGCGATCGTGGGGCCGTTGGCGGCCACTCCCGCGACCTCGGCGAGCAGGCCGCGGTTGCGCTTCTCGGTCGACGTGGTGTCGACCAGCACCGCGTCGCCCGCGCCGTCGGTCACGAAGCCGCAGTTGTTGACCATCCAGCCGCCGTCGGGCTGGACGTAGGCGTAGACACCCGGCGCCAGCTCGTCGAGGTACGCGGTTCCGTCGTCCCAGCTCATGGCACAAGTGAGCCTCAGCGACGGTCGTCACAACAAGGGTCCTGGGCATCACCAGCGTCGATCACTGCCATGTGTGACGGCGCGTTCCGCGCGGTCCGACGCGTTGGTTCACTGAGGCAGTGACGGAAGAGGAGGCGAACGGCGCGGTCCGCCTGCCCCTCCTCCTCGTCCTCGCGTCCCTGGCGGCCTTCGCGCCGGTCGCGACCGACCTCTACCTCCCGGGGTTCCCCGCGATGGGCGAGGCGCTCGACACCGGGCCCAGCGGCGTCCAGCTGACGCTGACCACGTTCCTGGTCGGCCTGGCGTTCGGCCAGCTCGTGATGGGGCCGCTGTCGGACCGCTACGGTCGGCGTCGTCCGCTGATCGCGAGCGCCGCGGTCTGCGTGGCCGCGAGCGTGGCCTGCGCGGTCGCGCCGTCACTCCCCGTGCTGGTGGTCGCACGACTCGTGCAGGGCTTCTCCGGCGCCGGCGGCATGGTGATCGGTCGTGCGGTGATCTCCGACATCGTCACCGGACGGGCCGCGGCCAGGGCCTTCACCCTGATGCTCACCGTCGGCGGCATCGCCCCGGTCCTTGCTCCGCTCATCGGTGGCCTGCTCGCGGGCCCGGTCGGCTGGCGCGGGATGCTCTGGACCGTCACCGCGCTGTGCGCCGCGATGCTGCTCGGCGTCGTGCTCGTGCTGCACGAGACGCATCCGCCCGAGCGGCGTACGACGCGCGACACCTCGACCCTGTCGGCGATGCGCACGGTGGTCGCCAACCACGCCTACCGCGGACCCGTCGCGGTGTTCGCGCTGTCGTTCGGCGTGATGATGGCCTACATCGCGTCGTCGCCGTTCGTCTACCAGAACGTCGTGGGGCTCTCCGAGGTCGAGTACGGCATCGCGTTCGGCATCAACGCGGCCGGGCTCATCGGCGCGGGCTGGGTCGCCAGCCACCAGATCGACCGCTGGGAACCCGTCGTGATCCTGCGGGCGAGCATCGCGCTGCAGGTCGCCGGCACCCTCGCGTTCGTGGTGCTCGCGGTCCTCGACGCGCCGACCTGGCTGCTGCCGCTCCCGATCTTCCTGGCCGTCCTCAGCAACGGCGGGATCATGGGGAACGCCGCGGCCCTTGCCATGGCCGAGGTGCGGCCGGTCGCCGGTGCGGGCAGCGCGATCCTCGGCTTCTCCCAGTTCGCCCTCGGTGCCGTGGTGTCACCGTTGGTGGGGCTCGGCGGCGAGAACTCGGCAGTCGTCCCCGCAGTCGTGATGGCGACCGCGTCCGTCCTCGGGTTCGTGGTGAGCCGGACAGCACTGCACCGGAGCGAGCGCCCGGATCAGGTGGCCGTCAGCTCGTCCTCGACCGAGACCGCCACGTCGTAGAGAAGCTGGCGGAGCCGAGACCACCGCCGGCTCGCTGTCGCGCCGGGGATGCCAGTGGGCCGCCTCGGTGATCCGCACCCGCTCGAGCGGGGTCTCGGCGAGGGTGAGGCCGAGGATGCCTGCCGAGCGGTGGGCGAGTCGGGACGGCACGAACGCGCACATGTCGGTGCCGCTCACAGCGAACGGCAGGACCAGGAGGCTGGTGACCTGGACCAGCACGTTGCGCTCCACGACCCCCGCCGCCTCCATGGCCACCTCGAGCGGACGCCGCCGCTCTCCCGCGGCGCCGAACGCGGCCACGGCGTGCGGCATCGCCTGGAGGTCCTCGACGGTCAGCGCACCCTTCTTCAGCCGAGAGTTGGACTCGTCGACGACGCACACCAGGTGGTCGGTGAACACCGGCTGGGTGCGGCCCGGGAACTCGAAGCCCAGGGGCCCGATGATGAGGTCCCGTCGGAGCAGCTGGGTCTCGAACTGCCCTGGTCCCACGTCGACCGGGTCGAGGGCAAGTGAGCAGCCGGGGGCCTGCTCGCGCAGGTGCCGGATGAGCGGCTCGGAGAGCACCGTCATCGCGTACTCGGACATGCTCACCGAGAACCGTCGGGTGCTGGACGACGGGTCGAAGTCGCGCTGGTTGCCGAGCAGCGCCTCCGCCGCCTCGACGGCATCGGCCACCGACGGCTTCAGCTGCTCAGCCAGCGGTGACAGCTCGAACCCGCGTCCGACGCGGATGAGCAGCTCGTCGTCGAAGTGCTTGCGCAGCCGGGCGAGGGCGCCGCTCATGGCCGGCTGGCTCATCGTCATCCGCTCGCCGGCGTGCGTGAGGTTCTTCTCCTCGAGGAGCGCGTGCAGGGACAGCAACAGGTTCGCGTCGACCTCGCGCAGCCGCTCTCGCACGCCTGTGACAGTAGTCTCACGCGAGTGACGCTGGGGGGCACCGATCTCAACCTGCTCCTCTCCTTGAAGGTGCTCCTCGAGGAGGGCAACGTCACCCGCGCCGGCCAGCGGCTCGAGCTCAGCCAGCCGGCCATGAGCGCGGCGCTGGCCAGACTTCGGCGTCGGTTCGACGATGAGCTGCTCGTCCGCGCCGGCCGGGACTACGAGCTGACGCCGCTGGCCCGGGACCTGCTGCCCGAGGTCCAGCACTCCGTCCGGCTGATGAGTCGGGCGCTGCACCTCGAGGACGAGTTCGATCCCGGCGCGAGCGACCGGACCTTCCGGCTGTCGATGAGCGACTACGCGATCGCGGTCGTGCACGAGCCGCTGCTGCGGCTGATCGGCGCGGCCGCGCCCGGCGTACGGCTCGAGATCGAGGGGCTCGGCCCGGACATCCGCAGCTCGGACAAGGTGCTGATCGACTTCGACGCGCTCATCGCGCCCCTCGGCTTCGGCTTCCCGGGAGAGTCCAGGCCGCTGTGGCGGGACCGGATGGTGCTGATCGCGGACCGGAAGCATCCGCGGCTGGAGGACGGCGGCTTCAGCCTCGATGCGCTGGCCGAGGTGCCGCACGCCGTCGCAGGCTTCGGCCCGGGGATCCTCACTCCGGCCGACCGGGCCTTCGGCGAGCTGGGGATCACGCGCCACGTCGCGCTCCAGGTCCACGGCTTCCTGCCGCTGCCGTTCGTCATCGCGGGGACGGAGATGGTCGCCGTCGTTCCCGAGAAGCTGGCCCGCATCCACCTGCGCGACTACGGTCCGGTCGTCATGGTCGAGCCGCCGTTCGGCGAGGTGGTCCTGGCCGAGGGCTACTGGTTCGGCCACGACCGGCTCTCCGACCCGGCCCACCGCTGGTTGTTCGCGAGGCTCGACCGAGCTCGGGGTGCGGAGCTCAGCGCCTAGCAGCTGGGCGGAGTCCCCGGATCTCAGGGGACTCCTGCTGACCGGTGCACATGACTTCTGCACCCAGTTCGGAACTTCTCCACCCAGATCTCGGTGCAGAAGTTCCGGACTCGCCTGATCTCCGGGGACCCCGCCCGGTCGGGGCACGCCGGGGCCTGGCTCCATACCTGCGTGAGCCTCGCTTCGCCTGGGGCGGTTACGCGGTGCTCCTCCTGGTGCTGTTCGCCTGGGCGCCCACCCCGGCCTTCCGCCTCGTGGTCCCGGCGCTCGTCCTGATCGGCCTGCTCGCGGCGGGCGTGGAGGCTCTCCGCCGCCAGACGATGCGTGAGTTTCCCGACGCCGACCACCGCGAGTCCAACGAGCGCCTGCGGAGGTGGTTCTCGGGCCTGGGCGGACGGTCGAGAGGCGGAGCGACACCCGCCGACTCACGCCTGGACGAGCTGGAGCGCCTTGGCCGGATGCGCGATGACGGTCTGCTCGACGCGTCGGAGTACGCGACCGAGAAGGCCCGGATCCTGGCCGCCAGTCCCCAGGCTCGCTGATGTGCCGCTGGAACGCCTATGTCGGGGAGCCGCTCCTGATTGGGGAGTTGCTCTACCGCACGCAACACGGCCTGATCGACGAGAGCCTGCACTCACGCATGGGCGCCGAGACCACGAACGGCGACGGGTTTGGAGTCGGGTGGTACGGCGCTCGCGACCGCACCTCGCCCGCCCGCTATCGCAGTGTGAACCCGGCATGGAACGACGCCAACATGCGCGAGCTCGGGGATCACGTCGAGACGCCGCTATTCCTCGCACACATCCGCGCCGCGATCGGCAGCCCGGTTCAGCAGACCAACTGCCATCCCTTCCGCCACGATCGCTGGCTCTTCGTTCACAACGGCTTTATCGGAGGCTTTCACGCCGTGCGGCGGGATCTGGTGCTGGCCGTTGATCCCTCGCTCTTCAACGACATCGCCGGATCCACCGACTCCGAGCTGGTCTTCCACCTCGCGCTGACCCTGGGCCTCGAGCAGGATCCGCTGGACGCGATGGAGCGAGCCCTCGGCCTGGTTGAGTCGAAGGCGCGCGAGCGCGGGGTCGAACATCCCGTGCAGGGCACCTTCGGGATCAGCGACGGCGAAAGACTCTGGGCGATCCGCTACTCGTCAGAGCACGCCAGCCGCACGCTCTTCGTGTCGACCGACGTCGAGGCGCTGCAGCGTCTCCATCCCGAGAACGAACGTCTTCAGAAACTGAGCGAGGGCGATCGGGTCGTGGTCTCGGAGCCTTTTTCAGACCTGCCCGGCGCCTGGGACGAGGTGCCTGAGTCAACGGCGCTCATGGTCGCCGACGGCGGCCTCGAGCAACGGCCGTTTCAGCCCCGTTGAGCCTCCGCTTCGGCTGGCACTTCGGCACGCGAGCGCGCCAGATCCGCCGAGATCCGCGTGATGGCCGAGGTCAACGGGGCGGCGAGGATCAAACCCACGGCACCGAACAGGCATCCGCCGCCGATCGTCACCACCAGCACGGCGAGCGGATGAATGCCGAGCGCCGCGCCGTAGGCGACGGGCTGAACCAGCTGTTGTAGCAACCCGTTGGCCAAAAGCTGGATCACGATCATGCCCACGGCGGCCTCGGTTCCGGCCCCCCCGAGCGCGATGAGCACGGCGAACGCTCCGGCCCCCCAGGCGCCGAGGTAGGGCACGTAGGCGCCGAAGAACGTGATGGCCGCGATCGTCCCGGCCTGCGGGATGCCGAGCACAAGCGCCCCGCCACCAACCACCACCGCGTTGAAGACGGCCACGATCGTCACGCCGAAGAAGTAGCCGCGCAGCGACTGAAGCACCCGCTGGGTGACCGACCGGGCCACCGTCGCGGGCACGCCGAGGTGTCGCTCCCCCCACGCCCGGATGGTGGGTCCGTCCTTGAGCAGGAAAAAGAGGCTGAGCGCCGTCAGTGCGAGGAAGAAGACAAGCGACGAAAGCTCCTTCACGCCAGCCGCGACGCCATGCAGAAGAGTGCTTACGCTCTGGCTGGCCGAGGAGCTGGCGTCGTTCCCCGCGTCCTTCGCCGTGCTTGGATCGACGCCGAGGTCCTTGAGCCATCCCTCGAGCGTGTTCTTCGCATCCGTGAGATGCGCGCTGAGTTCGCCGCTCTGGCCGACGATGCCGGCCACGATCACCACTACCACCACCACGCCGAGCGCGATGATCGAGAGCATCAGAAGCGCCGCACCGAGGCCACGGGGCAGGTGGTGCCGAGCCAACCAGCCGACCACCGGCGAGGCGACTGAGGCCACAACGCCCGCGGTGATCACCGGCACGACGATGGTGTGCGTGAGCGAGAGAATCCACACCGACCCCACGAGAAGCAGCGTCACGCCCACGAGCAGCCAGGCGGTCAGGCCCATGTCCCTCAGCCAGCGCGGTGTGGTGAACAGATCGGACAGGTCGCGGGCGTCGATCTCGAGGGCTTCGTCCGCCTTTGCCTTTCGTGGGCTCACGCTGGCGCCACCTTCGTCTCTCGTCGACTCACAGACCTCGCCCAGAAGGGGTGAACTCAGCATTTCGCCGCGCCAGCCGGCGCTGGACCAGCAGCGTCGCGGATTCATCCTTTCGGGGTGATGTTGAAGCGCCGCGCACCGGTCAGGCTGGACGAATCGTGAGCGACTCCCCGCTGCCGTCAGCCCAGCTGCTCGCCTACGGGTTCGGCCCGGGCGCCGACTTCGAAGGGCAGCTCCTGGGCGCCCTGGAGCGGATCGAGAGCGGGGGCGCACTGCGGATCCTCGAGGCCCTTTTCGTCACCACCGATGCCGAGAGCGGAGAGCTCGTGGCGATCGATCTCCAGGGTGAGGGTGCGGGCGGCATCGTGGCCCCCCTGCTCAGCTTCAGGCTCGAACCGGCCGCGCGGCGCCGAGCCACCGAGCGCGCGCTCAGTCCCGGTGGAAGCGGGCTCTCCGCTGAGAGCCTCCGCGAGCTCGGACGCGCGCTCGACCCGGGCGCGTCGGTGGTGGCGGTACTGGTCGAGCACAGATGGACCCGCGCCATCGAGGACGCGGTCACGCGCACCGGCGGAACCCTCGTGGCGAACGAGCACGTGAACTCGACGGCGCTGGCCGAGCACATTCCGGAGTTGCTCGCCGCCGCGCGCACCGCCGGCTCGGATCAGTAGCCCACTCCCGTCTTCACCCTCTTGCGGTCGATCTCGTGGAGGCCGCCCTTCTTCTTGAGCGTGTCGCACGCCTGGGCGATGTCGTCGCCGAGCGTGGTCGCCAACCCATGGCCGAGCGTGAGCTTGACGAGCGCGCGCATGATCTTGACGTGATCCGCGTTGGGCGGAAGCGTGTACGCGGGCACCATCCAGCCCCGCTCCGCCGCCAGCTGCGAGGCGATGTCGAACTCGTCGTAGTCGTGCTCCCCATCCAGCTGGAAGGCAACGAGCGGGAGCTGCTCCTCGCCCTCGCCGATCAACCGGAACTCGCCGATCTCGGTGATCCGCTGCGCGAGCGTGCGGGTGTTCGCCATCATCGTCTCCATGATGAACCGGTAGCCCGCGAACCCCAGGCGCACGAAGTTGTAGTACTGGGCCAGCACCATCGCGGAGCCGGTGGAGAAGTTCAGCGTGAAGGTCGCGTCGGTCTTGCCCAGGTAGTTCTCGTAGAACACGAGATCCTCCGCCAGGTCGCTCTTCTCTCTGAACACCAGCCAGCCGATCCCCGGGTAGACCAGTCCGAACTTGTGACCCGAGACGTTGATCGACCGAACCTGCTCGAGCCGGAAGTCCCATTCCGTATGGGGGTATAGGAACGGCCAGACGAATCCACCGCTGGCGCCGTCAACGTGAAGCGGCACGTCGATCCCCTTGTCCCCCTTCAGCGAGACCAGCAGGTCGTTGATCCCGACGATGTCGTCTGCGTGCCCGGTGAAGGTCGTGCCGAGCACCGCGGCGACGCCGATCGTGTTCTCGTCGACATGGGGCTCGACGTCCTCGGGTCCGATCGTGTACTTGTCGGGCTGAAGGGGGATGATGCGCGGCTCGACGTCGAAGTAGCGGCAGAACTTCTCCCACACCACGTGAACGTCCCCGCCGAAGACGAGGTTGGGCCGTGTGCTGTCCTTGCCCGCCTTCTCGCGCCGGGCCCGCCACTTCCACTTGAGCGAGAGCGCACCCAGCATGATCGCCTCCGACGAACCCTGCGTACGGGCACCCGTGGTCTCCCCCGGCGCGTTGAACAGGTCGGCGAGTATGCGGATGCAGCGCTGCTCGATCTCCGCGGTCTGTGGATACTCGGCGTGATCGATGAAGTTCCTGTGCAGGTTCTCGGCGATGACTCGCTGGGCCTCGGGCTCCATCCAGGTGGTGACGAAGGTCGCCAGGTTGCGCATCGGGAGCCCGTCGAGGATGAGCTCCTCGCCGATCAGCCGCATGGCCTCCACGGCGGGCATCCCATGCTCGGGCAGGTGTTCGTCGGGCGCCGGCTCGAGCAGGAAGCGGTTGCCGAACTTTGCGGCGACCGCGTCGATCTGCTCACGCAGCTGGGCCTGCTGGTCATCGGCCTGCATGATCAAGTCTCCTTGGGACGGGTGTGTGCGGTAGAAGCATCAGGGAGCCGGCCAGGAAGCACAGTGCCCCCAGGGCGGTGGTCCAGTTGGCTGCAGCAAGGTCGAGTATCGAGCCGCTGGAAGGGACGATGTAGGACGCGACGGCGGAGATCCCGAAGAGAACGCAGCCCGCCAGATTCACGACCGCCATCCTCCACTCACGCCGAGTGCCGCCGGAGCCCCGCCGGGCTCGGCTTGCTACGCGGTAGGCCAGCAGCCCCGAGACGAGAAAGGCCGTCGAGCCGAACAGGTCGGGTGCCCAAACCAGGCGCTTCTCCTGGTCGGTGGACAGCCCCTCCTGCATTGCCTCGAACGTGCTGAGGTTGAACAGCAAGGTGCCCAGAAACTGAACGGACGCGCTCCACCACGACGGGTCGGCGGCCCAGCGGCCGAGTCTCAGTGTGGATTCGCGCATCTCGAGCAGCGCAGCGAGCGTGAAGAAGATCGAGCCGGCGAAGAACACCGCACCGTCGGCGCCGGTGCCGACGAGGTTCACGAAACCCGGAAAGGGACCGATGAAGAAGCAGGTCGACCCGACGGCGAACCCGATGGCGATCCAGCGGTCCCAGACGATGCGACCGGCCATCCGCGGAGCGAAGGCGAGCGCGTGACCAATCAAGGTGTCCCCCCGACCACGAATCGACCGTACCTGCGCGCGTGCGCGGATGCTTCGCCCTATGAGGATGATCTTCGGTGAGCAGCCTCCTGCCCGTCCTGCCGCCGGCCTTCGTCATGCTCTAGGGAGGAGACTCTCTGCCTTGATGACCGAGCCACCGAGAGTCGTCGTCGTTGCCGCACTGCCGGCGGCCGGGCTCGAGCTACTGAGTGAGCGGTTCACCATCGAGGCCGCCGGCACGGAATCCCGGCAGGCCTGGCTGCGAGGCCACGCTGCCGGCGCCGACGCGATCGTCGCCGACCCGAGCATCCCATTCGACGAAGCGTTGCTCGACAGCGTCGGCAGCTCGCTGAAGGTGGTCGCGAACTTCGGAGTCGGACACGACAACGTCGACTTGGAGGCGGCACGCGCGCGAGGGGTCCGCGTCACGAACACGCCCGGGGTGCTCACCAATGCGACTGCAGAGCTCGCGGTTGCCCTGATGTTGGCCTGCGGGCGGCGGATGGCCGAGGCCGACGCCATGATGCGCCGCGGCGAGTGGGCACAGGCGGAGCAGGAGCTGCTCGGCCGGGAGCTGGCCGGAGCAACCGTCGGACTCGTGGGCTTCGGGCGCATCGGCCGCAGGGTGGCGACGCTGTTGCGCGGCTTCGAGGTGCGACTCCTGGTGGCCTCGCGCTCTGGCGCCTCGCTTACCGCGCGGCGTGGAGCGGCGCGAGCTCCAGGACCTGCTGGCCGCGTCGGAGTTCGTGAGCCTCCACGTCCCTCTCAACAGCGCCACCCGGCACCTGATCGATGCACGCGCCTTGGCGCATATGCAGCGCGGAGCGATTCTCATTAACACGAGCCGTGGTGCGGTCGTCGACACGACCGCGCTGATCGAGGCGCTGCAAGGCGGGGCATCTCGGTGCGGCCGGTCTGGATGTATACGAGCACGAGCCACGGGTGCCGCCGGACCTCCTCGAACTGCCCAATACGGTGCTCCTGCCGCACCTTGGGTCGGCGACCGCGGCGACCAGGGACGCAATGGCGCGCTTGTGCGCCGAGAACGTGGTCGCGGTCATTGACGGGCGTGATCCGCCGGCAGCGGTGGTCTAGCAGCCGGTCCGGCTTGCGCTGAGATGTCCTCGGCGTGGTACTGCTCGAGCAGCGCCTCTTCTCTCTCCTTCTTGGGGAAGAGGAAGAAGATCATCACCGCGCCGAGCAGAATGGCGACGATGCCGGCCATGTAGGCCCACTCGTCGCCCTGAAGGAACGACGACTTCGCCGCGGCAATGATCTCGCTGTCGTATTTCGGGTACTTCTCCGCGGTGGTGGCCGCGCTGGAAAATGACTTCTGAAGTTCGGCCTGCACGCTGTCGGTGATCTGATTCTTGTTCGGGGCGTCGGCGATCGCGTTGCCCACCGCCGTCGCGTAGCCCGCGGTGAGCACCGCGCCGAGGATCGACTGCATGATCGCGCCGCCCAGGTCGCGCTGGAGGTCGGCCGTTCCCGACGCCATTCCGGCGCGGCGCACCGGCACCGACCCGGTGAGCGAATGTGAGGCCGGCGTGCCGGCGAGGCCGACTCCGATCCCGATCAGGGCGTAGCCCAGACCCACCTTCCAGTAGGAGATGTCCTCCTTCCAGAGCAGCAGCATCGCGAGGAAGCCGAGGAGACAGAACAGGTAGCCGGCGAGCAGCGTGAAGCGAGCTCCTCGGAGCTCCACCAGCTTCGCCGAGCGTGGTGCAACCACAACCATGAACACGGCGGCGGGGAGGATCGCCAAGCCGGCGTCGAGCGTCGAATAGCCCAGCACGTTCTGAAGGAACTGCTGGCCTATGAACATCGCTCCCATGAGCGTGCCGAACACGATGATGCCGGCGCACGCCGCCACCCAGAAGATCCGCCTGCCCGCCACCGCAAGGTCGTAGAGCGGCGATCGCGCCCGGCGCTGACGAATCAGGAACGCGGCCGCCGCGGCGACGGCCACGGCGCCCAGTCCCAAGGCCAGCGCGCCCTCGTTCGGCACGGGTGCGAAGTTGATGGCCAGCACCAGCGCCGCCACGAGCAGGATCGACAGGATGCCACCGAGGTTGTCCACAGGGTCGCTCGCCTCGTTGACGTGGGCGGGCACATAGCGAAAGGCCATGAAGAGGGCGACCACCGCGAGCGGCAGGGTGACTACGAACACGGAGCCCCAGTCGAAGCCTGTGAGCAGCGCCCCCGATAGCAACGGCCCAAGGGCAGCGATCGCACCACCGAGAGCCGACCACAGCGCGATCGACTTCGTCCGCGCCGGACCCGACCACAACGCCGTGATCAGCGCCAGCGTTGTCGGATAGGCCATGCCCGCCGCAACGCCGCCGACGAGCCGGGCGAAGAACAGAACCTCGATCGACGGCGCGAATGCGGCAACCAGGCAGATGGGAATCGACAGGCCGGTGCCCAGCAGCAGCATCAGCTTGCGCCCGTGGCGGTCGCCCAGCGCGCCCAGGTAGAGCACCGACGCCGCCAGGCCCAGCGAATAGCCCACCGCCACGAGGTTGAGGGCGGTCTGCCCGGCGTCGAAAGCCTTGCCGATGTCCGGCAGCGCGACGTTGGCGACGGCAAGGTTGAGGTTCGCCACCGCCGCGACCAGGATGAGCGCGATGAGCACCGCTCCCGAACGCTTAGGAGCGGTCGAGCTCTCGCCGGCCGGCCCTACGCCCAGTTGATCGTCCTGCGCCACGTCACGCAATCGGAGCAGACTCGGCGTGCGCGATCCTCATCCCGATCGGATGAAGGATCGAGGTATCCCGCGACTGTTGTGGGACTACAGGGGTTATGTGAGTTCGAGGGTTTGCCTAACCCTTGGTGCGCCGCGCGAGCCGCCGGGTGTCAGGGACCAGCGTTTTTGAACGGCGGCAAACAAGGGTGGACGCGGCCGTGTTGTGGGCGTTGTGCCGCTGCCGTAACCGGTTCGGAGGCCGCTGTGGTCGATTTACCCCCGTATAGGGGGAAAAAGCGGCAATGCTCCCCACCGGGCGGCCGCGCCCAGCCCGCCCGACCGCCGCTGTTTCAGCACCGCGACCGGAGCGACAGCGCGGCGACCGCGGTCACCCGCCCTGGTTGCTGTCGTTAGGACCGCCCGCCCCGGCACGCGGCCGCTTGCGCAGCGCCGAGCACCCAACACCGAACCCACATCGGACCACTAGGCGAACAGATTCACAGCGCGGGCGATGACCAGCCCAAGGATCGCCAACGATATGAGCGCCTGCACCGCCATCGCGATCTTGGCCCAGGGCGCCATCGGCATGGCGTCGGTCGGGCTGAAGGCGGTGGCGTTGGTGAAGCCCAGGTACAGGTAGTCGACGAACTGCGGGCGCCAGTCGGCGGGAGCGAGATCAGGGTTCATCTGCTGGGGGAAGGCGAAATCCGGGTCTTGCCGAAACCGGTGAGCGCGGGCAGCCGCCCCGCCACTGTCGAGCTCCCAGTAGAGCAGCGCGAACGCGATGTTGTTGGCCCCCCAGACGATCGCCCCGACGGTGAGCAGGTGACCGGCCGACTGGGTCTGCGGACCCCCGTTGATCAGGGCGTCGATGAGCAGGGCCGTGGCGGCCAGCGCGCTGACCACGAGCATCGATACGAGGAAGACCGATAGCGCCCGCAGCAGCCTCGAGCGGCGGTCGATCGCGCCCGGGTCACCGGCGATCAGGGCGGCGAGCAAGAGCCCCTCGATCAGCAGCGGAAGCCAGGCGGGGAGAGCCCTTTGCTCGTCGGGGAGCACCGCGGTCAGGACCATTGTGGTAAGGACGGCCGCCGCCATCGGCCAGCGCGGCTCGCCGACTACGCGAGGTCCTCGCGCCGGCCTCGCGCCCTTCGTGTGTACCGGCACGATTCAGAAGATCGCGGTCGGGTTGAGTGGCGAGCCAGTGCCGCCGACAATCCGAAGCGGAGCCGCCACGAACAGGAACTCCCAGCGCCGCCACCGCCTCGCATTCCCGCACGACGTCCTCGAACTGCAGGTAGTCGAACAGGTGGACGCCCATGGCGTTGAGCGCGAGCACGTGGATGGGGAAAGCCACGCCCTCGGTGGTGCTCGGGGCGGTGTCGTTGTTGCCGTCGGAGCCGAGTGCGGCGACCTGCCGTTCCGCGAGGAACGACGCTGTCGTGGGGTGCAGCCCCGCCTTCGCCGTACGCGTATCCCACGGCTCGACGCTCGGCCAGGCGGCGCGCGTGGCCCGTGCGCACGAGCAGGACGTCGCCAGTCCCGACCTCCACTCCCTGCTCGCGCTCCGCCGCCTGGAGGTCTTCCACGAAGACGTGCTCGCCCGGCTCGAGCCAAGCCACGCCGCGAACGCGCGGCACGTCGAGCAGCACGCCGCGGCCCGACCAGCCCGTCTTTGAGTACGGCGATGGTCCCGACCTCGGCGCCATGCGCGGTGACCGAGCCCTCCGGCTCGCCGTTGAAGAGCGACCCGTCGAAGGCCACGTGGCAGAAGGCGTCGATGTGACTGTGGCCGTCGTTGTGGTAGTCGAGCCCGACGTAGTCCTTGGCGAAACGCAGCGACCCCGAGCCGATGTCCACATCGGTCAGCATCGTCATGTGGTGGTCGGCGGGCTCGGGCACGTCGAGCCGCTTGCCTCGGTCTCTAGAGGCTGAGCGAGCGTGATCGTGACCCCGCTGCGAACCAGCTCCGTCGCCGCTCGGGTCCGAGCGGGCGTGAGATGGTTGAGCGCCCCTCGCTCGCCATCGTCGTCCCAACGACCCCAGTTGGAGACCGCGTCGAAGAGCTCGCGGAACTCGTGCGCGGTCATGTCCACGCGCGGAGCGTAGGGGCACCCAACCGGCCATGAATCACCCGATGAGGGTGATGCAACACGTTTCGCACGGTCGCAGACTCCGTTTGCATGAGTACCACTCCGAACGGCGCCCAGCCCGCCGACGTGTTCGTCGTATTCGGAATCACCGGCGACCTGGCCAAGGTCATGACGTTTCACTCGCTCTACCGTCTCGAGCGCCGCGGCCTGCTGAGCTGCCCCATCGTGGGAGTGGCGGGAGACGATTGGACGGTCGAGCAGCTGCGAGAGCACGCTCGAAAGTGGATCGCGGATTGCGGCGAGACGATCGATGACGGGATATTCGAGCGCTTCGCCGCGCGGTTGTCCTATGTGCCCGGCGACTTCGGCGACGACGACACCTACAAGCGCGTCGCCGGGGCAATCGGAGACGCGCGCAGCCCGGTGTTCTACCTCGAGATCCCGCCCTCGCTGTTCGGCATGGTGATCAAGGGGCTTGCCGACGCGGGTTTGACCGGGTCGGCGCGCGTGGTGGTTGAGAAGCCGTTCGGTCATGACGTCGCGTCGGCGGCTGCGCTGGACGAGCAGGTGCACGAGCACCTGGACGAGTCGCAGCTCTACCGGATCGACCATTTCCTGGGCAAGATGGGACTGGTCGAGATCCTCTATCTGCGGTTCGCGAACACGATGTTCGAGCCGATCTGGAACCGCAATTACGTCTCGTCGGTTCAGATCACGATGGCCGAAAGCTTCGGGGTCGAGGATCGCGGACACTTCTACGACCCTGTCGGCGCGCTTCGCGACGTGGTCGTCAACCACCTCATGCAGGTGGTCGCAGCCGCCGCGATGGAACCGCCGGCCACAGGGGATGCGACGACGCTGAAGAACTCGATCGTCTCGGTATTCCAGGCCATGCCCGCCGGCGACCCCGCCCACTATGTTCGCGGGCAGTACGACGGGTACCGCGAGATCGACGGCGTCGCCGCGGACTCGACGACGGAGACCTACGCCGCCCTGCGCCTGGAGATCGAGAACTGGCGTTGGTCCGGCGTCCCGTTCTTCATCCGCACCGGTAAGTGTCTCCCGATCACGCAGACGGAGCTGCGGCTCGTTTTCAAGGACCCGCCCCGACTCGGCCTCGGCGTCGCCGGACCCGAGGGCCCGGCGCCGAATCAGCTCGTCGTCAAGCTCGACCCGACGACCGGGATCAGACTGCTTATCGATGCCAAGCGCGCCGACGGCATGCAGCCCGAGCCGATCAACCTGGACATGGAGTTCGCCGAGGAGGGGGGCGAGGGCGCGACGCCATACGAGGTGCTTCTCCACGCCGCGATGATCGGCGACAGCAAGCGCTTCAAGAGACAAGACAGCGTCGAGGAATGCTGGCGCGTGATGCAGCCGCTCCTCGACGCGCCCCCGCCCGTGCACGAGTACGCGAAGGGATCGTGGGGCCCGACGGAAGCGGACCACCTCGTCGCCGGGCAGGGCCGGTGGCACGGTCCCTGGGTGGCGTCGTGAACAAGCCGGCGGAAGCCGCCACGCCGCAGAGCGCCGCGGCACCCTCGCCGTTCCCGCCGATCGCCGATTACGCGTTCCTGTCCAACTGCCACACGGGCGCGCTGGTGGCGCCGGACGGGTCGATCGACTGGCTCTGCGTTCCGCGCTTCGACTCGCCGAGCGTCTTTGGCACGCTGCTCGACCGCCAGGCGGGCTCGTTCCGGGTGGGTCCGTTCGGGGTCAACGTCCCGGCGGCGCGCATCTATGAGCCCGGTACGAACACCCTTCTCACGACGTGGAACACGCCGACCGGCTGGATCATGGTCCGTGACGCCTTGACCATGGGCCCGCGGGATCATGAGGACGAGGTCACGCCGCACACCCGGCCCCCTGCCGACGAGGACGGCGACCACATGCTCGTGCGCATTGTCCTTTGCATTGAGGGCAGCGTCGAGGTCGATCTGGTGTGCGAGCCGGTCTTCGACTACGGGCGCACGCCGGCGGAGTGGTCGCTCGTCGACGACAGCCGGCACGTCGCCGACGCGACGGGCGCCGGCCAGACGATCAGGCTGCGGACCGACATGGCGCTCGGGATCGAGGGCGAGCGGGTGAGGGCACGCCACAACCTCAAGCAGGGCGAGCAGGTGTACTGCTCGCTCTCTTGGGCCGAGGCCCTTGCCTCGCCGCAGAACATCGATGAGGCCAGCGGTCGGCTCGCCGCCACCACGCGCTATTGGCGCGAATGGCTGCACCGGGCTCGCCCCGTCGATCACCGCTGGCGTCCGGCGCTCGAGCGCTCGGCGCTTGCGATCAAGGGCCTCACCTATATGCCCACCGGGGCCACGGTAGCCGCGCTCACGACGTCGTTGCCCGAGACGCCGGGTGGGGAGCGCAACTGGGACTACCGCTTCACCTGGATCCGGGACTCGACCTTCACTTTGCAGGCGCTGCACTTCTTGAATCTGGACTGGGAGGCTGACGAGTTCATGCAGTTCGTGGCCGACCTCGAGCCGAACGAGGACGGGGCGCTGCAGATCATGTACGGGATCGACGGGCGCCGCGACCTGACCGAGTCGACGCGAGACGAGCTGTCCGGGTACGCGGGAGCCCACCCGGTGCGGATCGGCAACGGGGCGTTCGACCAGCGCCAGAACGACGTGTTCGGCGCGGCGCTGGACTCGATCCTGCTTCACACCCGCCGGAGCCAACGCATGCCGCGAAGGCTGTGGCCGATCGTCCAGAGCCAGGCGGAGTGCGCGACCCAGGTGTGGCGGAATCCCGACCAGGGCATCTGGGAGGCCCGCGGCGACCCTCAGCACTACGTGTCCTCGAAGCTGATGTGCTGGGTCGCGCTCGACCGCGCCTCGAAACTGGCCGAAATCGGCGGCGACTCGGCGCTCCGCAAGACTTGGCGCGGCACCGCCGACGAGATCAAGGCGGACATCCTCGAACACGGCGTTCGCGACGGCGTCCTCCGTCAGCACTACGAGACGGACGCGCTCGACGCGTCCACTCTGCTGGCGGCGCTATTCGGTTTCCTGCCGGCTGACGACGAGCGGTTGCGAAAGAGCGTCGAGGCGATCGCCGACGACCTGACCGAGGACGGCTTCGTCCTGCGCTACCGCACCGACGAGACCGATGACGGCCTGTCCGGCAAGGAGGGGAGCTTCCTGATCTGCTCCTTCTGGCTCGTGTCGGCGCTGGCGATCGTCGGCGACCGCCAGCGCGCCCGCGACCTGATGGAGCGGCTGCTCAGCATCGCCTCGCCCCTGGGCCTCTACGCCGAGGAGTTCGATACCAGCACGGGCAGACACCTGGGCAATTTCCCGCAGGCGTTCTCGCACCTCGCGCTGATCGAGGCGGGCGCGCGAATCATCCTCCAGGAGCGACTGGAGGAGTACACGGGATGAGCTCCTACGATGTGATCGTTATCGGCAGCGGGGCCGGCGGCGGCACGCTCGTACATCGCCTCGCGCCATCGGGCAAGCGCATCCTTCTGCTCGAGCGCGGCGACTGGCTCCCTCGTGAGCCGCAGAACTGGTCCGCCGGCGAGGTGTTCATCGACAACCGGTACATCTCGGCGGACACCTGGTATGACGGGGACACGGCCAAGGCCTTCCAGCCTCAGGTGCACTACTTCGTCGGCGGCGCGACGAAGCTCTATGGCGCGGCGCTGTACCGGCTGCGCGAGCGGGACTTCGGCGAGCTGAGCCATCACGACGGGATCTCGCCCGCCTGGCCCATCGGCTACGACGAGATGGAGCCCTACTACACCGAGGCCGAGCGGCTCTATCAGGTGCACGGCGCTCGCGGCGAGGACCCGACCGACCCGCCGGCCAGTGCCCCGTACCCGTTCCCAGCGGTCTCGCACGAGCCACGTATCCAGCAACTGGCCGAGGACCTCGCGGCCGCCGGTCACCAGCCGTTCCACGCGCCCTGCGGGGTCATGCTCAATGAGGCGTCCATGCCCTACAGCAACTGCGTCCGTTGCCCGACCTGCGACGGCTTTCCCTGCCTGGTGCATGCGAAGTCCGACGCCGAGGTGCTCGCGGTACGGCCGGCCCTCGAGCATCCGAACGTCACCCTGCTTACGAACGCGCGGGCGGTGGCGCTGCACACGAACCCCGCCGGCACCGAGGTGAACGAGGTCGCCGTGGAGCACGACGGCGGCGTGGAGACCTTCAGCGCGGACATCGTCGTCGTATCCGCGGGAGCGGCCAACTCGGCCAAGCTGCTGCTCGCCTCAGCCACGGAGAAGCACCCAAACGGGCTCTCCAACCGCTCCGATCAGCTCGGACGCAACTACACCTTCCACAACAGCCAGGCGGTTCTCGCTCTTTCCAAGGAAGAGAACCCGACCGTCTTTCAGAAGACACTCGGCGTCAACGACTTCTACTTCGGCAGCGACGATTTCGAGTATCCGCTGGGCAACATCCAGATGGTCGGCAAGTCCTCCGCGCCCATGTACCGCGGCGAGAAGCCGCTCGAGACCAAGCTCGCGCCCACACGCACACTCGAGAGCATGGCCCGCCACGCTGTCGACTTCTGGCTCTCGACGGAGGACCTGCCGCGGCCGGAGAACCGGGTCACCCTGGACCGCGAGGGGCACATCCGATTGAGCTACACCCAGACCAACGAGGAGCCCAAGAAGCGCCTCTACCACAAGCTCAAGTCGCTGCTCGCCCACTGCGGCATGCACTCCGATCACCTCGTCCCGCGGCACGCCTACCTCAAGAACGAGATCCCGGTGGCGGGCTGCGCTCACCAGGCCGGCACCTGCCGGTTCGGGACCGATCCGGCCGACTCCGTGCTCAACACCAACTGCCGCGCGCACGAGCTGGACAACCTGTACGTCGTCGACACGAGCTTCTTCCCCAGCATCGGCGCGGTGAACCCGGCGCTCACCGCGATGGCCAACGCGCTGCGGGTCGGCGATCACCTGCTCGAGCGGCTGGGCACGGAGAGCTCAGGGAGTGAGCCCGGCCATGCCGCCTGACGCCGAAGCTGCAGGGCGGCGCCGCGTCGTGATCGTCGGCGGCGGGTTCGGCGGACTGGCCGCTGCGCTCAAGCTGCGCCACGCCGACGTCGATCTCGACGTCGACGTGACGATCGTCGACCGCATGAACCACCACCTCTTCCAGCCGCTCCTCTACCAGGTGGCGGCGGGCGCGCTGGCCCCGAGCGACTGCGCCGCGCCGCTCCGTCCTGCGCTCAAACGCGGCTCCAACACCACTTTCCTGATGACCGAGGTCACCGACGTCGACGCCGAGCATCGTCAGGTTGTCCTCGACCGTGGCGACCGCCTCGACTACGACAGCCTGATCGTCGCGTGCGGCGCGCAGACGTCCTACTTCGGCCATGACGAGTGGAAGGACGTCTCGTGCGGTCTCAAGACGCTCGTGGACGCCGTCGACCTGCGGAAGCGCTTCTACGGTGCCTTCGAGGAAGCCGAGCGCACCGACGACCCGGCGGCGCGCGCCGAATGGCTGACGTTCGTCGTCATCGGCGGCGGGCCCACGGGTGTGGAGGTCGCGGGCGAGCTGGCGATCACCGCCGACGCGATGAAGCGCCAGTTCCGCGGAATCGACCCCGGGGACGCGCAAGTGATCCTGCTCGACGCGGGCGAGCGCGTCGTCTCCGCCTTCAGTGAGAGGCTCTCGGGGAAGGTCGCTCAGCAGCTCGCCGAGCTTGGCGTGACCGTTCGCGAGGGCGCACGTGCCACCGCCATCGACGCGCGCGGCGTGACGATCGAGATCGGCGGAGCGACAGAGCGGATCGACACCAGAACGGTCATCTGGGCCGCCGGCGTCCACGCCGACCCGCTCACCGGCGCCATCGCTCGCGCGACCGGTGCGAGCACCGACCGTGGCGGGCGCGTCGAGGTCAATCCTGACCTGACGGTCCCCGGCCACCCCGAGATCTCGGTGATTGGCGACGCCGCCTCCCTCGAGGGACCGGGCGGCAAGCCCCTTCCCGGACTCGCAACGGTTGCCATCCAGCAAGCCCACCATGTCGCCAAGGGGATCGCCGAGGGCCGGCCCGGGGCCTCCACGCCGTTCAAGTATTTCGACAAGGGCGCCCTCGCCGTCGTCGGCAAGGGTAAGGCTGTGTGCGAGATCCGCGGACGTGAGCTGTGGGGCCGGCCCGCCTTCTTCACCTACCTCGGCGTTCACCTCTACTACCTCGGCGGCCAGACCGGCCGTCGGGTCGAGGTGCTCCTCAGGTGGATCGGGGCTCGCTTCGGCGAGCGCCGGAGCGCTCTGATCGAGGGCGAGCTCGCGAGCGTCGAGCGGGAGCCGCCTGCGGCTCAAGCCGACCAATGACGAACCCCCCGTCGGGGGAGCAGTTCGAGATCGTGCTCGCAGATCAGCGGGCCGTGGTCGTGGAGGTCGGCGGAGGGTTGAGGGCCTACTCCGCCGCCGGTCACGACATCCTCGACGGCTATGCGCTCGACGAGATGAGCCGCGCGGGGCGTGGTCAGGTGCTGCTCCCGTGGCCCAACCGAATCGAGGACGGCAGCTACGAGTATGAGGGGCAGCGCCATCAGCTCCCGATCGACGACCCCGAGGAGCAGGACGCGATCCACGGCCTGGTGCGCTGGGCCGCCTGGCAAGCGCCTGAGCACGACCCCCACCGGGTGGTGATGGAGCACGCGCTTCACCCCCAGCCCGGGTATCCGTTCTCGCTCTCCATCAGCATCGAGTACCTCCTCTCCGACGAGGGCCTGCGCGTGACCACGACGGCAACGAATGTCGGGACCAGGGCGTGTCCCTATGGCGCGGGTGCCCATCCGTATCTCAGGGCCGGTTCGCCGAAGGTCGATTCGGCGGTATTGACGGCGCCCGGACGAACCGTGCTCCTGGCCGACGAGCGTGGCATACCGGTGGGCTCGGAGCCGGTCGAGGGCACGGAGTACGACTTCCGCCGGCCGCGGCCGATCGCCACCACGCGCCTCGACCATGCGTTCACCGACCTTGAGCGAGATGCGGACGGCCTGGCCCGGGTCACGCTCACGGGTCCCGAACGCGAGCTCACACTCTGGGTCGACGGCGCCTATCAGTACCTGATGCTGTTCACGGGGGATCCCGTCCCCGACGTCGCCCGGCGCAGCCTGGCGGTCGAGCCCATGACCTGCGCTCCGAACGCGTTTCGCAGCGGTGAGGCGCTGGTCCGGCTCGAGCCCGGCAGCGCTTTCACGAGCCGCTGGGGCATCGACCGAGCCAAGTGGGAGAGTCACTCGCGGTGAGCGCCGACTTCATTCCGCTGGCAGCCGATCTCGGCGCCGCACGGAGCCAAATGGCCTTCACGCTCGGCTTCCACATCATCCTTGCCTCCATCGGAGTGGGCTTCCCGGCGATCATCCTCGTGGCCAACTACCTGGGGCTGCGTCGCAACGACGCGGTCGCGCTCGGGCTGGCTCAGCGCTGGTCGAAGGTGGCGGCCGTGACCTTCATCGTGGGGGCGATCACCGGGACCGTGCTCTCGTTCGAGATGGGCCTCCTGTGGCCGGAGTTCATGCGCCGCTTCGGCGACGTCTTCGGGCTGCCCTTCGCTCTCGAGGGGATCTTCTTCTTCACCGAGGCGATCTTCATAGCCATCTACATCTACGGCTGGAAGCACCTGTCGGGGTGGGTGCACTTCTGGACGGGCGTGCCGGTGGCCATCGCCGGTCTCGGCGGCGCTTGGTCGGTCGTGGCCGCGAACTCGTGGATGAACCAACCCGACGGATTCAAGCTCGCCTCGGACGGGACGGTCACGGACGTCAACGCGCTGGACGCCTTCTTCAACGGAGCGGTGGCCTACGAGGCGCCGCATATGATCCTCGCGGCCTACCTGGTAACGGGCTTCCTCGTAGCCTCCGTGTACGCCGTCGGCATGCTCAGGGGACGGGTGGATCGCCACCACCGGCTCGGCCTGCTGATCCCGTTGACGATCGCCGTGATCGTCACGCCGATCCAGTTCGCGGTCGGGGACACCGCCGCCCGGTCGATTGCCAAGGACCAGCCGATCAAGTTCGCCGCAATGGAGTGCGTGCAGAAGACACACACGCACGTGACGGAATACCTAGGCGGCAGGTGCACCGCGGACGGTGTGAAGGGCGGGATCGGCATTCCCGGGTTCGACTCCTTCCTCGTCGGCTTCAGCACCGACACAAAGGTCATCGGCCTCGACACCGTGCCGCCCGAGGACCGGCCGCCGGCGAACACCCTTCTCCACTGGGCCTTCGACGCCATGGTGGGCATCTGCTCTGCGCTGATCCTCCTCGGGCTCTGGCTCGGCATCTCCTGGTGGCGCCGGCGCGACATCCCGAAGACGCCCTGGTTCCTAAGGGCTACGGCCGTCTCCGGCGTGGCCGCCGTCGCCGCGCTCGAGTGCGGCTGGATCGTGACCGAGGTGGGCCGCCAGCCGTGGATCGTGTACGAGGTGATGCGCACCGAGGACGCGGTCACGCAGGCCAGCGGCGTGTGGGTGAGCCTGGCCGTCGTACTCGTCCTCTACACCGCCCTGGGGATCGCCACGGTCATGGTTCTGCGTGCGATGACACGGCGCTGGCGCGCCGCCGACGACGTGGACGTTCCGTACGGACCGCTGTCCACCCCGAGAGAGTCGCCCGAGGAGCCGGCTTGAGCAGCGCGGACGCCGTGGCAGGTGTGTTGTGGGTCGGGCTGACCCTGTATGCCGTCTTCGGAGGCGCCGACTTCGGCTCGGGACTCTGGGCGCTCCTGGCCGGCCGGGGCGAGCGGGTCCGAAGCCTCATCGACCGGGCCATCGGGCCGGTCTGGGAAGCGAACCACGTGTGGCTGATCTTCGTGCTGGTGACCCTGTGGACAGGCTTCCCCGAGGCGTTCGGAGCGGTGATGTCGACGTTGTTCATCCCGCTCTGCCTCGCCGCCCTCGGGATCGTGCTGCGCGGTGCCGGCTTCGCGTTCCACCGGGTGGCGGAGAGGCCTGCGGCCCGGCGTCTCGCGGACGCCGCCTTTGCGGTCTCGTCAATCCTCACCCCGTTCTTCATGGGAACCGTGGCCGGCGCCGTCGGGTCCGGGCGGGTGCCGATCGGCAACGCGACCGGCGATCCGGTCACCAGCTGGCTCAATCCCGTCTCCCTGCTCATCGGTGCGCTGTTCGTGGTCACCGGGGCCTATCTCGCGGCGGTGTTCCTGGTTAGCGACGCCCGTCGCTTCGGCGACACCGGCCTCGAGCGCTACTTCGCGACCCGGGCGATCGGCGCCGCGGTGGTGGCGGGAGTCGTCGCCGCGGCCGGGATCGTGGTCCTGCGCTCAGACGCCCGCTACCTCTACGACGGTCTGACCAGCGAGGGCCTGCCCCTCGTGGTCGTCTCGGTCGTCTGCGGCGCGGGCGCCCTGCTCCTGCTCATGCGTGGTGCGCGCCGGGGCGTGCGCCCGCTCGCGGTCGGCGCCGTGGTGGCCGTGATCTGGGGCTGGGGAACGGCGCAGTACCCGTACCTGCTGCCGGAGACGCTGACGATCGAGGAGGGCGCCGGCGCGAGCGGCACCCTCACGGCGGTGCTCATCCTCTTCGGGGTGGCCGTCGTGATCGTGGTGCCGGCGCTGGCCCTCCTGTACGTCCTCGACCAGCGGAGCCTTCTGGGCGAGGAGGCGGAGAGCTGAGGGGGAGCACTAGTGCTTCCCGGCGCAGGTTCCGTCGCAGTTTGGCGAGCGAAAACCGAGTCGGCCGAGGACGCAGGGAGCGCGGCGTACTTGAAAAGTACGCGCGCGACCGAGGACGAAGGCCGACGAAGGTTTGCAGCCGCCAAACGCGGCGGAGCTTGCGGCGGGGAGCACTTAGGCCGGGAGCCAGGTCCCGTGCAGGCCGTACGGCACGCGCACCGGCAGGCACAGCCTGGCCACGGGCCCGGCGGCGAGATCGCCGGCGTCGAGGAGCAGCAGCTCGGCAGCGTCGCGGCCCGAATCGTGCACGAAGCCCGCCACGAGCGCCTGACCCCCGACGTCGCCGAGCGAGACCATCTCGCCGCCGAAGCGCCCGGGCCCGAAGTCGTGGTCCTCGCGCCCGCCGGTGGTCATGTCGATCGCCGACACCCCGCGCGCCACGGTGTAGTTGTGCCCAGTCGGGCGGGTCACGACCACCCGCCGCCCGTCCGCAAGCAGGGTCGGGAAGTCGCACTGTTCATCGTCGATCTCGGTCTCGGCGACGCGGCCGTGGCGCGTGTCGATGCTCCAGCGCCGCAGCGACCCCGCCGTGTGGTCAAACGGATTGTCCTCGCCGGCGCTGATCCCCGGCACGCGCCGGCGACAGCCGACGACGTGCACGGTCGGCCCCTCCGACCACGCGGCGGCCAGATGCGACACGTAGGCGGGCGTCACGTCGGCCACCACCGCGCCCGTGCCGGTCCGCTCTGCCAGCGCGATCGCCGCGCCGGCCTCGGGCTCCCATTCGATGCCGCGCTCGTGCCGGCGCAAGGGCAGGTCGAGGGTGATCACGCGGCCGTCGACGACCCGCAAGTCGTGCAGGTACGGCCGCCTCTCGGTGACGTACTCGCCCGTTGCGCGCCAGTGCCCGTCGTCGCCGCGCTCCAGGAACGTCAGCGTCGGGTCGTCCCACCGGGTTCCGACGGTCACCGGCCGGCCGTCAACGCGGGTCACGTGGGGCAGCACCATCGAGACCCCGGGTGCGTCGAGCAGGTCGGGGCCGATGGTCTCCAGCGTCTTGGGATCGACGCGCCAGGGGCGTCCCGTGTCGCTCAGGGCCAGCAACCCGTCGGCGCCCAGGTCGGCGAGCCCCGCCGAGGCCGGCTCCTCCGCTCGGCCGAACGCGGGGACGAGGTCGTCGAGGGAGCGGGTGCGCACCCAGCGATTGCTGTAGACGGCGCGGCCACCCTCGATCTGCACTGCGTGGACCATGCCCTGGCCGTCCTGCCAGAACCCGCCGTGACCCTGACTCGACGCGCGGTTGGGGCCGTTGCGGACATACGTGCCGGCGAGGCCGTTGGGCAGCCTCCCCTCCACTTCGATCTCCACCTCGACACCGCTGACCTCGGCACGGACGGGCGCGTAGTTGGAGCGCAGGTCGGACTCGGCCACGGTCACGCTGTCTGCCTTGCTACGAGGTCGGCGAACAGGCCCTGCTCGTCGAGCAGGGCCTCGTAGGTGCCCTCCTGGACGATCCGTCCATCATCGATCACGTACAGGTAGTCGGCACGGCGAATCGTGCTCAGGCGGTGGGCGATCACGATGCGAGTGGCGTCGAGGCCGTCGATCGCCCCCATCACGTCCTCCTGCGTTTCGTTGTCGAGGGCGCTGGTAGCCTCGTCGAGGAAGAGGATGCGGGGCCGGTGCACGATCGCCCGCGCGATCATCAGCCGCTGCACCTGGCCACCGGAGAACGTCACCCCGTTCTCCCCTACCAGCGTGTGCATGCCCATCGGCATCCGCCGGATGTCGTCGGCCAAGCCGGCCTGCTCCGCGGCCCACCAGGCATCGTCGTCGGTGAGCGCGGCGTTGCCGATGATGTTGCTCTCCAGCGTGCCGGGCATCGGCTTGCTGTCCTGCAGCACGACGCCGACCTGGCGGCGCACCATCCGCAGGTTCAGCGACGCGAGGTTGCGCTCGTCGTACACGATGGCCCCGCGATCGGGTGTCTCGAAGCCCAGCAGCATCCGCATGACGGTCGACTTGCCCGCCCCCGAGGGGCCCACCAGCGCGACGTTCTGCCCGGGCTCGACGGTCAGCGTGACGTCGCGCAGCGTCGGTTCCGCCTCTGGGCCGTAGCGGAAGGACACGTTCTCCAGCTGGATCCGCCCCGTCAGCAGGCCCGGATCGCCCTGGGGGTCGTTTCGCTCCGGGAGCGCCTCGAGCAGCGGCCGGAGCCGCTCGTAGAGGGGGATCACCGTGATCGAGGCGACCAGGGCGAAGCTGAGCTGCGTGGCCGCGGTGGTGAACTGGGCCAGGGCTGCCGCGAAGGCCACGAACGTGCCGGTCGCCATCTCGGCGCTCATCAGGCCGGCGACGACGGCGAACAGCAGCATCGACAGGATCAGCGGCGTGCCGGCGATCGTCGTGGCCAGCCAGCAGTAAACGAGCTGGCTGCGGTAGTTGGCCTCCTGCTGGCGGTGGAAGCTCTCGGCCCAGCGGGCGAAGGCGGGGATCTCGCGGCCGGCGATGCGGATCTTGTCGATGCCCTCCAGCAGCCCGAACAGCATGCCGAAGATGTGTCCCTTTTCGAGGAACATCGTGCGCTGGTGGCGAACCTGGCGCAGGCTGAGCCAGGCCAGCAGCGCCCCTACCGCGACAAGGCCGCCCACGGCGAACAGGGCCAGCAGTGGGCTGTAGATGAACAGCAGGGCCAGGCTGAACGCGCCGAACATCGTGCTCAACAACGCGGAGACGGTGGCGTTGGAGAGGATCGTGTTGATCGAGTTCACGCCGTAGGCGCGCGAGGTCAGGTCACCGGTGGAGTAGCCCGCGTGGAAGCTCGCCGGCAGGCCGAGAAGCCGGTCCCACACGCCCGCCTGGAGCACCCCGTCGAGGTTCCCCGACAGACGCACAACGGCGATCGCACGCGCGTAGGCCAGGAACCCGCCTGAGACGGCAGCCGCCAGCAGAAACGCGGCTGTCCACCAGATCGCCTGTCGATCGTTGTCGGGGATGAAGGCGTTGAACAACCACTGGGTGCCGATCGGCAGCGCCAGCGCCAGCAGGCCTCCGGCAACGCCGGCCACGACCAGCGAGAGGAGGGCGGAGCGCTGGTGGCGGAGCCCGATGCGCAGCATGTCGCGCAGGCCCAGAGGGCGGGCGGGCAGGGGCGGGTAGAGCTCGAAGCCGAGCGGATCGAGCGCGGCGAGGAGCTCGGCGTCCACTCGAGACTCCGTCTCGTTCGCGGGGTCGTAGCAGAGGTAGCCCCCACGGGGTCGCGGCAGCAGCGCCAGCGGCGCCCGATCGTCACCGCGGAAGGCGAGCACCGGGCTGGTGGCGCGCCGATGCCAGCCCGAGTCGAGCGATACCCGGCGGTGGCGCACACCGGCCGCCATCGCGATGGCCGCGACCCGGTCGGCCCCGAGCCGATACGAAGCCGGCGGGTCGACGAACTCCACGTCCAGGTAGGCGCCCAGCCTGCGACATGCCCGCAGGGTGAGGTCGAAGCCGTCCTCATCGGCAGGCCGTTGCTCGGGAGGCTGGCGCTCCAGCGCGGAGGCGATCTGGGTGACCGAGCGAGCCAGCTGCGCGGGGCCCTCGGCGCGGGCGACGGCCAGGCGCGCGTCGTCGCGCCGCTGGAGTTGATCCAACCGGACCCGTGCGGCAGCAAGGACGACCCGGTGGGCGCCGCTGAGGGCGTCGAGGGCCGCGGGCGTGAGTCCCTCCGAGAGCGGGTCGGTGACTATCACCCGCGTCGCGCCGCGGGCAATGAGCCGCGCCCCGGCGGGGAGCGGGACGGAGGCCGCGGGGTCCAGGGCGGCGAGCACGGCTCGCTGCGGTCCGAGCAGCTCGAGCTTTCCCGATTCGACGCGGAGGGCCATACCGTCGGCCTGAGGCCGAATCACAGCGCCGTCGTCGAGCTCCTGTGGCTCCTTGTCGCAAGCGAGAGCCTGGGCCGCCTCGGCGTCCGCGTCGAGCGTCCCGGCGAGCGCCGCCAGCCATGCGCGCAGCGCCGCCACGCCCACGGGCCCGTCGCCGTCTGCACGGGCGGCCAGCGCGCCGACGGCCAGCGCGCTCACCCGCGTTCCGGGCTCGCCGACGGCGACGATCGTGTGGCCGTCGGGAACCTCCGCGGGGTCTATCGGGAGCACGAGCGCGCCGGGCGCGGCGCGCAGCAGGAAGCGGCGCCGCCCGGTCGGCTGCGCGAGGCTGCCGGGCTGGAGGAAGACGTTGAGCGCGCCCGCGCGGACCAGCCGCGCCAGGTCCGACGCCTCGAGGGCGAAGGGGTCGGCGGCGTCGTAGCCCACCTCGGCGCCCGCCGAGAAGATCTCCGCCACGGCGCGAGGCTCGATCCGCAGTCCGGGGGCCGTCATTGAGCGCTCACCAGCTCGGCGTATCGGCCGTCGGCGGCGATGAGGTCGGCGTGGGTTCCACGCTCGGCGACCTTGCCCTGGTCGAGCACGATGATCTCGTCGCAGTCGCGGATCGTGCTCAGCCGGTGGGCGATGATCAGGCAGGTGCAGCCACGACGGCGGAGGTTCAGGTCGATCGCCAGCTCGGTCTCAGTGTCGAGCGCGCTGGTGGCCTCGTCGAGCACGACCACCGACGGCTCCAGCGCGAGCGCGCGGGCGATCTCCAGCCGCTGGCGCTGGCCGCCGCTGAAGTCGCGCCCGTCCTCCGCCACACGGCTGTCGAGCGCTCCCGGGCGCTGCATGATCACCGGCCGGATGCACGCGTCCTCCGTCGCGCGTTCGAGCACCCGCCGGTCGACCGAGTCGTCCCAGAGAGTGAGGTTCTCCGCCACGGTGCCGGCGAACAGGCGAATCTCCTGATCGACCGCCGCGACGGACCCCGTGATCACGTCTCGCGGGAGCTTCGTGCGGTCGACCCCGTCGAGCAGAACCTCGCCCTCCCAGGGCTCGTAGAGACCGAGCACGAGCCTTCCGATGGTCGACTTGCCGCTGCCGGTGGAGCCGACCAGCGCCACCCGCTGACCCGGCGCCAGGCGCAGAGAGAACGATTCGAGCAGCGGGGGCTGGTTGCGTCCGTAGCCGAAGGTCACGTCGCGCAGCTCGACGAACCCTTCGAGCCGGCGTGCCCGCCCCGGGGCCGAACCGTTGCCGTCCGCCGCGCGGGCGGGATCGCCGATGCCGGCGAGGTGAGGGTCGATCTCGTAGTCGAGCACGTCCTGGACCTGAGCCAGGTTCGCGCGCGCCGTCTGCAGCTGCGTGGCCAGCGCCACCAGATTGGAGATCGGCAGCAGGAACGAGGCCATCAGCGTCGTGAAGGCGACGAGCGCGCCGATCGTCAGCTCGCCCTCGGTGACCAGGAGCGCGCCGCCAACCAGGATCGCCGCGCTGCTCAGCGCCGACAGAGTCGCCGGCGTGGCCGTGAGCGCGGCGGTCAGCTGACCGACGGACTGGGAGGCGTTCACCGCGTGCGTCTGAAAGCCGGCCCAGCGCGCGAAGTACTCGTCCTCGGCCCCGGTGGCCTTGATCGACTCGATGATCCCGAGTCCGCCGAAGGCGACGCCGTCGAGGCGGACCTGCTCGTGCTGGAGGAGGTTGTTGGCGTCGATGCGCCGCCGGGCCACCAGCCGGAGCGCGACGAGGTTGAGCAGGCCGATGGCGATCCCGATCAAGGTCAGGGTCACGCTGTAGTGCAGCATCACCGCCCCGTACAGGACGAGCGTGATCAGCCCGATGAACGCTGTGGCGAGCTGGCCGGAGAGCAGCTGAGCGATGTCATCGTTGAGCTGCACGCGGGTCACCACACCGCCGATGAACCGCTGAGCGAAGAACTCGCTCGGCAGGCGCAGCATGTGCCACAAAAACCGGCTCGAGGTACGCAGCGTGAGACCGATCTGCAACCGTACGAGCGCGAGCTGCTGTACATAGGTGAGCGACAGCAGCAGGAAGAGGGTGAAGGCCATCGCGCCCAGCAGCGGCCAGACCGAGCCCGGCGAATCGGCCAGCAGCACCTCGTCGATGAACAGCTGGGAGAAGACCGCCACGAGGATTGTGGGCACGGCCAGCGCCACGCCGGCAATCACCGCCGCAAGCAGGGCCCGCCGCGACCCGTCGAGTATCCGCCACAGCGACGACGCGAACGTGGAGCGCCGGCCGCCGCCCTCGAAGCCGTCGGTCGGCTCAAAGGTGAGAACGATGCCGGAGTAGGCGTCGGCGAAGTCCCGGGTGCTGATCTTGCGGCGGCCGATGGCGGGGTCGGCCAGTTCGATCGTGTCGCCTCGAACGCGCGTCACCACGACGAAGTGGCTGGCGTTGAGGAACACGATCGCGGGCAAGCGCAGCCCGGCGAGCTCCTCGGCGCTCTTGCGGTAGCCGTGGGCGTCGAGCCCGTAGGACCGCGCCGCCGCCAGCACCGCGGCCGCGCTGGCACCGTCGCGCGAGACACCGCAGTCCGAGCGCAGCTTCTCGAGCGGCACGAACCGCCCGTAGGCGCCGAGCACCATCCCCAGGGACGCCGCGCCGCACTCGGCCTCCTCCATCTGCAGGACCACTGGCACGCGGCCCGGACCGTTCTCCCGCGTGCGTTTCACGGGAAGACCTGGTCGAGAACCGAACCCTCCGACACGACGATGCTGGCGTCCGTGAGCTGGCCGGCCTGAACCGACGCATCGGACCCGCTCGGCGTCGACCATGCCAGGCCGCCCGGGCCAGACGGGTCGGAGCGGAGCTTCACCGAGACCAGGTAGACGGCCTGCGAGCGTGCCACGTCATCGACCACGCGCGGGCCCCCGAAGACTCGCTCGAGCTCGGCGTCGCTCGCCGGGTAGGACTCTATGGCCGCGATCCTGCCGTGGACATAGCCGGGCTCCGTGCCGCCGACGCTGTTCGGGCGCACCTGCACCGGCGCGTCGACATGGAGCTCGGAGCGGCGGTCGACCGGCACGACCACGTTCGCGGCCAGCGCCCCGCGGGTCGGCTCGAGCGAGAACAGCCGCTCACCCGCGTGCACCACGGCTCCCCTCGTCGCAGTCGCGTCGACGACGCGGCCGTCGATCGGCGCGCGTAGCACGGTGCGCGTGCCGTCAGAGCCCGTGATGCTCGCCAGCGCCTGGCCTTGCTCGACCGTGGCGTCGAGGCCGGCAGTGAGCGTGGTGACGCGTCCCGCGGCCGGCGTCTGCACGATGCTCGGGCCCTCGCCCCGCTGAAGGATCCCGCGGCTCGGCACCGTCTCGCGCACGTTGGCGAAGAACGCCCATGCCACCGCCAGCCCGACCAGCACGAGCAGCGAGGCGAGCACGACCCAGAGTCGCGGCCGGATCAATGTCAGCAGCCGGTCGAGCTGGTCCGGAGAGACCGGCGCGCGCTCGACGCCCGCCACTGGCTCGGCGCTCATCGCCCGTCGCTCCGCTGCGTGCCGGCGCCGGTGACCAGAAACTCACCGACGCTGCCTTCTTCCCAGCGGTCGAGCCCGCTCGCGCGTTCGAAGGCGGACGCGTCGCCACCGCCGAGCGCGCAGCCGCCGATCCCGGTCGCCGTCGCGGCCAGGTACAGGGCCTGGAAGACCACGCCGACGTCCTTGAGCACGGCGGCGTACGCCATTCCGCTGTACTTGTATTGAAGACGGCCAAAGCGCGCGGCAAGGATCAGCAGCACCTGAACCGGGGCATCGGCCGGTAGGCCGGCCGTGCTGCGGGCCACGGCAACCAGCCTCTCGAGGTCGGCGTCACGGGCGGACTCGAGGCGCCGAAGCGCGTGCTCGCTTCCCGCGTAGCGGTACAGCCCCGGTTCGATGCCCTCGCAGTCCACGACCAGCGGGTACAGGGCGACGGCTCCGAGGGATCCGGCGCTCGGCACGGGGCGGTCGACCAGGTCGCCGGCGGACGAGCGCCGTACCGCGCGCACGCGCACCGTTCGGTGCAGCAGCTCGCCCAGCTGCTGCGCTCCGAGGGGCGCGCCAGGGCGCCGCTCCGAGCGACGGCGCTCGGCCACCTCGGCGTACGCCGACCGGCCGCCGGTGGCCGGCTCGGGGAGCGTCAGGCGCGCACCCGTGGCCGTCGCCGGCAGGTGGTCGGCGGGGAGCGGCTCCATCGCGCCCTCGAGGCGCATGGTCGAGCCGTAGGGCCGGCCGGCCCCGCGCCAGATGCGGCTGCGCGTATGAAACAGCCTGTCGTGGAACTCCCAGCGCCCAGCGGCCTCGCGGCCGTCCGGCGCGTGATCGTCCTCGGGCCGTCAGGATCCCGGCGTGCAGCAGCACCGCGAGCCAGTCGCGCCGCAGCTCGCCCGTCAGCAGCGCCGCCGCGAAGCGGGGCTCGACCGGGTCACGGCGGGTCGGGTCGGCCGCCGACTCCAGGATCAGGCCGGACCCGCCCTCGTCGTCGCGACGCAGGAAGATGTCGGGGCTCAACTGGAGCGTGTTCCCGGGCTCGAGCGGCTCATCGGGCAGCGAGGCCGTGACGATCGTCGCCGCCACCCCCTGCTCGTCCAGCAGCCGGGCGGCAAGCAGTCCGCGGTCCGCGAGGCGGTTGAGCAGGGTACGCGCCTCGATCTCCGCCAGCGATCGATCGTCGTCCGCCACGGTACTCGCGACGTCGGCGATCAGCTGCTCCAGCGACCTGCCCGCGTCTGTCCCCAGCAGCTCCAGCAGCCCGGCTGACAGCGGGGTGGCGCCTGTGGGCACGGCGGTCAGACCGGGCCGCCAGCCGAGGACGACGGCGGCCTCGGTATCGGCTAGAAGAAGACCGCCCACGGATTCAAGTCCTCCTCGGGGATGGGTCGCTCGAGCCAGCCGAGCGCGACGGGGACGTCATAGAGCCGCCCGGGCCCTAGGCGCGACCACATGTGGCGCAGCCCGGGCGCGACAGCCTTCACGACCGGCACGCCGATGTCCGGGCGAGTCTGGTCGAGCAGGTAGACAGGCACCCCGGCGGCGGCGATGTGCTCGACGCAGCTCATGAGCTCGACGGCCAAGTCGGGATCGGATCGATCCGGCATCTCGGCGATGGTGCGCGCCGGCCCCGACGCGGGCGCCAGGTAGGCGTGCTCGTCGAGCCGGGCGGAGTTCCACCAGCGCACGCCCGCCTTATCGAAGGAGATGTAGCGGTTCTCACAGGCCTCGCCCCACTTCTCGAAGCTGGCCAGGAACTGGACCAGCTCGGAGAGGGCGCGTACCACGGCGGCGGCCGGGTCCACGTGGGCGCCGAAACCGAACACGAGCTCCTCGTCGGCGTCTCGGCGGCGGCTGGCGGCGCACACCACGGGGATGCCGAGATCGTTCGTGAGGTCGATCGCCCACACCTCGCGGTCGAGCCGGTCGAGGCGCGCCACGAGCCGCTCGACGTACGGATCCTCGACGGAGGCGAGGTCGATGGCCGGCCGCTGCAGGCGGTTGTACCACCAGATGCCGACCGCATCGCGCTCGATCAGCTCGAGCACCCCCTGAAGGGCGGCGTCCTCGAGCGAGGAGCCGGCGGCGTGACCGTTGGAGTCGGCGAGGAAGAACAGCTCAGACGCGCTGCGGTAGCCGTGGTAGCTCGCGTAGTTGAAGTAGCACATCCCCGTGGGCAGCAGGCGGCGACTGCCGTCGGCAGGCGACCACACGGGGCTCCAGTCCATCTCGGCGTCGACGTCGAAGCGCTGCGGGACGAGCTGAGACGAGATCGTGTATTCCCGGCTGGCCTCGTTGATCTGCCCGCGCTCGCGAAACTGGCGCTCGCTGAAGCACATCACCTCGTTGGGGAGGATGGCCTCGTCGCCGAGCTCGGAGTAGGGGCCTCGCAGCCTCGCCTCGTCACCCCGATAGACGCCCGAGTAGCGTTCGAGCGCCTCGCAGATGGCGCCCACGCGCGCCTGCGCGTCGGTGGGGCCCTTGCCCCCGGAGCGGACTCTCAGCGAGCGGCGCAGAAAGGCGAGGCCGTCGTACTGGACGGCGAAGTTGTGCCCCGCGGTGTAGGCGTGAATCACGCCCTCGGTGTCGGTGAAGACGCTGTCGACCGACTTCACCGCGCCGGTAATCGGGCTGACGTGAGCGCCGACGCGGTCCAGCGTGGCCTCGACGCTCTGGGCGCGATGCAGGCCGGTTTCGGCCGAGGGCCGGCTGCCCAGCACGGGGGGCGAGAAGCCCCGCTGCGCCACGAGCCCGGGGTCGCCGCAGGCCGGGCACTGGGGGCGCCGGTGAAGCGGATGCCGGGCGACCTCCAGCGTGCGGGTGTCGATCGTGAGCAACGTGCCCTCGAGCGGGCCTGCCCCGGCCCCGGCCACGATATTGCGCAGCTGCTGGGCGGCCAGCGCCGCCGCCACCCGTTCGGCGCCGGGATCGCGCGCTCGGCCGCCGGGGCTCTCCATCGGTGCGCCGCGCTGCTGGGCGAGATAGGACTCGATGGCCCGGTTGCCCTGGAGGCGCTGGGCGAGGCAGTGCCAGCAGCCGGTCCGGCCGGGCACCAGCAGGGGACCGACCCAGACGGTGGCGCCAACCGGCTTGAGCAGCAGCCACGGCCGTTCCAGGGCGCGCTGGCGCTCGTCGATCGCCGCGAGCGCGGGATCCAGGTAGTCCGTCGTCGCGACCGCCGCCAGTGGCTGCCCATCTTGCTGCACTGCCGGCAGTCCGGCGCCGGCCAGCGCCTCCTCGAGCGCGTCCGGGTCGAGATCGCCGAGGATCGTCGTGCTCACGCCGCCGGTCGCCAGGCCACGCTCCGCGTCTCCCGCCCCGACCCCGGCCAGGGCCCAGTAGGCGCGCTGCCGCTCGGGGGCGATGGTCTGCTCCGCCGGCTCCAGGTAGCCCTTGGCCGTCATGGCCTCGAGCGCGTGATAGGTCTCGAGGGGGGTGAAGCGATCCGCCAGCGCCTCCGCCACGTCGTCGGCCGAGCGGGTGCCGTCGAGAAGCGCGCCAAGCGCGAGGTGAATCGGCTCGGCGAGGACGGCGGAGCTGTCCTCGGAGACGAGGAAGACTCCGACCCTCTCCACGCGCTCGACCGAGTAGCGCGAATTGAAGCGCACCGCGGCCGTGGGCCGCGCAACCGGAGCGGCCGGGGAGCTCACGCGCGCGCCTGTTCCAGGGCCGGCTCTCGGGCGCCCGAGCTGTCCACCAGGTCGAACTCCGGCATCACCTCGGACGCGAACAGCCCGAGCTGGTCGATGAGGACGTCCTCGTCGACAAGCCCCCATGGGAGGTGCCAGACGAAGTACTCGATGCCCTCCTCGACGATCGTCTCCATGCGGCGCTTCACGTCGTCCAGCAGACCGCCGATCACCATGCCCGAGCCCAGCAGCCGCTCGCCCACCGTCTCCCCTGGAGCGGGCACGGGGCCGGTCTCGCCGGGCTGGCGCAGGGCCTCGAGGAAACCGAACTCCTTGTACCAGTCCATCCAGATTGCCCGGTTGTGGTGTTCGGTCATGCCCGCCAGCTCGCTGCGGTCGCGACAGATCTGGACGCCGCGCACGATGCCCGTCCGCTCCCCAGGGGCGAGCTCGAGGCCGCCGGCGGCGGCCACCTCGCGATAGCCGCGGGCCAGGCGGAACACGGTGTCGTCGGGGGTGGCGAGCATGGTCGGGATGACGCCCTCGCGCGCCGCCCACTCGACGGTCTTCGCGCTGGTTGAGTTGGCCTGGAAGACGGGCGGGTGCGGGCGCTGGTAGGGCCGCGGCACCACGCTCACCCCGACGATCGTGCCGTCCTCGTCGATCTCCCCCGGCGTCCCGTAGCGTCGCGTGAACTCGGCCGGCGGCCAGTTCTGAATCCCCTCGTCGTACGGGTACGGCACCTCGTACTGCTCGCCCTTGTACTGGAGCAGGTCGTCCGTCCAAGCCGCCTTGAGGACCCGGTAGTGCTCGGCGAAGAGCCTCCGGTTGCGGGCGTCGGCGTCCGCGTCCTGGGACGAGGCCGCCTGGGTCTGCATGCGCTGGCCGAGCACGTCGATCCAGCGCCGCTGATAGCCCCGCGCAAGGCCGACGAAGAAGCGGCCCTCCAGCATGTGGTCGATCATCGAGCAGCGCTCGGCGAGCCGGATCGGGTCGTGCGTGGGCAGCACGAAGCCGAGCTGGCCGTGGCGCAGGCGGGTGGTGCGCCGGCCGAGGTGGAGGTTGTACAGCCCCGGGTCGGGCGACAGCTCGAGCCCCTCGGAGTGGAAATGGTGCTCGGTATGGGAAAGGCCCCAGTAACCGAGCTCGTCCAATAGCAGGGCGAGCCGCTCCAGGCTCGCCAGCATCTCCTGGAAGACCTCGATGCTGCGCCCGATGGGACGGCGCCCAGGATCCGCGGCGGGATCACCCGCCGACGGATGCACCTGGACTATTACTTTCGTCTTCGGCACGACGGGGGCGGTCGTCAGGCCGGGCTCGGCTAGAGGATCTCGTCGCTCGTCGCGCCCGTGCAGCAGCAGCAGCTGCAGCCACCGCCGGCGACGGCCTCGAGCTCGCTGTCGCTGAGCTCCTCATTGGGCTTCGGCGGAATCGCGACGACGTAGGTCGCGGTGGAGCCACGACCCTGCATGTGCCAGTCGCCCGGCCGTGCGTTCGGATCCTCGATGACCTTGACGTGGTAGGCGTCGAGATCGCGGATTCCGTACTCGTCGAGCACGGGCTTGGGATCGCTCAGCAGCCGATCCTTGAACGAGTCGTCAGCCCACGACTTCGCGATGATCTTCGACCAAGCCTGCGAGATGTCCTGCATGAGGTGTGTCCTCCGTTGTCGGGCGGCCCGAGTCGGGCACGTTCACCCGGCTATTCGGAGGCAGGGGAGGGATCTTTAGGGAGCAATTGTCATGAAGGATCCGAGCGGCGCACGAACAGGCCGCGAACGGTGTCCGCGATGCTCCCGGCCGGCGCTCCGGTCTCCTCCGGGCGTCCCGCGACCGCGGAGATGTGGGCCCCGAGGATCAGCGCCAGCGATACGAGGTAGGCGGAGAACACCACCGCGAGCAGGGCACCCATCGTCCCGTAGATCGCGTTGGCGTCACCGAAGAGTTTGAAGTACGCCGCGGTGCCGAACTGAACGAGGACGATCCCCACGACGGCGGCGAGCGCCCCGGGCCACGCGCGCCGGAGGCTCGCCCTCGGCGACTCCGGCAACACCCGGAAGAGCCCGAGCAAGAGGGCGAAGAGCAACACCAGCGGCACGAGCGTGGTGACCGCGAATTGGGCCACCGCCGCCAGCCAGGGGCGATCGCCGATGGCGGACGCGAGCTCACCCGACAGGGCCAGCCCGAAGGCGACGATCGCAAGCGGCACCGTGAGCAGCGTCAGGCCGACGTCGCGCGCCTTGGCCGGGACGTACGGTCGCTGCTCGGGGCGCTGCCACGCCTCGTTCACCGCGTGGCGGATCGCGCCGATCGCGCCGCTCGCCGAGTAGACCAGCGCCGCGGCACCGATCCAGCCGAGGCTGCCCGCACCGGCCGCCACATCGTCGAGAAGCGCCTCGACCTGCCGGCGGTCGTCGGGATCGCCGATCGGCAGCCAGCCCACGATCGCGTCGACGATGGGCTCACGAACGCTGTCATCGTCGAGCACGGTCGAGAAGCTCCACACCAGCAGCAGGAGGGCCGCCGGAAACGACATGAGGAGGTAGTACGCGACCTGGGCAGCGTTGCGCGTGCCTGCCGTTTCGATGAGCGAGGCGACGCCGCGGCGCGTGAGACGCCAGGGCGCGAGGAGCCGTAGCTCGGGATCAGGCGTTTGGGTTGTCCTGTTCTGTCGCCCGGATGGCGCGAGCAACGCTGGCGAGCTTCGGATCCATCGCGGCCACGGTCTCGGGCGTGAGAAAGCCCTCGCTCAAGGTTTGTCCTCCCGAGGCGCGAATCGCACGCTTCAGCCCGCGAGCCCAGACGTGCTCGATCAACAGGAGGCCGGCCGAGCCGCCCGGCTCCAGGGAGGCCGCCATCTCCTCGATCTCCGAGCGGGTGAGCCCGAACGAATGGCCCGTTTCCCCGGCGGCGGAGCCGTCGTCCTCCAGTCTCAGCCCGAGCAGGGCGCCGGCGATGGCCCCCATGCTTTCTTCCTGGTGCTCGAGCACGACGAGCTCGTCCGAGTCGGTGTCCTTGGCGACGAAGAGCAGGTCGAGCACGCGGATGGTCCGCTCTCCCTCGAGCCGGGCCAGCTCGTCGGCGATCCTCCCCTCGAAGGTCGCTCCGGGCCCGAAGGCCACGGACATCAGCTGAACCGGGCCGATTTCCGCAAGGTCGTCCATCAGAGGCCTCCTCATCGACACCGACTACAGAGACGGCCCCATGATTCTGGGACCGCGCCGGCGCCGGGGGAATCACCCAGAAGGGGTGAGGCTCCCGGTGCTCCTGGGGAGAGGCGGCGGGTCGGGGGCGGCCACCACGACCGTGCCCACGAGCATGTCGTGCCAGCCTCGGCGGCGTTGGTCGACCAGGATCCAGAGGATGCCGGCGAACAGCGGGATGGCGGCGAGGATCAACGCCCCCAAGCGCACGAGCGCCCGAAAGGGACGCGGCGGCCCGCCCCCGTCGGCCATGCACACGCGGATCCGCATGACCCGGTCGCCCGGTGTTTCGCCCGCGGTCGACCAGAAGACCACGAAATAGCCGATCGACCACAACAGGAAGGCGGCTCCGCCCAGCGCGACCAGTGCCGGGTCGAGCGACTTGGGCAAGTGCAACACCGAAAGAGCGAGCGCGGCGCCTGTGCCCACCACGATCGCGACGACGTTGATGACCGCCCCGTCGATCGCGAACGCGATTGCGCGCGTGATGAGTCCCTGGTAGATCCGTTCGGCGGGGGCGGCCGTCTCGGCCGGCGACGCCTGGTCGGAGATCGGTGTGGGCGCCGCGGAGGAGCCGACGGCGTGACTCATGGCGACGGCGGGCGGCGCAGCGCGCGGTGGACCCTTGCCTCTATCCATGTGTCTGCATTGCGGGACCGCGTGCGCATGCCGCCGGCCACCTGATCGGCGAAGCCCACGCTCTGCTGGGCAATCGCGTCGGTGACCGCCGGGCTACGGGCGATCTCGTCCACGAGCAGCCACAGCTCGTCGCTCTCCAGGAGGCGCGCGACCGCTTGATCGAGCAGCTTGCTCTCCACGGCCCGCGCCACGAGACGCTCCATCGCCGGGCTGTCGAGCGCGGAGGCAACGACCCGCTCGAGCTCCGGTCCTTCCAGCACGCGGGCCGCGGCCTGCTCGGCCACGCCGCTGGCGAGGACCCGATCCGTGACCGTGTCGAGCGCCGGGCCGGCCAGCACGGCGTCGGTGAGATTGCCCACCGCCTGGCTGGCCACGAGCTCTCCGGCGACCCGCTCCAACACCTCGTGACGGATCACCTCGCGCGTGACGACTTCCACGGTCGGTCCTTCCAGGGCTCCGCTGACCGCCCGCTGCGCCAGCCGCGACGCCAGCATCCCGTCGAGGCCGGCCAACAACGCCTCATCCACCCGCCCGACCACTGCTGTGCGAGCAGAGCGCTCGAGCCTGATGCCCAGCTTGGCGGCGCCGGCCACCGGGCGCAGTGCGGCTCCACCGATAGCGCCGGTCAGGCGAGCGGCATGGGCAAGGGGCGAGTCCGCCATCCGTTCCTCAACCGTTGCACCTGCGGGCTCCGAGCGCAAGCGCGAGGGTCATCCGAATGGGGTGATGCGAATCGAGCCCACCCGCGGTGAAATTGCAACGCAGGGGAAACCAATGGAAAGCCCGACGGGTGATCAGCACGGGAGGACCGGCTCTCGGAACCGAGACCGCGTGGCGGTGCTCGGAGTCGACGATCAGCCGATCTTCCTCGACGTGGCCCGCGAGGTGGTGGCGGCGACCCCGGGCTTCGAGTGGGTCGGCGGCGCGGTATCGGGTCCCGATGCCCTCGACGCCGTCACGAGACTCCGCCCCGCCCTCGTTCTGCTCGACGTGCACATGCCGGAGATGGACGGAATCGAGACGGCCCGGCGGATCTCCGAGATTCACCCCGACACCGTGGTCGTGCTGATCTCGGTAGAGGACAGCACGGGGATCGCCCCCGACGCCATGACCTCCGGCGCGGCCGCCCTGGTGCGCAAACAGGAGTTCTGCCCCGGGATGCTGCGCCGCCTGTGGGAGACCCACGGAGCGGCGGCTTAGGGGGAGACGACCGGGATCCTGCCCACGATCTCGGTACCCGCTCCGGGCCGAGAGCGAATCGCCAGCTCCCCGCCAACCGCCTCGATGCGGTCCCGCATGTTCACCAGACCGCTGCCTGGATTGGAGCCATTCGTGGAGAACCCGGGGCCGTCGTCGCGAACCTCGAAGCACAGGTCGCCGTTGCGGTGTAGCGAGACGGACACCGTCTGCGCGTCCGGAGCGTGCTTGGCCACGTTCTGCAGTGCTTCCAGGCAGCAGAAGTAGGCGGCTGTCTCGACCTCCTCGAGGTAGCGGTCGCTGCCGTTGACCTCGACGGTCACCGGCACGGGCGAGTGCAGCGCGACGGTGCGGATGGCGTCCGGCAGGCCCCGTGCCGCGAGCAAGGAGGGGTAGACGTCGGCGGCCAGTGAGCGCAGGTCGTCGATCGCGGCGTCGATGTCGTCGCCGAGGCGGTGCAGCAGGCGCCGGGTGCGCTGGGGGTCTTGCTCGATCGTTTCCTCGGCCAGCGCGAGCCGGATGCGGAGCGCCACCAGGCGCTGCTGGCCGCCGTCGTGCAGATCGCGCTCGATGCGGCGGCGCTCGTCGTCGGCGGCGGCCAGGATGCGGGCCCGCGATTCGCGCAGCTCCTCGACCGACTTGTCGACTCGCCGCGTAAGGCGCTGGTTGTCCTGCCATACGAGCGCGTAGGCTCCGACGGTCTCCACGAAGGGGCGCTGCTCCCGCAGCGCGGGGTCGTGGATGACCGCCGCATGGGGCCGGTCGTCCAGCACGATCAGCGTGGCGCAGCGCTCGGACCGCGAGGTCGGCAGGCGCGCGGTCTTGCCGTCGGAGTCGACCCACTTGCCGCCGGACTCCGCGCGCCAGTAGGCGAGCTCGACGCTCGGGTCAGCCCAGGGTCGTTGCGATCAATTCGCGAGGCGTTGCCGGGCCGTCGTGATCGCTCGCACGGCGCGCCATGCCGACCAGCGCATCCGCTGTGTGGACACGCCAGCTGAGCAGGCCCAGCAGGAATCCGAGAGACATCACGGGCAGCGCCACGGAGACGGCCACCGTGGAAACGTCGACGGCGACATCGCCTGCCCCCGAACGCCGCAGAATCACCGCGGCGGCGAGAGCAACGAGCCTGAGTACCGCGACGACCAGAACGGGGGTGAGCGTCCTGCGCACCAGGCGCGTGGCGTGGCGGATGCGATACGCCACGCGCACGGTGATGGCGATCAAGAGCGCCACCGTTAGGAGCTCCCGCAGGGGAACGACCAGGCCGTCGAGGAATGCCGGCTCCGCACTCAACAGCATGAATGCGTTCTCCGGACACGCCTCGCGACAGGTCGTCGCGACCGACGGCGCCGGGAAAGCCTCTGCGATGAGTGCGGTGGGCACGAACAGAATCCCGACCAGCGCAACCGCACTCCACGCGAGCGTGCGGTCGACCGGCGCGTTGAGACGACCGGAGGGGAACGCCAGGATGAGGTAGATCAGCCCGGCCTCGACGACCCAGTAGGAGACCCGGCCGATGCTGTGCAGCACGGGGTCGCTCGACCCCGCGAGTGAGGCAAAGAACCAACCGACGCCGGCCAGCACCAGCAACCGACCGAAGCGCCGATGCGTGCCCTCCGACCAGGCATACAACCCCACCGCGATCGGGGTGACGATGATCAGCGCATGCCGCTCGGCGAGCGAGACCTTGTGCGGCATATCGCCCGTCAGGGCGATAACAGCGGCCGCGCCCGCCAGAAGCGCGCCGACGACGGCAATGCCGGCAACGGCCCGCCGGCCGATCGGGCGCACGTCCTGCGCACGGGGAAATAGGTTTGCGCTCGCAGCCACCGGGCCAGGTCCTGGTGCGACGAGCCTATCCGTTTCTTCCACGCCGGCTGCGGAAGTTCCTACACGTCGGGCCTGAGCTCGAACCAGACCTTGGTGGTGGACGGCGAGCGCTTGATTCCCCAGCGGTCGGCGATTTGGTCGACCAGGAACAGGCCCCAACCGCCGACGCTGCCCTTCGCTGAGCGTGCGCCGAAGTCGCTGGGTGCGTGACCGGGGTCGGTCACGTCGACTCTCACCCGCCCGGGCCACCAGCGGACATCCGTCCTCAGCCATTGCTCGCGTCCGACGCCGCCGTGGCGTACGGCGTTGGTCACCAGCTCGGTCAGCAGCAGCAGGATGTCTTCCCGAGCTGCCTCCGGGATGGAGCCGTCGCCGGCCAGCAGCGCTCGCCTGGCCTCCAGCGGGGCTTCGATCCCCCCGCTGAGCTCGAAGGCGAGGCTTCCGCCATCGTCCTGGGCTGGGGCTTGACGTTCCCGGTACTGCGGAGAAGTTGACATCGCCGGCTCCTGCTGCTTGACGATCTGCGTCGACCGCTGAGGTTCCACGCACCCACCCCGGCCGAGTGCTGGAGCCGGAAATCGCACCCGCCGTTAGCTGGGGCGGAGCGCCGGCAGAGCGTAACACCGTCGACGGATTGCGAGTAGAATTCGCGGCTTCAAAACACGATGAGCCATCGCGAAACAGAGCATCTGCGCGTGCTGATCGCCAATGAGCGCAAGGATCGGCTCGCCCTGGTGGCGCCGATCGTCACTTCGCTGGGCCACGAGGTAATCGCCCGGGAAATCGATGTCGCGGACGTGGGCGCCGTGACAGCCAGGGAACGGCCGGACGTCGCCCTGGTGGGTCTGGGCGACAGCTCCCAGCATGCGCTCGAGCTCATCGAGATGATCGTGCAGGAGGCGGCCTGCCCGGTGATCGTGCTCATCCACGCCCCCGACCCGACCTTCGTCAAGGAGGCGTCAAAGCGCGGGGTGTTCGCCTACATCACCGACGCCGAGGCGAAGGACTGGCAGAGCTCGATCGACATCGTCCTGCGCCGCTTCACGGAGTACCACGACCTCCAGGGCGCGTTCGGACGAAGGGCCGTGACGGAACGCGCCAAGGGCATCCTCATGGAACGCCACGCCGTCGACGAGCATGTTGCTTTTGAGATGCTGCGCGACCACGCCCGCGCAGCCAACCGCAAGCTCGTCGACATCGCGAGCGCCGTGGTCGACGGGCACGCATTGTTGCCCAAGCAGGGCGAGGTGGCTCCCTAGCGGGTGGTCGGCAGAGACGATAGGCGTACAATCCCCACACGGCTGACTCAATCCGCTCATGCGGTCGAGGGCCTGACCCCCGCCCCTCCGCGCACCCGACTCAAGGATGTGAAAGGAGATGGCGATGACGTTCAGCCAGCCTGGCGACAACGGCGATCAAAAGCCGCCACCCGCCTCTCCCGACGTTTCGAATGAGCGCCTCATTGATGTCGACCAGACCCTGGGCGACAGCGAACAGACCCTGAGCGATCGCGACCAGACGCTGAGCGACCGCGATCAGCAGGCCTCAGACGACGACCAAGCGGCCTCCGATCGGGATCGCGATCACGGGGGTGACCCGGTCTCGCATGCGCAAACCCGTGCCATACGAGCCGGTACGTCGCTCGCCCGGCTGAATAGCGCACATCTTCGCGACGAGACAGCGGAGCAGCGTGACGACGCGGCCCGTGACCGCGACGAGCTCGCAGCCCTTCGCGACCAGTCTGCCGAGATAGCCGACGGTGAGGCGCTGGACCTCGCCGGCCGCGACGGAATCAATGACAAGCACACCCTGCGAGTGCAGGAGCTTCGCGGCCGCGCGGCCGAGGCTCGCAAGCGCGCTGAGCAGGATCGAAAACGGGCGTCCCGCGATCGCGAGTTCGCCGCGCGTGACCGCGAGCAAGCGGCGCGTGACCGCGAGCAAGCAGCGCGTGACCGCGAGCAGGCCGGGACCGACGAACTCACCGGCGCGCGCCGGCGCGGCGTGGGGCTCCAGGAGCTGCAACGCGAAATGGACCGGGCGCGCCGCACCGGTGAGAGCCTCGTGGCGGCGTTCGTCGACGTTGACCAGCTCAAAGCGGTCAATACCAAGTACGGCCACCTCGCCGGCGACGCGCTGCTCCAAGACGTGGTAGCCGGACTTCGGTGCCATACGCGCTCCTACGACCTGGTCGTGCGAGTCGGCGGTGACGAGTTCGTCTGCGCCCTGCCGGCCGTCACCCTCGTCGAAGCGAGGCGACGCCTTGGACTGGTGCGCGGCCAGCTGCGGGCGGATCCGGCGGTGAGCACGGTTAGCTTCGGCCTGAGTGAGTTACGCGATGGCGAGTCGCCACACGAGCTGATCGGCCGCGCGGATCGCGACATGCGAGAGGCTCGCAGCCGCTGAGCGCGGCGACCTGGGATCCCCCCCCTATTTGTTGGTCTCGAGGAAGGTCCGGAGCCGCTGAGTGAACTCGGCGGGGCTGTCCCAGAACCCGAGGTGCGACCGCATGGTCCACAGGGCGCCGTCGGGAGCATGCTTCGACAACCACGGCTCGGCTTGGGCGAGCGCGTCGTCGCGCACGGCGTTCGCGAAGGCGATCTCGCGGCTGACCGAGCCCGCGAGCTCGCGGTAGTCGCTGAACATTGCGCTGACCAGCAGGCACTCGGCGGCGTGGCGCGGGGTGCGCAGGTGCATACCGGCGAGCCACTCGTGCTCCTGGTGGGTTGGTTCTCGATCGACGAGCCACTCCGCGAATCCGGCGGCGAATCCTTCCGGGTCTGCGACCACAGGTCCTACGAACTCGGCGAGAAATCCGTCCAGGTCCTCCTCCGCCCATTCACCGTCCGCCCCGCTGCCGAGCGGCTTGGGCGGCTGGTCGATCACGGTCAACGACCGCAGCCGTTCGCTGCCGAACTGCTCGATGTAGGCGTAGCAGGCCAGCGCGCCGTATGACCATCCGACGAGCGCGACCTCGTGCAGGTCGAGCCCGCGCAGGACGGCGGCGAGGTCTCGGCCCTGCTGCGGATAGCTGTTGCCCGCCGCGGTGATCGACGATCGCCCGTGGCTGCGCGGGTCGATGGCGACGGTCTCGAAGGCGGGGGCGAGCGCCGCGATCTGATGCTCGAAGACGTCGCCGGACATGGTCCACCCGGGCACGAACACGACGGGGCGGCCGGCACCCCACCGGGCATAGGCGATCTCCACGTCGTCATCGACCCCGATGCGTTCCCACTGCAAGCTCGTTTCCGGCACCACGGCGCCCGGCCTCAGCGGGCGAGCTCGCCCACGACGATCTGGCCGCGCGCGAGCGTCGCCGCGACAAGGGGCACGCCGGGCCGGTAGACGAGGTGGGTGAATGAGGGCGCGCTCAGCACCACCGCGTCGGCGCGGCTTCCCGGGCGTAGGCGGCCTACATCCGAGCGCCTCAGCGCCGCGGCACCTCCGGTCGTGGCGGCCAGCAGCGCCTCCTCGCTGGACATGCCCATGTCCCGTACCGCGAGGGCAATGCAGAAGGCCATGGACGTCGTGTTGCTCGAGCCCGGATTGCAGTTCGTGGCGATGGCCACGGCCACCCCCGCGTCGATGGCCCGGCGCGCGTCGGGGTAGGGCTGCCTGGTGGAGAAGTCGGTCGCGGGGAGGAACGTGGCAACCGTGTCCGAGCCGGCGAGGGCGTCCCGGTCGGAGTCGTCCATGAAGGTGCAGTGGTCGACGGAGGCCGCGCCGACCTCGACCGCGAGCTTCACCCCGGGGCCCGGCCCGAGCTGGTTGCCGTGCACGCGCAGCCCGAGGCCGGCTCCGCGGCCCGCCTCGAGCACGGAGCGCGACTGCTCGGCGTCGAATGCGCCGCACTCGCAGAAGACGTCGATCCAGCGACAGAGCGGGGCGCATGCGGTCAGCATGGGGCCGCACACGAGCTCGACGTAGGCGTCGGGCTTCTCCTCGTATTCCTCGGGGATGAGGTGCGCGCCGAGGAAGGTGACGTCATCCGTGAGCTCGGCCGCGATCTCGCAGCAGCGCCGTTCGTTCTCCACGTCCAGGCCGTACCCCGACTTGATCTCGATGTGCGTGATGCCCGCGGCCAGGGCCTCGGCGCGCCGGCCGCCGGCCCCGGAGCGAAGCTGGTCGTCCGAGGCCGCGCGCGTGGCGGCGGTGGTGACGCCGATGCCGCTCGCCGCGTAGCTCTCGCCGGCCATTCGCGCAGCGAATTCGTCGGCCCGGTCTCCCGCGAACACCAGGTGGGTGTGACTGTCGACGAAGCCGGGAATGACGCAGCGCCCGCCGGCGTCGAGGCGCTCGTCGGCGGCTGCGCCGGCGGCCTCGACCGCGACGATCCGGTGGCCCTCGACGATCAGCGCGGCGTCGCGGACCAGGCCGAGCGGACCCTCCCCGAGCGCGGGATCGTTGGTAGCCAGCAGGCCGATGTTGTCGAGCACGAGCGCGCTCACGGCATCACTCCGGCGATCGCTTCGCGCAGCTCGGCGGCCACGTCCACCTCGACGTGCGCGCCATCGACCACCACGTCGCGCCCGCCGACGATCACCCGCCGCACATCCGCGGCGGTGCCCGCGAACACCAGCGCCTCGACCGGGTGGCGCTCGGCGGCGCCCACGAGCCGGACGCCGTCGATCGCCACGGTGGTGAGATCGGCCGGCGCGCCGGCCTCGATGCGTCCGGCGGCGGGCCACCCGATCGACGCGTGGCCGTCCTCGGTGGCGGCTCTCAGGAGATCCGCGGCGCCGTGCAGGCCGCGCCTGCCGCCGACCAGGCGCTGATCGAGCTCCACCGCGCGGGCCTCCTCGAAGAGATCGATCATCGCGTGCGAGTCGCTACCGAGCGCGAGTGGGGATCCCGCCTGGGCGAGCGCGTGGGCGGGCCCCACGCCGTCGGCCAGGTCACGCTCGGTCGTGGGGCACAGGCAGCAGGTGGCCCGTGCCCGTCCCAGGAGGCCGATCTCCTCGTCGCCCAGATGGGTCGCGTGGACGGCGGTGAATCGCGCGTCGAGGGCGCCGCGGTCCGCGAGCAGCTGTGTGGGGGTGCGGCCGTAGGCCCCGACGCTCGCATCGTTCTCGGCGATCTGCTCCGACACGTGGGCGTGCAGCGGCACCTCGCGCCCGCGCGCCCACTCGGCGACCACGGCCGCCGACTCGGGGTCGACCGCGCGCACGCTGTGAATCGCCGCCCCGACGCGGGCGAGGGCGCCGCCCTCCAGTTCGGACAGCCCGCGCGGCCCAAGCCTCGGCGCTCGCGTCGGCGAAGCGGCGCTGGGCGCCCTCGACCGCGGTATCGATGCCGCCGTGCAGGTAGCAGGTATCGAGCAGCGAGATGCGGATCCCGGCCTGCTCCGCCGCGGCGATCAGCGTCTTGCCGAGCTCGTTCGGGTCGCTGTAGGGCACGCCCCCGGGTCCGTGATGCAGGTAGTGAAACTCGCCGACGGCCGTGATCCCGGCCAGGGCCATCTCCGCGAACGTCGCACGGGCCAGCGCCAGATAGCTGTCGGGATCGAGGCGCTCGACGAGCGAGTACATGTGCTCGCGCCAGCTCCAGAAGGTGCCACCGTCGAGTTGGGCAAAACCGCGCAGGGCACGGTGAAAGGCGTGCGAGTGCGCGTTCGCGAGCCCCGGGATCGTCAGACCCCGAAGCCGGTCCGCGTCGGGCGGCGGCGTCGCCACGCCGGGCGTCACCGAGCCGATCGCCTCGCCCTCGAGCTCGATCGCCACGCCGGCCTCCGCGCCATCGCCACCGAGCCAGGCGAGCTCGCACCAGAGCAGGCTCATGAGCCCGATCGCCCTGTCGTCCGGAGACCCACCGGCGCCTCAGAGATCGAGCATCGGCACGCGTATGCCGTGCTCGCGAGCCGTGTCGACCGCCTCGGGGTAGCCGGCGTCGGCATGCCGCAGCACGCCGGTCAGCGGGTCGGCGGACAGGACGCGCCGCAGCCGGGCGGCGGCGCGCGCCGTCCCGTCGGCCACGCAGACCTGGCCCGCATGGATCGACTTGCCCATTCCGACGCCGCCGCCGTGATGTATCGATACCCACGAAGCTCCGCAGGCGACGTTGACCAGCGCGTTGAGCAGCGGCCAGTCCGCGACGGCGTCGGTGGTGTCGCGCATGTCCTCCGTCTCGCGCTGGGGAGACGCGACCGACCCCGCGTCGAGGTGGTCGCGGCCGATGACGATCGGTCCGCGCAGCTCGCCCGACGCGACTAGCTCGTTGAAGCGCGCGCCCGCCAGCTCACGCTCTCCGTAGCCGAGCCAGCATATGCGCGCGGGAAGGCCCTGGAAGGCCACGCGCTCGCCCGCGAGCCGGATCCACCGTGCGATGTCCTCCTGCTCGCCGAACAGCTCGAGGATCACCTCGTCGGTGCGCGCGATGTCCCGCGGGTCGCCGGAGAGGGCGACCCAGCGAAACGGCCCCCGGCCACGGCAGAACTGCGGCCGGATGTAGGCCGGCACGAACCCCGGATAGCTGAACGCCTCCGAGTCGTCGTGCTCGGAGGCCAGCCCGCGCAGGGCGTTGCCGTAGTCGAACACCTCAGTCCCCGCGCGCTGAAGCGCGCGCAGCGCGCCGACGTGCGCGAGGACGCTCTCGCCCACTCGGCTCAGGTAGTCGTCCGCGTCGGTCTGCCTCAGGGACTCGGCCTGCTCGACCGTGAGTCCGGCCGGGATGTAGCCGTTGAGCGGATCATGGGCGCTGGTCTGGTCGGTCGCGACGTCCACTGCCACCCCCCTGCGGACCAGCTCCGGGATGATCTCGGCGGCGTTTCCCGCGAGGCCGATCGAGAGCGCCCGGCCCGCGGCCATCGCCTCCTGCAGCCGTCCCAGGGCGTCCGACAGGTCTGCGGCCCGGGAGTCGAGGTAGCTCTCACGGATGCGCCGCTCGATCCGCGCGAGGTCCACCTCGACGCATAGGGCGCAGCCCTCGTTCATCGTCACGGCCAGCGGCTGGGCGCCTCCCATGCCGCCGAGACCCGCCGTCACGACGAGCCGGCCACGAAGCGTCCCGCCGAAGCGCTGGCGCGCCACGGCGGCGAATGTCTCGTACGTGCCCTGCAGGATGCCCTGGGTGCCGATGTAGATCCACGACCCCGCGGTCATCTGCCCGTACATGAACAGACCGAGCGCGTCGAGCCGGCGGAACTCGTCCCAGTTGGCCCAGTCGCCGACGAGGTTCGAGTTGGCGATCAGGACGCGTGGCGCGTCCTCGTGGGTGCCGACGATCCCGACTGGCTTGCCCGATTGCACGAGCAGCGTCTCGTCCACGGCCAGCTCGGCGAGCTCGCGCTTGATGGCTCGCAGCGCCTCCGGGTTGCGCGCGGCCTTGCCGATGCCGCCGTAGACCACGAGATCCTCCGGCCGCTCCGCGACCTCGGGGTGGAGGTTGTTCTCGAGCATCCGCAGCGCGGCCTCCTGCTCCCAGCCGCGGCACCTCAGCTCGGCGAGCGCCGGACCCATCAGCCGGAGCGCGCGCTGTCCGCCGCCGTCAGGGCCGGCATCGCATCAAGGCGGGTGGCGAGCGTCGCGATGTCGGGAGCGGGTGGTCGATCCTCGGTAAGCGAAGGTACGTGCGTGCGCACCGCCGCGACGATCGACGCTATCGCCGGGGCGGCGCTGCCGCCGCGCAGCTCAACCGCCTGGCAGGCGCAGAGCAGCTCGATCGCAAGGACCTGGCGGAGGCGCTCGACGGTGTCCATCGCCATCAGTGCCGCGGTCATGCCCATCGAGACGTGGTCCTCCTGGCCATCCGAGGTCGGAATCGAGTCGACGCTAACCGGGTGCGCGAGGGCCCGCAGCTCGGCGACCAGCGCGGCGGCGGTGTACTGAGCGATCATCAGCCCGCTCGAGGTGCCGGCGTCCTTCGTCAGGAACGCCGGCAGCCCGGCGTTGAGCGACGGCGACACGAGCCGGAACGTGCGGCGCTCGGAGATGCCGGCGAGGTCGGCCAGCGCCAGGCGCAGCGTGTCGAGCCCGAGCGCGAGCGACTGGCCATGGAAGTTGCCGCCGGACAGGACTCTGGGGGGCTCGCCGACGAGCACCGGATTGTCCGTCACGGCGTCGAGGTCCACCTCGACCAAGCGCCGGGCGAAGTCGATCGCCTCCCGGGTCGCGCCGTGGACCTGTGGGACGCAACGGAGCGAGTAGGCGTCCTGAAGCGCCCCGGAATCGTCGGTCGTCGCTCGCATCGACCCCGCCAGGGCTTCCCGCAGGATCGCGGCCGAGCGCTGCTGGCCCACCAGTGGCCTGAGGGCGTTCAGGCCGGCGTCGAAGGCCGCCGTCAGCCCGCCGAGCGCCTCGATCGTCGTTGCCGCTATGCGGTCGGCGGCCTCGATCAGCCGCCCGGACGCCGCCACGGCGAGCGCACCGATGCCGGACATGAAGTGAGTGCCGTTGGTGAGGGCGAGGCCTTCCTTCGGCGCCAGGCGCAGCGGGGCATGGCCGCAGCGCGCCAGGGCGGTCGCCCCGTCGAGCGTCTCGCCGTCCGCGGCTCGCGCCGCGCCCTCTCCCACCAGCACCAGGAATGCGTGCGCGGACGGCGCCAGATCGCCGCTCGCACCGAGCGAGCCGGTGCGCGGCACCAGCGGGAGGATGTCGGAGTTCAGGAGATCGGCGATCACCTGGAGGGGTTCGCGCCGGATACCCGACGCAGCCTTGAGCAGGCCGTTGATCCGCACGGCGAGCGCCGCGCGCACCGCGTCGCGCGGCAGCGGGTCGCCCGCGCCGGCGGCATGCGACCGGAGCAGGTTCAGCTGCAGGTCGGCGGCCCGCTCGGGCCGCACACCCGTGGATACGAGCGCGCCCAGTCCGGTGGTTACGCCGTAGATCTCGGTGCCGGCGTCGATCAGCTCGGCCAGCGCGCGATGTGCCTCGTCCACGCGCCCGAGCGCCCCTCCGTCGAGCTCTACCGCGGCACCGTGGGCGATCGCCTCCACCTGCTCCGCGGTCAGGGGGTCCCCGGCCAGCCTGACCGTGCGCACGGCCGTGGCGACCGTGGGGCGCTCCGAGCTGGGCCGGGCCTCTGCCGGCACTACGCTCGCCCACTGGCTTTGGGCCGATGGGTCGAGCTCCTCGGCATGTCGCCGATGTTGTCAGAGCGGCCTGGACCTGGCAACCACGCGCCCTGCCCGCCCCAGTACTGTCCGCGCGACCCCCGAGGGCGTGAGGAGCCAGATGCAGATCTTCGGCAGCGATATCCGGTTCGGGGTCCATTCCGGCCCCCAGAACACGAGCTTCGACGACTACCGCGACCTCTGGGTCCGCTGCGAGGAGCTCGGCTACGACTGGGTGTCGGACTTCGACCACTTCCTGCCGATCTTCAACGATCCGGCGGGATCTCAGTTCGAGGGGACGACCACCCTCGCGGCCATGGCCGCACACACGAGCCGCGTCCGCTGCGGGATGCTCGTGCTCGGGGTGACCTACCGGCATCCTGCGGTCGTGGCGAACATCGCCGCCACCATCGATCACGTCTCGGGGGGCCGCTTGGAGCTCGGGATGGGCGCCGCCTGGTTCGAGCTCGAGCACGACCAGTACGGCATCCCCTTCCCACGTATAGGTGTGCGGATGGACATGCTGGACGAGGCGTGCCGGATCATGCGCAGCCTCTGGACGCAGGAGACGACGACGTTCGATGGCAAGCACTTCCGGCTCGAGGACGCGCGCATGGAGCCGAAGCCGCTGCAAGGGCGCCTGCCGCTCGTGATCGGCGGTGCGGGCGAGCGCCGGACGCTGAGGATCGTCGCCGAGCACGGCGACATCTGGAACACGTTCTACGGGGACGAGGACGAGTACGCGCACAAGCTCGGTGTGCTCGCCGCGCACTGCGGCGACGTCGGCCGGGAGCCCGCCGACGTGCGCAAGTCGCTGACCTTTCGCGCCATCCTCGACGAGGACGAGCAATCGGCGCGGCAACGGGTGCAGGCGACCTTCGGCGGTCCGCCACCGGAGCGCCTGGAGAAGATGCTGATCACCGGTACTCCGGAGCAGTGCGTCGAGCGGTTGCGGCCCTACGCCGAGCTCGGCGTCACCGACTTCCTGCTCGGCGCCCTCGCCCCGGTCGATTGGCAGACGATCGAGCTCGTGGCGGACTCGGTGGCGCCCGCGCTGAAGGCTGCCGTCGCGCCATAGCTTGAGACATTCCCATATGGGTATATAATCGCCTGCGATGGCACGCGCAGCGACGACAGCCGACGCGTTCAACGCGGTGGCCGAGCCCCGGCGGCGACAGATCCTCGATGCCCTGGTGGGCGGCGAGCGCCCCGTGAACGACCTGGTGCGTCAGGTCGGGCTGGCTCAGCCGCAGGTGTCCAAGCACCTGCGGGTGCTCCGAGAGGTGGGCGCGGTCGACGTGCGCCACGAGGGACGCCGACGCCTGTACCGGCTGAACGGCCATGCGCTCAAGCCCATTCACGACTGGGTGAAGAGCTACGAGCGCTCATGGTCGGAGCGATTCGACGAGCTGGATGCGGTGCTTCATGACCTGAAGCGAGACGAGAAGGGAGCCGGTGGCAATGGTGAGTAGCGGAACGGCGAGGGTGACTCTCCCCACGGACGAGCAGATCCTCATAACGCGCGAGTTCGACGCGCCTAAACACCTGGTGTACAAGGCGTGGACCACGCCCGACCTGGTCAAGCGCTGGTGGAGCGGCCACCGCGGCGCCGTGACCAGCGCCGAGATCGACCTGCGGGTCGGCGGTATGTGGCGGTACGTGATGGTGGCCAACGGCGGATTCGAGGTCGCCTTCCACGGCGAGTACCGCGAGATCGTCCCGAACGAGCGAATCGTTACGACCGAGGTCTACGAGGTGCCCGAGGCGGAAGCGCTGCCCGAGGCGGAAGCCCCGCTGAACACCATCACCTTCACCGAAGTGGACGGGCAGACGAGCCTGACCGTGCTGGTAGAGACCACGAGCAAGGAGCTCCGCGACACCATCATCGACTCCGGCATGGAAGCCGGAATGCAGGAGTCGATGGACGTCCTCGAGCAGGTTGCGATCTCGCTGGGTTGACCAGCGAGCACTAGAACATTCGTCCAGGGGGATCGGATCTCGGGCGCGGCTGCCGACAAGACAGGGCATGCGGAAGGCCCCCGCCCTGGCACTCGTCGCGCTCCTGCTCAATGCTGTCATGCCGTGGAGCGCCCTGGCCCAGGTGGGCGACTACAGCGGTTCGGCCTCCGGAACGGCGGCCGACGTGCGGCTGCCCGGCCCGGGCGGGTCGGCCCCCGTGCACATCGTGATCGGCGAGTCGACCGGCGCCGTCAACTCACAGGCCGGGATCATCCCCGACGTCGCCACGACCGATGGGGACGAGTCGCAGGACTACGCGGTCGGAACCGCGACCCCCGTGCGGGCGGAGGTCGGCGGCGGGCGCCACGTCCCCGGCTCGGTTCAATCGAGCGCTCCCGACGACGCCAGCGGCTCCTTCGACGCGGTCGGCGTGGGTTCGGGTACCTCCTTCTCCACGGGCCATGCCGAGACGTCGAGCGCCGCCGCTCCGGACGCGTCTACGGCGAGCACCGATAACGCCACGCAAGTCACGGGCGGGCAGGTCAGCTTCCATCTGCCGCTGAGCATCCCCACGGGGAGCTCGGAGGCGACCGTGGAGCGTGCGGCCGACGGCGAGGTCACGGCCATCGGCCGTGCCGAGCTCGGGCGCCCGACCCAGAGGGTCTCGGCGTTCGGCGGCCGCCTCACCGCCGCCGCGATCGAGGCGATGAGCAGTAGCACCGCGGACGGCCTCAATTCGGCGAACACCCTCGACTTCAACATCCAGGACCTGCAACTTGGCCCTCTCGGGGGCCCGACCTACGTCACCGCCACCGCCGTCCCCGGGTCCGGCGACACGGTGCTCCTGACCGTGACGATCGCGGTGCCGGGCGGCCCCACGGTCACCGACACCATCACCGTCCCTCGCGGGTCCAACCTGCTCGCAGCCGCGACCTACGCGGGCACGACGCTGGCGCCCGCGTTCAGCGTGCTCACGCCACACCTGAGCCCGGTCACGCCGGGCTGGGACATGGACGCCCTGCAGATCATCCTGGCCGACGGCTACAGCGACGACGGCGACGGGACCTACGCCCGCGGGCTGGTCGAGGCGGTCAAGACGTCGATCGTGGTGGGCAGCGCAACCGTGGCCCACACCCTCGGCCGCGCCTTCTCCGCCGCCGACGCGCAGCGAGCCTTCTCCACCGCCACCGATCCCGCTCTGGCGCCCGGGACGCCCCCTACCTCCGACCCCGCCGGGGCGTTCCCCGAGACCCGAACCGCCTCACCCACCGACTTCGCCTTCGCGCGCGATGCCCAGCCTGCTACGCCCGGCGCCGAGCCCGCTCCGCCGGAGCCGACCGCACCCATCGACCTGCCCGCCTCCGACTCGCCCGCCGACGAGCCGGTTTCCGAAGAGCCCGCCGGGCGCGACCGGCCCGCCGAGGAGCCGGTGGTGCTCGCCGCGTTTGCTCAGGAAGACGCCGCCCTGCCCTTCACGGGCCTCGACGTCACCGCGATCGCCGGACTGGGGCTCTCGCTGATGGCGCTCGGCGCTCTCATCCTGTGGGCGACGCGGCGCCCGGCCGCACCGCTGACTGCTCTCCCACGATCTTTCCCGGGTTGAGGTTGGCCCCGGGGTCCATCCCCTCGAAGAGCGCCCGCAGCATCTCGACCCCGGGTGCCGAGATGTCCTGTTCGAGCCAGCGGGCGTGCTCGGTTCCGACGGCGTGATGATGCGACAGCGTCGCGCCCGAGTCCACGAACGTCTGCTGGATGGCCGCCTTGACGACGCCGTACTGCTCGAGCGGAGCACCGGTGGGCTTGAACGCGAAGGTGAAGTACAGGCAGGCCCCGGAGTGGTACGAGTGGGAGAGGTGGCACATGATGTACCCCTTGACGCCGAGGTCGCTGAACGCCCCGCGCGCGGCGGCCATGACGTTGTCGTAGAGCCCGGGTAGCACGCTCCACGGCGCCGACGTCTCGGACACGTCGCCGAGCGCGCCGCGGTCGAGCAGAAAGTCGCGGATGTAGGGGGTGTCGAACTTCTTCTGGTCGTAGAGGGCGCCCGGGCCCGTGCCGATCGCGAGCCCGCCATGCCGGCCGACGATGTGCCCGACCAGCTTGCGTTGGGCGGCCACGTGGTCCTTGCTGCCCTCGTAGCCGATGAACGAGAGACACATGTCGTCGAGGTCGAAGTGCCGCCGCCGCTCCAGGTAGGTGGACAGTGCCTTCGACTTGACGCGATCGAGCAGCGAGTTGCCGGTCTTCGTCGCGAACGAGAACTGCGTCTCGTAGGCGTCGGACACCCGCGTGACCGAGGGCGCCGCCTCACCGGCGGCGATCGCGTTCATCGCCGCGAGGCCCTCGGCCCAGGACGGGAAGAGGTAGCCCAAGATCGTGCGGCGCTCAGGGAGGCGGTGGACGTGGACCGTAGCCTCGGTGATGATTCCCAGCCGGCCCTCGCTGCCGAGCACCATCTCGCGGACGCTCGGCCCGGTCGACGTGCTGGGCACGGCCGGGGTGGCGAGCATCCCCGCGGGCGTGGCCACGCGGACCGCGCGCGTCAGGTCGGAGACGTCGCCGTACATGTCGGACTGCATCCCTGACGAGCGGGTGGCGATCCAGCCGCCGAGCGTCGAATGCGTGAAGCTGTCCGGGAAGTGGCCGAGGGTCCAGCCCCGGTCGTTCAGCTGCGCCTCGAGTGCGGGGCCGAGGGCGCCGGCCTGCACCCGGGCGAGGCGTGACTCGCCGTCGATGGCCAGCACCCGGTCCATCGCGCCGAGATCGACCGAGATGACGGTACGCGTCTCGGAGGCTTCGGCCTCGAGGCTGCCGGAGATGCTCGTGCCGCCGCCGAACGGGATCACCACGGCGTCCGCGTCGACGGCCTCCCGGACCACCGCCAGCGCCGCCTCCTCGTCCCGAGGACGGACCACGACGTCGGGCAGCCGGCCGATGTCGCCGCTGCGAGCGCGGACGAGGTCGCTCAGGCTCTTGCCCCGTGCGTGAACGACGCGATCGAGGGCGTCGGTGGAAACCCGACCCGCCCCCACGGCCCGCTCCAGCGCGTCCGCCAGATCCGGCGAGAGCGAGGGCTCGTCCACCTCGAGCTCGTCGAAGCCGACGGGACGCGACGTGACGCGCGCGGCATCCACGGCGATGTGCCGCTGCAAGAACGGGCCGAGAGCCGGCTTGTCCTCGTGCGTGAAGGACACGCCCTCGTCTCCCCAGCCCCACCACTTCATCCGGCTCATCTCATGCCTTCCATAGCCGCCGTGGTAACCATACGCACCGCATGGACCTCGACGCGCCCCATCCTCCCGGATTCCGGCATCCCGTGCCCGATCTGCTTCGCGAGCGCGAGCGCACCGGCTCGACCCCGGGCGGGCGCCGCGACCCGTACCGCGTCGCTCTCGTGGTGGAGGGCGGCGGGATGCGCGGGGTGGTGTCGGCGGGGATGGCGTCGGCGCTCGAGCGCCTGGGTCTTACGCGCTGCTTCGATCTGGTCGTCGGCTCGTCGGCCGGGGCGATCAACGGCGCCGCGCTCGTCGCCGGCGTGGCGCGGCACGGCGCCGCCACCTACTCGGGACCGCTCGCCTCGCGCGCATTCGTCAATCCGGCGCGGGTACTGCGGGGCCGGCCGGTGATCGATGTCGACTACGCGCTCACCTACACCTCCGCCGAGGTCGACGCCGCTCGACACGAGCGAGTCTTGACCAACCCGATCGCCCTGCACTGCGTGGCCGTCGACGTGGAGACGGCGCGGTGCGTGGACTTCTCCGGCATGCGGTCCAAGGACGAGCTTCGGGACGCCCTGCTGGCTTCGACGTGCATGCCCTGGGCCGGTGGACCGCCCGTCGAGATCGCCGGCCGGCGCTACATCGACGGTGGGATCGGCTCCGCCATTCCCGTCGCCGAAGCCATCGCCGCGGGGGCCACCCACGTGCTCGCCCTGCAGACGCGCCCGCACGGAGTGCCGCGCAGGAGCGCCTCGCGGCTCGCCGACCGCCTGATCGAACGGCACCTGCGGAGACTCAACCCGGCGCTCGTCACCCTCTATCGCGAGCGCGTGGCGAGCTACGAGCGTGTGGCCACCGACATCGCGCGGCGCTCGCTGCGTCCCGACGCCGCGCCGCCTCACGTGCTGGGGGTGCGACCGCCCGCCGGCACACCTGTGGTGGGACAGCTCGAGCGCCGCTCGGCCACTCTGGCCACCGCGGCCGCGGACGCCGAGCGCCTGGTCGAGCAGACGCTGCGCCACACCGCCCGGGCTCAGCCCCCCAGCAGCGCCGCCACCCGGTCGGCGTCGTCGTCGGCGACGTCCACGAGCACGAGGACACGTCCCTGATGTAGGGCATCGACGTCGCTCTTCGCCGTGGCGTCGTCGAGGCCGGCGTCCGTCAGCAGCCGTGTGATCCGCCGGTGCCCCACGACCCGCATCCGCTCGACGCCCTCGGGGTAGCTCGCCAGCACTTCGCGGTCGGTGTCGCCGAAGCTCCCGCCACGTTGACGGCCTCCGGCGAAGGCTCCGGTGGGCGTTCCCTGAGGTTGAGCGGGACCGGCGAACTCGCCGACAGGGTCGCCGGGCTCCGTCGTGCCGGCGAACTCGCCCACCGGCTCTTCGTGGGCGTCGCGTTCATGCTCTCCCATGAGCACCAGCACGTCCTCGCCCGGGACGCCCGCGCCGAGCACGGCATTGAACAGCTTCCAGCGCCTCGCCGTGCGTGGCGTACGAACGGCAGAGTGCAGCCACCGCTCCCTCCTTGATCGTGGACCAGGCGACGATACCGCTCTGCGGCGCCCTTGGCGTTACTCGCTCGTCGGGCTGCGCTCGATGCCCTCGCTGAAGCGGCGCTCGACGTCCTTCTCGGGCGTATCGCCCGTCGTCTCGATGCCCTCGCTGTAGCGGTTCTGCTTCCCCGGTTCCTCCGCCGCCTGTCCGCGGGCGAAGTCGGGATCGAGGTTCTCCTCGGGAGGATCGGGCTTCTCCTCATGCCCCTTCTCGAAGCTGTCCTTCTGCTCTGGCGTTGCGGGCCGGTCTTTCTCGTCCATGCTCTCCTCTTACCCGCGAGCTGACGGCGTACTCCGGTCGGATGCTCGCCGCACGAGCCCCTCCCGCCTCGCCCATTCGATCGTACGCCGGAACGTCTCGGCCACCGGTGTGTAGCGCAGCCCGAGCTCCCGCGTCGCGCGCGACCCGTCGTAGCGGTGCCCGTGCAGGAGGGTGCGCACCATCTCGCGGCAGAGCGGGGGTTGCCTGCCGCGCAGCCGGAAGGCCGCCTCCACCAGCCCGCCGGCGACCGCGGCAATCGGCGGCGGTAGAAGGCGGACCCTGTGGCGGACCCCCGACAGCCCCGCGACGATGTCGAGCGCCTCCCTCGAGCTGAGCGTCGCACCGTTGAGCACGTAGCGCTCGCCCGGGACACCGCGCTCGGCGCCGAGCAGGTGCCCCTCTACGCAATCGGCGATGTCGACGATGCTGATGGATGTGTCCACGAACGCGCGCAGGCGTCCGTTGAGGTAGGCGATCATGATCCGGCCGGTGCCGCCGCTGCGGCCGGGACCCTGGACCGACGAGGGGTTGATGGACACGAGCTCGACTCCGACCCGCCGGGCGGCGGCGAAGGCGGCGATCTCGCCCTCGTGCTTGGAGCGCTCGTAGCCGGAGAGGTAGCTGCCGCGGTGCGGCGAGTCCTCGTTCCCCACGGTGCCGGCGGCCTCGCCGAGCGACGCGGCCGAGGACGTGAGCACGACCCGGGGCACCTCGGCCCGCGCGGCGGCGCGTACCGCGGCCTCCGCGCCGCGGACGTTCACGTAGAACAGCGTCGCGGGGTCGGTGGGGCACATCGTGTTGACGCCGGCCACGTGGTACGCGAGCGCGCAGCCGGCCATGCCCGAGGCGAGCGCGTCCTCGTCGACCGTATCGCCGCGAACCACCCGCGCGCCGCGGGCGGTGAGTGCGCGCTCGGCGGCGTCCGAGCGCGCGAGCGCGACCAGCTCGTGGCCGCGCTCGACCAGCCGCGTGGCCAGCGCGCCGCCGATCAGGCCGCTGCCGCCGGTGAGAAAGACGCGCGTCACGTCGCGTGATCCTCGCGCGTGACCCCCGGGAGGGCGCGCACGAGGTAGTCGATCGCCGACGCGACGGTGATGGCGGCGGCGACCAGCATGACCCACTCGTCGATGAACAAGCCCCCGATCGGGTCCCCGGGGCGCAGGATCGCGAGCGCGATGGCGAGGAACTGAATGCTCGTCTTGAGCTTGCCGAGCATCGAGGGCGCCAGGACCTCGCCCTCGGCGGCGATCACCCCGCGCAGCGCCATGACCACCAGCTCGCGGCCGATGATCAGCGCGACGATCCAGGTGGAGGCCCGCCCGACGGCCACCAGGGCGATCAGCACCCCCGAGACGAGCAGCTTGTCGGCCGTCGTGTCGAGGAAGGAGCCGAGCTTGCTCGTCACGCCCCAGCGGCGCGCGAGCCGCCCGTCCACCCAGTCCGTGGCCGCCGCCACGCAGAACAGCGCTGCCGCGGCGAGCTCGGCGCCGGTCCCTTCGCCGTTCAGCACCAGCCACATGACGACCGGGGTGAGGAGGATCCGCGTGGCCGAGCCCGCGGCGATCAAGCGGGCGGAGCGCATCCTGCTCCGGGTCACGGTCGGGATTGCCACGGCGCGCGCGCGGACTCTAGCGCTCGTCGGGCGGCCGCCGCCGCTGCTGCCGTGTCGCTCTCGCGCAGCGCTGCCTTGACGGCGGGGATCCTGCCCGGCGCCATGCTGAGCTCGCTCACGCCGAGCCCGGCGAGCACGACGGCGGCCTCGGGCTCGCCGGCGAGCTCGCCGCAGACCCCCACCCAGCGCCCGTGCTCCTCGGCGGCCGCGGTCACGAGGGCGATCAGGGCGAGCACCGGCGCGGCCGACGCGTCCAGCAGGCCGGCCAGCGCCGCGTTGCCCGCGCTCCGCGGCCATCGTGTACTGGGCGAGGTCGTTCGTCCCGATCGAGAAGAAGTCCACCTCCGGGGCGAACTGCGCGGCGCCAAGCGCCAGCGCCGGCACCTCGACCATGACGCCGACCTCGAGCTCCGCCCGGGTTCGCAGCGCGTCGCGCGCCTCGGCGAGCAGTGTCCGCGCGGCGCGCACCTCGTCGAGCGTCGCGACCATCGGGAACATCACCTTCAGCGGGTGGTCCTCGGCGACTCGCAGGATGGCGCGCAGCTGCGTCCGCAACAGTTCGGGCTCGGCGAGCGAGAGCCTGATGCCGCGACGCCCCAGAAACGGGTTGCTCTCGGTGTCCTGGCGCAGGAACGGCAGCGGCTTGTCGGCTCCGGCGTCGAGCGTGCGGACGACCACGGGGCGGCCCTCCAGGGCGCCGGCGATCTCGCTCAGGACCTCGACCTGCTCGTCCTCGGACGGGGGCGCGGCGCGCTCGAGGAACAGGAACTCGGTTCGCAGCAGCCCCACGCCCTCGGCGCCCAGCTCGACGGCGCGGGCGGCCTCGGCCGCGCTGCCGATGTTGGCGAACACCTCCACGCGCCGGCCGTCGCCCAGGGCGCCGGGCTCCCGGGCGCGGGCCTCCAGCGCGCGGCGCTCCGCGTCGGCGTCCTCCTGCTGTGCCTTTCGCTCGGCTATCGCCGCGTCGCCCGGGTCGACCTCGATCACCCCCGCCTCGCCGTCGAGCACCAGGGCGGTGGCCTCGGGAATCTCCAGGAGCGCCTCGCCGAGACCGACGACCGCCGGGATGCCGAGCGCCCGCGCGAGGATGGCCGCGTGGGCGGTGGCGCCCCCGCGCGCGGTGGCGATCGCCCAGGCGTCGCCGGGATCGAGGCCGGCGGCCTCTCCCGGCGTGAGCTCGCCGGCCAGCACGATGCCGGGGCCCTCCAGAGCCGCGCCCGAGGGCGCGCACCCGAGCCGGGCGAGCACCCGGCCGGACACGTCCTCCACGTCCACCGCCCGCTCGCGCATGTAGGGATCGTCGAGCGCTCGGAACGCCGAGGCGGCTTCGGCCGCCGCGCCCTGCCACGCCCGGGCCGCTCCCTCTCCGTCCTCGATGCGCCGCAGCGCCGGCCCGGTGAGGGCGGCGTCGTCGAGGAGCAGGGCATGCGCGCCGAAGATGTCCGCCGCCGCGGCGCCGCCCCGCGCGACGACCCTGGCGCGATCCTCCTCGAGCTCTTCCTGCACCGCGGCGCGCGCAGCGTCGAGCCGCGCACGCTCCTCGGCGGGCGTGCCGGGCGGATCATCCGCGACGACGGGAGCGCGCGCCTGCAGGTGGCGCGCGGGCCCGATCGCGATGCCCGGAGAGGCGGGCACCCCGCGCAGCCGCGTGCCGGGAGCGGACGCCTCGACCGCCTCGGCCGGCGCATCCGGGGCGCGATCGCCGGCGTCGGCGCCGGCCGCGCCTCCCGGCTCGCCGTCCACGGCGTCCCCGAAGTTCTCCGCCGCGAGCGCGCGCAGGGCATCCAGCGCCTCGGCGGCCTGAGGCCCGTTCGCACGCACGACGATCTCGTCGCCCTGGCCGACCGCGAGGGTGGCGACGCCGACGAGGCTGCGCCCGTCCGCCGGACCTCGGGCGCGCGTGGCGTTCGAGACCTCGATCCGGGCATCGAGGCCGCCGAGCGCCGCGACGAAGCGCGCAGCGGGGCGCGCGTGCAGCCCGAGCCGGTTCTCGACCTGGAGACGTAGCTCGGCCCCGGCGTCGTCCGCTTCCTCGCCGGGAGAAGCCTCGGCGCCGCGGGATTCGTCCTCCTCCCCCTCGCGCTCCTCCGACCCCAGCTGCTGAGCCTTCATCCGCATCGCGCCGCGCGCCTCGCGCGCCACCTCCTCCAGGGACGCTCCGGCTCCGGCGAGTGCCGCCGCGGCCACGGCTCCCTCCACCAGCGGGGCCTCGGAGAGCAGGATCTCTCCCCCGCCGGGCTCCGCCATCTCCGCCGCCATCTCGGCGCTCATCAGCGCGCTGCCGAGGTCCATGAGCACCAGCACGCCGTCGGGAGAGCGGACGCGCTCCACAGCCTCGCGCACGCGCTCGGCGTCGGTACCGATCGCGCCGTCCTCCATGCCGCCGGCCGCCTCGATTGCCACCTCACCGCCGCCCATCTCCCGGGCGAGCTCCATGACGCCGTCGGCCAGCGCCGCGCTATGGGAGACGATGACCAGGCCTACCACGAAGCGTTCAGGCCCGACGCGCGGTGGAGCATCTCGACCGGATGGACCGAGCGCACCCCGGTCGCGTGCTCGATGTGCCAGCGGCAGGTCTCGGAGTCGCACACGGCGCGGTCGGGCGCGGACGCCGCGATCTCGGCGAAGAGCCCGGCGCCGACCTTCATCGCGATGTCATATTTCTCGCGCTTGAGCCCGTAGGTGCCGGCGACGCCGCAGCAGAGGGCGCCGGTCTCGATCGTTCGCAGCTCCGGGACCAGGGCCAGCAGCTCGAGCGCCGGCTTGCCGATGCCGTGGCCCTGCTGCTGGCAGGGAGCGTGATAGGTGACGGTCATGGGCACGGGGTCGAAATCGGTGTTGAGCTCGCCGCGCTCGTGCATCGCGAGGAGGTACTCGCAGATGTCGAAGGTCCGCTCGGACACGACCCGAAGGTCCGGGTCATCGCCCATGCCGAGGATCTCGAGCGCCTCGCGTTTGAGCATCAGGCTGCAACTGGTGGAGGTCGCGACGATGTCCACCCCCGCGCGGGCCAGGGGGGCGAGCCGGGCCGCCAGTCGGTGGACGTAGCCGCGCGCGTCGTCGAAGAGGCCGTTTGACTGGAGCGGCAACCCGCAGCAGTCCTGCTTGGGCACCTCGACCGCGAGCCCGTTGTGCTCGAGCAGAGCGACGGTCATCTCGCCCAGCCGGGGCTCGTAGTAGTTGGTACCGCAGCCGTGGAAGAAAGCCACGCGCCGCCGGGCCGACCGTGGCTGCGCGTGACGGCGCGCCCAGCGCTGGAACGTCCTCCCCGCGAAATGCGGCATCGGCGCGCGGTGGTCAATCCCCGCCGCCTTCTCGATCGCGAGCCGCAGCAGCCGGTTGCGGAGACTCCAGTTCGCGAGCGGCGCCACCGGCGTGCCCAGCCTCCCGGCGAGGGTCGGACGCGCCAGGACCCGGTCGCGCAGCGTGACGCCCTGGGTCGCCTTCAGATCTGCGCGCGCCTGGGTGTTGATCTCGGCGATGTGCACGCCCTGGGGGCAGACCTGCGTGCAGATCCCGCAGCCCGAGCAGTAGTCCAGTGACGCGTCGGGCGACGGCTCGTCGTGGATGCGAAAGCGCTCGGCCTGCGGGCCCACGTACTTCGGCCCGGGGAACAGCGGCGTGACATTGGAGACGGGGCAGAAGCTCTCGCAGATCGTGCACTTGACGCAGTGGTCCAGGGACCCACGCATGAGGTCGCCCAGCACGTCGTGACCTTCTGAGACGGCCACCGCGTCAGCTCCCAACGGCCCCGGCCGGGGAGCCCGTGGCCCTCGATGCCGCGAGCACGAGCTCCGCGGCCCGGTGTCCGGTCGACAGGCTCAGCCCGTCGCCGCTCTTCTCGCGCCACGGTTCGGCCCCGGCCAGCGTCGCCCCGGCGACCAGGACGTTCTCGAACACGCGCTCGCCGCCCCCGTCGACCGGGCGCAGCTCCGAGTCCACCGCCACACCGGCCCGACCGAGCGGGTGGTCGTCGAAGTACTCCGCGCGGAAGCGCTCGGCGCCGGGCTCGGGCACGCCGGCCACGGGAAGGCCCAGCGCGGTCTCGCGCGCCGTCCAGCTCGAGTCGAGCTCCAGGCCGCCGGAGGCGAACCCGCCCGTGGCGAGGACCACCCAGTCGGCGCGCCGGGGCTCCTCGCGCAGGCCGATGCGCGTGTTGAGCGCTCCGACACGGCCACCCGCGTGCTCGGCCGCGGTGACCACGGCGTTCAGGATGACCCGCCCGCCGGCAGCGCGTAGCTTCTGGTGCAGGCTCGTGTAGATCCGGATGCCGGGCACCGACGGGGGCAGCGTGGGAATCTCGAACACGTCGCGGCCGAGCCGGTGCTCGAGCTCGGTCCACACCCCGTGGGGATCGGCGACGCCGAGGACGGCGGGAAACGCCACGCGCTCCTCCCCTCCGAGCCGGCCGACCACCTGCGAGGTGACCTCGGCCCTGAAAGCGGGATCGTCGAAGGCGCGGGCGAACCCGAGCGCGTTGACGTCGGCGCGTCCCTCGGGCACCAGGTCGAGCTCCACACCGCGGGCCTCCACCCCGACGCGCTCCAGCGTGGCGGCCGCAAGCGCGGGGTGAAAGTCCTTCAACGCCCGAAAGCCGATCACGCAGACCGGCGCGTCGCGGCGCAGGTCGCCGCCGGACATCGTCTCGGGCACGACCGCCGACGGGCGCGGCACCCCGACCGCGGTGGGCAGCAGCAGGTTCTCCTCGACGGTGCCGGTGTAGGCGTAGGGAGCGAGCGGACCGGTGGCGATGCACGCCCGAAACCAGTCGACGGCCGCGCTCACGCCCTCGGCGCCGACGAGCGCGTAGGGATGACCGGGCGTCGCCTCCGCCAGGGCGCCGATCGCCTCCGCCGGCCGGTCGACACGCTCGGCCGAGCCGGGTGCGTAGCCGAGGACATCGATCGTGCCCGCGCTCAGATGCGTCGCGCCGACCCCCTTGGCCAGCACGAGCACGCGGGCGCCCTCCTCGGCCAGGCGCATGGCGGCGGTCAGGCCGGCCAGGCCGGTGCCGATCACGATCGCGTCGTGATGGCTCACGCCGCGGCCTCCTCGCCGGGGAGATGCTCGACGTCGAGCAGGCCCTGGAAGATCCAGTCGTCCAGGCGCGCCTGGCGCAGCTGGTCGCCGTAGAGGATCGGCCAGATTCCCTTCCAGCGCTCCTGCAGGAACTCGCGCAGCGACGCCGCCGCCTCGGCGCCGTCCAGGCGCCCCACCCCGTGGAGGATGCCCGTGGCGCGGTATATGCAGAAGCCGCCCTGACAGGGGCCCATGCCCAGGCGCATCGTGCGCCGGATGTCATCCAGGTTGGCCGTGCCCCTCCGGCGCATGGCCTGCTCGAGTCGGCTGCGCCCGATCAGCTCGCACTCGCAGATGAGCTGCTCGTCCTGCAGCGTCGCCTCGCGCCGGCGCAACCGCGATCCGAGGGTGTAGGAGCGGTCATCCTCGTTGCCGGGGGGGCGCTCCTCGTGCGTGCGGCAGGGACGCACGGTGCCGAGCTGGTCGCACATCGCGTCCACGATGTCCTGGGCCATCAGACGCAGGGTGGTGAGCTTGCCGCCCGACATGGTCAGCAGGCCGTGCACGCCGTCGCGCTCGCGGTGGTCGACCACAGCATGGGTGCGACTGACGTCGCGTGTGTCGGCCACCGCGCCGGCCTTCGCGTCCTGGAAGAGTGGGCGCACGCCGGCCCAGACCCGCAGCGCCCGGGCCTTCCGGAACCCCGGCACCAGGCGCTCGCCGTCGTCGAGCATCTGGTCGACCTCGTCCTGCGTGACCGGAATCTCGTCGGGGTCCGCGGAGCGGCTGTCGGTCGTGCCGATCACGCTCACCGTCCGGATGGGAACGAGGATGTCGCCGTCCGCCGGCATCGTGCAGCGGTTGATCACCGTGTTCACGAGCCGGTGGTTCATCGCGATCATGATTCCCTTGCCGGGCACGACGCCCACGCCCTCGATGCCCGCCATGTGCGCGATCTGCGCCGCCCATGCGCCCGAAGCGTTGATGGTGAAGCCCGCCTCGATGTCGAGCTCCTCCGCCGTGACCTCGTTGCGCAGGCGCGCGCCCGTCACTGCGCCGTTGTCGCGATGCAGGTCGATCACGCGGTGATAGGGCAGGATCCGCGCGCCGTGCGCCGATGCGCCGCGGGCGAAGGACCACACGGTCTTCCAGGCGTCGATCGACGCGTCGGGGACCGTGAACGCCCGGCGGATGCCGGGGTTCAGGCGCGGCTCACGGCGCAGGGCCTCCGCCACGTCGATCTCGTCGGCGGGCAGGCCGCAGGCACGACAGCCCTCGAGAAACTCGTCCCCGTACGCGGGATCGTCGTCGGGGGTCGTGACGAAGAGACCGCCGGTGTCCTCGATGCAGTCGGGGATCACGTGGCGCAGGATCGCGTTCTCCGCGACGCATTCCTCGGCCGCCACCGGATCCTTGACGACGTACCGGCCGCCCGAGTGCAGCAGGCCGTGGAAGCGCCCACTCGTACCCTCGGCGAGGTCGGCGCGGTCGACGAGCACGACGTCGAAGCCGCGCAGCGCCGCGTCCCAGGCGACCCCGGCGCCGGTGGCGCCGCCGCCTATCACCAGCAGCTCGGCCTGAAGCGTTGGCACCACGTCAATCCTACTGCCGCCCATCGAGCGGCTGTCCTACGCTGTGCTCATGCCCCATGCGGAGATCGGGCTTGGCCTCGCCGCGCTGGGGCGCCCCGCCTACATCAACGTCGGTCATGGCGACGACATCGCCGACTCGAGCGTCGAGGGGATGGAGCACCGGGCCCACACGGTGCTCGACGCCGCCTACGACGGCGGCGTGCGGTGGCTCGACGCGGCGCGCTCGTACGGCCGCGCCGAGGCGTTCCTGGCGGCGTGGCTCGCACGTCGCGAACCACCCTCTGACGAGCTCACCGTGAGCTCCAAGTGGGGCTATCGCTACACGGGCGGCTGGCGTGTCGATGCCGACGAGCACGAGGTCAAGGACCTGTCGGTCGAGCACTTCCGAGAGCAATGGCGCGAGACGCGCGAGCTGCTCGGCGACTGGGTCACGGTCTACCAGATCCACTCGGCCACCCTCGACAGCGGCGTGCTCGACGACGCCGCGGTGCGCGAGGAGCTCGAGCGCCTGCGAAGCCGCGGGATCTCGGTGGGGCTCACGGTCACCGGCGCAGAGCAGGCGGCCACGATCGAGCGGGCGCTCGCCACCGGCGGCTTCGACACCGTGCAGGCGACCTGGAACCTCCACGAGCGCTCGGCCGAGGCCGCGCTCGCGCGCGCGCACGAGGCCGGGCTGCGGGTCCTGGTCAAGGAGGCGCTCGCCAACGGGCGGCTGGCGGGGCGCGGCGCCCCCGACGCACTGGCGGCCGCGGCGCGCGAGCGCGACGCGAGTGCCGACGCGGTCGCGCTGGCCGCGGCGCTCGCGCGGCCGTGGGCGCACGTCGTGCTCAGCGGAGCGTCGACCGTGGCCCAGCTCGAGAGCAACCTGGCCGCGCTCGACCTCGCCTGGGACGACGAGCTCGAGCAGCGGCTCGGGGGTCTCGCAGAGGAGCCGGCGGCGTACTGGGAGACGCGCGCCGAGCTCCCCTGGAACTAGGTACCGACCCGGCGCCTACCCTTCGTTGGGCTCCTCGTCGGCCTCGAACCAGTCGAACGTCCGCGTGACCGCGCGCTTCCAGTACTTGTAGTACTCGTCGCGCTTATCCGAGTCCATCGTCGGCTCCCAGCGCTTGTCCTCGACCCAGTTCTCACGCAGGTCCTCGACCTCGCTCCAGAAGTCGGTGGCCAGGCCGGCGGCGTAGGCGGCGCCGAGCGACGTGGTCTCCGGCACCTTCGGCCGGATCACCGGCACGCCGAGCAGGTCGGCCTGGAACTGCATCAGCAGGTCGTTGCCGACCATGCCGCCGTCGACCTTGAGCGACTCCAGCTTCACGCCCGAGTCGGCGTCCATCGCCTCGACGACCTCGCGGCTCTGATAGGCCGTCGCCTCGAGTGTGGCCCTGGCGATGTGACCGGCGTTGACGTAGCGGGTGAGGCCCGCGAAGACGCCGCGCGCGTTGGACTTCCAGTAGGGCGCGAAGAGCCCCGAGAACGCCGGGACGATGTAGCAGCCGCCGTTGTCGTCGACCGACTTCGCGAGGTCCTCGACGTCCGGCGCGGCCTTGATCATCTTGAGGTTGTCACGCAGCCACTGTACGAGCGCGCCGGTGATGGCGATCGAGCCCTCCAGGCAGTAGATGGCGTCCTCGTCGCCGATCTTGTAGCCGACGGTGGTGAGCAGGCCCGACTTCGACGGCACCGCCTCGGTGCCCGTGTTGAGCAGCAGGAAGTTGCCCGTGCCGTAGGTGTTCTTGGCCTCTCCGACCGCAAAGCACGTCTGACCGAAGGTTGCCGCCTGCTGGTCTCCCAGGTCGCCCGCGATCGCCACGCCCTGCAGCGCGCCGCCGGCCTTGACCTCTCCGTAGACCTCGCTCGAGGGCTTGATCTCGGGCAGCATCGCCGTGGGCACGCCCATGATGCCCGCGATCTCGTCGTCCCACTGCAGGGACCTGAGGTCCATGAGCATCGTGCGGCTGGCGTTAGTGACGTCGGTGATGTGGAGCCCGCCGTCGGTGCCGCCGGTGAGGTTCCAGATCACCCAGGTGTCCATGTTGCCGAACAGCAGGTCACCGGAATCCGCCTTCTCCTGCGCGCCGTCGACGTTGTCTAGTACCCAGCGGATCTTGGGACCGGAGAAGTACGTGGCGAGCGGGAGTCCGACCTGCTCCTGAAAGCGGGCCTGGCCCCCGTCGCGCGAGAACTCGTCCACGAGCTTGTCGGTTCGGGTGTCCTGCCACACGAGCGCGTTGTGCACCGGCTCGCCCGTGGTCTTGTCCCACACCAGCGTCGTCTCGCGCTGGTTCGTGATGCCCACCCCGGCGATGTCGTCGGCGCTCGCGCCCGCCTCCTTCATAGCCTCGTCGATGACTTCCTGGGTGCGTGACCAGACCTCGTTCGCATCGTGCTCGACCCAGCCCGGCTTCGGGTAGATCTGCTCGTGCTCCTTCTGGGTCGACGCTGACCACCTGGCCGCCGTGGTCGAAGATCATGCAGCGCGTGCTGGTCGTCCCCTGGTCGATTGCTGCCGCGTACTTAGCCATCAGTTACCTCTCGGTTTGGTCTTCGGTGAAACTGCGATTCGGCCGGCGATCAGACGGGGTACCACCAGTCGAACGCGAGCCCCCCGAGGCCGCCCCCGATCAGCGGACCGACCACCGGGATCCAGGAGTAGCCCCAGTCCGAGGGCCCCTTGCCCGCGATCGGCAGGATCGCATGCATGATCCGCGGCCCCAGGTCGCGTGCCGGGTTGATCGCGTAGCCCGTCGGCCCTCCGAGCGACAGCCCGATGGCGAACACCAGGAGGCCGACCAGGAGACCACCGAGCGCGACTGCCGCCGGCGCCGCGTTGGCGAAGATCGCGAGCACGCCGAAGACGAGCACGAACGTCCCGACGATCTCGGTGATCATGTTCGCCACCGTGTTGCGGATGGCCGGCGCGGTGCTGTAGCACGCGAGCTTGAGCCCGGGATCCTCGGTCGCCCCCCAGTGGGGAAGATATGACAGCCAAACGAGCGTGGCGCCGATGAACGCGCCGACGAACTCGCCGGCGAAGTACTCCGGCACGTCCGACCATTCCGTTGTGCCCTGCAACGCGAACCCGAACGTCACGGCGGGGTTCAGGTGCGCGCCGCTGTACGCGGCGACCGCGAAGACGGCGAGCATCACCCCCATTCCCCAGCCGAACGTGATGACGATCCAGCCCGCGTTCTGGGCCTTGGACTGATTGAGTAGGACGCCGGCCACAACCCCGTTGCCCAGCAGGATCAGGATGGCCGTCCCGATCACCTCAGCTCCGAAGATACTCAAGAGCCTCCTCTCCTCTCGGTGGATTGCCGGATCCAGCGGGCCGCAGCCTATCCTCGAACGCTCGCCGTCCTGCCGAACGTCGTAGCCACCTGAGCAGTAGCTGCGACGAAGTGGCGCCCGGGATCCTGGTGGCCGACGCTGCGCGGGCCGAGGTAGCTCGCGCGTCCCTTGCGCGCCTCGAGGGGGGTCGTCGCGCGCATCCCCTCCGCCGCCGCGTCGGCCGAGCGGCGCAGTGCGTCACCGAGCTCCGCGCCGTCGTCCGCCGCGGCGCGCAGCGCCTCGACCGCCGGGAGCAGCGCGTCGATCATCGTCTTGTCCTCCGGCTCCGCCTTGCCGCGGGCCTGGACGCCCTTGACGCCGGCCTCGAGCGCCTCGGTCCAGCCGGCCAGGTCGAGCTCCTCCTGGCCGGCGCACGCCGTGCCCATCTGCAGGAACAGCGTCCCGTAGAGCGGCCCGGCGGCGCCGCCCACGCTCGAGACCAGCGCCATGCCGACGGCCTTCAGCAGCGCACCGATGTCGTCGCCGCTCGGTGCCGTCGAGCTTCTCGACCGCCTTGCGCATGCCGCGATCCATGTTCGTGCCGTGGTCGCCGTCGCCGATGGCCGTGTCGAGCTTGACCAGCTCGGCACGGTGCTCGGCGATCTCGGCCGCGTAGGCCGGATCCAGTCGCGGACCTCTGTCGACGTGATGCTCAAGGCGGCGGCCCTCAGCCCATGCGCAGCGCCGGCGTGTCCACCGGGCGCGTCCCACAGCCGCGTCAGCTCGTCGTCGAGCTTGAGCAGGGTGATCGAGCAGCCCGCCATCTCCAGCGAGGTGATGTAGTCGCCGATCAGCCGCCGCTCGATCGTGATGCCGCGCTCCTGCAGGAAGCTTGTTGAGCTCGCGGTAGACGATGTAGAGCTCGATCAGCGGCGTGCCGCCCATCCCGTTGACGAACGCCAGCACCTTGTCGCCGGACTCGAAGGGCAGATCCTCGACGATCGCCGTCGCCAGGCGCTCGACGATCTTCGCGGCGGGCTCCATCGGCTCCCGGTAGCGGCCCGGCTCCCCGTGGATGCCGATGCCGATCTCCATCTCGTCCTCGCCCAGCTCGAAGCTCGGCTCGCCCGATCCGGGCGTCACGCAGGGGGTCAGCGCCATGCCCATGCTGCGGCCCTGGCCGTTGACCGTCCGGCAGAGCTCGGCGACCTCGGCGAGCGACTTGCCCTCCTCGGCGGCCGCGCCGCAGATCTTCTCGGCGATCACCGTGATGCCCACGCCGCGCCGGCCGGCGGTGTAGAGGGAGTCCTGGACGGCCACGTCGTCGTTGGTGACCACGGCCTCGACGTCGATCCCCTCGCCCTTCGCCGAGGTCGGCGGCCATCTCGAAGTTGAGCACGTCACCGGTGTAGTTCTTGACGATGTGGAGGACGCCCGCCCCGCCGTCGACCGCCTTCGTCGCCTCGAGCATCTGGTCGGGCGTCGGCGAGGTGAACACCTCACCGGGACAGGCGGCGTCGAGCATCCCGGGCCCCACGAAGCCGCCGTGCATCGGCTCGTGGCCCGACCCGCCTCCGGAGACGATCCCGACCTTGCCCTGGACCGGCGCGTCGGCACGCACGATCACGTAGGGGTCGTACTTGACCCGGAGCCGGTCGCCGTGCGCGGCCTCTATCCCCTCGAGCGCCTCGCGTACGACGGCCTCGGGGTCGTTGATGAGCTTCTTCACTGGTCCTCCTCCACTCGATGCCTAGCTGCGCGGGTGGACGGACCGTATACCGATTCAGCCGGCGAGCACTGCTTCGCGCTCGAGCGCGTCCTCCGGCTCGGGCACCGGCGCGGCAGGAAGGCCCTTGCGCTGCCAGAACAGGCGCACCTCGTCCATCACCTCATGCCGGTCCTCGGCGCTATCGGGCCGGATCGGATCGCCGAAGCGAACCTCCACCTCGTGGCGGCGCGAGAGGAAGCGGCCCGGGTTGCGCTTCGGCCAGTTGCTGCCGGGCGGCATCGCCTCGTGGGTCCCGCTGATGTAGATCGGGACGATGTCGATGCCGTGCTGCGCCGCGATCACGGCGGCGCCGGAGTGGACCTTCCCGATCTCGCCGTCGCGCGAGCGCGTGCCCTCGGGAAACATGACGAGGTTCCAGTCCTCGTCGATGAGGCGGTCGACGTGGTCGGTCGCCCCGCTGCCGAGGCCGCCGCCCTTGCGGCCCAGCGGCACGGTGTTGAACAGGAGCGCGACGCCGCTGGCCTTCCAGCGCTTGTCGTAGAAGTAGTCCGCCGCGGCGGCCACCGCCGTCCGGCTGCGCCACTTGCGCGGCAGCGCGCGCAGGATCGTCGGCGTGTCGAGGTGGCTCGAGTGGTTGGCCACGAAGATCACCGGGTGGGTGAGCGTGTCGAAGATCTCGCCTCCCACCACGCGGTTGCGGACGTAGAAGTCGATCATCGGGCCGAGCCCGAAGGCGAGCAGCGCGGCGCGCGCCGCCTTGGCGTAGCTGCACCGGGCCCAGGAGACGTCGATCTTGGCGTATTGGCGCGCCAGCTCGCTGCCGCGGGCTGCTTGAGCCCGTCGGTCAGCTCCGGCATGCGCTCGCGCAGCTCCGGCACCCGCTCGCGCAGCTCGGGCACGCGGGTCTTGATGTCGGTCGTGCGCGCCCTGCCCTTCTGGATGGCGCGATTGACTCTTCCGTCCCTCATAGCCACACGTACCCCAGTGCCCGAGGACGGTTTCGCTGCGGATCTAGCGCGACTGCGTGTGGACCTCACCCGTGCGGCCCTGGAGCACCCTGTCCCGGGGCGGGTCGGTGGCAAACAGCAGGCAGGCGACCAGCAATGCCATCACCGCCAGCGCGGCCCCGAGGCGAATGGCGGCCGCCCTCATCCTCTCGCGCTTGTCCCGCCGGTACCGCTCGGCCGTCGCCGGCCCCAGCAGCGCGACCACGGTCGCGTCGTCGAGCCCCAGGCGGTGCGCCCGGCAGAAACCCAGCACGTCGTCGGCGCCGTCGACCTCGACCACCTCTGCCCCGTAGGCCTGCCCCAGCCGCTCCACCAGGCGGGCGTTGCGGCCGGGGGTCAAAAAGAGCGCGTACGGCCGCGCGCGCTCGGCGCGAAAGCCGTCGGCGTGGACCTCCACCGCTCCCCGGACCTCGGCGATACCGGGAAGCTCGCGGCGGCCGGCCAGCACTTTCTTGGCGGAGCGCCGCGAGGGATGCCAGGCGTGGAGGCCGCATTCGCAACCGGCGTTCGGAGGCCGGTGTTCGCCCGACTGGGCACAGGTGGCCTCGAGCCAGGCTCCGGCCGGGGGCCACGCCGCGCCCTGGTGAGGGCCGGCGAGCCGCTCGGCGCCGCTCTCCCCCACCACGGTCCAGGTCCGCAGGCCGTAGAGCGGAGTCGGCACGAGCGCCGGGTCGGTCACGACGGCCTGGCGGGCTCCGGCTCCTGACGGGGCTCACGCCATTGGGGGCCCGGATCGGGCTCGGAAGGCTCGGGCAGCATCACGGGCTCGACCGCCGGCCTCTCAATCGGCTCCGATATCACCCGTCGCGAGGGACCCTCGAGCTTCACTGCACCAATGATGCCTTCTGCGGGTCTCGCAGGCAAGGGACTTACGCGCCGCTAATGAACCGGGCTCCGAAGCGCCGACCCCTCAGCCGCCGTACGACGAGCGCGCGCCACGCCTTCGTAGACGATCACGGATATCAGCACGCCGACGAGCGATCCCAGGAGCACGAGCGCGGGGGCAACGGCCCCGAGCGCCGCGAGCGCGACGCAGGCGACCGCGCCGACCAGCCTCGCGGCGCTCAACGTGCCGACCATGCGCAGGCGAAACAGCGACAGAGCGAACAGGTAGATCGCCGGTCCGGCCACCACCGCGGCCACTTCCTCTCCCGGCAACACGTCGGTCGGGTGGGCGATCACCAGCTCGTCGCCGACCGCGGTCACTATCACCCCCAGGACGATCACCACGTGGAGGTAGGTGTAGGCGTCGCGAGCCGCCAGCGTTCGGTCGGAGGCCAACTCGAGGCGCTGCCGGGCGAGGGCGGCGGCGTAGTTGAAGTAGAGCCACCACAGCGCCGCCGAGCCCAGGAAGGCGACTCCGAACGCGGCGACTCGCGCCAGGTCGAGCTCGAGCTCCGCCGTGGTGGCGCCGATCAGGACGATGGACTCGCCGAGCGCGATGATCACGAAGAGCTGGAAGCGCTCGGCGAAGTGCGCCGTCTCCAGCTGCCAGGCGGTCGGGGGCACACGCGCGAGGCCGGGCACCCAGAAGGTCACGAGCGGCGCGGAGTAGTCGATCACGAGCGCCGCCAGCCACAGGAGGGTCTGTGCCGGGCCCCCGAGGATCGCGCCCAGTAGCCACAGTACGCCGGAGGCGATGAACCACACCAGGATTCGCGCCGCGCGTACGCGCTCCACCGTGCCGGCCTCGGCCGCGGCAAAGGCGAGGAACGCGGTTCGACCCACCTGGATCGCGACGTACCCACCGGCGAACAGCAGCGCGCGGTCTCCGAATGCCTCGGGGATGGAGATCGCCATCACCAGGCTCGCGAGCATCACCGCGACGATCAGCGACCGCACGACCGGAGACTCGGTGTCGAGCTCGTTCGTGGCCCAGGTGGTGTAGTTCCACGACCACCAGACGACAAGCAGGACCATCAGCGATTGCCCCACCCCCGCCCACGTGAGGTGGTCGAGCAGGAGGTGCGAGACCTGGGTGATCGCGAAGACGAAGACCAGGTCGTAGAAGAGCTCGAGCGTGGTCGCCCGCTGCTCCTCCCCCGCAATAGTGCATCGCTCGAAACGGCCCACCACGCGTGACTTAAGCACGAGGCGGCCCCGGGTTATGCTGCGCCGGTGAGCTCGCCGCCCCAGCGATGGGCGACATTCGACGTCTACGGCACGCTCGTCGACTGGAACACCGGCATCGGCCACGAGCTGGCGCGCCTACTCGGAGATCCGCGTACCGACGGGGCGCTCGACCGCTATCACGCCATCGAGCGCCGGATTCAGGCCGAACGGCCCACCGAGCGCTACCGCGAGGTCATGGCGCTCGCGCTGGCCGAGGTGGTCACGGAGACGGGAGGCGAGCTGCCCGCCGAGGAGCGCGATGCGCTCGGCCGCTCGCTTCCCGGCTGGCCGGTCTTTCCCGAGGTCCCGTCCGCGCTTCGCGAGGCGCACGTGCGCGGATGGAAGCTAGTGGCCCTCTCGAACACCGACGGCGACCTGATCGAAGCCTCGCTCCGTGAGATCGGGGTGCCCTTCGACGGGGCCATCGTGGCCTCGGACATCGGCTCGTACAAGCCGGGCCCCGGCCACTGGCTGGCCTTCTGGGAGTCGACCGGCGCCGGCCGAGACCGTCACGTGCACGTGGCCCAGAGCCACTTTCACGACATCGCCCCCGCCGGCCTCCTCGGCGTACCCTCGATCTGGATCAACCGGGGCGGCGAGCGGCACCACCCCCCGCCGACCCGCGAGCTGCCCGACCTCAGCGGCCTCGCCGACGTGCTCGACGAGCTCGTCCCCGCGCGCTGAGGAAGAGGGATCCCGTGAGCGGGCCGCCCCGGACGATCGTGTTCTTCCCCGAAAGCGCCTACGGGCCGACCAACAACTGCGTCGGCATCGGCGACGTGCTGCGCCGGCGCGGTCACAGGGTGGTGTTCATCATCGAGGAGTCCTTCGCGGGGGCACTCGAGGCAAAGGGCTTCGAGGAACGGCTCATGAGGCTCACCCCTCCATCCGACGCCGAGGAGGATCCGGGTCAGTTCTGGAAGGACTACATCCGCGAGACGGCGCCGGTGTTTCGCAAGCCGACCATCGAACAGCTCGAGGGGTTCATCGCGCCCACCTTCGGGGCGCTGATCGACGGGGCAAAGCACGTGGACGGGCGACTGGCCGAGATCATCGACGAGGTCCAGCCCGACGTGCTCGTGGAGGACAACGTGGTGAGCTTTCCCGCGCTGTTGGCCTCGGGGCGACCGTGGGTGCGAATCGTGTCCTGCAATCCGGCCGAGCTGCGCGACCGGGCGGTGCCCCCCACGTTCTCCGGCTACCCCACCGGGCAACGCTCGGCCTGGGACGCCTACCGCCAGGAGTTCGCGCGCTCACTCTCGGAGATGCACGCCGGCTTCGACGAGTTCTGCAGGGAGCGCGGGGCGCCCGCGCTCGAAGAGCTCGAGTTCATTCACGAATCCCCGTGGCTGAACCTCTGGATCTACCCCCGCGAGGTGGATTACCCGCGCGACGAGCCGCTCGGGCCGACGTGGCACAACCTCGAAGCGAGCGTACGGGCGACCGACACCGCATGGGAACCGCCCGCGCAACTCGATGGAGACGACCGGCCGCTCGTCTACCTGAGCCTGGGATCCCTCGCCTCCGGGGACCTCGAGCTGATGCGAGGCCTGGTGGACTCGCTCACCGGCCGGCCCTATCGGGTGATCGTCTCGAAGGGTCCCCAGCACGAGCAGCTGGAGCTGGCCGACAACATGGCCGGCGAGGAGTTCCTCCCCCAGACCTCGGTCCTGCCCCACGTCGATCTGGTGATCACCCACGGCGGCAACAACACGGTCACCGAGTCGCTCTACTTCGGCAAGCCGATGGTCGTGCTGCCGGTGTTCTGGGATCAGTACGACAACGCGCAGCGGATGCACGAGACCGGCTTCGGCATCCGGCTGGACACCTACGGGCACAAGGCGTCCGAGCTTCCGGCCGCGATCGACGGGCTGGTGGCCGACGACGACCTACGCGCGCGGCTGGCCGCCGTGTCGAGCCGGCTCCAAGCGGCGCCCGGAACGGTCCGGGCCGCCGATCTGATCGAGTCGGTGGGCTAGCAGGGGCGCCCGGCGCTGCCTGGCGCAGGGCGCTGCGCGAGCTCCCGGGCACCGTGGCCGGCCTTGTAACGACTGCAATAACGGGGCTTGGCCGAGACCCGCCCCCTTGATTGCCGCCGTTAAGGACGCCGGCCCCGGCGCGCGGCCACTCGCGCAGCGCCAAGCGCACCACACGCCCAGCGCCACCCGCAACCCACCTCGAGGGGCTAGTCGATCGACTTGAGGAACGCCACCACGCGAGCGCGGTCGCGAGCGCTCGTCAGCCGGTCGGGCAGGGTCCCGTTCGCCGTGCGGTGGTTGGCGTTGGAGAGCACGCATTGGAGCGTCTCGCAGGCGCCGTTGTGGTAGTAGGGCGGGACGTTCTCGATGCCCAGCAGCGACGGGATGTTGTAGCCGTTTCCGCGGCCGTCGCCGTTGTAGTCGCGGCCCAGCGCGCCCTGCGGGCCCATTCCGGCCGCGTTGGTGATCTCGTCTGCGCCCACGTTCGATCCGATCTCGTTCCCCGCGCCGGGGACGCCCAGGTTGAACGAGCCGATGTCGGATAGGAGGCGGTTGACGAACTGCACGGCGACCGGGTTACCGGGCGGCGGAGTCGCGGGAGGCGGTGGACGTTCGGCGAAGACCTCGGCGGCCGGCGGGGGAGGCGGGAGCCGCCGGCTGCTGGTGAAGAGGTTGGTCCCGTGACAGTTGGCACAGCCGGCCTGGGCGAACAGCGAGCGGCCCCGGGCCACCTGCCGGGAGGACAGCCGGTTGCCGACGCCCCTGCGGGTGGACGGGCCGTCGGGGGTGCGCACGGCGAACCTGACCCACTCCCTCAGCGCCGTGGCGGCGGGCACCGCCACGTTGCTGCCGGGCAGCGTGACGGTCACCTGCTCGCGGTCCGCGTTCGGTATGGGAATGAGCGACGGGATCGCGCAGGGCGCCTGGTTGATGCCGCCGTTGTCGCTGATGATCAGGCCGTGGGTGGCGCGGAAGATGCGGGTGGGGCTCACGTTGGTCCCCACGGGCGCGTTGCAGGCGTTGGGGGGCTCGGTCGCCGGGATCGGTCCGGGGCCCGATGTGTTGCGCACGTTGGTGTCGAAGTCCTCGACCTCGTCGAAGATCGCCGAGTAGTTCAAGGCGCGCTGCTCGTTGCGGTTGCGGGGGTTGAAGGTCGCGTTGAGCGGCACCGACTTGCGCGGACCCGAGCCGAACTCCCAGACCACACCGTCGGTGAGTCCCTCGAAATGGCAGCTGGCACAGCTCTGCCACCCCTCGCTCGCCAGCCGCTCGCTGGTCTGCACGGAGGCGCCCGCGGGCCGGTTGAAGTTCCCGCGCGAGGAGAAGAACATCTCCGCCCCAACGGCCACCGTCTCCTCCTGCGATCCCGGCGCGGGCAACGGCGCGATGCGGATGGTCCCGATGACCTGGTCGGTGTCGAGGTCGACGACGGAGACGTTGCGCGAGACGAAGTTGGCGACCCAGGCGCGGCTGCCCGAGCGGTTGATCACGATGCCCTGCGGCAGCTTGCCCGCGTTGTCGCCGTTGGTGGCCGGGTTCGCCGGATCGTTCAGGTCGATGTAACGGGTGGTCTGCGGACCACCGGTGAACGAGAGCGTGCCGTTGCCCGCGACGTTCACCTTGACCAGCAGATCGCTGCCGGCAGCGACCACATAGCCCTCGCCGCCGCCGCTCTGGTCAGTGAAGGCCATCGCCCAGGCGTTGGCGAAGAAGAGCTTCTTCTTTCCGGGCTCGGGGGTGCGCGCGCCGAGGTGGAGGTTGAGGAACTTGCCCGCGCTCCCGTCGCTCTGTCTCCCCCTGTTCACGCCGTCGATCACGTTGACGAAAGCCATCGTGCTCGTGTTGAAGCGCAGTGGGCCGTCCGGTGAGGCAGCGATGTTCGGCACGAAGGCGTTGCGGCCGCGGATGACGATGCTCTGCATCTGGTTGGGGAACGCGGTGGTGTCATCGGGCGTGCCGTCGCGGTTTTGGTCGACCTGGAAGCCGGTGACCCGCGGGGCGAGGGCGATGCGCTGCGCCGGGCGGGTGGCGCCGATCCGCCGAGACCGGGTGTTGATCTTGAGTCGGCAGACGACCCCTACCTTGCCGGTGTCCGAGGCCTGTCGACCGCCGGTGGCTGTGAACGAGAGAAAGCCCGTGACGAACAGCTTGCGGCTCTTCCTGGTCACCGCCATGCCGCGCGGCTGGAAGTGCCGCGCGTTGTCCGGCTCGTTGCAGCGGCTGTCGGCCAGGCCCACGTGTCCGAGCAGCCGCGGGGGGAGGATCCGCCGTCGGACGCGCCGGCGGGTGGCGTCGATCACCGTGATGGTGTCCTGGCCGCTGTTGGCCACGTATATGCGGCGGCCGTTCGGCGAGGCGACGATGTTCCAGGGTTCGGCGCCCGTGCGCAGCACGCCCCTGCGGCCGGCCCGCCGGTCGATGCTCGCCCGGAAGCGGTTGGGGTGGGCGTTCCTGATCCTGATCACGGTGACCGTGCCGGCCGCCGCATTGGCCACGTACGCGTAGCGGTTGGCGGGGTCGAGCGCCACGCTCTGCGGCTCGTCGCCGACGTTGATGCGCTTGATCACCCGGTTCCGCCTGGCGCTGATAACCGCGACGTTGTCGCCGCCGGGATTCACGACCCAGATCAGGCGGCCGTCCGCCGACATCGCGATGGGGCTCGAGTAGGTCGGCGCGGAGTACTGCCGCTGGGCCGCCGCCGTCGCTGCGAAGCACGTGCACAGCAGCGCCGTGAGGACGGCCAGGCTCGCGAGCAGGCCCTTTGAAGTGCGATGCCGGGTCACGGGGCGGGACATGACGCTTCCTCCGACGACACGCTGCGCTGCGCTCAAGAAAACAGCGCGGTGAGCCCGATGTCAACCCTCCCGATCCAAACAGCTCATGTGCGCTCCTCGTCGAGCGCGTCGAGGCGCTGCAACAGCTCGACCGCCTCCGTCCTGAGCACCGCGTCGACGGCCCGCCAGTCCTCATCGGAGAGCTTGCCCGTGCGGTAGTCGAGCTCCGCGTCGCGTATCTCGCGGTACTTCGCCTGCTTGGCCGCGTCGAGCTCCGACCGCTCGGCCGAGCGGGTCGCCGCCTCGGCGCTCGTACGCCCGCTGCGAAACGGCGCCGCGATCAGGACGACGGCGCAGACCAGGGCCACCACCACGATCACGACCTCCATTGGGATGCGGCGGCCGCCCCGCCCTCAGGCGCGGCCGAGCTCCCGGGCCACCCGTGCGCCGTACGTCGACGACACGCGCCGGCGAGCCCCGGCCGGGGCCGGCCAGAGCGCCAACAGGCCCCCGCCGAAGACGATCAGGGCGCCGATCCAGATCCACGTGACCAGCGGCGACACGAGCACGCGGAAGCTCGCCGGCGCCGTCTCGCCCCGATAGCGCGCCGCGAGGCGACGCAGCCCCTCGCCCAGCGCCGCCGCACGGTCGGCCTCGGGCAGCTCGCGTGCCTGCCGAAAGACTGCGTCGCCGCGACCGGCGATCTCGCGTAGATCGGTCGTGTCCGGTGCCACGACCGTCCACAGGTCACGCCGCAGCCCGCTGCGCAGGCCGACCTCGCTGGTCGCCTCGCCCTCGAAATAGCGCGAGACGGCGCCGAGCGAGGGATCGGCGGACGGGAAGAAGCTGCGCTGCGGGCGCAGCGTGACCGCCTCGCCGTCGCCACGGCGCACCCTTAGGAGCGCGCCGAGGTCGATCTTCTCGAGCGCTCCGTTGGGTGCGACGACCACTTCTCCGGTGGGCCTCAGGTAATCGAGGCGATACCCGCCCACGTTGCCGGACTCGCCGGGCGAGAGCCGCAGGTCGCGGACGTCCTGGAAGGCGGTGGAGGCCGCGATCCCCACGAACAGCACGGCGATCCCGGCATGGACCAGGTAGCCGCCGTAGCGGCGGCGGTTGCGGCGGACGAGCGAGACCAGCGCGCGCGGCACGGGCTCGCCGGCCATGTCGCGACGAGCACGCACCCCGCGCACCAGCTCCTGCCCCACCGCCGCGAGCACGAACGCCGCCAGACAGAACATGATCAGGGCGAGCGGCCGGCGCGCCACCGCGCCGAAGGCCAGCAGCGCGACGAGGACGACGGCGCTCGCGCCCACCGGCACGAGCAGCACCCTGCGCAGGTTCGCCACCGTCACCCGGCGCCAGGCCAGCAGGGGACCTAGCCCGGAGAGCAGCACCAGCACCAGGGCCAGCGGAACGACGTATCGGCCGAACCAGGGTGGACCGACCGAGGCCCGGGTGCCGGTGAGCGCCTCGGAGATCAGGGGGAAGAAGGTCCCCCAGAAGATCACGAAGCAGAGCATGACCAGAACGAGGTTGTTCAGCAGGAAAACCGTCTCGCGCGAGAGCAGCGAGTCGAGGCGGTGCTCAGAGCGCAGCTCCGGCGCCCGGCTGACCACGAGCACGATCGAGCCCAGGACCAGGGTCACGATCAACACCAGGAAGGGCACGCCCAGCGTGGACGCACCGAACGCGTGGATCGATTCGAGAATGCCGGAGCGCACGAGGAAGGTGCCGAGCAAGGCGAGGATGCCGGTGACTAGCACCAGCGAGACGTTCCACACCTTGAGCATCCCGCGCCGCTCCTGAACCATTGCCGAGTGGAGGAACGCCGTGCCGGTGAGCCAGGGCATCAGGGCCGCGTTCTCGACCCCATCCCAGGCCCAGTAGCCGCCCCATCCCAGCTCGGAGTACGACCACCGCGCTCCGAGCACGATCCCCGTGCCGAGGCACAGCCAGGCGGCGAGCGCGAAGGGGCGCGTGGTGCGGATCCAGTCGGTGCCAAGGCGCCGGGTCACCAGTGCGCCGACGGCGAAGGCGAAGGGCACGGTGAACAGCGTGTACCCCGAGTACAGCATCGGCGGATGGATCATCATCGCCGGGTGGCGCAGGATCGGACTGAGCCCGATGCCCTCGGCGGGTACGGGGCTGGCCTGGACGAACGGGCTCTCGAGGAATACCAGCAGGCCGCAGAAGAAGGCCCCGAGGCCAAGCACGACGGCGGTCGCATAGGGCGCGATCACGCGGGCGCGCCGGCGCGCCAGGTAGAGGATGAGGCTCGACCAGAAGCTGAGGAGCATCAGCCACAGCAGGAGCGAGCCTTCCTGGGACGACCAGGCCGCGGTGGCGCGGTAGAAGGTGGGCGTGGTGGTCGACGAGTGGGTGGCCACCAGCTCGAACGAGAAGTCCGAGCGCAGAAAGGCGGCCTCGAGGATCGCGAAGGCCACCGCGACCACGCCCGTCAGGGCATAGACGGCACGCCGGCCCGAGGCCACCCAGGCCCGGTCGTTGCCGCGCCGGGCGCCGTAGAGCGAGGCGAAGATGCCGTAGAGGGCAACCCCCATCGCGAGGACGAGAAGTGCCCGCCCGGCCGGCAGCATCGCCCGCTCAGCTCTCCTCGCTGGTGAACTTCGACGGGCACTTGGTCACCAGCGAATCCCGCTCGCCCACGAAGGCGTCTCCCTCCTTGCGGACCTCGACTATCACCTCCCGGTCGGCGCGGAAGGGATCGGGGACCGTTCCCGGGTAGCGCACCGGAACGGATGCTCCGCCGCCCCTGCGGTCGCGGACGCGGAAGTGCAGGTCGCTCCCCCGGCGCACGTAGCCCGGCTCGACACGGCCGGTCAGCTCGTAGCTCTCACCCTCCTCGGCCGAGGCCAGCAGATCGCTCGGGGTACGGGTCTCGCTCGACGCGGAGAAGCTCGTATAGACGAGCGCCGACGCCAGGAGCACGACGGCGGTGAGCGCCACCAGCAGGCGGACCTTGCGCTTGCGGCCCGGGTCCATGTTTCGCGCATTTTGCACCATGATGCAAGTGTGCGGAAAGGGCCCGTGATCGCGGTGATCGTCGCTGCCGGAGCGCTGTTGGCGCTGCTCGCATACGGAGTCGCATCGCAGGGCACGGACACCTCGATCGACGAGGCGGTCGAGAGCGGCGAGCGGCCCTCCGCCCCCGAGGCCGCGCTTCCCGTGCTCGGCGGCGGCGGCAGCGGTTCGCTGCGCGACTACCGGGGCCAGGTGGTGGTGCTCAACTTCTGGGCGTCGTGGTGTCCACCGTGCGTGGACGAGCTGCCGCTGCTCCAACGCACACAGCGACGCATCGCGCGAAGCGGGGCTACGGTGCTGGGCGTCAACTACCAGGACCTCCCCGAGGACGCCACGCGTTTCGTGAACCGCTTCGACCTTTCGTTTCCCAATCTGCGCGACCGCGACGGCGAGTACGCCGAAAAGTACGCCATCCTCGGCTTTCCGGAGACTTTCGTGATCGATCGCGAAGGGCGAATCGCCGCGGCCCGGCGCGGCCCCGTGACCGCGGGCTGGCTCGAGACGGCGTTGTCGCCTCTCCTGGCGGAGAAGGCGTGAAACGGGCGCTCATCACCGCTCTGGTGGTGGCCGCGATCGGCGCCGCCCCGAGCGTCGCCGAACCTCGGGCCTCATTGCCCGACATCGAGGACGAGGTGATGTGCGTGCAGTGCAAGACGCCGCTCAACCTCTCCAGCGCGGCCGTGGCCGAGCGCGAGCGCGAGTTCATCCGACGAGAGATCGCCCGTGGCAAGACCAAGGACGAGATCAAGGCCGGGCTGGTGGAGCGCTTCGGCCCCGCCGTGCTGGCGATGCCCACAGACGAGGGGTTCGGGCTGGCCGCCTATGTGGTGCCCGTGCTCGCCGGACTGCTGGCGCTGGCAGTGGTGCTGTTCTGGATGCGCAGCCGGCGCGGACCGGCGGCCTTGCGCCGGCGTACCCCAGCGCCCGGTGGCGCGGACGCGCGCCGGCTGGAGCGCGATCTGGCCGCCGACGACCCGGGTTGACACACGATTCCGACCTGTTGGCCGGTCTCGACGAGCCGGTCCGCCGCTACTTCGGCCATGCGATCTCTTCCGGCGCGCCGCTCCCCCGCAGCCTCCGCCTGACGATGACGGGACGGATCAAGGCGGACCTGTGGCTGCCCTTCCGGGCCGAGGAGGAGATCGACGGACGCTCGTTCTCGTGGCGCGCGCGTGTGGGCCTGGGCCCGCTGACGCTGTTTCGGATCGCCGACAGCTATGCGCACGGCGTGGGCAGCACGGAGGGTCTGCTGTTCGGACGTCGATCCCTCTTCGGATCCGCCGACGAGGACACGGCGCGCTCGGCCGCCGGACGCGCGGCGCTCGAGAGCGCGGTGTTCGCCGCCCCGACCGTACTTCCGCAGCGCGGGGTGGCCTGGCGCGCGGAGAGCGACGAGGTGATCGTCGGTCGCTTCAATCTGCCGCCGGAGCGCCCCGAGGTCGAGCTCCGAATCGACCCGCGGGGGGCGATAACGCAGGCCAGCGCGGCGCGCTGGGGGCTCCTGGCGGATGGGCGCCACGACTACGTGCGCTGCGGGTGCGAGGTACACGCGGAGCGCCGCTTCGGCGGACTCACCATCCCGAGCCGGCTCACCGTCAGCTGGCATTTCGCCAGCCCGCACCAGGCGCCCTTCTTCAGGACCCAGATCACCGGCGCCGAACCCGTAGCGTGAACCCGCGGGCTAGTGCTTTCGCTTCGGCGCGTCCCGCGAGCGAAAGCGCGTGCCGATCGTGACCAGCAGGTGAAGGACCCCCATTCCGATGAAGAACGCGGTCGGCGCGGTCTCGTCCGAGAAGCCGGCCAGGAAGGGCATCGCGATCAGCGCGAGGGCCAACGCGTAGTCCAGCACCACGTGGGCGGCCAGCGGCACGTAGTTGATCAGGCTCGTCGGCCCCTCGGTGGTGGCGGTCAGGAACAGGACGACCACCCCGGCCACGATCGAGGCGGCGGTGGCCGGCCCCGGAGTCGAAGGCGAGCACGAAGGGTGCGACGAGGAAGAGCGCTGCCGCGAAGTACTCGATGACCCCGTGCAGGAAGCGCGGGATCGGACCTTGCTTCAGCATCCGCGTCTTGGGCTCAGACCGGCTCGGGCGGCTGCTGCGGCGCGGGCTCGGGGCTGGGCGGGTCCGGCGGGATCTCCGGCTCGCCGGGCGGGTTGGGCATGGGCTGGTCGGGTTCGACGGGTCCGGGCACCTCGAGCAGCGGGGCAACGGAGGTTTGGCTCATGGCCATGCGCTACCCGCCCCGCGCGGCCGGGAAACCGATGCTCGTCCTCACCACCGTGCGCCGGCCTCGTCCAGCGCTCGGTTGACCAGCTCGTCGGCGCGCTCGTTGTGCTCGCGGCGCACCGAGCGGACCGCCCAGGCGTCGAACTCGCGGAGCGTTCGCATCGCCTCCGCGAACAACGGCTGCAGACCCGCGTGCTTGACCTTGTACTCCCCGCCGATCTGGCGCGAGACCAGCTCGGAGTCGTTGATCAGCTCGACCTCGGAGGCGCCCAGCTCGCGCGCCAGCTCGAGGCCGAGCAGCAGCGCGCGGTACTCGGCGACGTTGTTGGTCGCCTCGCCGATGTAAGCGCTGCGCTCGCCGAGCACGTCGCCATCGACGGTCGCCGCCACGGCCGCCACCGCCGCCGGGCCCGGGTTGCCGCGCGCCCCCCCGTCCACGTTCACGATCAGCTTCATTCGCCGGAGGGCAGCTCGATCGGGGGAAAGCTCCCGGCGGGGCGTATGCGGCGGCGATTCACCGGCGCCGCGTGCTCTCCGGGCAGCCCGCCCTGGGCGCGGCGGTCGACGATCACCTCGACGTTGCCGTCATCGCGGTAGTACTCGGTCAACCGGTCGAACAGTTCCGCCGCGAGTGCCTGCGGCACCACGCAGTAGATCACCCTGCGGGGCCCCCGCCGGCCGCGCCGGGGCCGGCGAGCACCCGACCGTCGGAGTCGAGCGTGGCGTTCCAGTCGCGCAACGACTCGTCGATCTGGCTGATCTCGTCGCCCTTCTCGAGCATCTCCACCGGCTCCCCCTCGTCACCGAGGTCGACGCGGTAGCGATACCAGGAGAGCTCCCAGGCCACCACGACCGAGACCTGGCTGCCCTGGCCCAGGTCGGGCTGGGCCGTCACCAGCGGCGTACCCAGCGTGCGGGCCAGCCCCGCGATGGTTCGCTGGTGTTGAGACCCGTTGAACAGGTCGAGCGCGCGATCTACCTTCGCCTCCGCGGTGGTGGGCACGGCGCGGACGTGCCGCGGGTCCTTCGGTCGTGAGCGGGGACGGGGCGGCGGAGCGGCCTGGGCCTCCTCCTGCTCGACGGGCTCCCCGCCCTCGGCGGAGCCGGACGCGCCCTCGGCCTCGGCCGCCTCGGCCGGCTCGCCGGCCTCTCGGGGCCGCCGGCGCAGGCGCCCGAACAGGCCCCGCCGCGGCTCGGAGTGAGGCTGGCGATGCGGCATGTCGCCCGCGGCCGACTCGCGGATCCAACCCTGGTGCTGGGCTCGCGTGGCGCACAGGTCACAGACCTGATGGCGATGCCCGCCGGGAGCGAGGTACGCCTCCGTGCGCTCGCCCTTGAGGATGGTTCGCCCACAAACGTCGCAGGTGACGGCGTCGTGGACCGGCCGCAACTCTTTCTTCATCCGGCCCCCAATATAGGCAGGGACGGCTACGCGCGGACCGCCTCGGCCTCCCTCTGGGCCTCTTGGACGACGCCCTGGGCGATGTGGGCCGGAACCTCCTCGTAGCGGGCGAGCTCCATCGTGTACTCGCCCTGCCCGCCGGTGATGGCGCGCAGGTCGGGTGCATAGGAGAGCATCTCGGCCATCGGGACCTCGGCCTTGACCTCGGTCACCGAGCCGCGCGGCTCCATGCCCAGCGGCCGGCCGCGGCGGGAGTTGAGGTCGCCGATCACGTCACCCACGTTCTCCTCGGGCACCGCCACGGTGATCCTCATGATCGGCTCCATCAGCACCGCGCCGGCGTTCACCATGGCGTCCTTGAAGGCCATCGAGCCGGCGATCTTGAAGGCCATCTCCGAGGAGTCGACGGAGTGGTGCTGGCCGTCGAACAGCCTCACCCTCACGTCCTGCACGGGGAAGCCGGCGATCGTGCCCGCGCGCATCGCCTCCTGCACGCCCTTCTCCACGGCGGGGATGAAGCCGCCGGGGATCACGCCGCCCTTGATCGCGTTCACGAACTCGAAGCCCCCGCCCAGAGGGAGCGGCTCGATCTCGATGTGGCAGTCCGCGAACTGGCCCCGGCCGCCGGTCTGCTTCTTGTAGCGCGCGTGCGCCTTGGCGCCGACCTTGATCGCCTCGCGGTAGGGCACGTGCGGCTGATGGAGCTCCACCTCGGCGCCGAACCGCTCCTTCATGCGGCCGACGATCACCTCCACGTGGATCTGGGTGATGCCGGCCAGGATCTGCTCCCCGGTCTGGTCGTCGCGGTGGAAATCGATCGTCGGATCCTCTTCCTGGAGCCGCCGCAGCGCCTGGCCCATCTTCTCCTCGTCGCCCTTGGCCTTGGCCTCGATGGCAAAGGCCATCACGGGCCGCGGCATGTCCGGCAGTGAGAGCGGGATCTCGGCGTCGTGGGCGGCCAGCACGTCCCCCGCGTGGGTCTCCTTGAGCTTGGCCACAGCGCCGATGTCGCCGGGACCGAACTCACCGGCCTGCTCGGTGTCCTTGCCCTGGGGAACGAGCAGCTGGCCGATGCGCTCCTTCACGTGCGCGCGGCAGTTGTGCACCTGAGAGTCGTGGCTCATCACGCCTTGGTAGACGCGGAAAAGGTTGATGCGGCCGGCGTAGGGATCCGCGAGCGTCTTGAAGACGAAGGCCACCATCTCACCGGACTCGTCGGGCTCCAGGGTCACGCCGTCGAGGTCGACGGTGCCCTTCTTGGCCGGCGAGGGAAGGTCGTCGACGAAGGCGTCGAGTAGGCGGTTGATGCCGAGGTTGCGGGTGGCCGCACCGCACGTGACCGGAAACAGGTGGCCTTCGGTCACGCCGGTCTTCAGGGCCGCGACGGTCTCATCGTGCGAGATCTCCTCCCCCTCGAGGTAGCGCTCCATGAGCTCGTCCGAGACCTCGGCGACCTCGTCCATCAGCTTCTCCCGGTACTCCTGAGCCTGCTCGGCGAGCTCGTCGGGGATCGGGATCTCTTCGCAGTTCTCGCGCGCGTCGCCGTCGTAGCGGTACGCCTTCATGTCGATCAGGTCGACCACGCCCTTGAGCTCGTGCTCGGTGCCGATCGGGATCTCGGTGGCCACGACGTGCTGGCCAAAGGCCTGCTTCAGCGAGTCGAGGGCGCGAAAGAAGTCGGCACGTTCGCGGTCGAGCATGTTCACGAACAGGATCCGAGCCAGGCCGAGCTCGGCGGCGCGCTCCCACAGCCGGCTCGTGGTGACCTCGGCGCCCATCACGCCGTTGATCACGAAGACGGCGCCGTCGCTCACGCGCAGCGCGGCCAGCGCGTCGGCGACGAAGGAGGGCTCCCCCGGCGTGTCGATCAGGTTGATCTTGCGGTCGTCCCAGCGAAAGGAGGAGAGGCTTGCGGAGATCGACATCTCGCGCGCCTTCTCGTCGGTCGCGGAGTCGGAGACCGTGGTTCCATCCGCCACCGAGCCGAGCCGGTTGATCGCTCCGGCCGTGAACAGGAGTGCTTCGTTCACAGAAGTCTTCCCGCTGCCTCGGTGGCCCACCAAAGCCACGTTGCGGATCCTCATCGGCGATTCGTGCGCCATGCGTTCCTTCCCTCTAGCGGTCAACGGTTGCCAGCCGGGGGCTCGCGCCCCCGGTCCCCGCTGATTCCTGGGCGGTGCCAGGAGGTTACTGCGCCTATTCGACCGTGTCGGCGAGCGGGTCGCCCTGCAGCCGCGACTTCAGGCGCAGCACCGCCTTGGTGTGCAGCTGCGAGACGCGCGACTCGGTGACCCCCAGCACCTCACCGATCTCGCGCAGGGTCAGGTTCTCGTAGTAGTAGAGGGCCACCACGAGCTTCTCTCGCTCGGGCAGGCGCGCGATCGCGTCGGCCAGGCGATCCTTCATCTCGGTGGTGTCCATCTCGAGAGCGGGGTCGGGCGCGCCCGGGTCCTGGATCGTGTCCAGCAGCGAGACCTGGTCGCCCGAGGCGTCGGACACCGTCCACAGCTCGTCGAGCGCCACCACCGACGAGTTGGATATCCGCACGAGCGAGTCCTGGAAGTCCTCCACCGAGACCGCGAGCGCCTTGGCCATCTCGTGGTCGGTGGGCGCCCGGTGCAGCTGGTGCTCGAGCTTGGCGTTGATCTTCTCGATCTCGCGGGCCTTCGTTCGGACCGACCGCGGCACCCAGTCGAGCGATCGCAGCTCGTCGATCACCGAGCCCTTGATGCGGGTGATGGCAAAGGTCTCGAACTTGATCTCGCGCTCGGGCTCGAAGCGCTCGATGGCCGAGATCAACCCCAGCAGGCCGTAGGAGATGAGATCGGCCTCCTCCACGTGCGACGGAAGACCGCTCGACATCCGGCCCGCCACGTACTTGACCAGCGGGGCGTAGGCGAGCACAAGGCGCTCACGTGCCTTCTCGTCCCGGTCGTCCTTGTAGCGGCGCCAGAGGTCCTTGAGCTCTATCGCCTTGAGATTCGTCTCCACGAAATCTTCCCTGTTAGGCCCGCGGGTGCGCGCGCGTATAGGCCTGCTTGAGGCGTTTCGACTCTACCCGAGTGTAAGTCTGAGTCGTGCCGATCGAAGCGTGCCCGAGCAATTCCTGGATAGTGCGCAGATCGGCGCCTCCCTCCAGCAGATGGGTGGCGAAGGAGTGCCGGAGGGTGTGCGGCGAGATGCCGAGCCGGTGCCCCTGCAGCTTGAGCCGGCGGCGTACGTCGGACGTGGAGAGCCGCCGCCCGCTCTTTGACAGAAACAGGGCCGCGACTGTCGCCCGTGTCGAGCACGGGCCGGGCGCGCTCGGTGTAGCGCTCGAGCGTTCGCCAGGCGTGCTCGCCCGCGGGCACCACGCGTGTCCTGCCTCCTTTTCCCTCGACCCGCACCTCCTCGCCGTCGGGATCGACGCTGTCGAGATCGAGGTTGACGAGCTCCTCGGCCCGCAGGCCCGCCGCGTAGGCCAGCTCGAACATGCCGCGGTCACGCAGGTCGAGCGGGGTGGTCGCGGGAATGCGCTCGAGCAGCGCGGCCACCTCCTCCGGCTTCAGCACATTGGGCAGGTAGGCGTCCTTCTTGGGGCTCGAGACAAGGTCCGCGGGGTTGGCGTCGACCTCTCCGCGCTCGACGAGCTGCCGGTAGAAGCTGCGGACAGCGGCGAGCTTGCGCGCGACGGTCGAACGCGCCGCGCCGTTCTCGCCCAGCACGGCGGCGAAGCGCCGCAGCTCGCGGTGACCGAGCTCCCGCGGCCCGAGCCCGCGCCCGGCCGCCCAGTTGCCCAGCTGGGCCAGGTCGCTGCGGTAGGCGCGCCGCGTCTTCTCCGCCATGCCGCGCATCCGCTGCCAGTCGCCGAAGCGGGCCAGCGCCTTCTCCCAACTAGCCTCCGCCCGCGTGGGAGTGTTCTTCGTAAACACCTCGGACGGACGGGTGGCCACGCGGACTCAGCTGGCCCAGGCCGGGTTCGTGGACGAATACTCGGCTCCGGTCAAGCCCTGGCACCCCATCCAGGGCCCCGACGACGCCTCCACGATGTGGTACGCGGTGCTGCGAAAGCGCGAACGGGGCGTCTTCATCGGCACGCTCTGCATTCGACACACCGGGCGTCAGACCCTTCTGGAAGAGCAGGGCTGGGAGGAGATCCCGATCGACGAAATCGGGGTGGAGCCGGCGCCCTGACCGCTCAGGCTATGTAGATCGGTGCCCCGACAGGTACTTGGTCGTATAGCTCGATCACGTCCGGGATGGCCATGCGGATGCAGCCGTGCGAGGCGGCGGTGCCGAGCGAGTAGGTCTGGTCGGTGCCGTGGATGCCGGCCCCGTCGTAGATGCCGAGCCAGCGCGCCTTGAGTGGGTTCTCGGGCGAGCCTCCGGGAACCACGGTGCCGGCGAGGCTGCCGGCCCAGTCGCTGTTGGGCACGCTCCAGGCGGGATCGACCGCCTTGTTCTGGATGTGGTAGAGCCCGGCCGGGGTGTCGAAGCCCACCGCGCCGACGGCGACGGTGTACGACTTGACGAGCTGCAGGTTCTTGTAGAAGCGAAGCTGGAAGTTCGCGCGGTCGGCCACCAGCAGGCTCGGGTACTTGGCGGCCAGCTCGGCCTGGGTGACCTTCGGGCGGAGGATGCGAATCGGCGCCCTCACCTGGCGGTCCACCCCGGGGACGGTGAGCGCCTGAGCGAGGCGCCGCCGGAGCACGGCTACCTTGACGGCCCGTCCCTTCTGCTCCTTGACCTTCTCCAGGGAGGGGAAGTTGACCTCGGCGTCGCGGGCCTCGCGGTTGATTCCCTTCCCGACGCGCCTGACCAGCTTCCTGACCGCGGCCTTGTCGTAGGTGACGCGTGCGGGAACCTCGGCGGACTCCTCTCCGCCGGAGAGGTCACGGGCCACGCGGCTGAAGATGCTTCCGCTTCGGCTTTGCTGCAGGGCGGCATCGACCATGCCGGCGACGTCCGCCTGCACGCCCGCGTCGGCGGCGGACAGGTTGAAGCGCTTCCTGCCGCGCACGACGGCGATCGGCTGCTCGAGGGGCTCCTCGAGGCGCTCGGTGACGAGCGCGCGTGCCTCGTCGACGTCCATTCCGCCCACGTCGACGCCCGCGACCGTGACGCCCTCGGCGATCACGTTCTCGCGCGACGAGTCGTACGCGTAAGCGGCAACCGCACCCCCCACCAGGACGAGCAGGAGCACGGCCACAAGGATGAACGTCTTGTGCCTCATGCAGCGAACCCGGATTCAGTGTAGAAGGCGCTCAGGCGGGAGGCGCCGGGTGAACGCGCCTTTGCGTCTCCTCGCGCCTGCGGCCGTTCTTGACGTGCGGGCTCCAGCGCAGGAACTCCTCCACTTCGCGCTCGTAGCGATAGGGCTCCTGGGCTCCGCGCAGCACCGGGTGAAGGCGTAGGTGCTCGCCCAGCTTGAGCACGGCCTCACGGCTCGTGTACCCGTAGGTGAACCCAGCGGCCTTGTAGCGCCGGTTGTCCACGCCGCGGCCGTAGCGCAGCTGGTTGAGAGCCTCGGGTGGCACCTTCAGCCCGACGCGGCGCAGCAGGGACGCGGCGAGCCCGGTCCCCCACGGCGGCAGGACCGGCGCGTAGGGCTTGCCGAGCAGGCCGGCCACCTCGCTCAGCGCCAGGACGCCGTCCCCGGCGACGTTGTACACACCCTCCACGTCGTGCTTGACCGCGTGCTCCAGGGCGTGGACGACGTCGTCCTCGTGGACGAACTGGTACCGCGGGTCGAAGCCCAGGATCATCGGCACGGCGGGAAGCGAGAAGAGGTCGATGTGCGAGGTGCGGACGTCCGGTCCGAGGACGTTGGCAAAGCGCAGGATCGTCACGGTCGTGGCGGGGTTCTTGTCGGCGAACTCCGACACGGATGCCTCGGCCTCGACGATGTCACGCTCGATCGGCGTGCGCGGCGGATGGGGCCGGCTCATCGGCTCGTCGAAGAAGGCCGGGTCGTCCTGCTCGCAGCCGTAGAAGTGAGTGGAGGACTTGAACACCACCTTCCGCACCGGTGTGCCGGCGCCAGAGCAGGCGGCGAGGATGTTCATCGTCCCGATGATGTTGTTCTCGTGGGCCTTGGCGTAGGACGTGGTCGAGGAATCCACGACGAGCCGGGTGTCCACCACGGTGTCGATCTCGGCGGCCTCGACGATCCGCCGCAGCAGCGCGTGCTGGGCGCCCACCTTCACGTATTCGGTGCGCTGGAGCTCGACTTGCGGCTCCTCGTTGTCCACGCCGATCACGGCCTCGACCTCCGGAAACGACTCGAGCGCCTGGGCGAGGCGCCCGCCCCAGTAGGTGGAGAGGCCGGTGAGCAGTATGCGCCGAGAGTCCACGTCTACCCGAACCAGACCGATTTGCGGGTGGCGAGCATGTCCCAGAGGTTCTCCTGGATGCGCGCGCGGACCTCGTGCGCGATTGTCTGCACCAGCGCCTTGTCGTCAGGACCGTCGCCCTCGCCGAAGGCGATCGGCTCGAGGAAGCGCAGCTTGAACTTGGCGGGGAGGTAGCCCAGCATGCCCGCGAGCCCCAGGTGCGGGAACGTCGGCGTGATCGGGAAGTAGAGAAGCCCGGTCAGGCGCTTGAAGAAGCCGAGCTGAGCGAACACCGGCGCGGCCTCCTCGGCGCCCACGACGCACACCGGCACGATCGGCGCGCGGGCGCGCATGGCGGCCTCGACGAACCCGCCGCGCCCGAAGCGGCGCAGCCGGTAGCGGTCCTTGTAGAGCTTCTCGGTCCCCTTGCGGCCCTCGGGAAACACGAGCACGAGCTGCTCCTCGTCGTAGAGCAGCCGTTGGACGTTGGCCGGGTGTGCGGCCACGCAGCCGATCTTGGGCAGCAGCGTCGAGAAGCCGGGGTAGCCCTTGAAGAAGTGCTCGACCGTGATGTTGAGCGGGCGTGGGTGCGGGTGCTCCTCCCGGATGGCCTTGCCGATCATCGCCGCGTCGGGAGGGAGGGCGCCCGAGTGGTTGGAGACCAGCAGCGCACCGCCAGTGGCGGGCACGTTCTCAATGCCCTCCACTTCGGCGCGAAACCAGTAGCGATAGAAGAACTCAACGATGGTGGCGTCGAAGGCGCCCTCGATGCGCTCGGAGCGGCCCCAGTCGTTGTGCCGCCGGTCGGGCTCCAGGCCGGGAAGGTGGTTCTTGAGCGTCGGCGCGGGCACGAGCGCGGCCCCACCGGCGCCCTCGCGCTCGGCCTCTGAGAGAGAGGTGCGGGTGCCTTCGGCCATCGGCTGCGAGTGTCGCAGACTGCCCGGGGACGACCGGGCTCAACTGCGGTTCAGGCCCTCCAGCACCGGATCGAGCTCTCGCCGCAGCCCCTTCCAGTCCCGCGCCCCGATCACGCCGTCGCGCTCGACCACCTCCTCGTTCCAGGGGTGGACGATCGTCGCCGGCACGATGCCCGCCTCGCGCGCCCGGACGATGTTGACAGGGCTGTCGTCGACCAGGACGTGAATGCCGAGCTCGACGCAGCGCGAGACCTTGTCGAACGAGCAGTGCAGGTCGTCGTAGGGCATCCCGATCTTCCGAAGCCAGCGCGCGGTCGCGTCGGCGGTCTGGGGGCGCCGGTGGCTGGTGACGTGAATCCAGTGGCCGGCCTCGTGCCACTCGCGCACTGTCTCCACCGCGTCGTCGTAGGGCACTCCGGCCAGGATGTTCTCGTCGGTGTGCGTCTCCTCGACGCAATGAATCACGGCGTCGCGCTCCAGCGCCGTGATGCCCCAGTCGCGCTGATCCTCGTAGGGCAGCTCGACGCCGTAGCGTTCCTTGACCACGCGCTGGAGCAGGCCCCAGTACTCGTGCAGGGTGGAGTCGATGTCCAGCGCAATCCTCACCACCGGCCTTACCCTAGAAGCGACATGCCGAGGAAGTTCGTTCCCCCCGCCCCTCCCGCGACCGTCCGCTCGGCCCGCCACGCCGGCCAGGGCTACGGGGAGACGGCCGAGCCCGACTGGCGCTCCATCGACTGGACGAAGCATCTGAATCAGGTCGACCTCGGCGGCACCACCGTGAACTACGTCGACCTCGACTCGACCGGGGGTGGGTCGAGCGAGCGCGAGCCCGTGGTCTTCGTCCACGGTCTGCGGCGGCCAGTGGCAGAACTGGCTCGAGAACCTGCCTCGGGCGGCGCTCGAGCGGCGCGTGATCGCACTCGACCTGCCCGGCTTCGGGGCGTCGCCGATGCCGCGCGACGAGATCACGATCTCGCGCTACGGGCACTGGGTGAACCAGCTCTGCGAGGAGCTCGGCCTCGGCCGGGTGGACATGGTCGGAAACTCGATGGGGGGCTACATCTCGGCTGAGGTGGCGATCCAGTTCCCCGCGCGAGTTGACCAGCTGCTGCTGGTCTCCGCCGCGGGCATCACGACCGCCGACGTGGCCCGCCGCCCCATCTACACCGCCGGCCGCATCGCCACCGCGATGACCGCGCACAGCGCGGCCCAGTACCGCGCCATCGCCTCCCGGCCGAAGGCGCGTCACATGGCGCTCCTGCTGGTGGCTCGCCACCCCTCGCTCCTGAAGGCCGACCTCGCCTACGAGGGCTTCATCAAGGGTGCGGGCCGGCCGGGGTTCGAGTCCGCTCTGCGGGCGTGTCTCGAGTACGACTTTCGCGACCGCCTCCCCGAGATCCGGCAGCCCACGCTGATCGTCTGGGGGGAGAACGACTCGATCATCCCCGTTGAGGACGCGCAGGAGTTCGAGCGTTTGATCCCGGACTCACGCAAGGTGGTGATGAAGGACACCGGACACATCCCCATGGCCGAGCGTCCAGGCGCCTTCAACAACCTGATGATGGGGTTCCTGGCCGAGACCCGGGAAGCATCGGCCGCCAGGACTCCCTCGGGCGAATCCGAGGCCGCCTGAGGCTCAGGCGGTGACCGCGCCCTGCGCCGCTGAGCCGACCTGGCGCGAGTACTTGCCGAGCACGCCGTTCTCGTACTCGATCGCGGGCGCCGAGTAGCCCTTCACTCGCTTGGCGATCTCGTCTTCGCTCAGCTCCACGTCCAGCCGGCGGTTCTCGACATCGAAGGTGATCGTGTCGCCGTCTCGGACCGCGGCGATGGGGCCGCCGCGCGGCGCCTCGGGCGCCACGTGTCCGGCCATGAAGCCGTGGGTGGCGCCGGAGAAGCGGCCGTCGGTGAGCAGGGCGACCGAGTCGCCGAGGCCTTCGCCCACGAGCGCGGCGGTCACCTGCAGCATCTCGCGCATGCCGGGGCCGCCTGAGGGGCCCTCGTTGCGGATCACGACCACGTCCCCGGGCTCGATCGACTTGGCCTTCACCGCGGCGAACGCGTCCTCCTCGCTCTCGAACACCCGCGCCGGCCCGGTGTGCTCACGGCGCCCGTGGCCCGAGAGCTTGACGACACAGCCGTCGGGGGCCAGGTTCCCGCGCAGGATCGCGAAGCCGCCGTTGGGCTTGAGCGCGTCCTCGACCGGGCGCACGACCTCCTGGCCGTCGGCCTCCTCGGGCCGACTCGGCCACCTCGCCGATCGTCTGGCCGGTGATCGTGAGGCTGTCCCCGTGGAGAAGCCCGGCCTGCTCGAGGCGCTGGATCACCAGCGGCACGCCGCCGGCGCGGTAGAGGTCGGTGGCCACGAAGCGGCCGCCCGGCTTGAGGTCGCAGAGCAGCGGCGTGTTCCAGGCGATGCGGTCGAAGTCCTCCAGCTCGAGCGGCACCCCGGCCTCATGGGCCACGGCCAGCAGATGCAGCACGAGGTTGGTCGAGCCACCCGACATCGCCCCGGCGGCGATCGCGTTCTCGAGCGACTCCTTGGTGATGATCCGGCTCGGCCGCAGGTCGCGCTCGAGCACCTCGACCACCAGCCGCCCGCAGGCCTCGGCCACGCTCGCCTTGTCGCCGTCCTCCGCCGGAACCATGGAGCTGCCGGCGGGCGCCATGCCGAGCACCTCGAAGGCCATCGCCATCGTGTTGGCGGTGAACTGGCCGCCACAGGCCCCCGCGCCGGGGCTGGCGTGATTCTCGAGATCAACCAGCTCCTCGTCGCTGAGGTCGCCGGCGGCGTGGGCGCCGATTCCCTCGAAGACATCCTGGAGCGTCACGTCCTTGTCGCGCCAGCGCCCGGGCGCGATCGTGCCTCCGTAGAGCAGCACGCTCGGCACGTCGAGGCGGGCCAGCGCCATCAGGCAGCCGGGGATCGTCTTGTCGCAGGCGCACAGGGCTATCACCGCGTCGAACATGTGGCCGCGGGCCATCAGCTCGATCGAATCGGCGATCACCTCGCGGCTGATCAGCGAGGCGCGCATTCCTGCAGTGCCCATGGTGATGCCGTCGGAGATCGCGACGGTGTTGAACTCCATGGGCGTCGCGCCGGCGGCGCGCACTCCCTTCTTCACGTGCTCGGCGAGCCCGCGCAGGTGGAAGTTGCAAGGCATCGTCTCGGTCCAGGTGTTGGCGATGCCGACGATCGGGCGGCTCAGCGCGTCGTCGTCGTAGCCGATGCCCTTCAGCTGGGCGCGCGCGCCGGCGCGGTCGGGGCCGTCGAGCAGAACGCGGCTGCGGCTGCGCGGGTCGGCGCTCACTTCGCGCGCTGGGGGACCTGGCGGCGGCGCTCCCACTCGGCGAGGCGCCAGAGGTCGCGCCGCACCCGCGCCGGATCGAGCTGACGACCGACCAGGTGCATGTTGGCCCGGCGGATCACGCGGTCCTCGTCGGAGGTGAGCGCCATCCACTTGGCCAGAACGTCGTCGGAGGCGGGCAGACGGTGGCGCCCGCCGCTACCGCCGGTCAGGTCCGGGAACTCCACGCAGTACTCCGAGAGCAGCTGCCCGCTCCCGGGGACGTAGGCCACGATCGGCTTGTGGGGGTAGACCAGGTAGGCGTAGGCCGACGGGCCGGTGGCGCCTCGGTCGGACTCGCGCCGGGCGTGCTTGCCCGCCACCCGGATGAAGCCCAGGTCGCGGTACATGGCCCATTCCTCATCGTTGACGCACGAGCGCAGAAGCTCCCGCGCCCGTCCCTCCGCGCGCCGCTCGCGACCCGGGTCGTAGAGGTGCAGCTCTTCAAGGGGACCGCCGAGGCCTCGACGTGCGCGGCGCCGCGCGCGCAACCTCCCCAGCTCGCGGATGATGAGCGGGGCCGACAGAACCAGTGCGATCAACGCGAGCGAGAGCAGCGCGAGGAGCACCGGCTCGCTCCTCAGCCGCCGGAGGCGCGCGGGAAGAAGATAACTCGCTCCGCGCCGTCCGGGATGTCGCCGTAGGACTTGACCAACTCCGCCTCGCGGCGGCCGCTGCCGGGGTCGGTGGTCGGCACCGCCGCCCACATCCCCTCGTCGAGCTGACGCCGGAACTCCTCGACGAGACGCTCCTCCTCTTCGCGCACGCGCGGGTCCCCCTCGGCGAGCAGGACCTCGCCGTGACCGGGCTTCATGCGCAGGAACTTGATGGGTTCGTCTCCGAAAGCTCTGGAATCGCTGTGCGCCCCTCGGGCCTCGCCGCCCGGGAGCGTGCGGCCCATTATGCCATCGCGGCGACGCGGTCTCGCGCCACTAGATGATTCAGTCATCTAGATCACTGAGCCGCGCGCGAGGCCGATCACGTCGACCGGGCCCGCGCCCTCGCCGAGCCCACGCAGTCCGGCTCGCACGGACTCGCCGGCAATCTGCTTGGCGCGGCGAGCCGCCTCGAGCGGCTCCAGGCCGAGAGCCAGCTGAGCGGCCAGTGCCGACGAATGGGTGCAGCCCGAGCCGTGCGCAGCCCCCTCGGGATGGCGCTCCCCGGCGATCTCGACTACCTGCCGCCCGTCGAAGAACAGGTCGCCGCCCGACTCGCGGTGGCCCCCGGTCAGGATCACCACCCCCGGCCCCAGCTCGTGGATTGCGCGAACGAGTCGCTCGCCCTCGCCGAGCTCGCTCGTGACCTGTGCGAGCACGCGCCCCTCGGGCAGATTCGGCGTTACGACGGTGACCCGCGTCAGCAGGCGCCCGCGCAGCGCCGCCTCGGCGTCCTCGTCGAGCAGGCGGGCGCCGCTCTCGGCGATCATGACCGGGTCGAGGACCACCGGAACGTCGCCGACTAGGTCGAGCGCCGCGACAACCGCTTCGATCGCCTCGGTGCTCCCGAGCATGCCGATCTTCACGGCGTCCACGCCGATGTCCTCGCTCACGGCACGCACCTGCTCGACGATCGCCTCGCCGGGCAACGGGTAGACCGCCGTGACCGCCACGGTGTTCTGCGCGGTGACCGCCGTGATGGCCGTCATGCCGTACACGCCGCAGCGGGCAAAGGCCTTCAGGTCGGCCTGGATCCCGGCGCCGCCGCCGGAGTCCGATCCGGCGATGGAGAGCACCCGCGGCGGCAGAGGGGTCGACCCGTTCACGGCCCTGGCAGGATAGGGGCGCCGAGTGCGCGCTCCCAACCCTCCAGGCCGCGGCGCACGAGATAGCCGCCGGTCTCGAGTCGTGCGAGCGCCGCGCGAGCCTCGGCCGTGGACAGCGCCGCGGCCTCGGCGATGATTGCGACCGAGCCGCTGCGCTCAGCCGCCTCCAGCACCCGGGCCAGCACCGGATCGGAGGGCTCCGGTGGTTGGCCGGCGGCCCGCGGCGAGCGGCGCGCGCCCGCGCCGAAGAGCTCGTCGAGCACGTCCTCCGCACCCGTGATGGGCACTGCGCCGTCCTTGAGCAGCCCGTTGGTGCCCCGCGCAAAGCGCGATGTAATCCGTCCCGGCACCGCGGCCACCGAGCGACCGAGGTCGCGCGCGAAGTCGGTGGTGATCAGGCTGCCGCTCGGATCGGTCGCCTCGACCACGACGGTCATGCGAGCCAGACCGGCCATGATGCGATTGCGGGCCGGAAAGCTCCAGCGGTAGGGCCGCGCGCCGGGCGGGAGCTCGGAGAGGACTACCCCGTTCTCTCGCACGCGCTCGTAGAGGACGCGATGGCGGCGTGGGTAGACCACGTCCGGGCCGCCGGGCAGAACCGCCACCGCAAGCCCGCGGCCGTCGAGGCAGCCCCGATGGGCGGTGGCGTCGATGCCGAGCGCGAGACCACTGATGACCGGCACTCTCGCCGCCCCCAGCCCGCGCCCCAGCGAGTAGGCGACCTCCGCGCCGTAGGGGGTCGGGTTTCGGGTCCCGACGATGGCGACCGCGGGCTCCTCGCGCAGGCGATCGAGCGACTCGAGGCGCCCACGGACAAACAGCGTCGCGGGCGGATCGTCGAGATCGAGAAGGAGCGCCGGATAGGCCGGGGCATGTCGGCAGATCCCCGCGATGCCGGCGGACGCGAGACGCTCGCGCTCGGCGCCGGCGTCGAAGCGTCTTAGCTCGGACCGGAGCGCCTCGGCCCGGTCTCCCGCCACGGCGGCCAGCAGCTCGCCTTCCTCGAGCGCGAGCAACCCGTGGAGGCGAGGGCGCGGGCGGTCGAGCAGGGCGACGATGCGCGGCGCGAGACGGGCGATCAGCGCGGCGCGGCGCAGGCAGGCGTCGCAGGCGCCCTGACCGGGCGGCGCGCTGGACGGCCGAGGGGTCGCGTTCGGGGTCGTCACGCCGCCACCGGCTCGAGACCGTCGAGGCGGTACGAGAGGGCCTCATCGAGGTGGCCAGCCGCGACTTCCTCGTGCCCGGCCAGGTCGGCGATCGTCCGCGCCACGCGAAGCACTCGATCGTGTCCACGGCCACTGAGGTTGAGGCGATCACGGGCCGTGAGAAGCCGGGCGCTGAGGGCGGCATCCAACGGGATCAGCGCTCGCGTGAGGCGACCGTCCATATCGCCGTTGCAGAACACGGAGGTGTCACCGAGCCGAGCGCGCTGTCGTTCGCGCGCGCCGAGCACGCGCTCGCGGATCTCGCCCGATGTGGTTCGCCGCGTACCCTCCCCGACGAGTTCGAGCGGCGGCACGGCATCGACCTGGCAGACCAGATCGATGCGATCGAGGAGCGGGCCGCTCAACCTCCGCCGGTAGCGAAGCACCTCCAGCACGGTGCACGAGCAGCTCTCGGGCGGGCGGGCGCAGGGACATCGGTTGCACGCCGCGACCACCATCGTGTTCGCCGGGAACTCAAGTGTGCGCTGGCCGCGCATGATCTCCACTCGGCCCTCCTCGAGCGGCTGGCGCAGCGCGTCGATCGCCGCTCGGCCGAACTCCGGTAGCTCGTCGAGGAAGAGCACGCCGCGGTGGGCCAGGGTGACCTCACCAGGTTGGGGGCGGCTGCCTCCGCCCACCAGTCCCTGGGGCGAGATCGTGTGATGCGGAGCGCGAAACGGTCGCCGTGTGGCGAGGCTCCCGTTGCCCAGCCCCGCCGCGCTGTGAAGCTGAGTGATCTCGAGCGCCTCGTCGAAGCTCGGCGCGGGCAGGATCCCCGGCAGGCGGCGGGCGAGCATGGTCTTGCCCGCGCCCGGCGGCCCGATCATCAGGAGGTTATGGCCGCCCGCCGCCGCGATCTCGACGGCGCGCTTGGCGTCATGCTGGCCGCGGACGTCGGCCAGGTCGAGAGTGTCGGTTCTCTCGTCCGCCGGCTCCGGGGCCCGCGGCAGGGCGGCCTCAGGCTGCCAGCGGCCATGGAGCAGGTCGGCCAGGCGGGCAAGCTCGGGGATCCCGCGCACCTCGATCCCGTCGACCAGCGCCGCCTCTCCGGCGTTGCGCTCCGGCACGAGCAGGTGGCCGAAGCCCGCGGTGCGCGCGCCCAGAGCAACGGCGAGAGCACCGCGCACCGGTTTGATCTCGCCGCTCAGCGAGAGCTCGCCGCACAGCGCGTACGCGGCCACCGTGTCATGGGGCACCTGTTCGGTGGCCGCCAGTACGCCGACCGCGATGGCCAGATCGAAGCTCGGACCGGCTTTGCGCACGTGGGCGGGGGCGAGGTTGACCGTGATGCGCTTCTGCGGAAACTCGAGGCCCGAGTTGAGAACGGCCGCTCGAACCCGCTCGCGCGACTCGCGCACCGCGCGGTCGGGGAGCCCCACCAGGGTGAAGGTGGCGAGCCCTCCCCGCACGTCGACCTCGACGGTGACGCGTTGGCTGGCGACCCCCTCGAGGGCGAAGGTGGCTACGCAGGCGAGCATGCGAGGGCCAACCTAGGCGGCTGTGTGTCAGGTGTGGGTGACAGGAGTAACGAATTCGCCCAAGTCGGCGTTCGCCAGCTCGCCCACCCCGGCGTGCCTTCTTTTTACGGTGGTCACCCACGTGCAACGCGACGCACCGTACGGTCGTCGCAATGGCTCAAGCCGATCGCCGCCGCTTGGTGGGCGCCCTTGGCGAGGACCTCGCGCGCCGTCATCTGGCGGCTCGCGGGCTCGAGCTGCTCGACGCGAACTTCCGTACCCGCCATGGAGAGCTCGACCTGGTGGCCGCGGCCGTCGACTGCCTCGTGTTCTGCGAGGTCAAGACCAGGGTCGTGGCGACGGCGCGCGCCTCAGGCCGCGAGCTCGGGCCCTTCGCCTCCATCGGCGAGCGAAAGCGGCGTCAGGTCCGGCTCATGGCCCGCGAGTGGCTGGCCGCGCGGGGCCCGCAGGCGCCCTGGCGCCCCGAGCTTCGCTTCGACGCGATCGGCATCGAGCTCGACCCGGGCGGGAACCTGCTCCGTCTCGAGCATCTGGAGTGCGCGTTTTGAGCCCGCCGGCGGCCCTACCCCTCGAGCGCGAGCTGCGTGTAAGCGATCGACTGGAAGGACATGCGGTGCAACGGCGATACGCCGTGCTGCGCGATGGCCGCCCGGTGCTCCGGAGTCGAGTAGCCCACGTTCGTGCAGAAGTCCCACTCGGGGTGGCGCAGCGCCACCTTGCGCATGTAGCGGTCGCGGCTGACCTTGGCCAGCACCGAGGCCGCGGCGATCGCCGCGCTGCGGCAGTCGCCGTCTATCACCGCCCGTTGCTCGAATCCGAAGGCCGGCACCTTGAAGCCGTCGACGAGGCAGACGGTACCGTCGCGGGCCACCCCGAGCAGCGCGGTGCGCAGCGCCTCGAGGTTGGTGTTGTGCAGTCCGCGCAGGTCTATGCCCCGTACGCAGCGCGAGACGATCACCGAGCGCGCCGCCGCCCGCAGCACGAGCGGGTAGAGCTCCTCCCGCGCCTCCGCAGTGTGCTGCTTGGAGTCGTTGAGCCGACTCAGGGCACGGCGGTCGGACAGCGTCAGGAGCTCGAGGTCGAAGAGCACGGCCGCGGCCACGAGCGGCCCGGCCAGCGAGCCCCGCCCCGCCTCGTCGGCCCCGGCCACATAGCGACAGCCGATCTCGCGGTCGAAGGCGAACAGCCGCCGCCCGCTGGTCTTACGTCGCCGGCTGGCTCGCCGGGCCCGCGCGCCGGCTGAAGCGGAGGCGGCCCGGGCCGGCCTCTTCGCCGGTGATGACCCGTCGCTGTCGGCCTTTGGCGGTCTGGGCACCCTGGCCGCGATCATAGGTGGACGCTCGGCGGAAGGCGAGTGCGCACCGCCGCGGACCCCGGTCAGTCCGACTAAGTCAGGCCTAGATCTAAAGCAGCCCGACCCGTCCCGGCGGCCAGTAGGTGGCGAAGGCCTGCCCGATCACCCAATCCTTGGGAACCGGGCCCCATTCCCGGCTGTCCGCGCTGGCGCCCCGGTTGTCGCCCATCATGAAGTAGTAGCCCGCGGGGATCCGGATCTCCTGCGGGAGATTGCAGATGCCGCACCCCTGGTCGAGCCGGGCGAACGACTCCTTCTGGCGCTTGCCGTTCACATACACCGCGCCGCCGATCACCTTGAGGCGATCCCCGCCAACGGCGACCACGCGCTTGATGAAGTTCGTGTCCGAGCGGCCGTCGGTGGGCCGGGGGCACGCCGAACGCGTCGAGTGGCGTACGCCGCAGGTGTTGGTGTCCGCCCCCGCGGGCGGCTTGAACACGAGCACGTCGCCGCGGTCGTAGTCGCTGAAGTTCTTGCTGACCCTGTCGACCAGGACGCGTTGGCCGATCTCGAGCGTCGGGACCATCGACTCGCTCGGGATCCGGAACGGCTTGACGAGAAACGCCTGGATGCCGAGCGCGAGGCCGAGCGCCACCGCCACGATCATCACCAGCTCGAGCAGCGAGCCGGCGGTGCTCTTCTCCCTAGTGCGCGCCACTCTGCGACCGAAGAGCCTGCGGCCCAAGACCTAGTTGGAGGACGGCTCGCCCGGCTCCTCGGCGGGCTCTCGCGAGGGCTCGTCGCCCTTGCCTTCGGAGTCGGCCACCGCCTCCTCGTCGTCGGCGGCGACGGTATCGGCCAGCTCTTCCTCGCCCGGCCGCGGGGCGTCGTCGGCGGGCATCGCGCCCTCGACGAAGGTCTCGTCGGGCATCGCCCCCGTCCAGCGGCGCTCGCGTACGCGCGCGCTACGCCCCACGCGGTCGCGCAGGTAGTAGAGCTTGGCGCGGCGCACGTCGCCCCGAGCCGCTACCTCGATTCGCTCGACCTTCGGGGAATGCAGCGGAAACGTCCGCTCCACGCCCACGCCGAAGGACTGCTTACGCACGGTGAAGGTCTCGCGCGCCCCGCTGCCCTGGCGCTTGAGCACGATGCCCTCGAAGACCTGGGTCCGGCGGCGCGTGCCCTCCACCACCTCGAAGTGAACGCGCACGCGATCGCCGGCCTGGAAGGCCGGCACGCGCCTCAGCTGAGCGCGCTCGAGACTTTCGATGACTCCGGACATAGAAGAGGCGCGACTCGCCGGGTGGCTGTCGCGCGTGGCGGGGAATGGTAGCGAAGCTCAACCGGCCCGCTCGCGGCTGCGAGCGAGCCGCCACTCGCGCACCTTGGCGTGGTCGCCGGAGACCAGAACCTCCGGCACCGCGTGCCCGCGCCAGTCGAATGGACGCGTGTAATGGGGATACTCGGGCGCCCCCTGGAGGGCATCGCTGAACGACTCCTCCATCGCGCTGTCCTCGTGGCCCAGCGCGCCCCGGAGCTTGCGCAGCACCGCGTCGCAGACCACCATCGCCGCCAGCTCACCGCCGGACAGGACGTAAGGGCCGATCGACACCACATCGGTGGCGAGGTGCTCGTGCACGCGCTCGTCGAAGCCCTCGTAGCGACCGCACAGAAGCGTGAGCGCCTCCTCCCCCGCCAGCTCGCCGGCCAAGGCGTCGTCGAAGCGCCGCCCGCCCGCCGCCAGCGCGACCACGCGACGGCCCGGCGCAGGCGCCTGCCCATAGCGCGCGGTCAGCGCCGCCTCCACCACGTCCACGCGCAGGACCATGCCCGCGCCGCCGCCGTAGGGGGTGTCGTCGACCTGGCCGGCGCGCAGCGGCGTCGTGGCGCGCAGGTCGGCGAACTCGAGCGAGTGCCCGCGGTCGAGCACGTTGCGCACATGGCGCTGCTCGGTGAACCAATCGAACCAGGTGGGAAACAGCGTGAAGACGTCGATCTTCATCCCAGGAACACTTCGTCCACCTCGATCCGCCCGCGTTCGACCGAGCGGATGGCGTCGCGCACGAACGGCACGAGGCTGCCGTCGGAGAGCTCCAGGACCGAGCACGAAGGCCCGTCGAGCACTCGCACCACGTGCCCGTGACCGCTCACCTCGCGCCCGGTCAGGTCGGAGGCCAGCCACTCGCCCTCGACCAGCTCGGCCTCCACCAGCAGCACCTCGCCCCGCAGCGGGCGAGCGTCGTCCAGCCCCTCGAGACGCAGCAGGGGACGCTCGTCGGTGCCGGCCCGTCGCGCCACGACGTGGGCGGAGCCGCCGACCGTGACCGTGACTCCAAGCTCGAGCGGGTGCGATGCCCCCTCCACGTAGAAGCTGCCGTCGTGGCCGTGGGGCCTTCCCACCCGGCCCGCCGTCACGAGCGTCAATCGACCACGTCGACGAGCACGCGATGCCCGTCACGCACGGCCACGGCCTTCATGACCGTCCGCAGCGCCGCCACCGTGCGCCCGCCCCGGCCGATCACCTTGCCGGCGTCGCCCTCGGCCACGTGCAGCTCGAGCACGATGGTGCCGTCGTCTTCGTCGAAGCCCTCGACCTCGACCTTGTCGGGCTCGTCGACGAGCGCCCGGGCGAGGTACTCGAGCAGGTCCTCCACCGCTACTGGGACGAGTCGGCGGGGGCGGCGCTCTTGTGGCGCGCCTTCATCAGCTGCTTGACGGTACCGCTGGGCTGCGCCCCGCGGGCCAGCCAGTGCTGCATGCGATCGTCGTCTATCAGGATCGTCGAAGGCTCGGTCTGAGGGTTGTAGTGACCGATCGTCTCGATGAAGCGACCGTCGCGGGGCGAGCGCCCGTCGGCGACCACCACCCGCCAGATCGGATTCTTCTTGCTTCCCACTCGGGTCAGGCGTACGCGCACAGCCATAGGCCCGGAGAGGTTAGCGACGCCCGGCCAGTTGCTGCAGGTCGGGCATCTTGCCGCCGGCGACCTGCTTCATCAGCTTCCTCATCTGAGCGAACTGCTTGACGAGCTGGCCCACCGCCTGCACGTTCGTGCCCGACCCGCGAGCGATGCGCCGGCGTCGCGAGCCGTCGATCAGCTTCGGGTTGGCCCGCTCGGCCGGGGTCATCGAGAGGATGATCGCCTCGAGGCGGTCGAGCTCCTTCTCATCGACGTCGAGGCTCCCGAGCTGGGAGCCGACGCCCGGCATCATCTTGAGCAGGTTGCCGAGCGGTCCCATGTTGCGGACCTGCTTCATCTGCTCGAGGAAGTCCTCGAGCGTGAACTGGTCCTTGCGGATCTTGCGCTCGAGCTCGGTGGCCTTGCGCTCGTCCATCTGGCGCTCGGCCTTCTCGACCAGGGTCATCACGTCACCCATGCCGAGAATGCGCTGGGCCATGCGATCGGGGTGAAAGCGCTCGAAGTCGGCGAGCTTCTCGCCCGTCGAGGCGTAGAGAATCGGCTTGCCGGTGACCGCCTTGACGGACAGCGCCGCGCCCCCGCGAGAGTCGCCGTCGAGCTTCGAAAGCAGCACGCCGTCGAAGTTCGTGGTCTCCGCGAACTGCTCGGCCACGTTGACGGCGTCCTGGCCCGTCATCGCGTCGACCACGAGCAGCACGTTGTGGGGCTTCGTTCGCTTCTTGATCTCGGCCAGCTCCGCCATCAGCTGCTCATCGACGTGCAGCCGGCCGCTCGTGTCGACGATGAGAGCGTCCCGCCGGTCGCGCCGTGCCTCGTTGAGCGCCCATTCGGCGATGTCGACGGGATTGCGCGAGGTGCCCTGCTCGTAGACGTGGGCGCCGGCCTGGGCTCCGACCTTGACGAGTTGGTCGACCGCGGCCGGGCGATAGACGTCGCAGGCGGCCAGCGCCACGTCCATCTTGTGCTCCTCGCGCAGGTGGCGCGCCAGCTTGGCGCAGGCCGTCGTCTTGCCCGAGCCCTGCAGACCCGCCATCAGGATCACCGTGGGACCGGGCCGCGCCAGCGCCAGGTCGCGGCCCGCGCCGCCCATCAGCGCGGTGAGCTCGTCGGAGACGATCCTGACCACCTGCTGGCCCGGGTTGATCGCCTGCAGCACGTCGGCCCCCAGCGCCCGCTCCTTGACCGCCGCGGTGAACTGCTTGACGACCTTGAAGTTGACATCGGCCTCGAGCAGCGCCAGCCGCACCTGGCGCATGGCCTTGTTGACGTCGTCCTCGGTCAGCTTGCCGCGCGAGCGGACGTCGCCGAGGGCGGCCTGGAGGCGGTCGGAGAGGGCGTCGAACATCGCCCCGGGAGGCTAGCGCCCCCCGGGATTAGGGCTACGGGGCGGGCGGCAGGTCGTTCGTGCGCGTTTCGGCCTTCTCCGCTTCCGGCTGGCCCAGCACGTTCTGGCTCAGCTGTCCAAGCGCCTGCGTGAACTCGCTGGGGATGATCCAGAGCTTGTTCGACTCGCCCTGCGCGATCTGCGGCAGCATCTGCAAGTACTGGTAGGCCAGCAGCTTCGGGTCGGCGTCGCCCTGGTGGATGGCCTCGAAGACTGTCTCGATCGCCTTCGACTGGCCCTCGGCCTGCAGAATCTGTGACTCGCGCTGACCCTCGGCGCGCAGGATGGAACTCTGCTTCTCGCCCTCGGCGGTGAGGATCTGCGACTGCTTGACGCCCTCGGCGGTGAGGATCGCCGCGCGGCGGTCGCGCTCGGCGCGCATCTGCTTTTCCATCGCCTCCTGAATCGACACGGGCGGGTCGACGGCCTTGAGCTCCACGCGGTTCACGCGGATGCCCCACTTGCCCGTGGCTTCGTCGAGCACGATGCGAAGGGCCGAGCTGACCTTGTCGCGCGAGGTGAGCGTCTCCTCGAGGGTCATGCCGCCAATTACGTTGCGCAGCGTGGTGACCGTGAGCTGCTCGATGCCCCCGATGTAGTCGGCGATCTCATAGGAGGCGGCCTTGGGGTCGGTCACCTGGAAATAGATGACGGTGTCGATCTGGATCACGAGGTTGTCTTCGGTGATCACCGGCTGCGGCGGGAAGGAGACCACCTGCTCGCGCAGGTCGATCAACGGCTTGACGCGGTCGACGTAGGGGATGACGAGCCCCAGCCCAGCGTCGAGCGTGCGGTGATACCGCCCCAGCCGTTCGACGATTCCGGCGCGAGCCTGAGGCACTATGCGAATGCCCTGGGCCAGCGTGATCAGTACGACGGCGGCGATGACGATGAGAACAATCAGAGTGGCCACTTCAGTGAGCCTTTCCTATTCCGATACCAGCGCCGTAGCGCCCTTGATTTCCATCACGTCGACGCGGGTGCCCGGTTCGAGGATCTCGTCCTCGTCGTAGGAGCGCGCGCTCCAGATCTCCCCGCCGATCTTGACCTGGCCCCCCTCGCCGTCCACGCGCTCGAGTACGAGCGCGCGGGTGCCCACGAGCGCCGCCGTTCCGGTGCGAATCCGCGCCGGGGTCTTGAGATGGCGCTGCGCGATTGGACGCAGGACGGCCAGCGAGGCGAGCGAGACCGCGATGAAGACGATCCATTGGATGCCCAGGCCTGCACCTACCAGCGCGACGATCGCCGCGCATACGGCGGCTATGGAGATCGGGCCCAGGAAGAAGCTCAGCGTGAAGATCTCGCCTATAGCGAGCACACCTGCAGCAATCATCCACCAGACCCATTCCTCCATATAGCACCAAGCTTAGGGGGACTATCGGCGCGCGAAGCGCCTACCTGAAGCAGGTGTCGAGCGCTCGCTCGACGTCGGCCGTCAGGTCCGCGGTGTCCTCGATGCCCGCCGAGAGCCGGACGAAGCCCTCGGACACGTCGTCGCCGCCCCAGCGCGCTCGCCGCTCGGCGGTGGTGTGCACGCCGCCGAAGCTCGTGGCCTGTGTGATCAGCTGGGCGGCGGCAAAGAAGCGCTCGGCGCGCCCCTCGGTCTCGAGGTCGAACGAGACGACGCCTCCGAAGCCGCTCATCTGGCGCCGCGCGATCTCGTGGCCCCGGTCGGACGGCAGCCCGGGATAGGCGACCGGGACGTCGCCGCGGGAGGCGATCAACTCGGCCAGCGCGCCGGCGTTCGCGCACGCGCGCTCCAGGCGGACGCCGAGCGTGGCCAGCGAGCGGTGGGCCAGCCACGCCTCGAACGGACCGGCGAGCGGGCCGGCGTCGCGGCGCCAGTCGCGCAGGCGTCGCCCGCGCTCCGTATCGCGAGTGGTCACGTAGCCCAGCAGCAGGTCGGAATGGCCGGCCATCTGCTTGGTGGCGCTGGTCAACACCGCGCCGGCGCCCAGGTCGAGCGGCTGCTGCAGCAGCGCTCCCGCGGTGGTGTTGTCGACCACGGTCAGAGCGCCCTGCGCGTCGGCGACCGCGGCCAGCGCGGCGATGTCGTAGACCTCGAGCTTGGGGTTCGAGGGGGTCTCGAGCCACAGCACGGCGGCTCCCTCGGCCGCGGCGGCCAGCCCGGCGGGGACTGCCTGGCGCACCTCCACCCCGATGGCCGCCAGTGTGGTCTCGGCGAAGCGCCGCACGCCCAAGTAGCAGGACGAGTCGATCGCCAGCACGGAGCCCGGCCGGAGCTCGGTCAGCATCAGCGCCACGGCGGCCGCCATGCCCGACGAGAACAGCACCGCCTCGGCGTCCTCCAGCGAGCCGACCGCCCGCTCGTAGGCTTCCCAGGTGGGGTTGCCGTAGCGCGTGTAGGAGGCGGGCGAGCTGTCCGGGTCGCCGCTCAGGTGAAACGGGGCCGCGAACACCGGGCCGGGCAGGAAGGGCTCACCCTGCCTGGCCTCCGGGAGGCCGGCCTTGACCACACGAGTGCCCCGGCCCGTCACGGCGCCAGAATCGCCCGCGCGAAGTCGTCGGGGTCGAAGGGGCGCAGGTCTTCGAGCGCCTCGCCGATCCCGATGAGCTTGACGGGCACCCCCAGCTCCTGGGCGATGGCGAGCGCGATCCCGCCCTTGGCCGTGCCGTCGAGCTTGGTGAGCACGATGCCGTCGACCTCGACGGCCTCCCGAAACAGCAGCGCCTGGCGCAACCCGTTCTGCCCCGTGGTGGCGTCGATCGTCAGCAGCGTCTCGTGGGGCGCGCCCGGAGCCTGGCGCTCGATCACCTTGCGCACCTTGCGCAGCTCGTCCATCAGGTGCTGCTGGGTGTGCAGGCGACCGGCGGTGTCGCAGATCACGACGTCGTGCCCGCGGGCCTTGGCCGCCTCGATGGCGTCGAACATCACCGCACCCGGATCCGAGCCCGCCTCGCCGCGAACCAGCTCGCAGCCGGCCCGCTCGGCCCACAGGCTGAGCTGCTCGGCCGCCGCGGCGCGGAAGGTGTCTCCCGCCGCCAGGAGCACCGAGCGCCCCAGCTCTTTCTGCAGGTGCCAGGCCATCTTGCCGATCGTTGTCGTCTTGCCGCTGCCGTTGACGCCGACCATGAGGATCACGGTCGGCTGCTCGGTCAGCGCGATCGTGTCGCCGTCGACGCGCGCTGTATCGGCCAGCAGCTCCTGCAGGCGGCGCGACAGGTCCTCACCGCCGGTCAGCTCGCCCGACTCGGCCTCGCGCTCGAGGCGCTCGACGATCGCCGCGGTGGTGGGCGCCCCGACGTCGGCGTAGATCAGCGTCTCCTCCAGATGCTCGAACGCCTCTTCGTCGAGCGACTGGAAGACCGTGGCCTGTAGCTCGGCGCCGAGCGCTTCGCGCGTCTTGGTCATGTTCTCGCGCAGACGGCGGAAGAAGCCCCTGCGCGCAGGGGCCGCGTCGTCGTCGGCCGAGGGCGGCGGCGAGTTCTCGCCCGTGTCGAAGAGCTCGTGCCAGGTGCGAGCCACGCGCCCAGCTTAGGGGCCGTCAGGCCGCGGCAACGTCGTCGATCCGGGCGCCCCCGAGGCGCCGCGAGACCACGCGCGAGATGCCGTCGCCGCCCATGCTCACGCCGTACAGCGTGTCGGCGGCGTCCATGGTCCGCTTCTGGTGGGTGACGACGATGAACTGCGCGCGCTCCGAGTAGCGGCGCACCAGTTCGAGGAAGCGGTCGATGTTGACGTCGTCGAGCGCCGCCTCGACCTCGTCGAGGATGTAGAAGGGGCATGGACGGGCCAGGAAGACGGCGAACATGAAGGCGAGCGCCACCAGGGACTTCTCGCCCCCGGAGAGCAGCGACAGCCGCTTGGTCGACTTGCCGGGCGGGGTCACCTCGATCTCGACGCCGGTGTCGGGCTGGTCTTCCTCGGCCACCTCCGGCTCGGGCTCGGGCACACCGGGAGCGTCCTCGCCCGCGATCACCGGACGTGGCGTCTGCTCGGCGCGCACCAGCCTCAGCCGGCCGCGGCCACCCGGGAACAGGTGCTGAATCACGTCCTCGAAGTTCTGGGCCGCGGCCGCGAACGTCTGCTCGAAGCTCTCGCGGATGCGCCGGTCGGTCTCCTTGATGAGCCCCTCGAGCTCCGCGAGGGCCGACTCGAGATCGGCGCGCTGGCCCTCGAGCTCTTCGACGTGGGCCACCGCCTCCTCGTACTCCTGCTTGGCCAGCGGATTGACCGGCCCGAGCTGCTCGCGGCGACGCAGGAGCCGCTCGACCCGCTGGCCCAGCGCCTCCCGCTCTTCCTCGGGCAGGGGCTCGTCGGCGGGCACGGCCTCGAGGCCGAGGCGACGGGCGACCTCGCCCAGCTCGCGCTCCACCTCGGCGGCGTTGTCGCGCACCTGTTGGGCGGCGACCTCTGCTTCGGTCACGGCTTCGCTGGCGTTCTTCAGGCGCCCCTGTATCTCGGCCTCCTCGCGAGCGAAGCCGCGAAGCGCGGCGGCGGCCTGCTCGCCGCCGGCGGCGTGACGGTCGAGGTCGGCCGCCAGGGCGTCGCGCCGGGCGGCGACCGCGCCGGCTGCGCGATCGAGCGCGCCGGTCGCGGCGCGGCCGGCGTGGACGATCTCGGCGTCGCGCTCGATGCCGCCGCGAAGGGCACCCAGCGCCCGGCGGCGCTCCGCGCGGTCGGCTTCGATCCCCTCGGCCAAGCGGCGCTCGGCCCTGAGGTCCGCGAGCAGCTCGGCCCGTCGCACGGCGCCCGGCCCCTCGTCGGGGGCCTCGCGCCGCCGCGCGATCACCCAATCGACCCGTGACATGGCCTCGGCCGCCTCGGCCGTATCCCGGTCGGCGCGGCGCAGCGCGACCTCGGCCTCCTCGCGGGCGGTCTCCGCCGCGTCGACGGCCTCGCCGGACTGGCGCACGGCGCCGGCGGCCGCGGCCTCGCCGCGAGCCGCGGCCTCCGAAGCGGCAATCAGCTCGTCACGACGCCGCCGCTCCTCGAGCACGCGCTCCGCGCCGCCCGCGGACGCCTGCGAGAGCTCGCCTGTGGCTCCGTCGAGTAGGCGGCCAGTGCGCGTTACCGCCACCCCGGTGAAGCTCTCGGGAACCGCGGACAGCGATTCCACCACCCAGACGCCGGCCAGCAGGCGGTCGGCCGGCCCGCGCTGCTCGTCGGTCACGCGGACGTGCGCGCTTAGGGGCTGACCACCGGGAGGCGGCGCCCCCGCGTCGCGACCCTCTCCGCGGGAGCGCACCAGCGCCGACCCCTCGCCCCGGGTCAGGCGATCCAGCCAGCGCTCTCCGGCCGCCAAGTCCTCGACGAGCGCGGCCGACAGGCGCGGCCCGAGTGCCGCCGCCAGCGCGAGCTCGTAGCCGGCCTCGACATCGAGCGACCCCGCCAGCGTGGCCGCGCCGTCGGGCGCCGAGGCCGCGCCGCGCAGGAACTGGTTGACCGCCGCCAGCTCGGCGCCGGCCTGCGCGGCGCGGGCGCGCGCGCCGTCCGCTGCGCGCTCCGCGTCACGGCGCTCGGCCCGCGCTCGCTCCACCTCTCGCTCGGCTTCGTCGAGCGCCACGCGCCGGAGCGCGGCGGCGGCCTGCAGGCGTTCATGGGCCGCGACGGCTTCGCCCCGCTCGGCCTCGAGCGCGGCGACCTCGTCGCGCAGGCGGGCCTCACGGTCGCTCTCGAGGCGGTCTAGCTCGCGTTCCAGCGAGCGGACGCGGTCCGTGGCGGCCAAGGCGTCCCAGGCCGCCCGCGACTGGGGGTCGGCGTCCGGGCTCTCCGGCGGGCCGGGCAGTCCCTCCTCGGGGAGCGGCTCGGCCTCGGCTGCGGCCGCGCGCTCGGTCTCGGCCTCCAGCAGCTCGAGCTGGCGCAGACGGCGTTCGCGGCGTTCGGCGGCGGCCTGCGCGTGCTCGCTCACCCGCTCCAGACGCATCGCGATGCGCTCGGCCGCCGAACGGGTGGCGAAGAGGCGCCCCTGAAGGCGTTCGCGGTCGCGGCTCTGGGCTGCGAAGGCAGCCTCCGCGGCCTCCCGCCGCCGAGCCACCTCCCCGAGCAGGGCTTCCGCCTGGTCACGCCCGGCTCGGGCCGAGCGCGCCCGCTCCTCGGCGCCCTTCAGCGAAACGCGCGCGGCCTGCGCCGAGTCGCGCGCCAGCGCGTAACGCGCCTCTAAGGTCTGGCGCTCCAGGCGCTCGTGCAACTCCGCCGCCTCGGCCTGGCGCTTGAGCGGACGTAGCCGCGAGCGCGCCTCGCGTTCGACGTCGAGCGCGCGTCCCAGGTTCTCCTCGGTGCGGTCGAGCTTGAGCTGGGCGCGGCGGCGGCGCTTGCGGTGCTTGCCCAGCCCGGCGGCCTCCTCGATCAGCAGCCTCCGCTCGCGCGGGCGCGACATGACGATCTGCTCAACCTTGCCCTGCGAGACGACCGAGTGCATCTCCTTGCCCAGGCCGGAGTCGGACAGCACCTCGATCACGTCTACGAGCCGGCAGCGCGCGCCGTTGAGTCGGTACTCGCCCTCCCCGTCGCGCTCCAGACGGCGCACGATCGAGATCTCCGAGAAGTCGGTGTCCAGGCCGCCTTCGGCGTTGTCGATCACGACCTCGACCTCGGCGACGCCCGACCCGTGAACGCCGTGGCCGCCGGCGAAGATCACGTCCTTCATCACCTGCCCGCGCACCGCGAGCGGAGACTGCTCGCCGAGGGCCCAGAGCACCGCGTCGGTGATGTTCGACTTGCCCGATCCGTTCGGCCCGACGATCACCGACACCCCGGGAGCGAAGTCGAGCTTGGTCCGGTGCGGGAAGGACTTGAAGCCCTTCATCGAGATGGAGCGCAGATGCACTGGTGGTCGCTTCTCTAGCTGATTCCCTCGAGCGCCTGCAGGGCGGCCTCCTGCTCGGCGCCCTTCTTGGTCTTTCCTTCCCCACGGCCGAGCTCCTGCCCTGCCACCTCGGCCGCTACGACAAATGAACGGTCGTGGGGCGGTCCTTCTTCGGACAACGTCCGGTACGCGACCGCCTCCGCCCTTCGCGCGAGGCGCTCCTGCAGGACGGACTTGTAGTCCACCGGATGCTCCAGCGCCTCGTCGACCTCCGCCGCGAATGACTCCACCACCGCGGCAGCCGTCCGCTCCAGGCCGAAGCTGAGATAGGCGGCACCGATGATCGCCTCGCAGATCGAGGCCAGGATGCGCTCGGAGCCGACGAGCATCTCGGCGCTGCGGCCGGTGCCCTCGGGAGCCGCCGCACGCAGCTCGGCGGGAACCCCCAGAGCGCGCGCAACGCGCGCGCAGGACGCCCCACTCACCGCTTGGGCGCGCACCTTTGTGAGGCGCCCGGCGCCGTAGCGCTCGAAGCGCGGATACAGGTGGTTGGAGACGGCCAGGCTCAGGACGACATCCCCCAGGAAGGCCAGCCGTTCGTACGACTGCGAGCGATGCTCCACCCACGAAGCATGGGTGAAGGCCTGCTGGCGCAGCCCCGCCGGCAGGTCCGCGAGCAGCTCCTCGAGGCTCTCAGCGCTCGATCTCCGCGGCATGGGCGGCGACGAAATCCGCGGCCTGACCGACCGTGGTGATCCGGGCCGCCTCCTCATCGGGAATGCGGACCCCATAGCTGTCCTCGAGCTCCACGACCAACTCGACCAGGTCGAGTGAGTCCGCCTCCAGGTCTTCCTTGAAGCGGGTGTCCTCTCCGATGCGGTCTGGGTCCACCTCCAACTCGGTGGCCAGGTGCGCACGGATGCGTTGAAGGACCTCCGCTCGAGTCACGGCCCGGCGACCGTAGCAGCGGGCGCGGACCGCAAGGCCCCGGCCACCTCGAGCGCGCGGGTGGTGCGACCGACCATGTCCTCGCTTGCCGCCCGCTCGGCGAGACGCACCGCGCTCTCGATTCCGCGCGGTCCGAACGACCCGTGGGCCACCACCACCGGCTTGCGCAGCCCGAGCAGGATCGCGCCGCCGGTCCGCTCCGGATCGAGCTGGTCGCCTAGCTCGGCCAGCTTGCCCTTCACCAGCAGCCCGCCGACGCTCGAGACCGCGCCGGAGCGAATGGCGCCGCGGATGGTGGCGGTGAGCGTCTTGGCCGTCGACTCGAGCACCTTGAGAGCCACGTTGCCGGTGAAGCCGTCGGTCACGATCACGTCGGCGCCAGAGGTCGGCAGGTCGAAGCCCTCGACGTTCCCAACGAAGTTGAGCCGGCCCTCAGCAATGCGGTCGTAGGCGCTGAGAACGTCCGGGGTCCCCTTTCCGGACTCCTCGCCCACGCTGAGCAACCCCACCCGCGGGCGCTGCACGCCGTGCACCGCCTCCATGAAACCCGCTCCCATGTAAGCGAACTGGACGAGGTGCTCCGGGCGCACCTCGACGCTGGCGCCGGCGTCGAGCAACAGAACGTCGCCGTGCGGCAGCGGCAGCAGCACAGCCAGCGCAGGGCGAAACACGCCGCGAATGCGCCGGATGGCGATCGTCCCGGCCGCCAGCGTCGGCCCCGTCGAGCCCGCACTCACGAGCGCCTCGGCGCGCCCCTCGCCCACGGCGCGGGCGGCCTGGACGATCGAGGCCTGGGGGCGGGCGCGCACCGCCACGGCAGGCTCGTCCCCGCCCCTGATCGACTCCGGAGCGTCGACGATCTCCGCGTCCGGGCCGGCCTCGGACAGCTCGGCGGCCGGCCCGAACAGCAGCACGCCGAGGCCGGAGAGGCGGACGCCCTCCGCGACCGCGCCCGGCCCCTGATCGGCGCCGTTCGCGTCGACCGCGATCACGCGGCTACTCGTCGTCGAGGTCGGAGTCGGGCCGGCCTACGACCACCTCGCGGCCGGCGTACGTGCCGCAGTTGGGGCAGACGCGGTGCGGGCGCCGCGGCTCGTGGCAGCGCGGACAGCGGCTGAGCGGGGTGGCTGCCATCTTGTGCCCGGAGCGGCGCTTGTTGGTGCGCGAGTGGGACTGTCTCTGCTTGGGGACGGCCATCGGGCGCGAGGATAGCGGTCCCAGCGCACCCGGCCGAGCCGGGCGCTTGGGCTGGGCGTCCCCCGCGGTCGGCTACTCGAGCTTCAGCTCGCGCAGCGCCGCCCAGCGCGGATCGGGCTCGGGCTCGTGGGCGTGCTCGGGGCCGGCCTCGTTGAGGTTCTCGCCGCAGACCGCACACAGCCCGAGGCACTCCTCGCGGCAGACGATCTGGGTGGGAAGGGCCAGGGCGAGGGCGTCGCGCGCCCAGGCCTTGACGTCGAGTTCGCCCTCATCCAGATAGGGGGAGCGCAGGTCCTCTCCGCCGCCCGGCTGATCGACCTCGCGAGCGTCGATCTCGATCGGGCGGCGGGCCTCCTCGAGGCAGCGCATGCACGGACCGCTGAGCGCCGCCTCGAAGCGCAGCCGCAGCGAATAGCCGGTTGTGGTGTGGGAGACGTCGACCGTGGCGTCCACCGAACGGCCGAGGACGGAGTAGTCCTGGCCCCCGAATGCAAAGGTGTCGACCGGCACCTCGAGGTCGAGCCGCCGACCTTCGCCAGAGGTGAGCCCGAGCCGCCCGAGGTCGAAGATCTCGGTGCGCTGACCCATGGTTCGAGAGTAGCGGCGGCGGCCCGGCTGGGCGCCCGGAAGCTCAGGACTGCCCGATGAGCTCGACCCGGTAGCCGTCCGGGTCGCGTACGAACGCGATGAACGGTCCTTCGGTCCGCCCACCCGGGCGGTATGGCGGCTTCTCGGGCTCGATGCCGTCGCCGGCCAGCGCCTCCAGCGTTCCGTCCAGGTCCTCGACCGCGAGCGCTATGTGGTTGTAGCCCGTGCCCAGATCGTAGGAGTCCACGCCGTGGTTGAAGGTCAACTCGAGCACGGGGTCCTCGCCCGGGAGACCCATGAACACGTTGGTGGCCTCATCGCCGATCGGCATGCGCCGGCGCTCCTCGAAGCCGAGCTTCTCGTAGAAGGAGGTCGAGCGGTCGATGTCGCCGATGCGGTAACAGGTGTGGAGGTATCGCGCCATGCGCGAAGCCTACGTGCTGGCCGAGGCTCCGCTCCGGCGAAAGCTCTCGAGCGCCGGGTCGAGCTCGTGGTAGTCGCCGGCGTCCTGGGTATAGATCTGACTCGTGGTTCTCAGGCCGGTCGGCTCGTCGAGGGCGCCCGCCGCGATGCTGATCGTCTCGCGATCGGGGGCGTCCCAGAACAGGCTCGCCCCACACTCGCGGCAGAAGCCACGCCGGGCGTGGGCGGCACTCCGGGGACTGTCGACCCAGCGCAGCCCGGCGTCGCTCGAGAAGCGCAGGTGCGCGGCCTCGGCCGCGGTCATGGCGCTCACGTGCCCGCCCAGCGCCGGCACTCGCCGCAATGACACACGACGACGTCCCTGAGCGGCCCGTGAACCTCGAAGCGGACCGCGCCGCACAGGCAGCCGCCGGTGGCCGCCCCATCTCCCCGCGCGCTCGGAGTCAGCGGCCGGGTCTCCGCGGCCGCCAAGCCGGGTCGGAGGAGACGATGAAGCCGCTTTCGCCGCTGATCTGGGTCGGCGCGACCTCGCGGGCGGGCCTGCGGCTCCCGAGTCGCTTGGCGAAGACACCCAGGTCGAAGCCGTCGAAGGCGACCCATCGGCCGTCCGGAGACCAGGCCGGGTGGGAGGCATCGTCGCGCCGGCCCAGCCGCTGCAAGCCGCGGCCGCCGACCCTCACGGTGTACATGCGCCCCGTCGGCCCTTCGAACACGAGCTGCGGCAGGGGACGCACGAGGACCAGGCGCCTGCCGTTCGGAGACCAGTCGGGCGAGATCCCCGAGGTCACGAAACGGCGCCGCCTCCCCGCCGGCCCGGCGGTGTAGATGTTGCCGCTGCGCACGTAGGCGATCCTGTCTCGCGACGACCAGGCCGGCTCGCCCGCATCGTGCACGATCAGGCGGGCCCCACCTCCATCGACGCGGCGGACGTAGAGGTCGGTGGTTCCACGGTCATTCGTGCCGGTGAAGACGATCCGCCCGCCACCGGGAGAGAATGCCGGGCTGCCGTCGTCGGCTGTGACGGCTCCGAAGAGGGAAACCCCGCCTCCGCCGCCGGCGTCGATCACCCCGATGCGCTCGCCGGCATCGAAGACGAGCGTCCCGCCGTCGGGCGAGTACGACGGAGTGTCGTAGCTCCCGCCCGTGCAGTCGCCCCCGCTGGGAACGCCGTCCGTGAGCTCGCACTCGAGCAGGACGCGAGCGTCGACTCGTCCGGGCGGGTTCGTAACCAGGCGGGTCCGCTCGACGAACTGCGGCTCCGAGTCCCCGGTTCCGGTGCGCTGCGCGAAGGCGATCGCTCCGTTGCGGCCGGGGAAGGTGGCCTCGGCCGGGGCAGCCGAGGAGAGGGCGACCGCCGCGAGGCTCACGGCAAGGGTTAGGCGCCGCGTCACGTCGGCCCCCGAGCTGCTCTTAGCCGACCTCGGCCTCTTCGCGGCCCTGCAGCCGGTCGCGGCCGCGCTGCACCGCCGCGATGAACTTCGTCAGGTTGACCTCGAGCGTGTTGAGGATGTCGTCCGCGTAGTCCTCGGCGCCCAGGCGGATCTCGCGCTCGCGGGCGCGGGCGTCCTCGATGATCTCCTCCGCCTGGCGCTCAGCCTGCTTGACGACCTCCTCCTCGGAGATCAGCCGCGTCTGCTCGTCGCGCGACTCCTTGATGATCCGCTCGGCCTCGCGCTTGGCCTCGGCGAGCATCTCCTGGCGCTCCTTGACGATCCAGCGCGCCTGCTTGATCTCCTCGGGGATCGTGGCGCGCATCTGATCGAGGATGTCGTAGACCTCCTCTTTGTCCACGCGCACCTGGTCCGTCAGGGGAACGGGCTTGGCGTTGTGAATCGTGTCGTCGAGCTTGTCGATCAGGACTAGGACGTCCATTTGCGGTTCCTCAATTCCCTACCGCTTCAATTCTTCCTGCAAACGGGCAGCGACCCTATCGGGCACGAGCCCATTCACGTCACCACCGAACATCGCCAGCTCTTTCACTCCGCTCGAACTGAGGAAGCTGAACTGCGGCGCTGACATCAGATAGATGCTTTCAATGTCGGGCGCCAGTTTGCGGTTGAGCTGGTTCATCTCGAACTCATACTCGAAGTCCGAGATCGCCCGCAGCCCCTTGACGATGGCTTTGGCGCCGTGCTCCCGGGCGAAATCGACGAGCAGCGTATCAAAGGGTTTTACCTGCACATTGCCGTATTCCGCCACCTGCTCGGCGATGAATCCGACCCTCTCCTCGGCGTCGAAGAGCGTCTTCTTCTTGCGCACCGGCTGGTTCACCACGCCGACGACGAGAAGGTCGAAGACGTTCGCCGCCCGCCCGATGATGTCGAGATGCCCGAAGGTGATCGGGTCGTAGGACCCCGGGCAGACGGCCGTGCCGCCGTTTCGCTCAGCCTCCATAGATCGCTATGCGGGTGTCGCCGTAGATGCGCTCCCGCAGCAGCGGGAGCGGCAGCTCGAGCGGTCTGCGCTTGTCGGATTCGGTCACGATTCGTGCGTCTTGGGTGGTGATCGTGGGCAGGTGCTCGGCGAGCGCCGGCACCGGCGACGGAGCCAGATCATAAGGCGGGTCGCAGAACACGAGGTCGAACGCCGTGCGCGAGGGCGCGGGCTCGGCCCGCGCCGGAGCGATGTCATCCGTGCGCGAGGGCGCGGGCTCGGCCCGCGCCGGAGCGATGTCATCCGCGCGCGAGGAGGTGGGCTCGGCCGGCGAGGTGCGCAGGAATCGCACTACATCCTGCCGGCGAACCTCCCCCTCGGCCCCAAGTTCCGCGAGGTTGGCGCGGATGACGGCCACCGCGCGCGGGTCGCTCTCGACGAACAGCGCCGACCGCGCTCCGCGCGACAGCGCCTCGATGCCGAGCGCCCCCGAGCCGGCGTAGAGGTCGAGCACCTGGGCCCGGGAGACGTCGCCGAGCATGGAGAACAGCGCCTCGCGCACGCGGTCGGCCGTCGGCCGGGTCCCACGGCCGCGCGGGGCCGCGAGGCGCCGCCCGCCGAACCGGCCCGCCACGACCCTCATGCGGGGATCGGGTCGAGCTCGGAGCCGAAGTGGGCCACCACGGCCTCGCGCAGCAGCCCGTGCTCGGGCGCCTCCAGGCGCGGGTCTGCGAGCAGCACGGCGTCGGCGTGGTCGCGCGCACGCACGAGCAGCTCGGTGTCCTCGGGCAGTCGCGCCACGCGAAACTCGGGGAGCCCGTGCTGGCGGGTGCCGAGCACATCCCCCGCGCCGCGCAGCTCGAGATCTGTCTCGGCCAGCCGAAAGCCGTCGCGTTCCGCGGCGATGGCCTCGAGTCGAGGCAGCTTGGGGTCGCCGAAGAGGACACACAGCGACCCGTGCCCGCCGCGACCCACACGCCCGCGCAGCTGGTGGAGCTGGGACAGCCCGTAGCGCTCGGCGGCCTCGATCAGCATCACGGTGGCGTTGGGAACGTCGATCCCCACCTCGATCACGCTGGTGGCCACGAGCACGTCGGCCTCGCCGGAGGCGAACGCCTCCATGGCCGCCGCCTTCTGCTTGGAGGGCAGCTGCCCGTGGATGAGCTCCACGCGCAGGTCGCGGAACTCGGTCGTCCGGAGCCGCTCGAACTCCACGGTCGCCGCCCTGGCCTGCAGCGCCTCCGACTCCTCGACCAGTGGGCACACGACAAAGCACTGGCGTCCGGCGGCGATCTCCTCCCGGATGCGCTCGTAAGCCCGCGCCCGCGCCCGCACCCCGTCCACGACGAAGGTCTCGACCGGCCGGCGACCCTTGGGCAGCGTGCGCAGCACGGTGGCGTCGAGGTCCCCGTAGGCGGTGAGTGCCAGCGTGCGCGGGATCGGCGTGGCCGTCATGTGCAGCGCGTGGGGCGCGAGCTCGCCGGGCGCCTTGGCGTCGAGAGCCGCCCGTTGGCGCACGCCGAACCGATGCTGCTCGTCGATCACGATCAGGGCGAGGTCGCGGAACTCGACCGCCGGCTCGATCAGCGCGTGCGTGCCCACGACCAGCTGCAGCTCCCCGCTGGCCAGGCGCCCCAGCAGCTCGCGCCGGCGCGGCGCGCTCGTCGATCCCGTCAGGAGCTCGAGGGCGAGCGTGCCGCCTAGCAGCGAGTCGAGCGTGCGGTGGTGCTGCTCGGCGAGCGTCTCGGTGGGTGCCATGAGCGCAGCCTGGGCACCGTTCTCCACGGCGCGCAGCATCGCCTCGAGCGCAACCACGGTCTTGCCGCTGCCCACCTCCCCCATCAGCAGTCGCTGCATCGGCCGTTCCTGCGCCAGGTCGGCGTCGATCTCGGCCATGGCCTCGACCTGGTCGCCGGTCAACTCGAAGGGCAGCGACCGGCGCCAAGGGTCGACCACCACGCCGCGAGCCTCCAGCGGCCGGGAGCGCCCGCCCTCGCGCCGGGCGCGGCGGCGCCCCGCCACGGCGAGCTGGAGGAGGAAGAGCTCCTCGAAGGCGAGCCGGCGCCGGGCGCCCTGCTCGTCCTCCTCGCGGTCTGGGAAATGCACGGCGGCCAGCGCGGCGGGGCGATCGGGCAGGCGTTCGGACACCCGCAGGCGCGCGGGCAGCGGCTCGACCGACGCAAGCATGCGCGGATAGGCCTCCCACATGAGCTCGCGCAGCTTGGAGGCGGAGATGCCCTCGGTGGCCGGATGCACGGGCACGAGACCGACCGTGTGCAGCGGTGCGCCGGCGTCGTCGGAGAACTTCTCGAACTCCGTCACCCAGAACTCGCCACGCCGCCGCAGCTTGCCGTGCAGGAGGACGGCCGCCCCCTCCGCCAGCTGGCGGGCGATCCAGGGCTGGTTGAACCAGACGGCCACCGCCGGGCCGCTCTCGTCGAACACGCGCGCCTCTACGCGCTTGCGGCGGCGGTCGCGCATCGGCCTGACCGAGACCGAGCGCACCGCCACCGCCACGGTGGCCTCCTCGCCCAGGGCGAGCTGCCCGATCAGGCGCACGTCGCGCCGGTCACGGTGGGCGTGCGGGAAATGCTCGATCAGATCGCCCCAGGTGCGGATACCGAGCTTCTCCAGCGCCTTCGGGCCTTCGACGGGCTCGTCGAGCAGGCTGGGCCGAGGAAAGGAGCGGATCGGGGCGGCTTGCGGCAGGAGCTCGTTCGTCGACGCGAAGGCCCTCACTCCGCGCAGAGCAGCCACCACCAGGCCGGCTGGCCCCCTTCGTGGAACTCCACCTCCACCCCCTCGGGTGTGCGCGCCTCGACGGCGGCGCGCCCCAAGGGCGGCTCCTGTCCGGCGATGCACGTGAGCAACTCGGCGTCCGCGGCGAGCCTGGTGATCGTGGCCGCGAGCGTCTCCGCGGGATCTCCCCAGGCCACGAGCTCGCCGCCCGCGTAGCCCACCGCCTCGCCCGCGGCGAAGCGACCCTGCGCGTCATCGCGCGCCGCGGGGGCCACGCCACCCACGTTCAGAGCGTCGGCGTTCTCCATCACGGCCCTGGCGTTGTCGACGCAGCCCTTCGTGGAATCAAAGCCGAACAGCGCGACCAGGCCCTCCTGCGGAGCAGTGGTGGGCACGACCCGGGCGGGCTTGTCGGACAGCTCCGCCGCGCGCTCGGCCGCCATGATCACGTTCGCGCTGTTGGGGAGCACCACCACCTCCGAGCCCGCCGCGGCGTGGATGCCGGCCAGCAGCTCGTAGGTCGAGGGGTTCATCGTCGGCCCGCCGTCCACCACGAATACTCCAAGCTCCTCGTAGAGGCGCCTCACCCCCTCCCCGCTCGCGACGGCCACCACCACGCAGGTGACGCGCTCGCCGCTCTCGGCCGCGAGGCGCGCGGTGCGTCCGGCCACCTGCTCGTGCATGTCGGCCACGTCGAAACGCGACACCTCGCCGACCTGCTCGAAGAGCGCCACCGCGCGCGCCGGCTCGTCGGTATGCACGTGGACGCGCAGCGTGCGGTCGTCGCCCACTACCAACACCGAATCCCCGATGTCCTCGAGCAACGGGGTGAAGCCGCCGACGTCGAGCCCCTGACCCGTGACGGCGAAGTTCGTGCAGTAGCGAAAGCTCGACGACTCGTGCTCGGGACGGTGCAGGGCGGCGGGGGCGTAGTGGTGCTCGAGCTTGGGGGCGGCGTCGCCCCGCAGCGCGGCCAGGCAGCCGGCGATCATCACGGTCAGGCCGTACGCGCCCGCGTCGACCACGCCGGACTCGCGCAGGACGGCGAGCTGCTCGGGCCCGCGGTCGACGGCCTCGGTGCCCGCCTCGAGAGCGTTCTCGAGCACCTCGGCGAGCAGCTCGTCCTGCTCCGGCCACGTCGCGTCGGGACCGAGCCGGCGCACGTCCATGTGCGCCAGGTCGCGGGCCACTCGGCTGGCCATGGCCCGGACCGCCGAGAGCATCGTGCCCTCGGCCGGGTCGCGCACCGAGGCGTAGGCGGCGTCGGCCGCACGCGCGAAGGCCGCCGACACGAGGATCGGGTCCACCAGCTCGCCGGGCCGCGAGGCGAGCTCCTCGGCCGCGCCGCGGACGATCTGGGAGAGGATCACGCCCGAGTTCCCGCGCGCTCCGAGCAGGGCGGCGCGGGCCACCGCGCTCACGATCGCGTCGCGCCCGCTCGCGTCGATCGGCTCCCCGTCCATCGCGTCCAGCTCATCCAGGACCGCGCGCAGCGTCAGCGCCATGTTGTCCCCGGTATCGCCGTCGGCCACCGGGAACACGTTGAGGTCGTTGACCTCCTGGCGGCGGTTCTCGAGCTCCGCCAGGGCCGCGGCAACGACGCGGCGAAAACGGATCAGGCTCTGGTCGGGCACCGCAGGTTTGTACACCTTCGGCCGGTCGAGGCTACGCCCGGCGCGCCGACTTGCCGCGGCCGCTACGCGTGCTTGGTGACCTTGCCGGCCTTGAGGCAGCGGGTGCAGACGTACTCGCGGCTCGGCGAGCCGCCCACGGAGATGCGCACCTTCTGGAGGTTCGGGTTAAAGCGGCGCCTGGTGGCAACCATCGAGTGGCTGCGGCTGTTGCCGAAAGCCGGGCCCTTCTTGCACACGTAACAGACCTTTGCCACGGCCGGTCAGGCTAGCAACAGCTCGCTCGCCTCCCGAAGAGCGCGCTCGACATGTGAGCGGCTCACATCCAGGTGGGTGACTGCCCTAACGCGGCGGTCCGGCGTGCCCGAGAGCTCGACACCGCGCTCCGCCATGGCCTGCGCGAATCCGTCCGGGGCCGAGAAGATCACGATGTTCGTCTCGGGCTCGATCACATCGCACCCGAGCTCGGCCAGCCCGTCGGCCAGCGCGCGCGCGTTCTCGTGATCCTCGGCCAGGCGCTCCACGTTGTGGTCGAGGGCATACAGGCAGCCCGCGGCGACGACGCCCGACTGGCGAAAGGCCCCGCCCATCTGCTGCTTGAAGCGCCAGGCCTCCTGGATCAGCTCCTCCGAAGCGCACAGGACCGCACCCACGGGCGCGCCGAGCCCTTTGGTGAAGTCGAGCCAGGCGGTGTCGAAGCCGCCCGCGTGCTCAGCGGCGGGGCGCCCGGAGGCCACCGCGGCGTTCATCAGCCGTGCGCCGTCCATGTGCGCGCGCAGGCCGTGCTCGCGTGCCACGTCGAGTACCGCGCCGATCGCCTCGACGGGCCACACGCGGCCGCCGCCCATGTTGGTGGTCTGCTCGACCGACACGACCCGTGAGCGAGGCATGTAGCGTGACTCGGGGCGGATGGCCGCGCGCAGCTGATCGGCACGGAAGAGGCCACCCTCACCGTCGAGCGCGTGGATCATCAGCTGTCCGTTGTTGGCCGGGCCGCCGGCCTCGGCGATGATCGGGTGGGCGGTGCGATCCAGGATCAGCTCGTCGCCGCCGGGGCGGGCGTGCAGCCGCAACGCGATCTGGTTGCACATCGTCCCGCTGGGAAGGAACAGGCCGGCCTCGTGCCCGAGCAGCTCGGCCACCCGCTCCTGCAGGCGCAGCGTCGTGGGATCGGCGCCGCGCTGCTCGTCGCCCACCTCGGCCGCCGCGATCGCCTGGCGCATGCCCTCGCTCGGGCGCGTCTGCGTGTCGCTGTAGAGGTTGATCACCGGCCCGACAACTCGCGCCGCAGCGCCGCCATCCGCAGTACCGCTCGGGCCGCGTCCTCCCCCTGATGGCGCTTGCCCTCCCCCGTACGCGCCAGCGCCTGGTCCATCGAGTCCACGGTCAGCACCCCGAAGGCGCAGGGCACTCCGGTGTCGAGCGCCACGCGGGCGATGCCCGCGGCCGCCTCGTTGCAGACGTACTCGTAGTGGTCGGTCTCGCCGCGGATCACCGCCCCCAGGCAGGCCACGCCGGCGTAGCGGCCCGACTCGGCGCAGTACTTGGCGGCCAGCGGGAGCTCGAAGGCCCCCGGCACCTCGTGAAGCTCCAGCGACGCTCCCGCCTCGGTGAAGACCTTGGTGGCTCCGGTGACCAGGCGCCGGGCCAGCTCCTCGTAGAAGCGCCCCACGCACGCCGCGAACACCTCGCTGCGCACCCGGCCGAGCCGGGTGCTTGCGCCCGGCACCTCACTCACCGGTGCGCTCTGCCTCGGCCTGGCGCTTGCGGTCCTGGGCGCGCTCCTCGTGGATCATCTCCTCGTCGAGCGCGAGGCCCTGGTGGTGCAGCAGGTGGCCGAGACGCGCCTTCTTGGCCTTGAGGTAGTCGCGGTTGTGGTCCCCGGGCTCGTGCTCGATCGGGACCTGGTCGGAGACCGAGAGCCCGTAACCCTCAAGGCCGACGATCTTCCTGGGATTGTTGGTCAGCAGCCGGATCGAGCTCAGGCCGAGGTCCACGAGGATCTGGGCGCCGATGCCGTAGTCGCGCAGGTCGGGAGGCAGGCCGAGCTCCAGGTTGGCGTCAACCGTGTCGCGGCCCTCCTCCTGCAGCCGGTAGGCCCGCAGCTTGTTGAGCAGACCGATGCCACGCCCCTCCTGCGCGAGATAGAGCAGCACGCCTCGGCCCTCGTCCTCGATCCGGGCGAGCGCGTCCTCGAGCTGCTGACCGCAGTCGCACCGCAGGGAGTGGAACACGTCGCCGGTCAGGCATTCCGAGTGGACGCGGACCAGCACGTCGGTCTCGCCATCGACCTCGCCCTTGACCATCGCCACGTGGTGCTTCTCATCGACGAGCGACCGGAAGCCGACCACCGTGAAGTCTCCGAACGTCGTCGGCAGCTGCGCCTCGGCCACGCGCTCGATGAGCTTGTCGTGGCGGCGCCGGTAGGCGATCAGGTCGGCCACGGTGATCATCTTCAGACGGTGCTTGGCGCAGTAACGCTCGAGGTCGGGCACGCGCGCCATGGTGCCGTCGTCGTTCATGACCTCGCAGATGACCCCGCTCGGATTGAGGCCCGCCATCCGCGCGAGGTCGACGGCCGCCTCCGTCTGGCCCGTGCGCTCCAGCACCCCGCCCGCCTTGGACTTCAACGGGAAGATGTGGCCCGGCTGGACGAGGTCCTGGGGGCGGGTGGAGGGATCGATGGCCACCTGGATCGTGTGCGCACGATCGTGCGCGGAGATGCCCGTGGTGATTCCCTCGCGCGCCTCCACCGTGACCGTGAACGCGGTCTGGAACGGCGACTCGTTCTTGGCCGCCATGAGGTTCAGGCCGAGCTCGTCGCAGCGGTCCGGCGTCAGGGCGAGGCAGATGAGGCCGCGGCCGTGTGTGGCCATGAAGTTGATCGCCTCGGGCGTGGCGAACTGCGCCGCCAGGGTGAGATCGCCCTCGTTCTCGCGATCCTCGGCGTCACACACGACCACCATCCGCCCGTCCCGGACGTCCGCAAGCGCCTCCTCGATCGCGCTAAATGGCCTGCTCATGCGCCTGCACCGCCTTCTCCACGTACTTGGCCAGCACGTCGACCTCCAGGTTCACCATTGTGCCTTGTTCGGCCTGCCCCAACGTCGTGCGCTCGAGCGTCTCCGGGATGAGCGACACCTCGAACGCCTCGTCGTCGACCGCGCTGACGGTCAGCGACACGCCGTCCACCGAGATCGAGCCCTTCTCGACGACATAGCGCAGCAGCTCGGGCGCGGCCGAGATCCGCACGACCCGCGAGAACCCCTCATCGCGCACCGCCGCGACGCTGCCGGTGGCGTCCACGTGGCCCTGGACGACATGGCCGCCGAGACGATCGCCGGCGCGGAGCGGCAGCTCCAGGTTGACCTCGCTGCCCTCGCGCAGCGGCCCGAGCGAGGAGCGGCGCAGCGTCTCGGCCATGACGTCGGCGGCGAAGAAGGACCCGTCGGGGTCGACCGCGGTCAGGCAAACGCCGTTGACGGCGACCGAATCGCCGGCCGTGAGCTCGCCCGCGAGCGAGGTCTCGACCTCGAGGCGACCGTCCCGCAGCGACCGGACCCTTCCCTTGCCCGCGATGAGCCCGGTGAACATCACCACTCCTTGAGCCGGGCGATGATAAGCACGTCGTTCTCAATTCGGTCGACTTCGACGTGCAGGGCCCGCGGCGAGCCGGCGATCTGCTCGACGCCCATGCCCTCCACGGCCGTCCGCGCGCCGAGCCCACCGCTGAGGATCGGAGCGATGAACATGCGGGCCTCGTCGATCTCTCCGGCCTCGAGGAAGGCGCCGGCGATGTGGGGCCCGCCCTCCAGCAGCAGCGACTGAACCTCGTGCGAGCCCAACTCGTCGAGCGCGTTCGCCACCCGGGCGCTCTCGTTCTGGCCGGTGGCCACAATCACGTCCACTCCGGCCGCCTCGAGGGCCTGCACCGACGTGCGCGACGCGGCGCGCCCGCAGACGACCGTCACCGGCACCTCGCCCGCGCCGCGCACCAGCTTGGAGTCGAGCGGCAGGCGCGCCTCGGAGTCGAACACCACGCGCCGGGGCTGGCGGGCCACGCCCTCGATGCGAGCCGTGAGGCGGGGATCGTCTAGCAGAGCCGTCCCGATGCCCACGGCCACGGCGTCGGACTCGGCGCGCCAGCGATGGGCGCGTGCACGGGACAGCTTGCCGGAGATCCATTGAGAGTCGCCGGTGCGCGTGGCGACCTTGCCGTCGAGAGTCATCGCGGACTTGAAGATCACGAGCGGGCGCCCCGTGCGCGCATGCTTGCGAAAGGGCTGGTTGAGCAGCCGGGCGGTGGCAGCCGTCTCGCCGTTCTCCCACACGACGTCGATGCCCTCATCGCGCAGGATCCCGGGCCCGCGGCCCGCCGCCTTGTCGGTCGGGTCCTCGGAGGCGATCACCACGCGGGTGATGCCGGCCTCGATGATCGCCTCGGTGCACGGGGGTGTGCGGCCCTGGTGGCAGCACGGCTCGAGCGAGACGTACAGCGTCGCTCCCGCGGGATCCTCCTCGCACGAGGCCAGAGCCATGCGCTCGGCGTGCGCGTGCCCGGGCCGCTGGGTGGCCCCCTCGCCGATCACGCGACCCCCCTTGACGATCACCGCGCCGACCATCGGGTTGGGGCTGGTCCGGCCGCGAACCTGCTCCGCGAGCTCGATCGCTCTGAGTAGATGGGGGCTGCTGTCAGGCAAAGTTGACTCCTCAGTCAACGATACCCGCCGCCGGTTAGCGTTCGGCAGCGTGCACCGCCTCATTCTGGCGCTCATCCTCGTCGCCGGCCTGGCGCTGCGAGTCGTAAACAACGACTACGGGCTTCCCTTCGTCTACTCGGTGGACGAGGCGTCGCACTTCACCGACCGTGCGGTCGGGATGTTCCGCGAGGGGCTCGATCCCGGCTACTACCAGAACCCGGCGGCCTTCACATACCTGGTGCACGGGCTGCTCCGGCTGCTGTACGGCCCGCTCGGCTTCGTCTTCGATCTCCCCTTCGGCAATGTGACCGACCAGTTCAGCAAGGATCCGGGCGAGATCTGGGTCGCCGCCCGCACTCTGGCCGCGGTACTGGGGATCGCCGGGGTGGCGGCGGTGTACGGCGCCGCGAGGCGGCTCTGGAGTGTCCGCGAGGGCCTCGTCGCGGCGGCGGTGCTCGCCTTCGCCTTCTTGCCGGTGGCCTACTCCCGAGTGGCGGTCACCGATGTCGGCTCGCTCGTCGGCGTGTCGCTGGCGCTCCTGTTCGCCGTGCGCGCCCACGAGGAGAACCGTCTCGGCGACTGGGTCCTGGCCGGCGCGGCGGTCGGGCTCGCCGCCGCGTTCAAGTACACCGCCGGCCTGGCCGCATTGCCGCTGGTGGTGGCCGCGCTCGCGCGGCCGAGCTTGCGGCGCGCGGGCGCCCTGGCGCTGGCCGGAGTGGCCGCCCTGGCGGTGTTCGCCGTGCTCAACCCCTACCTGTTCACCTCGCTTGGGGACTGGTGGCGCGACCTGCGCGACCAGGCCGAGGTGGCGGCCAACGACCCCAAGCCCGGACAGGAGTCCGGCGGCGTCTCCTATTACCTCGAAAGCCTGACCTGGGGTCTCGGCTGGGCCGGCCTCGTCGCGGCCCTGGCCGGAGCCGCGCTGTTGCTGCGCCGCGATCTCATGCGGGCGCTCATCCTTGTGTCGCTGCCCGTGGCGCTGTTCGCCTACCTCGCGATTCAGTCACGGTACTTCGGGCGCTGGCTTCTGCCCGCCTATCCCGCGCTCGCTCTGCTGGCGGCCTACGCGATCGCCCGCGCGGTCGAGCTGCTGCCTCAGCGAGCGCCGCTTCGAGCACTCGCCGCGGCGGCGCTCACCCTAGCGGTGCTCGCCCAGCCACTGCTGGCCGACGTTCGCAGCGCTCGTGCGCTGGGTCGCGAGGACACGCTCAACCAGGCGCGCGATTTCATGGAGGAGCGCTTCGCGCCGGGCCTGCGGGTGTCGATCGAGCCCGCGGTGCCGGGCCGCTACTTTCGCTCCAACCCGGAGGGCCGGCCGCCCCCGTGGCTGTCCCGCTGCGAGCGGCGTGACGGGTGGACCGAGCCGGGCTGGTCCTACGAGGCCGAGAACGGGCGCCGGGTCTGCGCCCAGTACAAGCCGGGGCTGTTCGTGCGCCCCGACGGCGGGGTGCGCGCGTCGGCGTACGGGGCCGTGCTCGGCCCTGGTGTCGTGGACGACCTGCGCCTGTACGGCTACTGCCACGTCATGACGGTCAACGTGGTGCGCGAGCGCGCCGAGCGCAATCCTCGAGCGCGGGCGTACTACCAGCGCCTGGAGCGCGAGTCGACGCTCCTGCGGGAGTTCAGCCCCTATGGCGCCGGCGCCGACCCGGTGCCCTTCGACTTCGACCTCTCCTACAACCTCTACCCCTCGGCCTACGAGCGCCCCGGGCCGACCGTGCGCATCTACCGCCTCGACGACTGCGAGCAGGCCTACGGACCGCCGCTGATCCGCATCCCCAAGGCGCGCGAGCCCGAGCCGTTCTCCTGAGCGCGGCCGTCTGGGATCTCGCGGGCGCTCAGCTACCCTCCGCGCCCGCATGCGCCTGAGCCGCCGCCGGTTCCTCCAAGCAGGCGCCGCCGGGGCGGCGGGCGCAGTGCTGCTCTCGGGGCCCGGCTGCTCGATGGAGGAGAGCGGCTCGCCGGAGCAGCTCAACGTGCTGCTGCTCATCATCGACAGCCTCCGCCCGGACCACGTGGGGGCCTACGGATCACAGATCAGGACTCCCCACGTGGACGACCTCTGCGCTCGCGGGCTGCGCTTCGAGCGCGCCTTTCCGGAGGCGATGGTCACGATCCCGGCGCGGCGCTCGATCTTCACGTCGCGGCGGATCTTTCCCTTTCGCAACTTCGTGCCCAACGAGGAGCTTGGCCAGAGCCCGGGCTGGCTGCCGATCGAGGACGTCGAGCGGACTTTCACCAGTGAGTTCCGCCGCCGCGGCTACTGGACCGCGCAGGTCTCGGACAACCCCCATCTCGGCTTCACCAAGGCCTACGAGCCGTTTCGCCAGAGTTTCAGCCACTGGAAGTCCGTGGTGGGACAGTCGGGCTTCTACCGGCGGCCCGACACGATCCCGCTGGAGACCGTCTACGACTGGCTCCCACCGCCGCTGCGCGACGAGCGCTACATCCCGGGCATGCGCAAGTACCTCGCCAACAGCGGCGGCGGGATCAACGAGGAGGAGACGTGCGCGGCGCGCATCTTCAAGGAGGCGCGCGCTCACCTCGAGGAAGCGCGGCTGCGCCAGCCGTTCTGCCTGACGGTGGACTGCTTCGACCCTCACGAACCGTGGAGCCCACCGCCCCAGTACGTCGACCTGTACAAGGACCCCGACTACGACGGTCCCAACATCGGCGTGACCAACTACGGCTTCGCGCGTAACCTCAGCCAGGCCGAGCTCCGTCAGCTGAAGGCGATCTACGCGGCCGAGGTCACGTTGACGGACGCGTGGCTGGGGCATTTCATGGAGGGCTTCTACGAGTCGGGCCTCGACCGCAACACGGTGATCGTGATGCTCTCCGACCACGGTTACCTGCTCGGCGAGCGCGGCTACACGGGCAAGGTGCCCTCTCAGCTGCACCCCGAGCTGGCCCAGGTTCCGTTCGTGATCATCCATCCGGACGGGCGCGCCGCGGGCATCACGAGCCCCTACTTCGCCTCCACGCACGACGTCGGCCCCACCCTGCTGTCGATGGTGGGCCTCCGGGCCCCGGGCTGGATGGAGGGAACGGACCTCTCCCCCGTGCTTGCCGGGGGAGAGCCCGCGGAGCGGCGCGACTTTCACTACGGCGGGATGTACAACCGCTTTTTCATCCGCACCGACGACTGGGTCCTGATCGGCGACAACCGCGGTCAGGAGCGGACGCTGAACGACCTGCGCGCCGACCCGCGCGAGCTGCACAACGTGGTCCACCGGCATCCGCAGGTCAACCGGGAGCTCTACCGAACGGTTCTCGACGCCGCGGGCGGCCCGCTGCCGTACTACGTCTAGTCCCGGTCGACGGTCAGCCGCCGCCCGGCAGGCGCTCGCTGAGCCGGGCCACTCGCTCGGCCGGGCCCTGCAGCGGCTCGGCGACGCCGCGGATCTCCTCCCGGAGAGCGTCGACCTTGCCGGGCAGCTGCTCCGCGTGTTCCCTGTTGGCCACCAGCTCGGGATGCAACCTCTCGATGCCCTTCCTCTGGGCTTCGAGGTGCGGCCGCAGCGTGCGCTCGAGCTCGGCCGGCAGCTCGGCGATGCTGCGGTGGAGGTCTTGCAGTCGCTCGTCGACGGTGGCCAGACGCCGGTCGAGCAGTTGCTCGATGCGGGTGACCGAGCGGAGGGCCTCGAGGAGGTCGGTGGGAAGGGAAAGCGGGTTGAGCATCCTTATCCCGTTGCCCGCCGGCCCACCTTGTCATTCATCCCGGCGCGCCAGCTTTCAACCGAGCGTGATCGCGGCAACGCCGCTCGTCACCAGCACGGCACCGCCCAGGCGGCGGGCGTCGACGCGTTCGTGCAAGAAAGCCGCCGCCAGGAGCGTCGCGATCACCACGCTCGATTCACGCACCGCCGCCACGGGCGCGGCGGCGGCCAGCTTCAGGGCACCCAGCACGGAACCGTAGGCGCCCACGATGCAGGCGCCGATCAGGAGCGAGCGCGGCCGCACCTCGGCGCGCATCTGCGGTCCGTGGCCGCCGAGCGCCAGCGCGGCCGCATAGACTGCGGCCGAGGGCGCGAGCAGCAGGAAGAGATAGGCGGGCGCTCGGGCGTGGTCCACGCCCTCGGCGTCGACGAGCGTGTAGGCGGCGATCGTCAGGGCGATGGCGAGGCCGAAGACCAGGTCCCGGCGGGCGACCCGAACGTCTTCGGCGGCCCGGCCGGCGCCGACCATGAAGACGCCCGCCGATACTCCCGCCACCCCCGCGGCCTGGACCACCGACGTTCCCTCCCCGAGCACGATCGCTCCGAACACCAGCACCAGCACCGGGGCCGTCCCCCGCGACACCGGGTAGACGACGCTGACCTCGCCGCCGGAGTAGGCGCGTGCGAGCAGCGCCAGGTACGCGACGTGCAGGACGGCCGAGGCCCCCGCGAACGGAAGCGCGGCGTCCGAGACCCCTCCGTCGGCGAGCGCGACCGGCGCCAGCAGGACCACCCCCGCCAGGGTCGCCACCGCGGTGGCGGCCTCGCTGTCGCGTGCGCCGGCCAGGAGGATGTTCCATGTGGCGTGGAGCACGGCGGCGCCCAGCGCCAGCGCAAAGGCCGAGAGCGGCACGAGCGGAGCTCAGCCGGACATCTAGGAGTGCAGCGGTTCCTTCATCGCCTCGGTCTCGGGAGCCTCGATGTAGGGCTGCTGCTCATCCTGCTTCTCCTCCTCGTGGTACACCGACTCGGCGTTGACCGCCCAGATGTCGTGGTCGGTGCCCCTGACGAGGTTGTCCACGGCGCGCATCGCGGTGAGCATGGAGTGGTCGGAGTTGTTGTAGCGGTGCAGCCCGTTGCGGCCGACCTGGATGAAGTTGTCCAGGCCGTCGAGCCACGAGCGGATCATCGAAACGCGCTCGGCGTACTCGGCGTCGTAGATCGGGTAGGCCTTCGGCACCCGCTCGACGAAGCCGAACTCGAGCTGGTCGCGACGGGCGAGGCCGAGCTCCTCGAGCTCGCGCATGCCGAGCCCGACGAGCTTCTCGTCGTCCATCTCCCAGAGCTCGTCGCCCTGGAAGCAGAAGTACTCGAGCCCCACGCAGGCCTTGGTGGGATCGGGCACCATCCACGGGCTCCAGGAGCGGAAGTTCTGGATGCGGCCCACGTTCACGCCGGGCTCGTGGATGTAGATCCAGTTGTCGGGAAAGATGTCCTCCCCGTTGAGGACGACCGCCACGGTGAGGAAGTCGCGGTAGCGCACTCCCTTGGCGGCGGCCACCACCTCCGGGCGCGGATGGGGGCTCGCCATTCCCACCATGTTGCGCAGCGGGAGCGAGGAGACGACGGCGGACGGCTCGTAGATGGTGTCCCCCACGTGCACCCGCACGCACTTCTCACCCTCGAAGTCGAGCTGCGTGACCCTGTGCTCGAGCAGCACCTCTCCGCCGAGCGCGCGAATGTCGTCGGTCATCGTCTCCCACATCTGGCCGGGGCCGTAGCGGGGGTAGTTGAACTCCGAGATCAGCGACTTGATCTTGTTGTCCTTGTTGCCGAAGAAGGCCGACTTCGCCGCCGAGAAGAACGAGAGCCCCTTGATGCGCTGGGCGGCCCACTCCGCGCGGATCTCCGAGGTCGAAACGCCCCAGAGCTTCTCGGTGTAGGACTTGAAGAAGAGGTTGAACAGCCGCTTGCCGAAGCGGTTCGAAACCCACTGCTCGAAGGTCTCCTCCTTGCCCTTGGGCTTGACCTGCGCCCAGAAGTAGGAGAGCAGGCAGCGGGTGAGCTCGACCGGACCGAGCTTCTTGATCACGTCCGGGCCGCGGAGCGGGTAGTCGAGGAACTTCTTGTTCCAGTAGATCCGCGACATGCGCGGGCGCTTCAGGAACTCCTCCTTCATGATCTCGTGCCAGAGGTCGTCGACCTCCTTCACCTTCGTGAAGAACCGGTGGCCGCCGAGGTCGAACCGGTAGCCGTCGCGCACGGCGGTCTTGGCGATGCCGCCGACCTGATCCTCGGCCTCCAGCACCACCACCGGCAGCCCCTGCTTGGCCAGCAGGTAGCCGGCGGTCAGGCCCGCGGGCCCGCCACCGAGGATCACGGCGGGCTTGTCCTTCATCTCCGGTCGCGCGAGCTCGGTCGTGGCAGTCTTCTTCGTCATCCCGTCTTCTTCTCGTAGAGGACACCGCGCACCCCGATGCGGGTGGCGGGGCGGTAGTTGGGCGGCAGCGCCCCGACCAGCTCGAAGCGCGTGTCGGCCGCGAGGGCCGCGCCCCATTGGGCGGATCGACGCCTGACGAGCTGAGTCCAGGGCGCGTCCCAGTCATCCGCCCGCCTCGTGACCGGGTGGACGATGAGGACCTTCCCGCCGGGCGGCAGGTTATCAAGCAGAGGGTCGAGGTTCGTGGCGGGCGTGGCGCTCTCGAGCTGCTCGTGGGCGTCGGTCCAGTCCATCACGCGATCGTTCTCCATCGGGCCGATCGGGCTCCCGAAGGTGAGTTTCGGCGCTCCGCCGAGCTGTTCGAGGTGGTAGGCGAGCAGGGGCCCCTGCTCGGGCTGCATCGACAGCACGAGGTCGCCCTTGCGAAGCTCGGGCACGGCGGCCTCGCGGAGGTCGGAGGCGTTGGACTTGTTCTCGAGGCCATAGGAGCGCGGGATGGCCCAGATGCCGAAGATGATCACCAGTGCGACCACACCGAGGTTGCCCGAGCGCGCGAGCCCGAGCGCCGCGACCAGGAGGAGCGGGCCGAGCAGGACGCCCAGGTAGCGGGTGGTCCACGCCGGCGAGACCTGCGACACGAGCCAGGCGATCGCCAGCGTGGCGAGCACGGTGACCGCCCCGGCGATGACCGCGGTGCGCTCCTTGTCCTCGACCCGCCTCGAGATCACCGCGGCGATGCCCGAGCCGCCGGCCAGCAACAGGGCGACGGTCGGGGTGCCCCCGCCGAGCAGGGAGCGCGAGATCTGGACCGGCGCGCCGAAGTTGGGCGGATTGAGCCAGGGCGCGCCCGTGTAGCGGATCTGGTGGAGCAGCGTCGGCAGCCAGGGCAGGTAGAGCAACCCGGCGAAGCCGAAGCCCATCAGCGCGTCCTTCCAGAAGCTCGACCGGACCTCGGACACCTTCCAGCACGGGATGAGGGCGCAGAGCAGCCCGGCGGCCAGGAACAAGCCCCAGTTGTGCGTGTAGAGCATCAGCGCGAGCAGGACGGCGAACAGCGGCAGGTAGCGGCGCCGGCCGAACGCGAACACGTGCAGGAACGCCGCCGTGGCCAGCAGCGAGAGCACGAGCATGGCCGAGTACATACGCGTCTCCTGCGCGTAGCCGGTGAGGAAGGGATTGACCGCGCACAGCGCGGCGCACATCAGCCCCGCGCGGCGGCCGAACAGGCTCCAGCCGGCCCACATCCCACCGGGTACGGCGATCAGCGCCACCAGCACCGACAGCGCCTGCGTCTCCGCCGGGCCGTCGCCGATCACGTCCATCCAGATCGACAGCGCCATGTAGTACAGCGGCGGCGAGCCGTCCACGCGCAGCACGCCGGGAATGTCGAACAGGGGCTGCGACGCGATCCCGATCGACAGCCCCTCGTCCATCCAGAGCGACTCGCCCAGCGACTCCGTGCGCAGGTAGGCCGAGACCGCGAGCAGGAACAGCAGGGCCAGCCCGGGCAGCACCACGCCCGAGCTCAACGACTGGGCTCGAGGTAGGGAAGGAAGTCTTTGAGCGACGCTGGCCAACGCAGCGATCCTAGTGAGCGCTACGGCGTCGACTGCGGACGATCGGGATCGCCGATGACCTCGAGTGGCGCGTCCTTGGTCGCGGTGTTCCCGGCCGTTCCGGTGGTGGGCGCGAACGGGCCCGCCTTGGGACAGTCCGACCGCTGCCTTGGAGGGACCGTCAGGAGACGCCACTTGCCGTTCGTGCCAACGAGCCGGTAGCGGTCATCGGTGGGCCTCGTGACCAGCGGTCCGTCGGGCACCGTTCGCGTGCGGAAGATCACGCCGGGCGGCGGCGTGACCTTCCAGCCCACCTGGATCCCGTGGATGCCGAGCTCGTAGGCCACCATCTGGGTCTGGAACGGGCCGCTGAACACCCCGCCGCAGGCGAGCAGCGCCTCCGAGCCGCCGGCCTCGTCGACGAGTCCCCTCAGATCGGCCCAGAGGTACGCCTCGTGCTCGAGGCCCCCCTGGACGCGCGCCGTGTTGTCAGCCTTGGCCACGATCGTCGGCGAGGCCACCAGCACGCCGAGCAGCATTGCCACGATCACCGCGGGGCGCGCCCGCCCCGGTCCGAGTCGCCGCGCCGCGACCCACTCGATGCCCTGCAGCACTCTCACCGCGCCCATGCCGCCGAGAACACAGACCACCGCGGTCGTGACGATCAGGTAACGCTGGTTGCCGGCGAAGCCGGCCTCGGTCATCACGGCTACGAGCAGGAACCAGGCCAGGCCCAGGGCGGTGAGCGCCAGCGTCACCTTCTCGCGCCGGTAGCGGAACCACATGAAGCCGGCATAGCCGACGGCGATGAGGGTGCCGAGCTTGACGGGAGCGATCGTGAAGCTCGAGAAGCGCTTGACGAGGGCGACCGACGGGATGTCCTCGAACGCGGCCGAGCCGGGGTTGGGCGCATTGGCCCGGGCGCCCGCACGCAGCGGGTCGCCCGAACCCCACCACTCGGGCAGGAACCAGCAGGCGGGAATGAGAAGGGCGAACAGCGCCAGACGCAGGCGCAGCTCGGGATTTCGAAACCACAGCCAGACCCCGTAGAGGCCGAGGAAGGGCCAGGCCTCGGGTCGCAGCAGCGCGGCGAGGAAGCCGAGCAGGAGGGCGTGGTCGCGCCGCCCGTCGAGATGACGCTCGAAGGCCCACAGCACGATCGCGGCCAGCAGCGGCTCGGAGTTGCCGAGCGCCGCGTCGCGCACGTACTTGTTGCTCGAAAAGAGGGCGAGGAAGGCACAGATCCCGGCGAGCGCGCCGTAGAAGCCGCCGCCGATCAGGCGGTTGGCCATCCGGTACGCCATCGCGCAACCGAACAGCCCGCCCGCGCGCGCGACCCAGATCCAGAGGTAGGGAGCGAGGTCCTGGCCGAAGAGCGAGAAGGGTGCGGTGAAGAGGATCGGAAACGGCTTCCAGGACGGCCCGCCCTCGGTCACCAGGTCGAGCTGGAGGATCTCGCGCCCCCAGAGGATCCAGGCCCAGGGGTCGTAGGTCGGAGTCGACGGGTAGAGCAGCGACAGCGCCGAGAGCGCGAGGCAGACGAGCATGATCGGCACGATCTGTGCGGCGTGCGAGCGCTCCCCGGAACGGGTCACATCGGCGCTCGCGCGCGCGCGCCCCGCATCGCCGTGCTCGCGGCGGCGCAGGGTGCGGAGGTTTGCTGTCGAGGCCCGCATCGACGCGGGGAGCCTCAGGCCGTCGGTGTCGCCTCGGCCTGGGGCTGTGCCTGGCCCTGGGTTCGCGGCGTCGCCGGGGACTGGCCCGTGCGGCTGACCCGCAACGCCTCGCGCATGCGCGACCAGCCGCCGTAGCGCGTGACCAGGAACAGGAAGCCGACCACGGTGATGGGCACGTAGAGCACGAAGCGCAGCATCAGAAGATAGGAGAGGGCCGCCGAGCCGCTCGCGCCGAGCCGGTTCGCGCCCCAAGCCACCGCCGCGTCGAAGGTTCCGATCGAACCGGGGGCGGCGGGCAGGGCGGCGACGAAGTTGGTGAGCGCCACGAGGTAGAGGGCGCCGGTCATGCTTATCCCCAAGTCGACGGAGCGCGCCACCGCGTAGTAGACCCCCGCCTCCACCGCCCAGAGCACGAAGGTGGCCGAAAGCAGCACGACCCCTTCGCTCGCCAGCAGCGCCCGGGGCGCGTCCGCCAGGGGGCGCAGCCACTCGCGCAAGCGCTCGAAGACGTGGTGGCGACGCAGCACCCACAGACCCACGCAGACGGCCACGAGCATCAAGAACCCGATTCCGGCGGCGAGGATGGGCCGGTCGGTCGGCAGCCCCCTGGTGCCCAACACCCCGTAGACGGTGACGATGAAGATGATCCCCAGCGCCACCACGTCGAGCAGGCGCTCGGCGATGATCGAGCCGGTCACGGTGCGCTTGCTCGCGTTCGTCCGGCCCGAGAGGAGCACGATTCGCAGAGCCTCACCGGCGCGGGCGGGGAGCACGTTGTTGCCCATGTAGCCGACGGTGGTCAGCGCATAACAGTCACGCCGGGGAGCCTCGACGTGAGCGAAGCCCAGGATCCAATGCCAGCGCTCGCCGCGGATGAGCGTCGCGCCCACGTACAGCGCCAACCCGAGCGCCAGCCAGGAGAGCGCCTCACGGCCCGAGGGCAGCTCGGGAGCCGACTGCTTCGACGCCCACCACACGACCGCCGCGAGCGCGACCAGCGATACGAGGGCTTGGATGAGCGCGAGGCGTCGGTTCATGGGGTATCGGCGCGCAAAACGGGGACAAACCAAGGCAACGCGCCGACGCCGGCCCGGGGGCGCCGGTCGGTCGTGCACTGTAGTGGATACCCCATACGGCGTACCGATGCACCTCCGACTCGAGCTGGCACCCATCCGCGTTCTGCCGGAGGTCGCCGCTACCCTCCATCGCCGCCCCCTGGACTCTTGCGCTCGCCCACCTTCATAGCACCCCTGACGCTGGCCTTCGCCTTGGCGCTGCCCGGCGCCGCCGCGCTCGCGCAGGGCGGCGAGCCGGGACCGCCCAGCGGACAGCCGGCCCAGCCGCAGCCCCCTCCCTCCCCGGAGCTGCGGGTCGAGCGCCCCGCCGGCAAGCCCCTGATCTACGAGGGCCAGCTGGGCCGCCAGCTGCTCGGCGGCACCTGGTACTTCCGCCTGGACGACACCTTCGTCGGCGACGCCGAGCGTTGGTATGCGCAGCGTGGGCTCGCGGGCTGGAGTCAGATCCGGGTCCCATACAACTGGAACGCGACCGACTTGGCGCTGAACAAGTCCTCCGTGGGCTGGTACCGCAAGGAGTTCAAGCTGCCGAAAGCGCCGAAGGCGGCCAAGCAGTTTTGGAAGGTCCGCTTCGAGGGAGCCAACTACCGCACCAAGGTGTGGCTCAACGGCAAGGCGATCGGGGGCTACAGCGGCTACTTCCCGTTCGAGGCCGACCTGGACGGTTTGCGCAAGGGACGCAACACGCTCGTGGTCAAGGTCTCCTCCTTGCGCAGCAGGAACGACCTCACCCACTGGCGCGCCTCGCCCTACAACGGCTTCGGCACGGGTGGGTGGTGGAACTTCGGCGGCCTGCTGCGCGAGGTCTACGTTCGCCGGATCAACACGATCGATCTCGAGGACGTGCATGTGCTGCCGCGCCTGCCGAAGGTGGGGAGGCCGGCCAAGGTCGAGGTGCGGGCCCAGGTGCGCAACCTCACGGGCCGCGACGAGGACGTGTCGCTCGGCGTCACCGTCGCGGGCAAGCGCTACGTGCTGCCGGCGGAGACCGTGGGCGCCAACGCCACGCGCGAGCTGCGCACGCGCTTCACCATCGACAGGCCGCGACTGTGGCAGCCGGGGCGGCCCAACCTCTACGGGATGACCGTGGGCGCCCTCGTGCGCGGTAGGCGGCTGGCCGCCTACCGGCTGCGCTTCGGCGTGCGCAAGCTCCAGGCGCGGCGCGGCGGTGCTCTGCTCCTGAACGGCAAGCGCCTCAACCTCCGCGGAGCGAGCATCCACGAGGATGACGCGCAGGAGGGGGGTGCGCTGTCGCAGCGCACCCGCAACCTGCTGGTCTCCCGCCTGCGTGACCTCGGTGCGACCGTCACGCGCTCGCACTACCCGCTGCATCCCGCGTTCCTCGAGGCCTTCGACCGCTACGGGATCCTCTACTGGGTGGACGTGCCCGTCTACCAAGTACCCAACAGCTACTTCGAACAGGCGGGGGTTCGCCATGCCGCTGCTCGCGCGGCCACGCTCACCGTCCGCAACAACCTCAACAACGTCTCGATCATGGCGTGGTCGCTGGCCAACGAGCCGGGGGGCAGCCCGTCCGAGCTGGGCGCGATCGGAGCCGGCCTCCAGAGCTACATACGCCAGGGCTCGGCGATGGTGCGCAAGTTCGACGACACGCGCCTGATCGCCATCGACCGCCAATCGCGGCTGGGGGAGGCCGTCACCCACCCGATCTACCGGTACCTCGACGTCCTGGGCGTGAACGAGTACTTCGGCTGGTACGACTCCGTGAGGGCGGACATCCCGCGCGGGGAGACCACGCTCGCGGAGCTTGGTCCCTATCTGGACTCGATCCACGCGCAGAACCCCAACCTGCCCCTGGTGATAACCGAGTTCGGTGCGGAGGCGAGGGGGCCGGGGCCGGTCGAACAGCCGGGCACCTACGAGTTCCAGGACAAGTTCGCGGTCGACCACCTCCGGGTCCACGCCTCGAAGCGATACATCGCGGGCTCCATCTACTGGGCCCTGCGCGACTTCCGAGTGCATCCCAAGTGGGCGGGCGGCGCCCCTCCCGCCTGGCGCAACCCGCCATGGCACAACAAGAGCCTGATCGAGGAGACCGATGTCCCGAAGCCGGTCTACTCTGACCTGCGCAAGCGCTTTCGCAAGACGCGCACGCTGCGCTGACGGGATGCGCCGCCGCGTCTCGTCCGTCCTCGCCGCCGCCCTGGCGCTCGCGATGCCGGGTTGCGGCATCGGCTCAGACGACGCCGGCGGCGGAGTCGACGACTCCGACAAGCGGGCCGTCGCGCTGGAATGCTTCGAGGAGGAGGACGTCGACGCCCGCCTCGAGGGCGACCCGGGCGACCAGGAGATCGTGATCGGCGACGGGGCCGACGCCCCGAGGATCCAGTTCTTTCTCACCCCGGGAGAATCCGAGGCCGCCCAATTCGCCGGAAGAGGCGAGGGAGCCGAGCAGATCGGCCCGACCCTGCTGTTCGTCAACGGCGGCTCGGACAAGCTGCTCGAGACCGTCGAGGGGTGCCTCAACGGCCTCTAGCGCATCGCTCAGGAGCGGGCCAGCCCGCGCCCTCGCGCGGATGACATCGCTCCATACAACAGGGGACGTCAGGGCACCTCGTAGACCTCGACCTCGTTCGACCCCTGCTCAAACGACTCGGGCGGGACGAGGACCGAGACCAGCTCGCCCTCGTCGCCCTCGGCGAGCGTGAAGGTCTCGCCCACCGCGACGATCCTTCCGTTCACCGCCACGGCGATCTCGCGGCCGCCCTTGCCGCCGCCGCGAACCCGTCCGATCACGTGGGAGGGGATGTAGCTCGAGCTCGTGTCGACGCGGCGGTAGTCCCGGGCGTAGACAAGCTCGACGTCGAGCGGCCGAAGGCCCGCGGTGGCCGCCTCGGTGCCGATCAGCTCGGGGTTGGGGCCGATCCGGTAGAGGCGGTCGTGGCGGCCGCTGCCAAAGAGCGCCTGGTTTCGGTCGATGATCCCCTGCCGCTCGCGGGCGAACTGGTCCGCGGGAATGCGCAGCGGCTCGAACGAGTTGCGAATGAGCATGCGGAGTTCGTCGCGGTTCTGCACCTCCTCCGAGAAGGCGGACTTGCCGTCCATCCGGACCTTCGGGTCGAGCCCGAGCACGTCGAAGACCGTGGGAAGGATGTCGATCGTGGAGACCCAGGCGTCATCGGTCTTGCCGCGCTTCTGCCCGGGGGCCTTGATGAAGAGCGGGACCGGGGCGATCTCGTCAGCCGTCCCGCGGCCCAAACGCCGGCGTTCGCGGCGCTTCGGAAAGGCCACGCCATGGTCGGCGGCCACCACGATCAGCGCCTTGTCGTAGAGCCCCTCCTCTTTTAGGTGTTGCAACAGCCGCTGCAGCTCGTGGTCGGCGAACCCGGTCTGCAGGTAGTGACGCTGAAGCAGGACGTCGAGCTGGGATTGCCAGTGGAAGGCCTGATTGGACATCCCGGGAATGGCGTCATTGGCGGAACGGCGGTAGCGCCGCGCGTCGGGCAGGTACTGCCAGGGGACGTGCGGCAGGAGCGTGTGCTTGAAGGCCAGCTGCGGCCGGCGGCCGTCCTCGATGCTCTCGATCCAGTCCTCGAAGCGCGCCTGGCGCCCGGCGTTGAGATTGGACTTGGCGTTGCGGACGGCCGGGTCGCCGAGGTAGGGGGTTTCCTGCGCGCCCCCGAAGTTCCCCCAGTTCTCAGACACGCTCGGCAGGTCGGCCTCAATGTCGGGCGGCGAGACCACGTGCAGCCATACGAGGCCGAGGTCTTCGCCCATGGCGCGGATCCGGGCGGTATAGCCCTCGTCGAGGCGCTCGTCGGAGCAGATGTCGCGCGAGCAGACGGTGGTCGCCTCCTCGGACACCAGCATGCGGTGCGTCTTGCCGAACAGCGAGAAGATGCTGTTCGGATGATCGGAGGACGTCGGCAGGCGGTCCTCCGACGGCAGGTTTCCGTCCATGATCGCCGGCTGCGCGCGCTCGGTGGAGTCGTAGACCGTGTACGCGTTCGGAAACCAGGTGGCGTTTCGAGCGAGCTCGCCGAAGCCGGGGAAGCGCTCGGCGTCGAGGCGCCCGCGACCGTCGACGAGCGTGTTCGAGGGAAGCTCGTCGAAGAGCACCATCACGATCGGGGCGCGCGCGACGCCCCCGATCGAGCGCGCCTGAGCCTCGTCGGGAAAGGCGAGCTTGGAGACCGGATCGGTGAAGAGGAAGAGCGCGAGGAACACGAGCGGGGCCGGCGAGAGGACACGCAGGAAGGTGCGTACCGGCTCGGCGCCGGCGTACAGGCCCGCCACGCCGCCGCCGATCGCGACCGAGAGGAGGATCAGGACCAGGTCGGACGCGTCGAAGGCCTTCTTCAGCGCCTGCGCTGCGATCAGCGCCACGAGCGCCGCCAGGAAGACCAGGTGAACCCCGCGCCGAGCGCCCGCGTCCGCCAGGCCGACCAGCAGCTCGACGGCGAGCAGCAGGAGTGGCGGCACGACCACGAGCAGCAACGGCGAAGCTGATCACGTCGAGACCCGAGGAGCCTCGGGCGGCGAAGAACTCCGGGTTGTCCTTGAGCAGGTCGAAGAGCGGCTGGGCGACCGCGAAGGTCCATAGGACGGCCAGCTCGAGGAACGACCAGAGCGGGCTCTCTCCCCGATCCGTGCGCTCGGGCCGGTCCGCCCGGGCTTCGGCGGCGCTCATCCCCTCTTCGGTCGCGCGTGGTAGAGGACGCGCGTGCCCGACTCGAGCCGCTCCGAACGCTCGACGTCGAAGGTCTCGTCGAGGGTGCGCTCGAACAAGCCGAGCTCGTAGTCGGGGTGCAATCCCTCACGCTTGGGCGCCAGCAGCTTCTTGACCATCGGGTCCTCACGCGTGGGGAACTCGATCACGAGCGCGCAACCCAGCGACCCGAGCCAGTCCACGAACTCCTTGACCGGCACGTTCGCCGAGATCGCGACATGGTGTACGAGCGCCAGCGCCAGGACGAGATCGGGCCGGCCGCGGTCGGGCATCGACTTTCGCTCGAGCCCGCGCCAGCCCAGTCCGGGCGAGGGATCGGCGAGATTCATCGTCAGCGGGAGTATCCGGTCGTTGCCCTCGTCACGCAGGTCGCGATAGAGCAACTCGACCGGGCCCTGGTCGGCGTCGACCGCGACCACGGTCTTGGCCCCCTCCGCGGCGATGCGTGAGTAGCGGCCGTTGTTCGCACCGATATCCCAGACGAGCTTCCAGTCCCGGCTCTTGGCCACCTCGCGGACGAACTCGTCCTTGCGCCGGGCGTCATCGTCGGTGTAGGAGTTGCGCTCCCCGTAGGCCGTCCAGACCCCTGCGGGGGGACTCCACTCGAGCCGTTCGACCAGCTTGCGCATCTTGCGCACGTTGGCCACGAAGAGCTCCTTCTTGAAGACGCGCTTGACCTCGGCCTTGACCTGGTCGGGCCGGTCCGCGTACCGCGCCTCGAGCCTCGCGTGGAGGAAGACGTTGCTGAACATCCCCTTGCGAAAGCGGTCGCGGAAGGACATCAGTCCCTTCATCTGGGTCGGCGTGATGCCGTCGATGGAGCCTCTCAACCAGGGGTGAAAGGGCACGCCCTTCACCGACTGCAGCAAGAGCGGGTAGAGGTAGAGCATGCAGAACTGGCGATAGCCGACCCAGGCCTCGCCCTCCCGAAGGCGCTCGAAGGAGCCGACGTCGACGAACACCGGCCTGGCGCCCTTGAACTGCACGTTGTAGGGCGTCGCGTCCTTTAAGACCAGGTCGTGGTCGAGCGCGCTGAGCAGCAGGTCGAGCTGCAGCAGCGCGGCATCCTTGAGCATGGAGAAGGTCCACTCGTACGGATACGAGACGAAGGGGATGCGCTCGTGGCGAAGCACCCCCGCCGGCTCGTGCACCAGCAGGCCGCGCAGCGCCGCCGTGTCGGCGGCGGCCTCGGTGCGCACGACTCGTTCGTCGTCGAGCAGGCCCGTGGCTCGCAGCGCCTCGAAGTCGCTCAACCCGTCGGCCGAGAGCGCGCGGTACACCTCCTCCCCGGCGTAGAACACTCGGCTCTCGGGATCGCGAAAGGAGCCCGGCTCCAGCGTGCCTTGGGGGGTGGAGGGCGTGCCGGTCGTCATGAGATCGAGCGGCAGGGTAGCGGTCCGCGCGCGCCCGGCCGAGCGGAGCGCTTCGGTCGGGGCTAGGCCGAGTCGGTCTGCCGCGGCTCGGCGGCCGGGGTGGTCTCCGGCTCGTCCTTGCGGATCCGCAGGAAACGGAGGATGCGGTTCCAATACAGCTTGGCGGTGACGGCGACCGCGGCCAGGCCACCGGCGATGATCTGCAGGATCATGCTCCCACTGCCGGGGTCCAGGTATGCGAGGACGGTGCTCATCGTCGAAGCTGCTCCAAATTCCGAGGTCGAGACGAAGGGCCGCAGGCTAGCAGAGGTGTTGCCGGCCGGTGAACGCAGCGTAGCTACCTGGTTACTACCCAACCGGCAACTTTCCTCCCATCGCGCCCGCGGGTGTGAAGCTCCTGCAAAGAGCGTGTAAATGTGCTGTGTGGCCGCCGGCCGCCCCCATCTGTCTTTACGCTAAGGGGCCGGACCCATGAAGCTCATCATCCAGATCCCCTGCTTCGACGAGGAAGGGACGCTGCCCGAGACGCTCGCCGACCTTCCGCGCGACATCGCCGGCGTCGACGAGGTCGAATGGCTCGTGATCGACGACGGCTCTTCGGACCGCACCGTCGAGGTGGCGCGCGCGGGCGGGGTGAGCCACATCGTGAGGCTCACCAACAACAAGGGTCTCGCCGCGGCCTTCCAGGCCGGGCCTCGACGCGAGCCTCAAGCTGGGCGCCGACATCATCGTCAACACCGACGCCGACAACCAGTACCGGGGCACCGACATCCCCAAGCTGGTGGCGCCGATCCTCGCCGGCGAGGCCGACATGGTCATCGGCGACCGGGAAACCGACCAGATCGAGCACTTCTCCCCGCTCAAGAAGCGCCTTCAGCGCTTCGGCAGCGCGGTGGTGCGCCGCGCCTCGAACACCAACGTGCCCGACACCACCTCCGGCTTTCGCGCCTACAACCGCGAGGCCGCGCTGCAGCTGTCGGTGGTGTCCAAGTTCACCTACACGCTCGAGACGATCATCCAGGCCGGAAAGCAGACCGTGGCCATCGACCACGTCCCGATTCGCACCAATCCCAAGACCCGCGAGTCGAGGCTGTTTCCCTCCATGTGGGCCTACGTGCGCCGCAACAGCGCGTCGATCTTCCGCATCTACGCGCTGTACGAGCCGTTGCGGGTGTTCACCGCCGCGGCCGTGCTGGTGGCGATCGTGGCGGCGGTGATCTGGGCCCGCTTCTTGTGGTTCTTCTTCTCGGGCGAGGGCGGCGGTCACATTCAGTCGCTGATCCTCGGCTCCACGCTGTTCATCGTCGCCGTGCAGTTCGCCGCGCTGGGCGTGCTGGGCGACATCCTGGCCGGCTCGCGAGTCCTCCAGCAGCGCATCCTCGAGCGCGTGCGCCGGGTGGAGCTTCACCTGGGCGTCGAGCCCTCCCACTACGAGCCGGGGGCGGCGCCGACCGGCCAGGAGGCGACGACCGGGGCGCGCGCCGGCCGGGCCACTGGAAAGACCGAGGAGCGCGAGGCGCTGAAGCTATGAGCGCCACCGCCGAGGTGCCCACCGGAAACAGCTTCGACAAGTACGGCTCGGACAACCCGTTGGTCAAGCGGCTGATGTCGGGCTTTCACGGAGCGCTCGACGAGCTCTGGGCCAAGGCCGCGCCCGAGTCGGTGCTCGACGTTGGCTGCGGCGAGGGAGTGCTCACAGTCGAATGGGCCGAGCGCTTGCGCGACGGCCGGGTGGTGGGCATCGATCTCGACGATCCCAAGCTGCGTGCCGAGTGGGAAGGGCGCTCGCGCCCCAACCTGGACTTCCGCGTGGAGGAGGCGACCTCGCTCTCCTTCTCCGACGACGAGTTCGACCTGGCCTGCGCGATCGAGGTTCTCGAGCACGTGCCCGAGCCCGAGGCCACCGTGGCCGAGATGGCCCGCGTCGCCCGCGGTCACCTGCTTGTGTCGGTGCCACGCGAACCGCTGTGGCGCGGTCTCAACGTGGCGCGGGGGGCCTACCTGCGCCGGCTCGGCAACACCCCCGGACACGTGAACCACTGGTCCAAAGGGGCCTTCGTTTCGCTGCTGTCGCGCTACGGCACCGTGGAAGAGGCGCGCTCGCCCTTCCCCTGGACGATGCTGCTCGTCCGTGTCGGCTGACGGAGCGGCGGCGGACGCACGCTCCTATGGCCGTGGGGCCGCGGTCCTCTCGGTCGGCATCGGCGTCACCGGGCTCGTCACCTTCGCCTACTTCGCGCTCGCCAGCCGCTCGCTGCCCGAGAACGAATACGGGCACATAACACTCCTGTGGTCGGCCGTCTTCATCACCGTGTCGGTGCTCTACCGGCCGGTGGAGCAGCTGCTCTCGCGCACGATCGCCGACCGCGACGCCCGCGGAGTCGAGGGAGGCGAGCACCTGCGGGTGGCCGCGACGATCCAGCTCGCCCTCGGAGGACTGTTCGCCGCGGTCGCGCTGGCTCTGCGCGGCCCGATCGAGGACGATCTGCTCGGCGGCTCGAGCACTCTCTACTGGATCCTGATCGCGACCGTGCTCGCCTACGCGGCGAGCTACTTCGCCCGCGGCTTTCTCGCCGGCCACCACCGCTTCGGCCTCTACGGCGGGCTCGTCCTGATGGAGGCGAGCTCGCGCTGCCTGTTCGCCCTGGCGGTGACGGTGGGCGTGGCCGAGGGGCAGGACGTGGTCGCGCTCGGAATGCTCGCGGCCCCGATCGTGTCGCTGGCGGTGGTGCCCTGGGCGCTGGGGCGACGGCTGCGCGGCATGCCCGTCGTGGCGCCCGAGGCAGACGAGGCCGACCGGACCATCGAGCCGCAGTTCACGCTGGCCCACGGCGGTAGCTTCGCCGTGGCGGTGCTGGTGATCATGCTCAGCGAGCAGACTTTCCTGAATGCCGGGCCGCTGCTGGTCGAGGCCGGCGAGGGCGCCCGCGGCGCGGCGCTCGCGGGCTTCACCTTCAACGTCCTGCTGATCGCCCGCGCGCCGCTGCAGCTGTTCCAGGCCGTGCAGACCTCGATCCTCCCCCACCTCACGCGCCTGCGGGCGAGCGGCGAGAGCGACCCCTTTCGGCAGAGCGTCAACCTGACGCTGGGGGCGATCGCCGCCTTCGCGGCCTGCGTGGCCCTCGTGATGCTCGCGGTCGGTCCGCTGCTCATGGACGTCGTGTTCGGGGGCGACTTCGACTATGAGCGCGGCGGGCTGGTGGTCGTTTCGGTCGGGATGGGCCTGTACCTGAGCGCCGCGACCTTCAACCAGGCGCTGCTCGCCCACGGTCGCGCACCGCAGGCCGCGGCCGTGTGGGCACTGTGCGCGGCGGGGTTCGCCCTGTTCCTGCTGCTGGTCGACTTCGACGATCGCATCCTGCAGGTCGAGCTGGCGTTCGTGGGCGCCGCCGCGGCCCTCAGCCTGCTGCTCGGCCTCCTGTACCGTCGCAGCGAGTGACCCCATGAGTGAGACCCTCACGATCCCCGCGCGCTTCAACGGCCCCAGGGGATCGGCGAACGGCGGGTACGCCTGCGGCCGGGTTGCGGACCTGCTCGGCGCCGAGGTGGCATCGGTCTCGCTGCGTGCGCCGCCGCCGCTCGAGCGCCCGCTCGCGGTCGTACGCGCCGACGGGCGGGTCGAGCTGCGCGCCGAGGACGAGCTCGTGGCCGACGGCGGGCAGGACGAGCTTCTGCTGGAGGTGCCCGATGCCGTCCTGCCCGACCGGGCGGCGGCCGCCTCGCGCGCGGGTCGCGAGCACTGGACGAGGTCGCACCCCTTTCCCGAGTGCGTGGTGTGCGGGCCCGAGCGCGAGCCGGGCGACGGTATGAGGGTATTTCCGGGCGCGCTCGGCGACGGGCTCTACGCCGCCGACTGGACGCCGGACCAGTCGCTATCCGACGGCGACGGCTGGGTCCGCCCGGAATGCGTCTGGGCGGCCCTCGACTGCCCGACCAGCGCGCCCGTGGCCAACTTCGGCGAGGGGCCGCCGATGGTGCTCGCCCGCCTCACCGCGCGCCTCGGCTGCCCGGTCGAGATCGGGGAGGCACACGCGCTGGTGTCGTGGCCCCTCGCGGTCGAGGGCCGCAAGCGCCATGCCGCCTGCGGGCTGTTCGACTCCGAAGGCCGGCTCCTGTGCGCCTCGCGCGCGCTCTGGATCGAGCTGAGGCAGGGGTAGGCTCGACCCCCGCCGGGCTCAGATCGGCTGCAGCATCGAGCTGTTGCAGTTGCGGCAGATCACGTTCGCCGTGTCCGACATGCGCGCGATCGTGGAGTGGGCGCCGCAGTTGGGGCACTCCGATCGCAGCTCGAAACGCCTGAGACAGGCCACACAGCGGTAGCGGCCGGGGAGATTGGTGCCGCGCAGCCATCGCTCCCCGCATCCCGGGCATTCGGGACCGAGCTTCTTCGGGTGACCCGCCACCGACATCCGCTTACGGTAACCGCTCAGGCGGCGTGGCCGCGGATCCAGTCGGCGGCGGGCATCGGCTTGCCGCCCGCCGGCTGGACCTCGAGCAGCTCCAGAGCCCCCTGCGCGGCCCCGTAGAGCAATGTCGAGTCGCGCACCTCCAGTGCTCCCGGCCCGACATCGTCGACGCCTGCGGCGAGCGCCGCTCGCCGCACCCCCAACCGGTCGCCTTCGCCACGCTCGATGTATGCGCCGATGTGCGGCGTCAGCGCTCGCACACGCAGCTCGAGCTCGTCGGCGGCGCGGCTCGGGTCGAGCAGCCGGTCGGCGCTCTCGATCTTCTCCGCGTAGGTGACGCCCGCTTCGGGCTGGTCGCGACACGGCGGACGGAGGTCGAGCGCTTCCACGAGCAGCTCGCCGGCGAGCGCGGCGAGCCGCGCGGAGAGGCTTCCGTAGTCGTCGTCGGGGGCGATCGCCTCGCTGCGCTGCAGGCACACCGGTCCCGCGTCGAGCTCCGCACTGGGCCGCATGATCGACACTCCCGTCTCCTCGTCGCCGGAGGCGACCGCCCGCTCGATGGGCGCCGGGCCACGCCAGCGCGGCAACAGCGAGGGGTGCACGTTGTAGAGCTCATGCTCGGAGAGCAGCGGCTCCTTCAGGAGCGCGCCGTACGCGCAGACGACCACCGCCTCGGGCTCGGCGGCGCCGATGGCCGCGCGCGCCTGCTCGGTATTTACGTCCTCGGGTTGGATCGTCTCGATCCCCAGCACCCGTGCCGCCTCGGCCACGGGCGGCGCCTGGAGGCGCCGCCCTCGCCCCCTCGGCCGGTCGGGCCGGGTGACCACGAGCACGGGGCGATGCGGCGTCGCGGCCAGGCGCTCGAGCACCTCGACCGCGAACTCCGAGGTCCCGAGGTAGACGGTGGCCATGCTCAGAAGACGCCTCGGCTCGGCGCCACTCCGAGCTCTTCGGCCACCTCGTCGAGGCGGGGCAGCGTCTCCCAGTCTCCCGTCCCGCGCAGCGCGTGTACGGCGATGGTGTGTCCCACCCGCGTGCAGCGCTCCGGCGGCCAGCCGCTTAGAAGGCCGAAGACAAAGCCGGCCGCGAAAGCGTCGCCCGCGCCGATGTCGTCGAGTACGTCGGCGCCCTCGGCGCCCGGTGGGCTCACCCGCGCAACCCCGGCCGGTGTCATCACGAGCGATCCGCGCGAGCCGACCCGCACCACCGCCCGCTCGACACCCGCGGCGGCGATCGCGCGCAGGAGATCCTCCTCGTCCTCCTCGCGGACCGCGAACAGCGAACTCGCCTCGGCACTTCCGCAGAGATACCAGTCGATCAGCTCGTGCAGCGGCCGCTCGGCCTCGAGCGCCGCCCCCGGCCCGTCCCACAGGGCCTCGCGGTAGTTGGGGTCGAACAGGACCTGCGCTCCGCGTTTGCGGGCACGCCGGGCGACGTCGAACACCAGCTCGCGACAACCGCCCGAGAGCGCGAGCGTGATCCCGGTCAGGTGCACGAGGCCGACGCCCTCGAGCGCCTCGTCGGGAACGTCGCCGGGGCCGAGCCTCGAGGCCGCGGATCCCGACCGGTAGTACACAACCGAGCTGCGCCCGCCCGACCGAACCTTGAGGAAGAGCCCCGTGGGCGCCCGGGCATCCGAAGCCGTCCAGCGCAGATCGACCCCCTCGGCCTCCAGCGCAACGCGGACCGCGGCCCCGAGCTCGTCCTCGCCGAGCCGCGACAGCCAGCGCACCGGCACTCCCAGTCGCGCCAGGCCGATCGCCACATTCGACTCTGCGCCCGCCACGCGGAGCGTGAAGCGGGCGCCGGTGCGTGGCGGCCCGTCGTGCTCGGGATCGAGCAGCGCCATCGTCTCGCCGACGGTGAGTACGACGGCGCTCAACCGCCTCAGGCGTCCAGAGGAGAGCGCGGGGCGTCCGGATACTCGGCCCCGCGCTCGGCCAGCCGCGCGCGCACGGCCCGCTTGATGGCGGGGATGTCGGGCAGCTCGTCGCGAGCTTGGTCGACCGCCTCCTGGGCCGTCTCGGACTCCTCCTCGCGCACCCGCAGCAGGGTGTCCGCTCGGGCGTTGGCGAGCGCGGAGATGGTCCCCGTCCCTCCTCCTCGCATCGATTGGAGCGCGAGCTTCTCCGCGCCCACGAACAGCCGAAAGCCCTCGTGCCGGCGCGCGACGTCCAGGTACTCGGCGTGACGCTCGGGTGACTTGGTCGAGTCCTTGAGTCCCGCGAGCCCCTCGCCGGCCAGCGTGTCGATCACGTCGGCGGGCAGCTCGTTGCCGCTGCGGTCGGGAAACGCGTAGGCCAACACCGGCGTGCCATCGGCGGCCTCTAGCAGCGCGCGGTAGTGCGCGAGCAGGGCGTCGGGCTCGTAGGCGTAGTAGTACGGGGTGATCGCCATGAGCGCGTCCGCGCCGGTCCCGATGGCGGCGCGCGCCAGCCGCACGGTGGCCGGCGTGGAGGCGCGTCCCACGTGGGCGATCACCTCCATCCGCCGCTCTGCGGTCTGGACCGCTGTCGCCACCGCGCTCGCCACCTCGGATTCCTCCAGAAGCGGCCCCTCGCCGGTGGTCCCGGCGGGCACGATCCCGTCCACGCCGTCCTCGGCCAGCAGCTCGATATGGAGGCGCAGCGCGTCGAGATCGATCCAGCCGTTGGCCGCGAACGGCGTTGTCAAGGCGACGTGTACCTCGAAGCTCATTCCGTGTGTCCTACCACGCCGTGGTCGGACGGCAGCACCACCACGTGCAGGGTGCGGGGTCCGTGCACGCCCTCTACCCGGTTCAGCTCGATATCCGACGTGGCCGAGGGTCCGGCGACGAAGGTCAGCGGGCGGCCCGCGCGCACGGCGGGCTCGAGCCGCTCGATCGCCTCGGGCACGAGGTCCACCACCTGATCCTCGGTCACGACGCAGAGGTGGTAGTCGGGCACGAGCGTGAGCGCGCGGCGGCCCTGGCCCGGCCCGCCGTCGAGGACGATCACGCCGGTCTCGGCGATGGCGAGCGCACAACCCGTGAGCGCGCCGTCGAGGGCATCGAGGTCGCGGGGGCTCAGGCCGTCGTCCGCCACGAGCTCGACGCCTGAGGGACGCCACGCCTCGGGGAGCCCGGCGGGCACCACCATCCGGCCGGCCTCGCGCTCACGGCAGAGGCGCGTCAGGACGTCCCCCACCTCGCCGCCGCTCGAACGGTGCACGCTGGCCCGGTACTCGCCGAGGCGCTCGGCGAAGAGGTCCACGACCTCCGTGCGGGAGCGTCCGGAGCTGCGGCGGTAGGCGCGCGGCACCTCCACCGGCGCCGTCTCCGACAGCGCTGAACGGATGCGGCCAAGGATGGCGGTCCGGGCGTCGCCGGCATCCTCGTGGCGCGTCTTTGCTCGATGAGCCTGACGTTTGCCGCCTATGCGGCGGCAAACGTAAGCCGGGTGTCGTCTCGGCATGCTGCGAGTCGCCGCGCTCGCGCTTCCACCACTCGCGGAAGGTCTCCTTCGGCGGTTGCGCCAGGTCGCGCGTCATCGTCCAGGCCGACAGGGGCCAGGGCATGTGCTCGATCCGCCCCCGGCGGGCCAGCGGCCGCGACCCCAGCCGCGCCGCCTTCTGCGCGCGCTCGAAGGCGGCGCGTGGAGGCGAATGCCCGATACATCGCCTTCATCGCCACCTTTTCCGGCTTCCACGAAGGCTCGGTATCCACGACCTTGCCGCGCAGGTGCACGAGCACAGCCGGGATGTCGATCTCCACCGGGCACACCTCGTAGCAGGCCCCGCACAGGCTCGAGGCATAGGGCAGCGAGCGCGCCTCCTCCAGGCGCTTGAGCTGCGGGGTCAGGATCGCGCCGATCGGCCCGGGATACACGGACTCGTAGGCGTGGCCGCCCGTGCGCGAGTAGACGGGACACACGTTGAGGCAGGCCGAGCAGCGGATGCAGCGCAGCGCCTGGCGACCGACCTGGTCGGCGAGCACATCGGTGCGGCCGTTGTCGAGCAGCACCAGATGGAACGCCTGGGGGCCGTCGCCCGCGGACACGCCGGTCCAAAACGACGTGTAGGGGTTCATGCGCTCGCCCGTCGACGAGCGCGGCAGCAGCTGGACGAAGACCTCCATGTCGCGCCAGGTCGGCACGAGCTTCTCGATCCCCATGACGGTCACGAGCACGTCGGGCAGCGACGTGCACATGCGCCCGTTGCCCTCGGACTCGAACACCGAGACGGTGCCCGTCTCGGCCACCGCGAAGTTCGCCCCGCTGATCCCCATGCGCGCGGACAGGAACTTCGCCCGCAGGTGGAGGCGCGCCGCCTCGGTGAGCGCGGCGGGCTCGTCGCTGAGATCGGGCAGGCCCAGCTCGCGTGCGAAGACGTCGCGGATCTCGGCGCGGTTCTTGTGGATCGCGGGCACGAGGATGTGCGACTGCGAGTCGCCGGCGAGTTGGATGATCAGCTCGGCGAGGTCCGTCTCCACCGCGCGCACGCCCGCGTCGGCCAGGGCCTCGTTGAGCTTGATCTCGTCCGTGGCGATCGACTTGACCTTCACCACCTCGTCCACGCCGTGCCCCCGGGCGATGTCGGCCACGATCGCGCACGCCTCCTCGCCGTCCTTGGCCCAGTGCACGACGCCGCCCGCGGCGGCCACCGCCGCCTCGAGATGCTCGAGCTGGGTGTCGAGCGAGGCGAGCGCGGAGTCCTTCACGGCGCGGCCGGCGTGGCGCAGCTCCTCCCAGTCGGGCACCTCGCCGACGACGCCGGCGCGCTTGGTGCGGATGGTGCCCGTGGCCTTGGCCAGGTTGCGCCGCAGCTGGGAGTCGCGCAGCGCGACGCTCGCCGCGCGCGGGAATCCCGCCCGGCTCATGACGCCAGCACCTCGACGAGATGCATCGACCGCACACCGGCGCGCTGGCGCGAGAGCGCGCCGCCGATGTGCATGAGGCAGGAGTTGTCCGCGGCGCAGACGATCTCGGCGCCGGTGTCGAGCACGGCGCGCACCTTGTCGGCCAGCATCGCCGACGACACCTCCGGGTTCTTGACCGCGAACGTCCCGCCGAAGCCGCAGCATTCGTCGCTCTGGGGTAGCTCGACGAACTCGATGCCGCTGACCGAGCGCAGCAGGCGCAGCGGCCGGTCGCCCACCTCGAGCTCGCGCAGCGAATGGCAGGTGGGGTGAAAGGTCACCCGGTGCGGGAAATGCGCGCCCACGTCCTCGACGCCGAGCCGGTCGACGAGGAACTCGGTGAGCTCGAGCACGGGCGGCCCCTCGCCCGCCGGCAGCTGGCGGCGGAGCATCCCGGCGCACGACGCCGACGGCGTCACCACCAGCTCGGCGCCCTCGAACACCCGGGCCAGGCGCCGGGCCAGGGCCATGCCCTCGCGCGGGTAGCCCGAGTTCATGTGCATCTGCCCGCAGCAGGTCTGCTCGAGCGGGAAGTCGACCTCGCAACCGAGGCGCTCGAGCAGGCGTACGGTCGCCCGGCCGGTCTGCGGGAACAGGGTGTCGTTGAAGCAGGTGACGAAGAGGCTGACGCGCACCACTATCGGTTTCTCCGCTGGACAAAAGGGGCAAACCCAACGAACGCAGGCCCTGCGACGGAGGGAGACGACGGGTGTACACGCAGAACTTCGATCCGGTATCGGACTCTCTCGGTCTGAGCTCGATCTTCGCCGTGCTCCCGGTGCTGACCCTGTTCGTCCTGCTCGGCGGGCTGAAGGTCGCCGCGCAGTGGGCGGCGCTGATCGCCCTCGGCGTGGCCATGCTCGTGGCGCTGATCGTCTACGGCATGCCGGTCGACCAGACCCTCCTGTCGGCCAGCGAGGGCGCCGTGTTCGGGCTGTTTCCAATCATGTGGATCGTCGTCACAGCGATCTGGATCTACAACATGACCGTCGAGACGGGCCATTTCGCCGTGCTGCGTCGCTCGTTCGGCGCGATCTCCACCGACCAGCGCGTGCAGGCCGTGATCATCGCCTTCTGCTTCGGCGCCCTGCTCGAGGCGCTGGCCGGCTTCGGCACCCCCGTCGCCATTACCGCGGTGATGCTGATCGCACTGGGCTTCAAGCCGATCAAGGCGGCCTCGGTGGCGCTCGTGGCCAACACCGCTCCGGTGGCCTTCGGCGCCATCGCCATCCCGATCGTCACGCTGGCCGAGATCACGGGGCTGCCCAAGGAGGACCTCGGCGCGATGGTCGGTCGCCAGACCCCGTTCCTCGCCCTGATCGTGCCGCTGATCCTGATGGGCATGGTCGACGGCACCCGCGGCATCCGCCAGGCCTGGCCGGCCGCGGTCGTGGGCGGGTTCGTGTTCGCGCTGGCCCAGTACCTCACCTCGAACTTCATCTCCGTGGAGATGACCGACATCGTCGCCGCGCTCTGCTCGACCGGCGCGATCGTGCTGCTGCTGCGGATCTGGGAGCCCTCGGAGCCGCTGATCGGCGAAGCCGACGAGGGCACCCAGCGCCCGGCCGTGGCCGGCGCCGAGGGCCACAACCCGGCGATGGAGGAGGAGGTCCGGCGCCGCGACGACGACGTCAAGGACCCGCCCGCCGACGTGGTGCGCGCCTACTCGCCGTACCTGATCATCATCGCGATCTTCGCGATCGCGCAGATCCCGGCGATCAAGGACAGGCTGGCCGAGTCGCCCTGGACCACGGAGTTCCAGTGGCCCGGGCTCGACGTGGTCACGCCCGAGGGCGAGCCGCTCACCTCCCTCACCTACGTCTTCAACTGGCTGCCCGCGGCCGGGACGCTGCTCCTGATCTCCGGGCTCATCACGATGATTGTGCTCAAGGTCTCCCCCGGCCGTTCGGTCAAGGTCTTCGGAAGCTCCTTCGACCAGCTCAAGTGGGCCATCCTGACGGTGGCGTCGGTACTCGCGCTGGCCTACGTGATGAACCAGTCGGGCCAGACCATCACGCTGGGTCAATGGGCGGCGGGCGCGGGCGACTTCTTCGCCTTCCTGTCCTCGCTGATCGGTTGGCTGGGCGTGGCGGTCACCGGCTCGGACACCTCCTCGAACGCGCTGTTCGGCGCGCTGCAGGTGACCGCGGCCGAGGAAGCCGGCATCTCCCCCACGCTGCTGGCCGCCGGCAACAGCTCGGGCGGAGTGCTCGGCAAGATGATCTCCCCACAGAACCTGGCGATTGGCGCAGCGGCGGTGGGATTGGCCGGCCAGGAGGGCGACCTGTTCCGTAAAGTGGTGGGCTGGAGCATCGCTCTGGTGCTGGTCATGTGCGTACTGGTCTACCTGCAGTCGACGGACATTCTCGGATGGATGGTGGTGAAGTAGCCGCCGGGGCCGGACCATCCTTCGGCGAGGGCCCGCCGCCCCGGAAGCCGGCCGAGGCCGAGCGCGAGCCGGTGGATCTCGGCCCGCTGGTGGACGAGCTCCGCGCCGCGCTCGGCGCCGAGCAGGTCATCACGCACGAGCACCAGCTGCGCACCTACGAGTCGGACGGCCTGCTCCAGTACGCGGTCACCCCCGGCGCGGTGATCCTGCCGCGTTCGACCGACGAGGTCGTGACCACCGTGCGGGCGTGTCACCGCGCCGGCGTCCCGTTCGTGGCACGCGGGGCCGGCTCGGGACTGTCGGGCGGCGCGCTGCCGGTCGAGGACGGGGTGCTGATCTCGCTCAGCAAGATGCGCAGCGTCGTCGAGGTCGATCTCGAGAACCAAAGGGTGATCGTCGAGCCCGGCGTGACCAACATCGAGGTCTCGCAGGCGGTCGGACCCGATCACTTCTACCCACCGGATCCCTCCTCTCAGATCGTCTGCTCGATCGGCGGCAACGTGGCCGAGAACTCCGGCGGAGCCCACTGCTTCAAGTACGGCTTCACCACGAACTACGTGACCGGACTCGAGCTGGTGCTGCCTGACGGCGAGCTCGTGCGGGTGGGTGGCAAGGAGCTGGACCCTCCGGGCCTCGACCTGCTCGGCGCCTTCGTCGGCTCGGAGGGCACGCTCGGCATCGCCACGAAGATCTGGCTGCGCATCGTTCCCACACCGGAGGCCGTGCGCACACTGGTGGCCTTCTTCGGCTCCACGGTCGAGGCCGGTCACGTCGTGTCGGAGATCGTGTCCGTGGGGATGGTGCCGGGCGCGATCGAGATGATGGACAACCTCTCGATCCGCGCGGCGGAGGGCGCCACCGGCGCCGGCTATCCGGAGGACGCCGGCGCGGCCCTGGTGGTCGAGCTCGACGGCTCCGAGGCGGAGTGCGAGGCCCGTTTCGACGAGGTCGTGTCGATCTGCGAGGAGGCCGGCGCAGACTCGATCCGGGTGGCCAAGGACGAGGCCGAGCGGGAGTTGATCTGGCGCACCCGCAAGGCGGCCTTTGCCGCAATGGGACGGGTCGCGCCCAACTACTACGTGCAGGACTCGGTCATCCCGCGGACACGCCTGGCCGAGGTGCTCGAGCGCATCGATGAGCTGGCGCGCGAATACGACATGCAGGTGGCCAACGTCTTCCACGCGGGTGACGGCAACCTGCACCCCCTGGTCTGCTACGACGGGGGCAAGGAGGGCGAGGCCGAGCGCGCCGAGAAATGCGCGGGGATGATCGTCAAGGCGTGCGTCGACGCCGGTGGCTCGATCACCGGTGAGCACGGCGTCGGGGTGGACAAGAAGCGCTACATGCCCGACCAGTTCTCGGACGCCGACCTCGACACCTTTCAGCGAGTGCGCTGCGCCTTCGATCCCGACGGGCGCGCCAACCCCGGCAAGGTGATGCCGACTCCCCGGCTGTGCGGCGAGGTGCCCGGCCCCTACCGCCGCCATCCGCTGGAGCAGGCCGGCCTGGCCGAGCGCTTCTGATGGAAGCGCAGACCGCCCGCGCCGGCGCGCCCACCACGGTTGAGGAGCTGGCCGAGGCGCTGCGCGACGCCGACGAGGCGGGGCGTACGGTGCGCCTGCGCGGGGCGGGTACGAAGCTCGGCTGGGTCACGGAGGCCGATGCGTCGCTGGAGATCGCCACGACGGGGCTCCACAGCGTGATCGAGCACAACGCCGGCGACCTCACCGCGGTGCTGAGCGCGGGCGTGCCGTTGGCGCGCGCGCAACAGGTGTTCGGCGAGAAGAGTCAGATGCTTGCGCTCGATCCGCCCGGGCCGGACGCGACGGTCGGCGGCGTTGTGGCGGCGGCGGACTCCGGCCCGCTGCGGGCTCGCTACGGCGGCGTGCGCGACCTCGTGGTCGGCATGCGGGTCGTGCTGGCGGACGGCACCGTCGCCAAGAGCGGCGGGCAGGTGATCAAGAACGTGGCCGGGTACGACGTGGCGAAGCTGTTCGCCGGCTCGTTCGGCACGCTGGGTGCGATCACCGAGGTCTCGGTCCGGCTGCACCCCGCATCCCCCCAGACGGCCACGGCGCTCGGGCACGCCGACGACCCGCCGCTTCTCGCGCGCGGCGCGCAGGCGCTTTCGCACGCCCGGCTCGAGCAGCTGGGACTCGACGTGCGCTGGGCGAACGGCCGCGGCAGCGTGATGTCCCGCGCGGGCGGCGCCACCCCTATGCCGCAGGCCGAGGCGGCCGAGCGGGTTCTGGACGAGGCGGGCCTCGAGACGGAGATCCGGGAGGATGACGACTCGCTCTGGGAGGCGCAACGCGAGCGCCAGCGCTCACCGGCCGGGCTGGTGGCCCGCGTCTCCGCGGTCCAGACCGACCTGCCCGACCTGCTGCGTACCGCCGAGCGCCACGGCGCCACGCTCGTGGGCCGCCACGCGCTCGGGCTCTTCTGGCTGCGCCTCGACGACGGGTCTCCGGGCGAGCTCGTGTCGGAGCTCCGGGGGCGCTACGTGACCGCCGTGCTCGACCACCCGGAGGGCCTCGCGGTCGAGCGCGAAGCGGGCCTCGAGCCGGGCCTCGAGCTGCTCATGCAACGCGTCAAGCGGCGCTTCGACCCCAAGGGGACGCTGGTCTGATGGCCTCGATCCAGGAAACGCGCGGCTGGGACGACACCCGCCCACCGCAGCTCGAGCTGATCGACGACTGCGTGCACTGCGGGTTCTGCCTGCCCACCTGTCCCACGTACGTGCTCTGGGGCGAGGAGATGGACTCGCCCCGTGGGCGGATCGTGTTGATGAAGCAGGGCCACGAGGAGATCTCGGCGCCGCTCGTGAACCACCTCGACAACTGCCTGGGTTGCATGGCCTGCGTCACCGCCTGCCCGAGCGGAGTGCAGTACGACAAGCTGCTCGAGGACGCTCGCGCCCAGGTCGAGCGCAACTTCGAGCGCTCGCCGCTCGAAGACGCGCACCGGCGCCTGGTGTTCGAGTTGTTCACGCGACCAGGGCGGCTGCGGCTGCTGGTCCCGGGCGCGGCGCTGGCCCACCGGCTCGGCCTGCCCCGGCTCGCGCGACGCCCGCGGCTGCGCAAGCTCGCGCCGAAGCTGGCGACGATCGTTTCGCTGACGCCCGACGCTCCGGCCGCCCGCGCGGTGGCGCGGCTGCCCGAGCGCTTCGAGGCGCAGGGTGACAAGCGCGGCACCGTGGCGCTTCTCCAGGGATGCGTGCAGCGCGCTTTCTTCTCCCACGTGAACGACGCGACCGCGCGCGTGCTGGCCGCCGAGGGCTTCGAGGTGCACGCGCCCCGGCTGCCGCGCTGTTGCGGTGCGCTGCCGCTCCACGCGGGCGCCGACCAGGACGCCCGCGGCCTCGCCAAGGCGACCATCGAGGCGCTCGAGAGCTACGAGACGGTCGTCGTAAACGCCGCCGGCTGCGGCTCGGCGATGAAGGATTACGGCCACGTGCTGCGCGATGAGCCCGACTGGGCCGACCGCGCCGAGCGCTTCACGACGAAAGTCAAGGACGCAACCGAGTTCCTCGCAGGCGCCGACGCGCGGGCCCGGCGCCGGCCGGTCCCGATGAAGGTGGCCTACCACGACGCATGCCATCTGGCGCACGCCCAGGGCGTGCGCGACGAGCCGCGCGAGCTGCTGAGCTCGATCCCGGAGCTCGAGCTCGTCGAGCCGCGCGAGTGGGAGCTGTGCTGCGGATCCGCGGGGATCTACAACCTGGTCAAGCCCGGGCCGGCCGCCGAGCTCGGCGAGCGCAAGGCGCGCAACCTGCTGGACACCGGCGCCGAGGCGGTGGCCGCGGCCAACCCGGGCTGCGTGCTGCAGATCACGGCGCACACCGAACGGCTGGGCCGGGCGCTGCCCGTGCTGCATCCGATGGAGCTGCTGGCGCGCTCGATCGGATCTTCGGCTCGATAAGCGCCCGCGCCGGCCGCCGCCAGCGAGGCTCAGCCGTTCAGGGCAGCGGCCAGTCGTGCACGGGCTCGTTGCCGTGCATGTGCTCGCGGTAGAGCACCGTCATGCGTCGCAGCGCCTCGTGGCGGTCAAGCTTGTCGTCCTCGTAGAAGCGGTGAAAGGCCCCCACCTGCCAGGAGGCACCGTTCTGCATCGTCACGCAGCGGCGCTCGATGACGCCAAGCAGGCGGTCTCGGTCGGCGGCGTCGATGCCCGCCGCCTCCAGGCCCTCGTGCGCGGCGGGCAGCAGCCGGCGCAGCACGAGCTCTGTCGCCGGCACCTCGCCCACCCCGGGCCAGTAGAGCCGGGCGTCGATGCCCTCGCGGGCGCCGGTGTGGAAGTTGTCCTCGGCGGCCGAGAAGGACATCTGCGACCACAGCGGACGCTCCTCGGCCACGAGCGTGCGGATCAGCCCGTAGTAGAAGGCCGCGTTGGCGCAGATGTCGACGACCGAGGGGCCTGCGGGCAGCAGCCGGTTCTCCACTCGCAGGTGCGGACGCCCGCGGGCGACGTCGTAGATGGGCCGGTTCCAGCGGTAGACCGTGCCGTTGTGCAGGCGCAGCTCGTGCAGTCCCGGCGTGTCGCCGCGCTCGAGCGTCTCCACGGGGTCCTCGCTCTCGCAGACGGGGAGCAGCGCCGGGAAGTAGCGCACGTTCTCCTCGAAGAGGTCGAAGATCGAGGTGATCCACCGGTCGCCGAACCACACCCGGGGGCGCACCCCCTGGGCCTTGAGCTCCTCGGGACGCGTGTCGGTGGCCTGCTCGAACAGCGCGATGCGGGTCTCGCGCCAGAGCTCCTTGCCGAAGAAGAAGGGTGAGTTCGCCGCGACGGCGACCTGAGCGCCGGCGATCACCTGCGCCGCGTTCCAGTGCTCGGCGAACGCCTCGGGCTCGACCAGCTGATGCAGCTGGACGCTCGTGCAGGCCGCCTCCGGAGCGATCGTGTCGGCGAAGGTGGCGAGCCGCTCGGTGCCGGTGATCGCTATCTCGAGGTCCTCGCCGCGGGCGGCGAAGATCTGCTCGTTGAGGAGCTCATAGCGAGGGTTCTCGCTGAAGCTGTCCGCGGTCAGGTGCTCCTCGGTGATCGTGGGCAGGATCCCGATGATCATCATGTGGGCGCCGACCGTGCGTGCGTTCTCCTCGGCGTTGTTGAGGCTCTTTCTGACCGCTGCCTCGAGCTGGGAGAACATGTCGTCGTCGAGAAGCCGCGGCGGGATGTTGATCTCGACGTTGAACTGACCCAGCTCGGTTTGGAAGTCGGCATCGGCGATCGCCTCGAGCGCCTGGGCGTTGACCATCGCGGGGTCCCCCGCGTCGTTGGTCAGGTTGAGCTCGATCTCCAGACCGACCGAGCGACGCTCGGTGTCGAAGCGCGCCTCGCTGAGCATGCGCGCGAACACGTCGAGGCAGGTGCGCACCTTCTGGCGGTAGCGCTGCCTGTCCTCACGCGAGAAGACCTTCGCGGAGACTTCCTGACCCACGCGGTAAGTCTGCCACGCGGCCGACCGCGAGGGCGTCAGCGCCGGCGACCGTGCTTGCGCTTGCGCGTCTGCCGCCGGCGCGGACGCTCCGGAGCCCGGAGCGGCTCAGGTGGCGGTGGGTTCCCGGCCGCGGCCGGGGCCACGCGCCACAGGCACAGCTGCTGGCCGAGGGTCCAGAGGCTGGTGGTGATCCAGTAGACCGCGAGACCGGCCGGAAAGCGCGCCACGAGCCCGACGAACAGCAGCGGCAGCACCAGCATCAGCCCGCGTTGGCCGCCGCGCATCGTCCGCGTGGCAATCAGGCTGCTCGTGGTCTGAGAGATGAGATAGGTCGTTATGAGCGCGAGCAGCACCGCCCCGTGCGGCTTGTCGGTGAGGTTGGGGATGAACAGGAGGCCGGCGTCGCCGAACAGGCCGCTCTTCGCGTCGGCGCGCATCAGGTAGTAGAGCGAGATGAACACCGGAATCTGCACGAGCAGCGGCAGAAAGGCGCTCAACGGACTGATCTCGTGCTCGCGGTAGTAGTCGCGCAACTCGCGTTGCAGGCGCTCCTTGTCGTGGCGATGTCGCTGCTGAAGCTCCTTAACGCGTGGCATGTGGTCCCGGAGCTCGCGCTGGGCCCGGAACTGCCTCACGACCAGGGGCACGGTGCAGGCGCGCACGAGCAGCGTGAGTCCGACGATCGCGAGCCCCCATCCGAGCCCGACGGAATGGAGTGCCTCGAGCGTCCACTCCTCGACCGAGATGAGCGGCTGGAGGACGTTGGCCAAGACCATCGGAAGCGCAGGCTAGCTGGGCCGCTAGCCTCGCCCGCTCATGTCGACTCAGCCGATCTTCACCACCTACAAGCTCTCCCGCGTCCATCCGCCCGACAAGCGGGTGCTGGAGGACATCTCCCTCTCCTTCCTCCCGGGCGCCAAGATCGGCGTCCTCGGACCCAACGGCTCGGGAAAGTCGACCCTCCTGCGCATCATGGCCGGGCGCGACACCGAGTTCCGCGGTGACGCCCAGCTGGCCGCGGGGGCGACCGTCGGCCTACTCGAGCAGGAGCCGCAGCTCGATCCCGGCAAGGACGTTCGCGGCAACGTCGAGGACGGCGTGCGTGAGCTGCGTGACCTGCTTGACCGCTTCAACGAACTGGCCGCCAACTACTCCGAGGAGACCGCCGACGAGTTCGCACGGTTGCAGGACCGCATCGACGCGGCCGATGCCTGGCAGCTCGACACGATGCTCGAGACCGCCATGGACGCGCTGCGGCTGCCGCCGGCCGATGCCGACGTGGGCCGCCTGTCGGGCGGCGAGCGTCGCCGCGTCGCCCTCTGCCGGTTGCTGCTGGCGGCGCCCGACCTGCTGCTGCTGGACGAGCCCACCAACCACCTCGACGCGGAGTCCGTCGCCTGGCTCGAGAGGCACCTCGAGGAGTACAGGGGCACGGTCGTCGCGGTGACACACGACCGCTACTTCCTCGACAACGTGGCCGGCTGGATCCTCGAGCTCGATCGCGGACGCGGGCTTCCCTTCAAGGGCAACTATTCCGCCTGGCTCGAGCAGAAGCGCGCGCGACTGGAGGTCGAGGAGCGCCAGGAGACCGCTCGCCGGCGCACGATCGCACGCGAGCTCGAGTGGGTGCGGGAGTCCCCCAAGGGGCGCCGCACCAAGTCGCGCGCCCGCCTCAGCCGCTATGAGGCGCTGATCGCCGAGGAGCGCAACGTCAAGCTTGATCAGGTCCAGATCCACATTCCGGCGGGGCCACGGCTCGGGAACGTGGTGCTCGAGACCGACTCGCTGCGCAAGGGCTTCGGCGACCGGCTGCTGATCGAGGACCTGTCGTTCTCGCTGCCGCCGGCCGGCATCGTGGGCGTGATAGGTCCCAACGGCGCCGGGAAGACCACGCTCTTTCGCATGATCGTGGGCGACGAGGAGCCCGACTCGGGCTCGCTGCGGCTGGGCGACTCCGTCGAACTCGCCTACGTCGACCAGTCGCGCGATGCGCTCGACGCGGACAAGAGCGTCTGGGAGGAGATCTCCGAGGGCTACGATCAGATCAAGGTCGGCGAGCGCGAGATGAACTCGCGCGCCTACGTCTCGGGCTTCAACTTCCGCGGCTCCGACCAGCAGCGCAAGGTCGGCGCGCTCTCGGGCGGCGAGCGTAACCGCGTGCACCTCGCCAAGCTGCTGCGCCGAGGCGGCAACCTGCTGCTGCTCGACGAGCCAACCAACGACCTCGACGTCGACACCCTCCGCGCCCTCGAGGAAGCCCTGCTGGCATTCGCGGGATGCGCGGTGATCATCTCGCACGACCGCTGGTTCCTCGACCGCGTGGCGACCCACGTGCTCGCGTTCGAAGGCGACTCGCAGGTGGCGTGGTTCGAGGGCAACTTCGAGGCGTACGAAGAGCATCGCCGGGGAAGGTTGGGGGCGGAGGCCGATCGGCCCCATCGGATCACCTACAAGCGACTGACGAGGACCGCATGACCGAATCGCTTCAGATCGAGGGCAGGCGCGGCGAGCGCTTCGACGAGGTGCTCACCGACGGTGCCCTCGAGCTCGTCGGCCGCCTGCACGAGGAGCTCGAGGCCCGACGGCGGGAGCTGCTGCGCGCGCGCGAGGAGCGCCAGGCGGAGCTCGACGCGGGCGGGACGTTCGAGTTCGTCACGGCGCCGGAGGACTTCACGGTGGCGCCGGTGCCCGATGCGCTGGCCGATCGGCGCGTGGAGATCACGGGCCCGGCCTCGCGCAAGATGGTCATCAACGCCCTGAACTCGGGCGCGCGCGCGTTCATGGCCGACTTCGAGGACTCGAACTCGCCCACCTGGTCGAACATGATCGGCGGGCAGGTGAATCTGGGCGACGCCGCCCGCGGCTCGATCGAGCACGAGGAGGACGGCAAGCAGTACCGCCTCGACGAGGACCACGCCGTGCTGCTCGTGCGCCCGCGCGGCCTGCACCTCCCAGAGCGCCACATGAAGATCGACGGCACCGAGCTCGCAGGTGCGTTCGTCGACTTCGGGCTGTTCATGCACCGCTGCGCCCGAGCGCTGCTCGAGCGCGGCCGCGGCCCGTACTTCTACATCCCCAAGCTCGAGTCCCACCGCGAGGCCGCGCTGTGGCGCGACGCGTTCGTGATCGCCGAGGAGGCGCTCGGCCTGGACCGGGGCACGATCAAGGCCACCGTCCTGATCGAGACCGTGCCCGCCGCCTTCGAGATGGACGCGATCCTCTACGAGCTGCGCGACCACTCGTCGGGCCTGAACGCGGGGCGATGGGACTACATCTTCTCGATGATCAAGTGCTTTCGGACGCGGCCGGAGTTCGTCTTGCCCAACCGCAACGACGTGACGATGACCGTGCCCTTCATGCAGGCCTACAGCGACCTGGTGGTGAAGACCTGCCACCACCGCGGCGCCCACGCCATGGGTGGTATGTCCGCGCTGATACCCAGCCGCACCGACGAGGAGGCCAACAAGGTCGCCTTCGAGGGTGTCCGAGAGGACAAGGAGCGCGAGGCCGGCGCAGGGTTCGACGGCACCTGGGTGGCCCACCCGGACTCGGTGCCCGTGGCCACCGAGGCGTTCGACGAGGTGCTGGGCGACCGGCCCAACCAGCTCGACAAGCAGCGCGACGACGTACAGGCGTCCGTGGACGACCTGCTGGCGGTGGCCCAGACGCCGGGGGAGGTCACGGAGGAGGGCCTGGGCTCGGACGTGAACGTGGGCATCCAGTACATCTCGTCCTGGCTGCGCGGAAACGGCGCCGCCGGCATCTACGGCCTGATGGAGGACGCCGCCACCGCGGAGATCGCGCGCACCCAGGTGTGGCAGTGGATCAAGCACGGCGAGGTCCTGGACGACGGCCGCCCGATCACGCCCGACAAGGTCCGAGAGCTGGCCGTGAGCGAGCTCGAGAAGATCCGCGAGGAGATCGGCGACGACGAGTGGTTCGAGAAGGAGGGCCGGCCCGAGCTGTCGCGCTCGCTCTTCGAGCAGGTGGCGCTCAGCGGCGACGAGCTCGTCGAGTTCCTCACCCTCCCGGCCTATGAGGAACTGCTGAAGCTCGAGGACTGAGCCCTAGCCGGTCACGGCGGTGTTGCTCGTGATGTCGCCCACCTTGATGGCGATGATCTTCGTCTGCTGTGCCGTCACCGCGCCCACGACAGGCATGTTGTTGGTGCACGCCAGCGTGATCGTGCCCGTCGAGGTGAACGTATGGACGGTGTTCGCCTGCAGCGTGTCCTCGAAATCCTGTAGAGGGGGGCCGATGCTCGTGTTGGCGAAGTCGCTGTCGCCGCCGGCGGTGACCTGACACTGGACGATTCCGCTCACCGACCCTGTCGCGTCGAAGACGTCGGTCTTGGCCATGATCACGTAGGCACCAGGCGCCACCCCGCTCATGGTGGCCACGGTGACGGTGCTACCCCCCGGTGATGTTCTGCCCGGCGTTGCGGTGGACCTGACGGGCCGACGTCCGCGCCGCGCCGGCCGCCGACGAAGCCGCGGTGGCCGCGAGTGGGCCGAGTCGGCCTTGGTCTGCGCCCGGCTGGCTGCGGAGTGGGCCGAGTCGGCCGTGGCCTGCGCCCCGCTCGCCGCGGTCTGGGCCCCGGTGGCCGTCGACTGGGCCCTGCGCGCCTTGCGCGCGGCGCTCTTTGCCTTCCTGTTGGCCTTCTTGGCCAGGCCGAGTGCCCGATCCACGAGCTGGGCGGGCGATGCGCCCACAGCCGGCAGGGCGGCGCTGAGCGCCACAGCGCCGAGCGGAGCGAGTCACGCCGGAGCGAGGGCGGCGGGCGGCGGCTCACCGAGCCGGGCGGCCGGCTCCAGCTCGTGGTCGAGCCGCTCGTCGAGTGCCGCCTGCGCGAGCGCGCGCCCCAGCGCGGGCGCGTGCTTGAAGAGGTTGCCGCCGGCAGCGAACAGCACCCGCTCGGCCTGCCAGACGCCGATCGCGTCCTCGTGCCAGGGCAGAGTCGTGACCCAGCAGTGGCGGTAGCCGACCGGCTCCGGGTCGAGGCCCACGAGCGCGCGCCGCACGTACGCCGCCGCCCGATCTGTCACCGACGCCAGCGCCGGAGGTGAGAGCAGGCTGGCGTCCTCCCGCGCCGCCGCCGCGTCTCCGACGCCGAGCGAGAACGCGCTCGAGCCGGGCGACGGGGCGCCGTAGCTACCCGGCTCGCCGAAAGCGTCGCTGCTGTCCAGGAGGCACGCCACCCGCTGCGGTGCAGCACCTCGAACCCGAAAGCTCACGCGCCCGTGCAGGGAGTCCTCCACCGGGATCGAGATGCCGGCGCCGCGCGCCAGCCGCGCGGTATCCCTGCCGGCACAGACGACCGCGTACCCGTGCTGGCCGCGACCGGCGGCGGTGCGCACCTCGATCGCCTCCGGTCCGCTCGGCCACAGGGCCACCACCTCGTCGACCACGAGGCTCGCGCCGAGCCGGGCGACGAGTGCCGCGACCGCGGCGGCGGCGCGGATCGAGCCCCCCTCGGCGTCGAAGATCGCCGGTCCGTCGAAGCCGCTGAGCAGGGGCATCCGCTCGGCGAGCTCCTCCGCGGTGACCTCCGCGGCGTCGACCCCGGCGCTTTGGAGCGCCGGCAGGCGCCGCCGGGCGGAGGGTCCCAGCACCACGACGCCGTCGCCGGAGACCAGCTCTACCCCGAACTCCTCCTCCCAACGGCGGTAGAGCTCGCGGCTCTCCCGAGCGAGCTCGATCAGCCTCGGATCGTCGTGGGCGTGACGGAAGATGCGTGACGCGCCGCCCGACTGCGCGGCGCCGGGCGTGCCGCTCTCGTACACGTGCACGGACACGCCGCGCTCGCGCAGGGCGTGGGCTGTCGCCAACCCGACGATGCCGGCGCCGATCACCGCGACCTCGGACGTCCTGGTCACGGCGCGATCGTACTCGCGTCCGGCTCTTGCCTTGACTTCAAGTTAACTTGAGCTTGTAGCCTGAGGTCACGCATGGACACCTCGATCCCCGGTCTCTACGGAACGGCACCGCAACCTCTGCCCTTCGCGCCCTCCCTGCACATTCGCGCGTTCCTGTTGCGGCGCGGCCGGGGCAATCTGCTCGTCTACAGCGCCGGTGGGCTCGAGTCCGAGGCCGCGGAGATCGAGGCTCTCGGGGGAATCTCCGGCCATTACCTCAATCATCGCCACGAGGCCATGTTCGCCTCGGACGGCCTGCACGCTCCGCTCTTCGTACACGAGAACGAGCGCGCGTCCGTGGCGCAGAGCCATGACGTCCACGGGACCTTCTCGGAGCGCCACCTGATCGACGACGACTTCGAGGTGATTCCCGCGCCGGGACACACGAGTGGCGCGACCGCCTTCCTTTGGGACAGCGGCGAACACCGCGTGCTGTTCACGGGCGACACGGTCTACATCGACGAGGGCGAATGGGTGGCCGCTGTCCTTGGGTCGAGCGATCGCCGCCTCTACATCGAGAGCCTCGAGCTCCTGCGCGAGCTCGACTACGACGTGCTCGTCCCCTGGGCCGCCACCGGCGGCGAGCCCTACCACGCTCCGACCGGTCGGGCGGACGCCCGGCGCCGGATCGACGCGATTCTCGAGCGTCTGCGCGACGGTGCCGAGCGGTGAGCGTCGGTAAGCGGATCCGCTCCTGGGGCCTGAACAGCGCCGGGTGAGCACGAGCCCGCTCCCGTAGGATCGCGCGCGCATGACGCGGGATCCGTCATCCGAGATGCTGGGCGCGGGGAGCGTCGCCGCGCGTCTCAACCGCCTGTTCGCCGCCGACGGCCGCTGCTTCGATGTCGCCGTCGACCACGGCTTCTTCGGCGAGCCCCGCTTCCTCAGCGGCATCGAGGACCTCGACGCGGCCCTCGACGTGCTCGTCGAGGCCGCGCCCGACGCCATCCAGCTCTCCCCCGGGTCCGCCCGCTTGCTGCAGCGGCGCAGGGGCCCCAAGCCCGCACTGGTCATGCGCACCGACGTGGCCGACGTGTACGGACCGGCCGTCGACCAAAAGCGGCGCTATTTCTCCGAGCTCCTGCCCGAGGCCGTCGACCACGCCCTCCGCCTCGACGCCGCCTGCGTGGTCGTGAACCTCCTCTGGATCGAAGGCCAGGCGCATCTGCACCGCGAGTGCCTGCGTAACATCGCCACGCTCAAGGCGCGCTGCGAACCGACGGGAATGCCGCTGATGGTCGAGCCGCTTGCCATGAAGGCCGGCGCGGCCGGCTACGGGGTTGACGGGGACGCCGAGCGCATCCGGGCCATCGTCCGGCAGGGCGTGGAGCTCGGGGCGGACATCATCAAGGCCGACCCGACCGACGACCTGGGCGACTACCCGAGCGTGATCGAGGTCGCGGGCAACGTCCCCGTGCTCGTCCGCGGCGGCGGCCGCGCGAGCGACGAGGAGGTCATGCACCGCACCGAGGCGGTGATGAGGGCGGGGGCCGCGGGCATCGTCTACGGACGCAACGTGATCCAGCACGAGCGGCCGCGCGAGATGACCCGCGCGCTCATGGCCATCGTCCACGAAGGCGCTTCGGCCGGCGAGGCGCTGACGATGACCCGTGGCTGAGCGGGTCGTCAAGCTCGGCCTGATCGGCGGCGGTCTGATGGGCCGCGAGCTGGCGAGCGCCGTGGCGCGTTGGGTCCACCTCGACGAACTCGGCGTGCGCCCGCGTTTGGTGCACGTGTGCGACGTCCAGCAGCCCGCGCTCGCCTGGTACGAGCGCCTGGCCGACCCGCCGCGCCTCTCGGGAGATCCAGGCGCGGTGCTCGACGACCCCGAGGTGGAGGCGGTCTACATAGCGGTGCCGCACCACCTCCACGCCAGCCTGTACGTGGCCGCGCTCGATGCAGGCAAGCACCTGATGGGCGAGAAGCCCTTCGGCATCGACCTCGAGGCCAACGAGACGATCATGCACGCGGTCGGCGCTAATCCCGGGCTGCTCGTGCGCTGCTCGTCGGAGATGCCCTTCTTCCCCGGCGGCCAGGAGGTATGGCGCTGGATCGCGGCCGGCCGCTTCGGCCGCCCCATCGAGGTTCGCTCGCAGTTCCTGCACTCGAGCGACCTGGATCCCCGCAAGCCGATCAACTGGAAGCGCCGGGCGCAGACCAACGGGGCCTACGGCTGCCTGGGCGACCTGGGCATGCACGCGCTGCACCTCCCGCTGCGGGCCGGTTGGGCGCCGCTCGACGTGCGGGCGCTGCTGAGCGACATCTTCGAGACTCGTCCGGACGCCGCCGGCAACCCCGTGCCCTGCGACACCCCCGACAACGCCGTCCTGCTCTGCCGGGCGCGCCACGACGGCGACGAGTTCCCGCTGCGCATCGAGACGAAGCGGATCGCCCCGGGCGAGACCAACACCTGGACGATCGAGGTGGACGGCACCGAGGGCTCGATCGCCTTCACCACCAAGCGGCCGAAGACGCTGCGGACGATGCGCTACACGCCCGGCGGGCGGCAGTCCTGGGAGGAGACCGACCTCGGCTCGCAGTCTGCCTATCCGAGCATTACCGGGCCGATCTTCGAGTTCGGCTTCTCCGACGCCATCCAGCAGATGTGGGCCGCGTTCCTCGACGAGCTGGTGCACGGGCGCGACGAAATGCGCCGGCCGTTCTTCTGCGTCACCCCGCTGGAGGCCGCCTTCACGCACGACCTCTTCACCGCGGCGCTCGCGTCGCACGCGGGACGCACGGTGGAGACCGTGGCGCCGCGCCACCCGACGGGTGGCTGACCGGGTTCCCTAGGCGGCCTCTTCGCGCGCGCGCTCGGCTTCGCGCAGCTCGCGAAGGGCACGCTTGCGCTCGTCGCGGCTCGTGCGGTCGAGCATGAGCACGCCGTCGAGGTGGTCCATCTCGTGCTGGATCACTCTGGCCTCCAGGCCCGAGGCCTCGACCACCCGCCGCTCGCCGTGCTCGTCCTGGGCGCGGACGCGCACGTGTACGGGACGGTCCACGTCCACGGCCACCCCCGGTATCGACAGGCAGCCCTCCTCCCCCTCCTCCTGCTCGTCCCCAGTCCACTCGACCTCGGGATTGGCGAGGGCGATCAGCGGAGCGTCGGGGCCGACGCGGTACACGAGCAGGCGCTGCGATATCCCGAGCTGGGGGGCGGCGAGCCCGATGCCGATGGCGTCCTCCATGATCCCGGCCATCCGGCTGACCTGGCGGCGCAGCGAATCGTCGAAGCGGTCGACCGGGGTGGCGCTCGACTTGAGCACGGGATCGCCAAGCTTGCGGATGAAGGACATGGCCGCGACTCGCCGCGCCTCGCGCTCGGGATCGAGCGCGGGTGACCTCATCGTCCTCGGGCGGCGCCACCTCGGCGTCTTGCGGCTTGAGATCGCTCTCCGGGCTCATCCGCGGCCGATTCTAGCCAGGCGGCCCGGGCTACTGAGGGTCCACGTCCACGGCAAACGTCGGCGGAAGCGTGGGTGCGATCGGCGGCCACCCGCTCTACCGCGTCGCGGACGGCCGTGATCGCTGTGTCGCGGTCGCGGGAACGCACCACCAGCTGGGCGCGGTGGCGGCCCTGACGCCGAAACAGGGGCGCCGGTCCGAGCGCAGGAACGCCCGCCGCCTCCACCAGCTCACGCACGGCATCGGCGGCGCGTGATCGGGCCCGGCCTCCGTGGACGAGCAGACGATCCTGATCAGGTGTCCGTGCGGCGGATAGCCGAAGGCTTCGCGGCGGGGCAGCTCGCCGGCGATGAAGCCGGTCGAGTCGTGCGCCGCGGCATGGCGCAGCGCACGCGCGTCGGGCTCGAGCGCCTGGACGATCACGCGCCCGCCGCGCCGGCCGCGTCCGCTCCGGCCGGCCAGCTGCGCCACCAGCGCGAACGTGCGCTCCTCGGCGCGGAAGTCCGGGAAGCGCAGCGTGGCATCGGCGTCGAGGACGACGCCGAGAGTGACGTCGGGGAAATCGTGGCCCTTCGCCACCATCTGCGTGCCGACGAGCACGCCGGCGTCGGCGCGCTCGAAACGTCCGAGCACCGAGGCCACTCCGGCGGCGACATCGGAGTCGAGCCTGAATACGGGTAGCGGGTCGATCAGCGCCTCGAGCTCGCGCTCGAGCTGCTCGGTTCCCGCACCATGGCGGGCCACGGACACCGAGGCGCACTCCGGGCAGGTGCTCGGGGCGCGCTCGCGGTAGCCGCAGTGATGACAGGCCACCTCGCCGGCCGCCTGGTGCAAGACCAGCGTCACATCGCAGTTGGGGCATTCCCAAACCCGCCCGCACAGCCGGCAGGAGAGGAAGTTGGACCAGCCGCGCCGGTTGAGGAGGACGATCGCCTTCTCGCCGCGGCGCCTGATCGTATCGAGCTCCTGGCGGGTGCGCTCGTGCAGCGGACCCGATGTGCCGGCCATAGCCACGATCTCCACCGGCGGCAGCGCGGCCGCGTCCACGCGCTCGGCGAGCTCGACGCGCTCGTAGCGCAGCATGCTCTCGGGCCGCGGGGTCGCGCTGCCGGCGAGCAGGACGGCACCCTCCACCGCGGCCCTGCGCTCGGCCACCACGCGAGCGTCGTAGCGCGGGTCGCCCTCCTGCTTGTACGAGCCGTCGTGCTCCTCGTCGATCACGATCAGGCCAAGCTCTTCGAAGGGGGCGAACACGGCCGAGCGCGGGCCGACGCATACGCGAGCCGCGCCCCGGCGCATGCGCCACCACTCGTCGTAGCGCTCGCGTGCCGAGAGGCGCGAGTGCATCACCGCGACGGCGTCTCCGAAGCGCTCGACGAAGCGCCCGGCGGTCTGCGGGGTGAGCGCTATCTCGGGCACGAGGACGATGGACGAGCACCCGCGCTCCAAGGCCGCTGCCACCGCCCGCAGGTAGACCTCGGTCTTGCCGCTGCCCGTGACACCGTGCAGCAGCAGGGGCCCGGCGGGATTCTCGAAGCGGTCGAGGATCCGCGCCAGCGCTCGGGCTTGAGCCGTGGTGAGCTCCACCCTTCGCGCCGGGGCGCCCACGCCCTCCAGCTGCGGGCGCCGGGGCGGATGGGCGGCGTTCTCGAGGCGCACGAAACCGCGGCGCTCCAGGCTGCGCAGAGTCGAATGGTCCGCTCCCGCGCGGCGGGCGACCACGGTCACGGCCGCCGGCCCGTCGGCCAGCGTGTCGAGCGCCGCCCGCTGGCGCCGGCCGAGGCGGCCGGGCCCGGCGAGCGCCTGGCGGCCGTTCTCGGTGAGGGCGGCCCGTAGCGAACGGCGCGGGCGAAGTGGCCGGCCCGTCCCGGTGCCGGTTCCGGGCGGCAGCACGAGCGCGAGGCCGCGCGCGGGGGTGGACACGTACTCGCGCGCCACCCAGAGCCCGAGTCCCACGAGGGCCTCGGGAACATCGGCCTCGAGCGCGGCGAGCGGCTGGGTCAAGCGCTCGGCGGCGATCTCGCTCTCCGAGGCGAGATCGACCACCACACCCAGCAGCCTGCGCCTTCCGAACGGCACCACGAGCATGCTGCCCACCCCCACCGCCTCGAGGTCGCCGGTGAGGAGGTAGTCGAAGGGGCCGCGCAGGGCGCGCGCAGGCGTGAGCGGCTCGACCTTCGCGATCACCCTTCGAAGTTACGGCGAGAGCCGGACGGCGCAGGCCGGTGACCATGAGGGCTTCAGCCTTACCGCGTGCGGCCGGAGCCGGCTACAGGTTCCAGCCGAAGTACACCTCGACGAGCTTCAGCCGGTCGCCCTCGAACGTCAGTACCTCCGTATTGCGAAACCGGGAGCCGTCGGTTCGCTTCGCCTCGTAGGTGACGACCACCTCTACTTCGCCGAGCTCGTGAATGCGCTTGAACTCGAACTCCTCGAGCGTTTCGTTTGCCGGCCAACAGCGCTCGAAGTAGGTCGCACGGTCGATCCCCTCGTCCTGGGGGCTCCAGAACGCGAAGTCGTCGGCGATCAGGTCCTCGAGCGCCTGGCGATCGCCGCTCCGATAGGCCTCGTAGCTCGCCCGCGCGAGACGCGTGCGGTCAGGCGCTGACATGGCATCTCTCCCTCGCTGTCGGGGCGGCTCCACCCCGAGCTCCTCGGACGCCATCTGAGCGCCCTTGATCCGGTTCGAGATCTTCTCCATGGCCACGTCCCGGGCGAAGTCGGGCGAGCCGTGCTTGGGCTTGACGTCGCGGCTGAACGGCGAGAAGCCGCAGTCGTCGGTGGCCCCGAGCCGCTCGACCGGGATGTACTGGGCCGCCGTGACGAGGTCGTCGCGGACCTGCTCCGGCGTCTCGACCTCGGGGTCGAGCGGGTTGATCACGCCCATGAAGCAGATCTGCGGCACGCCGTTTGCGTCGTCGCGGCTGTACTGGCCGCACCAGCTTGTAGACGCTCTCCTTGTCGTCCTCGCTGGCGCACTGGATCAGGAAGTAGCCGGCATTCAGCTGGAACATCTTGCTGAGCAGCTTCTCGTAGGGCACGTCCTTCGAGTGCACGGAGTCGCAGTCGCCGCCCGGGCAGGTGTGGATGCCGATGTTCTTGCGTTCCTCGGGCGAGAAACGGTCGATCACGCGGTTGTTGAGGTCGATGAACTCCTGGAGCATGTCCTTGTTGGTCCAGGGGTTGCGGGAGTCGTTCTTGTTCGCGAGGCGCCCCTCGGTGAAGTCGATCGACACTCGCTCCGCGCCGGCCTCGAAGCACTGCCGGATGTCCTTCTCGACCTCGTCGCAGAGATCGTCGAGGAACTGGTCGCGCGAGTAGCCCTCGATCTCCTCGTCGAGCGGGTAGAGCAACATCAGCATCGAAGGCGCGATCACCGCCTGCTTGACGCCTTTCGTGGCGGTCGCCTTGTTCTTCTCGACGAACTCCGAGGCGAAGGTCTTGTAGCGAAACGGGCCCCCGGTCAGGCGAGGCAACTGGCGGTGGTGGCCGTCGTCGAAGATCGCGAAGAACTGGCCGTCGCCCGCCAGGTTGTCCGCCAGGCCCGTACCGGCCAGGGTGTCCGTGATCGGATAGGTGGCAAAGCTCGACTCGCGCTGCTCGCCGTCGGTTACGAGCGGCTCGCCGGTCTCCTCCAAGCGCTTGATCGAGTCCTCGGCCGCTTCGTCCTGAAGCGCCTGCAGCTCCTCCCAGGCGATCTCTCCGTCGTCGAGCTTCTGGTAGCCCTCCTGGAGCTTCATGGGCCTGGGCAGCGACCCGACCAACTCGGTGGGAATAGGCATCCCTGTCTCCTCTCTCCTCTGAGACCGATCGGTCTCCCTCGCCTGTCAGGCACCGTACTTCGCGCTCGGGGCGAAAGTCAACCGTTGTCGCCGCGCGCGCCAGGATCCGCGGCAACGCCCGCTATATTCGGCCCGGTGCGGCCCGTTACGGAAGCCGTGGGCCAGCGGGGCTCCGCCCGCGAGCGGATCCTCGAGACGGCATACGACCTCTTCAGCCGGCACGGCATCCGCGCTGTGGGCATCGACAGGATCATCTCCGAGTCCGGCGTGGCCAAGATGAGCCTGTACCGCAACTTCCGGTCAAAGGACGAGCTCGTGCTCGCCTTTTTGGCCGAGCGCGAGCGGCGCTGGACCAAGGATTGGCTTCAGGCCGAGGCCGAGCGCCGAGGCGAGACCGGCGCCGAGCGCCTGCTGGCCATCTTCGACGTGTTCGATGAGTGGTTTCGGCGGCCCGACTTCGAAGGCTGCTCCTTCATCAACGTCATGCTCGAGTTCGCCGAGGCCGACCACCCGGTGCGCTGCGCCAGCGCCGCCCACCTGGCCACCATCCGCGGCTGCGTGCGCGAGTTCGCCGAGCGGGCCGACGTCGAGGACCCGGAGGCGCTCGCCAGTGAGTGGCACATCCTCATGAAGGGCTCGATCGTGGCCGCCGGCGAAGGCGACCGCGACGCGGCGAAGCGCGCCCGTCGCATCGGCGAGCTGCTGCTCGCGAGCGCGGGCGATCTACCGCAGGGCTGACTCGCGCTCGCCCAGCCCGGCGGCTTGCCGGAGGGTCTCGGCCTTGTCGGTCTTTTCCCAGGTGAAGTCGTGGTCCTCGCGGCCGAAGTGGCCGTAGGCGGCGGTCTTTTGGTAGATCGGGCGGTGTAGCCGCAGGTCCTCGCGCAGCGCGCCGGGGCGCAGGTCGAAGTGCTCGTCCACCAGCCGCACGATCTCCGAGCGCGAGACCTTCTCGGTGCCAAAGCACTCCACCATCACCGACACGGGGTGCGCCACGCCGATCGCATAGGCCACCTGCACCTCGCAACGGTCGGCAAGACCCGCCGCGACCACGTTCTTGGCCACGTAACGCGCCGCATAGGCCGCCGAACGGTCGACCTTCGAGGGGTCCTTCCCCGAGAACGCGCCGCCGCCGTGGCGGGCCATTCCCCCGTAGGTGTCGACGATGATCTTGCGGCCGGTGAGCCCGCAGTCCCCGACCGGACCGCCGATCACGAACTGGCCCGTCGGGTTGACGAGGAAGTTCCGCCCGCCGTCGTCGAGCAGCTTCTTCTCATCGAAGAGCTCCGAGGGCAGGACCGGGTGCACGACGTGCTCCCACAGATCGGGCCTGATCAGCGTCTGCGAGTCGACGCCGTCCTTGTGCTGGGTCGAGATCAACACGCGCTCGATCTCGATCGGCAGGCCGTTCTCGTAACGCACCGTCACCTGCGTCTTGCCGTCCGGCCCGAGATAGGGCATCAGGTCGGCGCGCCGGACCTCGGCCAGCCGGTGAGCGAGCTTGTGCGCCAGCGAGATCGGCAGCGGCATCAACTCCTTGGTCTCCCGTGTCGCGTAGCCGAACATCATCCCCTGATCGCCGGCGCCCGCCGCATCGAGAGCATCCTCGTCGGCCGGGTCCGTGCGCGCCTCGTAGGCCCGGTCCACACCCTGCGCGATATCGGGCGACTGCTCGTCGATGGCCGAGATCACCGCGCACGAGTCGCAGTCGAACCCGTAGCGGTTGCCCGTGTAGCCGATCCGGCGGATCGTCTCCCGGGCGATCTTTGGGATGTCGACGTACACCTTGGTCGTGATCTCACCCGAGACCACCACCAGACCCGTGTTGACCAGCGTCTCGCACGCCACGCGCCCAGCCGGATCCTCCGCCATCACCGCGTCGAGCACGCCGTCGGAGATCTGGTCGGCGACCTTGTCCGGATGGCCTTCCGTCACGGACTCCGACGTGAACAGGAATTCGTTGTCTGACAGCGGCTGGGTCGTCATGGGGCGGGGAGGCTAGCGGGCGAAAGCCCGAACTCCCACCTCAGCCTCATTCCAGGACGACGGTCAGGTTCGCGCCCTCGTTCGAGGGGCTCGAGCCCACCACCAGGGCGCGACCGCCCTTGGTGGCGACCACCTGGAAGCTGCCCTCGGAGGCGGCCGCTACGTCGACCTTCCAGCCCTTCTCGGGCAACTCGGCCTTGTAGAAGGCAAACGCGTCGTCCGAGGAGGGGATGCGGCCGAAGGCCTGGTACTTGCCCTCGACCTTGCTCGAGGACACCACCTCGAAGTCGCCGGGCATCGGGATGTCCTCGGGGAACCCTTCGACCAGATCGCCCTGCTTGTTCTCCAGCTCCTGGCCTCCGACCTCGATCGTGGTCTCGTCGCCGTCCTTGTCGATCTTCACGTCTCCGCCACTGGCCTCCTCCACCGCCTGCTCGGCGATCTCATCCGTACCTCCACAGCCGGCGACGGCCAGCAGGACGGCCACGACGAAAGCTCCCAACGTCAGCTTGCTCATGCCCTTTCTTGTCGGCGGGTTGGCGCCGAGCTGAAGGCGGGGGACCCAGGCGGGCTAGAACTTGCCCCATGGACGAGTGGCGAACCATCATCGAGCCGTTCCGGATCCACGCGGTCGAGCCGATTCGGATGACCACTCGCGACGAGCGCGAGGCCGCGCTGCGCGAGGCCGACCACAACCTGTTTCGCCTGCGCGCCGAGGACGTCCTGATCGACCTGCTCACCGACTCCGGCACGGGATCGATGTCCGGCGAGCAATGGGCCGGTCTCCAGCGCGGCGACGAGAGCTACGCCGGTTCGCGCTCGTGGTTTCGCTTTCTCGATGCCGTGCGTGAGCTGTTCGCCTTCGAGCACGTCATCCCGACCCACCAGGGGCGGGCGGCCGAGAAGATCCTGTTCAGCGTGCTCGGCGGGCCCGGCAAGGTCATCCCGAACAACACCCATTTCGACACCACGAGAGCCAACGTCGAGTTCACCGGCGCCGAGGCGCTCGACATTCCGATCGCCGAGGCCCTCGTGCCCGTCCTCGCGCCACCCCTTCAAGGGCAACATGGACGTGGAGGCGCTCGCCAAGGCCCTGGCGGAGCACGACGTGCCGGTGGTCTTCGTGACCGTCACCAACAACTCGGGCGGGGGCCAGCCCGTCTCGCTGGAGAACCTGCGCGCGGTGCGAGCGCGCTGTGACGAGCACGGGGTGCCGCTCTACCTCGACGCCTGCCGCTTCGCCGAGAACGCCTGGTTCATCAAGGCGCGCGAGGAGGGCTACGCCGAGATCCCGGTGGCCGAGATCGTGCGCGAGATGGCCTCGCTGGCCGACGGCATGACGATGTCGGCCAAGAAGGATCCGCTGGCCAACATCGGCGGCTGGCTGGCGCTGAACGACGATGAGCTGGCGGAGGCCTGCCGCAACCTGCTGATCCTCACCGAGGGCTTCCCGACCTACGGCGGCATGGCGGGTCGCGACATGGACGCGGTCGCCCGGGGCCTGCGCGAGGCGGTCGACGAGGACTACCTCCACTACCGGATTCGCTCGACCGCCTATCTCGGCGAGGCGCTCGACGAGGCGGGCATTCCCGTCGTGCTGCCGGTCGGCGGGCACGCGGTCTATCTCGACGCCCGCGCCCTGCTGGCCCACATCCCGCCGCTCGAGTACCCGGGCCAGGCGCTGGCCGTGGCCCTCTACCGCGAGGGCGGCATCCGCGGCTGCGAGATCGGCACGGTCATGTTCGGAAGGCGCCCCGACGGCAGCGAGGAGGCCGCCCCGACGGATCTCGTTCGCCTCGCCATCCCCCGGCGCACCTACACCCAGTCGCACGTGGACTACGTGATCGAGGTGTGCCGGCGCGTGGCCGAGCGAGCCGGCGACCTGCGCGGGCTGCGGATCATCGAGCAGCCGGCGGCGCTGCGCCACTTCACCGCGCGCTTTGAGCCGCTCTAGCCTGCGCTGGCTCGCGCCCGCTACCTTCCTGGCGCTGTGGTCGGCCGGCTTCTCCTTCGTGGCCCTGGGCCTGCCCGACTCGGAGCCGATCACCTTCCTGGCCCTGCGCTACGCGATCGTGGTGGCGGTGCTCGGGGTGGGCTTTCGCCGTCCTGCGCCCGCCGCTGCCCGCCCGCGGGCGGGACTGGCTCGACCTCATCGTGGTCGGCCTGTTGCTGCAGGCGGCCTACTTCACCCTGCTCTATCTCGCCCTGGACCTGGAGAGCTCGGCGGGGACGGTCGCCCTGATCGTCTCCCTGCAGCCGATCCTGGTCGCGCTGCTGGCTCCGCGAGTGGCGGGCGAGCGGGTCACGCTGGTGCGCTGGGCGGGGCTGACGCTGGGCCTGGCCGGCGCGGCCGTGGTGATCGGTTCGCGCTCGAGCGTGGGCGGCAGCTCCGCGGCCGGCCTGCTCTGCGCGGCGGCGGCCATGGGAGCGCTCACCGCGGGGACGCTGTACGAGCGCAGGCACGGCAGCGAGCACCATCCGGTCACCGCCAACACGGTGCAGTTCACGGCCGCGCTGGCCGTGACGCTCCCGCCGGCGGTCATCATCGAGGGCTTCCCGGTGAAATGGACGGGCGACCTCGCGATCTCGCTCGCCTACCTCGTATTCGCCAACTCGCTCGTATCGATCACGCTGCTGCTGACGATGGTGCGCCGCAACGAGGCCTCGCGCGTGTCGGCACTCTTCTTCCTCGTGCCGCCGCTGGCGGCGCTGATCGCGTGGGGGATGCTGGGCGAGTCGCTGCCCGCTGCGGCCTGGACCGGCATGGCGGTGGCCGCCGCCGGCGTGGCGATCGCCACGCGGCCGGGCACGCCGCCGGCGGCGCGACCGGGCCGCGATGATTAGCGAATGTCCGCTCCCAACGGTGTCCCGCAACTCGCGGATGTGCTCGGCGCCCGTCGTCGCATCGCCCCTCACCTGCCCCGTACGCCGCTACGCAACTATCCGCTGCTCGACGACCTGGTCGGCACCGAGATGCACGTCAAGCACGAGAACCATCTCCCCACCGGCGCGTTCAAGGTCCGCGGCGGCGTGAACCTGATCTCGACGCTTCGCGCCCGCGGAGCGCGAGGCGGGAGTGCTGGCCGCGTCCACGGGCAACCACGGCCAGTCGGTCGCCTACGCCGCCCGGCTGTTCGGGGCGCCGGCATCGATCTTCGTCCCGGAGGCGTCCAACCCGGTCAAGCTCGCGTCGATGCGCGCGCTCGGCGCCGAGGTGATCGAGGGCGGCGCGGACTTCAACGACGCCGTCGAGCGTTGCGAGTCCGAGGCGGAGCGCCGCGGCGGACGCTACGTGCACTCCGGCAACGAGCCGCTGTTGATCGCCGGGGTGGCCACGGGATCGCTCGAGACGCTCGAGGACCGGCCCGATCTCGACGTGCTCGTCGTGCCGATCGGGGGCGGCAGCGGCGCGGCCGGCGCGTGCGTGGTCGCGCGCGGCGTGCGCCCCGGGCTCGAGGTGATCGGTGTTCAGTCCGACGCCGCGCCGTCGGCCTACCGCTCCTGGAGCGCGCGTGCTCTGGTGGAGGACCGCATCGCCACGGCGGCCGAGGGCCTCGCGACCCGGGTCCCGTTCGAGCTGCCCCAGGCGATCCTCTGGGAGCGGCTCGACGACTTCGTGCTGGTGTCCGACGACGAGCTGCGCCAGGCCGCGCTCCACCTGATCGAGCTCACGCGCAACCTCGTGGAGCTGGCCGGAGCCGCGGCCCTGGCGGCCGCGCTCAAGCTGCGCGAGCGCCTGGCGGGGCGCCGGGTGGCGATCGTCTGCAGCGGCGGCAACATCAGCCCGGGCCAGCTGGCCGAGCTGCTCGAAGGCAGGCGCTAGGAGTCCCGGCCCCGGCCCCGCGAGGTCTTGAAGTCGATCACGAGCGGCACCCCCCGGAGGCCGTACCGCTCGCGCAGGCGGTTCTCCAGGAAGTAGGCGTAGTCGCGCGTGACCTGCCCGCGGTTGTTCACCTGGACCGCGAAGCGGGGCGGACGCGTCTCGAACTGGGCCATGTAGTACATGCGCAGGCGCTTGCCGCGCACCGCCGGCGGCTCGCGCAGCGACTGCAGGTCGGAGAGGAAGCGATTGAGCTCGGAGGTCTGGAGCCAGCCCGAGGAGCGGTCGGCCAGCCCGAGCGCCTCGGCCACGAGGCGCTTGAGGCCACGGCCCGTCCGAGCCGAGACGGCCATGGCCTGCGGCCGCTGGCGCAGCTTCTTGGTCACGCGCGCCTTCGCGTCCTCCAAGTCGGTCTGTCCCACATCCCACTTGTTCAGCGCGATCACCGTCGCGCACTTGCGCTTCATCGCCATCTCCGCGATGCGGAAGTCCTCGCTCGTCACTCCCTCGGTCGCGTCGCAGACCACGATCGCGACGTCGGAGCGCTCGGCTGCCTGCTCGGAGCGCAGCTGGGCGTAGTAGTCGACGGTGCCGGCCACCTTGGTGCGCCGGCGCAGTCCCGCCGTGTCCACGAGGATCACCTCGCGGCCGTCGAACTCGATGCGCGTATCGATCGCGTCCCGCGTGGTGCCGGCCGCGGGGGCCACGATCACGCGCTCCTCGCCCAGCAGGGTGTTGAGCAGCGACGACTTGCCCACGTTGGGCCTCCCGATGAGCGCCAGCCGGGTGACCTCGGACAGCTCGGCGTCCGTCCCGGGCAGCCGCTTGACGATCAGGTCGAGCAGGTCGCCCGTGCCCAGGCCCTGGGTGGCGGAGACGGGCAGCGGATCGCCCAGCCCGAGGCCGTAGAACTCGGCCGCCAGCCCCTCCTGGCGGCCGTCGTCGACCTTGTTGGCCGCCACGATCACGGGCACCGGTCCCCCGCGTAGCTCGCGCGCCAGCTCCGCGTCACCGGGCCGCAGGCCCGCGCGCGCGTCGACCACCAGCACCGCCAGCTGGGAGTCGGCGAGGGCCGCCAGCGACTGGCGGCGGATCTCCTCGGCCAGCTCGTGCTCGCCGGCCGAGTCCACACCTCCGGTGTCCACGAGCGTGAAGCCGAGCCCGTTCCAGTCGGCGTCGACCTCCTTGCGGTCGCGCGTGACCCCGGCCTGCTCGTGCACCACGGCCTCGCGGGTGCCGGAGAGGCGGTTGACCAGCGTCGACTTGCCGACGTTGGGATACCCGAGCACGGCTACCTTCGAGCGCTTCATGACGCGTCGGCCACGAGCGCGGCGATGCGCTCGACCACCTGCTCGACCGAGAGGCCGGTGGTGTCGAGCTCTACGGCCCCGTCGGCCATTTGCAGCGGCGAGTGCTCGCGCGAGGAGTCCTGGGCGTCGCGCAGCGCCTGGTCCTTCTGGACGGTGTCGGCGTCCGTGCCGAGCTCCGCGGCGCGCCGCTGCGCGCGTTCCTCGGGGCTTGCGGTGAGGAAGACCTTGACGGCCGCATCGGGCGCGACCACCGTGCCTATGTCGCGCCCCTCGACCACCCAGTCGCCGCGGCCGAGCAGCTGGCGCTGCATTCGCACCAGCGCCTCGCGCACCTTGGGGTTGGTGGCCACGCGGGAGGCGGCCTCCGACACGTCGGGCGTGCGAATCGCCTCCGTTACGTCCTCACCGTTGGCGATCACGCGATCGCCGAGCTCGAGCTCGAGCCGCTCGGCCTGCTCCGACGCCGCGCCTCCGTGACGCAGCGTCATCAGCCCCACCGCCCGGTACATGGCCCCCGAGTCGAGATACGTGAAGCCGAGCGCGTCGGCCGTCGCGCGCGCCACGGTGCTCTTTCCCGCTCCGGCGGGTCCATCGATCGCCACCACCATCGGGGTGAGGCTAGCTCCGCTCGCTCCCCGCGCTGCTCTCTTTGCTGCAGTTGGCCGGGCCTCAGCCGTCCCCGAGCAACGAGCCCAGGTCCCGCTCGAAGCCGGGATATGACACCGCGGCGGCGTCCATCCCCACCACCTCGACCCCGCCGGTCGACGCGATGCCGGCCACCGCGCCCAGCATGGCCAGCCGGTGGTCGCCGCACGAGTCGATCGTGCCTCCCGGCAGCGGGGAGCCGTCCCCGCTGACGACGAAGCCGTCGCTCGTCTCCTCGATGTCCGCACCGAGCGCGCGCAGCCCGGCCACCACCGCGGCGATCCGGTCCGACTCCTTGAAGCGAAGCTCTTCGGCTCCGCGCAGCACGGTCTCGCCGTGGGCGAAGGCGCCCAGCAGCGCCACGAGCGTCAGCTCGTCGATCGCCAGGGGCACCTCGCCCGGTTCCACCACGGTCCCCTCGAGCGGGGAGGAGGCCACGTCGAGCTCGCCCACGGGCTCGCTGTCTACCTCGCTATCGGGGTCCTCGAGGTCCCCTCGCACCACGGCCCCCATTCGCTCGGCGATGCGCAGGAACCCGGTGCGCGTCCAGTTGAGGCCCACGTTGCCCACAACCACGCGGGAGCCGCCGACGAGCGTGGCCGCCGCGACGATGAACGCCGCCGACGATGGATCGCCCGGAACGACGATCTCGTCGAGCTCCAGCTCGTCCACCGCGGCCACGGTCATGCGCGGACCGTCGCGCTCGAAGGGCACCCGGGCGCGGCGCAGCAGGCGCTCGGTGTGGTCGCGGCTGGGCGCGGGCTCGGTGATCGTGGTCCGGCCCGCGGCCAGCATCCCGGCGATCAGCACGCAGGACTTGACCTGTGCGCTCGCCACCGGCAGCTCGTAGTCGATTCCCCGAAGGCGGCCCCCGCGCACGGTGAACGGGGCAAAGCGACCCTCTCGCGCCTCCACCTGTGCCCCCATCGCCCGCAGCGGCTCGGCCACGCGATCGACGGGGCGGCGGCGGATCGACTCGTCGCCGTCGAGAGTCCAGACACCTCCCGGCTGGCCGCCGAGCCAGCCGGGCAGCAGGCGCATGAGCGTGCCCGAGTTGCCGACGTCGAGCAGGCCACCGGTGGCTTCGAGCGGAGCGTGAAGGCCCACGCCGCGCAGCACGAGCCGGTCATCACTCTCCTTCTGCACGCCGGCGCCGAGCTTGACCAGTGCGTCGAGGGTGGAGCGCGTGTCGGCGGAGACGAGGTAGTTGCGGACGGTCACGGGCTCGTCCGCCATCGCGCCGAACAGCGCCGCGCGGTGGGAGATCGACTTGTCGGCGGGCGGCGTGTAGTTGCCTCGCAGCGGACCCGAGGGCTCGAAGCGGACGTTGCGCGGGCTCATGCCCGCGCGACCGGGAAGCCGAGCGCCGCGATCAGCTCACTCGCGCGGTCCGCGGCCGAGTCCCCCGCGATCCACAGCGTCATCGCCCCCGAGCGCATGTCGGGAGCCGGCGCCAAGGCCATGTCGACGATGTTCACTCCCGCCTTGCCGAGGGCCACCGCCACCTCGGCGACGATACCGGGGCGGTTGGGAACCGTGAGCCGCAGCTCGTGCACCGGGCCCCCGGCGGCGGCCGACTCGAGCAGCGCCCGGCGGTTGTCGCGGGCGCGGTCGTTCCACTCCGCCGTCGTGTCGGCCTCGAGGAGCTCCTCTACGTCCTCGAGGGCGCGCCGGAAGTCGCGGATCTCCTCGACGATCGCGCTGCGGTTGGCGCTGTAAATGTCCGCCCACATCTCGGTGTTCGCCCCCGCCACGCGGGTCATGTCCCGAAAGCTCGGCCCGACCTGGCGCAGCGCCTCGCCGTGGTCGAGCAGCCGCCCGGCGGCCTGCGAGGCGAGCACGTTGGCGAGCACGTGCGGGAGGTGGCTGAAGATCGCTACGAGGCGGTCGTGGGTCTCGGGCTCCACGGCCACCGGTCGCGCCCCGACGTCGATCACGAAGCGGTGCAGGCGCTCGTACAGCAGGCCCTGGGACCGCGCGTGCGGCGTCAGGTACCACACGGCGCCCTGAAAGAGGTCGGCGCGTGCGTGCGCGACGCCGGCGGTCTCGGCGCCCGCGACCGGGTGCCCGCCGATGAAGCGCGAGTCGTCGATCGCGGCGAGCAGGTCGCCTTTGGTGGATCCGACGTCGCTGACCGCACAACCCGGGCCGGCCGCCGCCAGAGCGCTGCGCAGCTGCTGCGGGAGCGCGCCCACGGGCGCGCAGGCAAAGCACAGGTCGGCGCCCTCGACCGCCTCCTCGGTCGAGTCCGCGGCGCGGTCGATCGCGCCGCGCTCGAGCGCGAGCCGCAGGTTGTCGGGGTTGCGGCCGCAGCCCACCATCTCCGCGTCTTCGACGTTCTCCCGCGCCGCCAGGCCGATCGAACCGCCGATGAGCCCGACGCCGAGGACGGCGATCTTCACCTGGCGGTTTCCGTCCGAGTTCGCTTCGCCGTAAGCGCCCGGCTCGGCCGGGTGCGCACGGATCCCATCAGACAGCGGCCAGCGTCTTTCCGGCGAGCTCGGCCGCGGCCTCCAGCTTGCGCAGGTACTCCTCGAAGCCATCGGCGAGCAGCGCCTGGGGGCCGTCGCAGACCGCTTCCTCGGGGCACGGATGTACCTCGACGATGACGCCGTCCGCCCCGGCGGCCGCCGCGGCCAGGGACAGGGGCTCCACCAGGGAGCGCTTGCCCGCGGCGTGCGAGGGGTCCACCACGATGGGGAGGTGGGTCAGCTCGCGCAGCACAGGCACCGCCATCAGGTCGAGCGTGAAGCGGTAGCTCGGCTCGTAGGTGCGAATGCCGCGCTCGCACAGCATCACATCGGGGTTGCCCTGCTTGAGGATGTACTCCGCCGACATCAGCAGCTCCTCGAGCGTGGCCGACAGTCCGCGCTTGAGGAGCACCGGTCGCCCGGCTCGGCCCAGCTCGGTGAGCAGGGTGTAGTTCTGCATGTTGCGCGCGCCGACCTGGACCACGTCGGCCACCTCGAGCACTGGGTCGAGGTCGCGCACGTCCATCAGCTCGGTCACGATCGGCAAGCCGGTCTCCGCCTTCGCCTCAGCCAGGAGGCGCAGCCCCGCCTCGCCCAAACCCTGGAAGGAATAGGGCGAGGTGCGCGGCTTGTACGCGCCACCGCGCAGCATCTGGGCGCCGGAGTCGCGCACGGTCCGGGCGGTGTCCAACAGAACCTCACGCGACTCGACGGTGCACGGACCGGCGATCGTGGCGAAATGGTCCCTGCCTATTCGCCGCCCATCGACCTCGACCACCGTCCTGTCCCCGCGTCGGTACTCCAGCGAGGCGAGCTTGTAGGGCTTGAGGATGGGCACGAGGTGATCGACCCCGTCGGCGCCCTCCAGTCCCAGGTTGGCGACCTGCTCGCGATCGCCGATCGCGCCGACGACGGTCACGAACTCGCCTCGAGACAGGTGGGCGTCCGCTCCGACCGCCTCGACGCGTCTGACGACCGCGCGGATCTGCGCCTCGGTCGCCCCCTCTTTCATCACGATCATCATTGGTGTCCTCTCAAAGCCTGGCAGATGTCCTGTCGGTGGATATGGCGAGCGGGAAGGGACGGCGTCCGGCGTGGGCTCCACATTGGGAGTGGCCGCTTCCGCAGCCGGGCAAGGCCGAACGCCTAGCTAAATCGCCAGGCCGAATAGACACGCCGGGGAGCGCTTGCGCAGAGCATCGCGGAGGCGTGTCTGGACATCGCGAGGATTGTTAGCACAGCGCTCAGCCGATTGCGAGGACCGCAACGGCGTGGCTGTGAAATCCCGGGAGCCCGCGTGTGCGGGCGATCTCCCCGAAGGTGGAAAAGGCCGCGGTCGGGGCGCCGCCTGCGGCGGCGCCGATGCCGGCCCGCTCCTCGGCGGCGCCGCCTGGGCCCAGCAGGCTGCGGCGCGCAACAGAGTCGAAGGCCAGTAGTCCGAGCGGGGGCCGGTCGCCGAGCGGCGCGAGCGCTTCAAAGCAGGCCTCGACCGTGGCATCCAGCAGACGGTCGCTCTCGCCCTCCATGGGCCAGACCAGCGTCCCGGCCGGCAGCTGACCGGAGCTCCGCAGCGACCGCGATTCGAGATCGGCGCCGGTCACCGAGCGGACCTGCGCCTCGCGCCCACGGGCAGCCGCCACACCGAATGGATGCCGAAGCGCAAGGGCGGAGACGGCAGCCGCGTCGCGGCGCACCTGCGGGGGCGCCGAGAGCGCGTCGAGATAGGCGTCGAGCGCCGGGCGATCGTTGAGCGTGTGGATCGTTGTGCCCCGGCTAGCCGTGACGAGCAGCGGCCCGGCGCACGGTTGCAGGCCGTGGCGCACGCCCACTCCAAACGGCGCCTCGGAGGCCAGCGCGGCTGCCACCACCGAGCCGCCCAGCACCCGGTCGCCGATCAGCTGCGCGCCTTGGTCCGGTCGCCGCTCGTGACCCGTTCCGGCTCCGACGAGCGACACCGTGGCTCCGGCCACGGAGTACGCACCTCGCACGACGTCCTGGGGATCGCCGGCGAACCCGTCAGCCACCACGATCAGCGCCCGGTGGGCGAAGCCGGCGTCGAGCTCGGAGACGCAGCGCGCCGCCACCGCGCCCGCCTCCCGTGAGTCGCCCTTTGCCAGGCTGGCCGCGGCGGTGGCCACCGCGAACCCCCGCCCGCCCACGGCAAACGCACTCACGCCGTCGTCCGCGCTCGCGCCGCCGATCAGCGCGGCCGGCCCCGCCGCCCGCCGGGCGGCGGGCGCGAGAGCATCGAAGCTGTGTCGCGGCGACGCGAACACCACGACCAGACGGGGGTCCTCCCCGCCGATCGCTGCTGCGACAGCCTCCTCGCCCGCGCGCGCGGGATCGGAGTCATCGGAGTGCCCGGCGCCGGCCCAGCGTTCCACCGCCGGGTCGGTTTCCCTGCCGTCTTGCATCCCTGACTCGCCACTATCGGGGCGATCGGGGTATCTCGCCTCCCCTGAATGAGGTAGCCCGCCTGCGGCCCCTAGGCCCCGGACAGGTCGTCGAGCGCGGCCAGAAAGCGGTCGTTCTCGCGCCGGGTCCCGTAGGTCACACGCATGCGCCCCGCCTGGCCCAGCGCTTCGCCGGCCCGGACGATCACCCCGCGCCGAGCCAGGCCGTCCACCACGGCGCCCTCGTCGCGCTCACCAAGGTCCACCCACGAGAAATTGGCCTGGCTGTCGGTCGTCTCGAAGCCGCGGGCCTCGAGCTCGGTCTCCACGTGGATGCGCTCGATCGCGTTCTGCTCGATGCGGCGCTCGACCTCGTCCTGGTGATTGAGCGCTTCGGCGGCGGCAGCAAGCGCGAGCGCGTTGACGGAGAACGGCTGGCGCACGCGGTCCACGGCGAGCCGGAAGGCCTCCGAGCCGAGCGCGTAGCCCACCCGAAGCCCGCACAGGCCGTACACCTTCGAGAAGGTGCGCAGCAGCACCAGGTTGGGGTGGCGGCCGAGCAGGTCGAGTGAGTCGTCGGGATCCTGAAGCAGTGAGAACTCGATGTAGGCCTCGTCGACTATCACCGCCACGTGGCGCGGAAGCTCGGCGACCCAGTCGTCGATCACCGCGGGCGGAAATGCGGTGGCGCTCGGGTTGTTGGGGTTGCAGACGATCACCAGCCGCGTGGCCGCGGTCACCTCCCGGGCCATCGCCTCGAGATCGTGCTCGCCCGCCTCGTTGAGCGGGACGGTGATCGCCCGGGCGCCGGCCATAGCGGCCAGGTGCGGGTAGATCGAGAACGAGGGCCACGCGTAGACCACCTCCGCTCCCGGCTCGAGCATCGCCTCGGCCGCGGCCAGCAGGATCTCGCACGATCCGTTGCCCACGGTGACCCGAGCCGCGGGCAGCTCGGTGCGCTCGGCGATCCGGCGCCGCAGGTCGGACTTGGCTGGGTCGGGATAGCGGTTGAGGGACCGCAGCTGAGCCTCGATCGCTTCGAGCACCTGCGGGTGCGGCGCGTAGGGCGTCTCGTTGGACGCCAACTTGACGAGCTCGCCCTCGAAGGCGTAGGTGGAGGCCACGGGGTACACCGGGATGTCCTCGAGCCGCCGGTTGAACTCCAGGCCCCTCATTGCGCGCCCTCCAGGTCACGTCGCAGCACGCCCGCGTCGCGCAGGTACACGTGCTTGGCCTCCGCCGAGGCCTCGGCGTAGTAGTGCAGCAGGAGGCGGATGACCCTCGGCAGTGCGCCGGGAACCGGGATCTCCTTGGTGCACAGCAGCGGCACCGCGCTCAGCCCCAGGTTGCGCGCGGCGACCGCGGGGAACTCGGCGTCGAGGTCCTCGGTGCAGGTGAAGATGCAGCTGACCATGTGATCGGGGGCCAGGGAGTTCCTCTCCATGACCGCGCGCAGCAGCTCCTCCGTCGCGGACAGGATCGCGCCGGCCTCGTTGTCCTCCACGGTGATCGCGCCCCGCAGCGCTCGCAGCTTCACGGCGGCGGATTGTGTCAGCCCCGCCGCAGGCGCTCGACCTCCGCTTTCCCCAGCCGGCGGCTCTGGCCGGGCTCGAGCCCGCGCAGCCCGAGCGGCCCGAAGGCCACCCGCTCGAGTGCCACCACGCGATGGCCGACGGCCTCGACCATTCGGCGCACCTGGCGCTTGCGGCCTTCGCGAATGGTCAGCTCGAGCACCCCGGGCGCGGGCTGGCGCACCCGCGCCGGAGCGGTGCGCCCGTCCTCGAGCTCGACGCCGTCGCGCAGCGCCTTGAGCGTCCGGGGCGCCATGCGGGCGGGCTGCACACGAGCGCGGTAGACCTTGTCGACGCCGTGGCGGGGATGGGTTAGTCGCTCGGCCAGCTCGCCGTCGTTGGTCAGCAGGATGAGCCCCGTGGTGTCGGCGTCGAGGCGCCCGACCGGGTAGAGGCGCCGGTGCGAGCGAACGAGCTGCACCACGGTCGGCCTCCCGTGAGTGTCGTGCGCGGTCGAAACCACTCCGCGCGGCTTGTTGAGCACGTGCACCTCGCGCGGCTCGGGCTCGACCGGCCGGCCGTCCATCGCCACGCCGCTCGACTCGTCCACGTCGCGGGCGGGATCGGTGACGACCTCGTCGGCCACCGTCACCCGGCCCTCGGCGACCAGGCGCTCCGCGGCGCGGCGCGAGGCCACACCCGCGTGAGCCAGGTACTTGGCCAGGCGCATCGGCCACACTGTCTCACGTGGATCTCGTCAGGCTCGAGCAGAGGCTGGATGCTCGCGGCCAGCCGTCTTTTCGCTCACGGCAGGTGTGGGACGTGGACCGCCGGCGGCGCTCGCTCCTACGCCGGCATGACCAACCTGCCGCTCGAGCTGCGCGACGCCTTGACGGAGGAGGTCCCCTTCTCCTCCCTGGAGGTCGGCGAGGAGAGGCTCGCCTCGGACGGCACCGAGAAGGTGCTGTTCGAGACAGGCGACGGGCGGCCCGTGGAGGCGGTGCTCATGCGCTACCGCGACGGCCGGCGTTCGCTGTGCCTGTCGAGCCAGTCCGGCTGTCCGCTCACTTGCACCTTCTGCGCCACCGGGCGCATGAAGTTCGGCCGCAACCTGACCGAGTCCGAGATCCTCGACCAGGCCCTGCACTTCCGGCGCAAGGAGGCCGTCAACCACGCGGTGTTCATGGGCATGGGCGAGCCGCTCATGAACCTCGACAGCGTGCTCGCGGCCTGCGATCGGCTCCCCGACCTCGGCATCGCCCACTCGAACACGGCCATCTCCACCGTCGGCTGGCTTCCCGGGATCGTGCGCCTGGCGCACGAGGGCCCGCCGGTCCGCCTGGCGCTGTCGCTGCACGCCGCCGATGAGGCGCTGCGCTCGCGAGCTCATGCCCGTCAACGAGCGCTATCCCCTGGGTGACGTGCTGCGCGCGTGCCTGGACTGGCACGACCGCCGCCGGCGCCAGGTGTTCGTCGAGTATCTGATGCTCGGCGGCGTCAACGACCGCTACGAGCAGGCGATCGCGCTGGCCGCGCTGCTCGAGCCGCCCCAGGCCTTCAAGGTGAACCTGATTCCGTACAACCAAGTCGATGACGCCCGCTTCGAAGGCTCAAGCCGGGACGCGATCGCCTCGTTCCGGAGCGCCCTCGAGCAGCGCGGTCTGCGGACCACGGTCCGGCTCACGCGCGGGCGCGAGATCGACGCCGCCTGCGGCCAGCTCGCCGCACGCGGCTGAGCGCGAGTGCCAGGGAAAGCGGCTCTCGGCCGCCAGCCAGGACCCGCCGGTGATCAGCAGCAGCCCAGCCGCGGTCGCAGGCGTGAAGCGCTCGCCGAGCAGCGTGACGCCGTAGACGATCGAGAAGCCGGGCGCGATGTAGCCGACGAGCGACGCCCTGGCGGGCCCGTCGCTCGACACGAGCGAGTAGAAGATCACGAAGGCGGCGCCGGTGCACAGCACGCCGAGCACCAGCAACGACGCCACCGCGGTTCCGCCGGGCACCTCGGCGGGAATGTTCAGGGCGGCCAGGGGCGCCGTGAGCACGGCGGCGGTAGCTGCGGTGGCGCCCACCATCGTCACCGGCTCGATGTCGTGCACGCGGCGCTTTACGACCCAGGCGCCCACCCCATAGCCGAAGCTGGCCAGCACCACGCACAGGCCGCCCACGAGCGCCGCCGTGCCACCCCCGGCGTCGACACCGAGCAGTAGCGCGACTCCGGCGATGCCGATCGCCACGCCGGCCAGGCTGAGCCCCGAGGCACGCTCCTCGCCCTCCAGGGTGAAGGCGAGCAGGAACGTGAAGATCGGCGCCGTGGCCACGAGGATCCCGGTCAGCGAGGAGGAGATCTCCTGCTCCCCGACCGCGATCAGCAGCAGCGGGCCGCCCATCTGAACCACCGAGAGCACGAGAATCGGCGCGGCGTTGGGTCGAATACCGGACAGCACCCCACGCTGGGCGGCCACCGGCAGCAGGACGAGCGCGGCCAGGGCGGTGCGGACGGTGACGATCACGGCGGGCGAAACCTCGTCCTCGAGCGCCAGCTTGATGAACAGATAGGAGGCGCCCCAGAGCGCGGAGAGCGCGCCCAGCAGGATCCACGAGCGGCGAGACATCTCCGCCAGCATCGCAGCCCAGAGCCATCAGTCCAAATGAAGACTCCTTCGGTGACCGATAAGCTGGACTGATGCTCGATGTGCGCCGCATGAGGGTCCTGCGCGAGGTGGCGGCCCGCGGCTCGTTCTCCGCCGCGGCCGAGGCACTCTCGTTCACCCAGTCGGCGATCTCACAGCACGTCGCCGCGCTCGAGCGCGAGACCGGCACGCAGCTGGTCGAGCGCGGCTCGCGCGGCATCCGCCTGACGGACGCCGGCCGGGTCCTGATCGGGCACGCCGACGCCATCCTGGCGCGCATGGACTCGGCCGAGGAGGAGCTCGCGGCACTGGCCGGCCTGCGCGGCGGCCGCCTGCGGCTCATCTCGTTCCAGAGCGGCAACGCCACGTTGACCCCCCGTGCGGTGGCCGCCTTCCACGAGCGCCACCCCCACGTGGAGCTCTCGATGCAGGAGGCCGAGCCCGACCAAGCCGGTCCGCGCCTGCGCGCCGGTGAGGCGGACCTGGCGCTCGTCTACGACCACCCGGCCGTTCCCGACCTGCTTCCCGACAACCTCGAGCTGGTCCATCTGCTGGACGACCCCTACGACATCATCCTGCCCACCGGCCACGCCCTGGCCGGGCGGCGCCGCATCGCTCTCCGTGACCTCGCCGACGAGCCTTGGATCGCCTCGGGGAACCTGTGCGGCTGTCGCAAGATCACCGAGAGCGCCTGCCGCGAGGCTGGCTACGGGCCGCGGGTGGCCTTCGAGGCCGACGAGACCACGGCCGCGCAAGCACTCGTGGCCGCGGGCGTCGGGGTCACCATCCTGCCCCGGCTTGCTCTCACCTCGCTGCACCCGGGCGTTGTTGCTCGCAACCTCCGCGACGCGCCGGTGCGCCGCGTCTGGGCCGCACGCGCCGAGGGCGCGTACGCGTCGCCGGCGAGCGACGCGATGATGCAGATCCTGAGCGACGTGGCCGAGGAGTTTCGCGAGGCCAAGCTCGAGCTCGCCGGCTAGCCCGGCTTCACCTCGGTGGGCTCGCCGATGTGGAATCCCTGGGCGTAGTCCACGCCGAGGGCCTCCAGAAACTCGAGCGTCGCGTTCGACTCCACTCCCTCGGCGATCGTCTCGATGCCGAAGTTGCGGGCCACGTCCACGATCGCGCTCACGACCTGCCGATCGGGAGAGTCGGCCCGCAGATCGCGTACGAACTCGGTGTCGACCTTGATGTAGCTGACCGGGAGATATTTGAGGTAGGTGAAACTCCCGTAGCCGGTGCCGAAATCGTCGAGGGCGAACCCGCAGCCGACGTCGGCCAGCCGGTCGGCCAGCCGGCGGGCCTGGTCGAGATCCTCCGCGGCGGCGGTCTCGGTGATCTCGAACACGAGATTGCTCGGATCGGCGCCTGTCTGCTTGAGCTGTTCCTCGATGTAGTCCAGGAGCCACCGCTCGCCCATGCTCTGTCCGGAGAGGTTGACCTCCACCCGGCGTTCGCGGGCCAGCAGCGTGGCGCGGGCGATCACCCAGCGGTCGATGGCCGGGGCCAGGTCGAAGCGCTCGGCCGGGGGCAGGAACTTCCCGGGCAGGATCAGCTCGCCGTCGTCCCCGCGCATGCGCAGGAGCAGCTCCTCCTGAACGACGCGCCCCCCGGCGATCTCGATGATCGGCTGGCTGTAGAGCACGAGCCGGTCGCGTTCGATCGCGTTGCGGATGCGAAACGACCATTCGACCTTCGAGCGCAGCGCATCCTCGCGTTCCTTGCGTTCGGTGATGTCGCTGGCGATTCCGCACACTCCGTATACGTCGCCGCTCGGGTCGCGCAGGGGGAACTTGTGGATGATGAACGTGCGGTTGCGCCCACCCACGGCCATCTGCTGCTCGAGCTCCATCGGCTCGCCCGTCTCGAACACCTTGCGATCGCTGCTCGCGAACTTCCGCGCGTGGTCGAGGGAGAGGAAGTCGGCGTCGCGGAGCCCGATGATCTCGGACTTGTCCACGCCGTAGAGGTTGTTGTGGAGGCCGTTCGAGAACAGGTAGCGGCCGGCCCGGTCCTTCGCCCAGATCACCAGTGGAGAGTTGTCGATGATGGCCTGGAGCTGGGCGTGCTGGCGCTCCAGCGCGTGGCGGCTTCGATTCTGCTCTGTGATGTCGCGCGCCGTGCCGGTGGTTCCGGTGACCATGCCGCGGCCGTCGCGCAGGGCGACCGCGTTGAAGCTGAGGTCGACCGGCTTGCCGTCCCGCCGCAGGTGGCGCGTCTCGTGGCCGACGACCGCGGCGCCCCGGAGCACTGAGGTGAACACCTCCAGGTCGGCATCAGCGCTCTCGGGCGTCTCGAAGTCGACGAAGGGCCGGCCGAGCATGTCCTCCGGCTCGTACCCGTAGATGCCCTTCGCGGCGTCGTTGACGAACGTGAAGCAGCCCTGAGCGTCGACGGACCAGATCAGGTCGTGTGAGGTCTCTACGAGATCGCGGTACTTGGCCTCGCTTCGTCCCAGCGCCTCCTCGGCGTGCTTGGCCGCCGTGATGTCGAGCAGGACGCCCTGAAAGCAAAGCTCGCCGTCCTCGTTCTCGATGACCGTGGCCTCGTCGCGGACCCAGATCCAGCCTCCGTCGCGGCGACGCAGCCGGTATTCCGAGCGCAGGCGTCCGCCGGGCTCTGCCGCCCCGTCCTCGTCCTCGAGCGCGAGCTTGCGGTCCTCGGGATGAAGCGCGTCCCACCAGAGCTTGGGATCGCTCGCCCATTCCTCGGCCGTGTAGCCGAGCATCGACTCTATCTGCGGGCTGACGTAGTCCCACCGCGCCTCCGCGCCGAAGCCGGCCGTGTAGACGATCGCGGGCACCTGGTCCACGAGCGCGCGCAGCTTTGCCTGCTCGGTGCTGAGCGCCCGCTCGGCGCGCCCGCGCTCGGTCACGTCCTGAACCGTTCCCGCCACCCGGATCGGCATGCCGGCCTCGTCCGCGGTCACGTTCGCGTGGACGGTCAGCTCACGAACCGCGCCGTCCGGCCGCACGATCCGAAAGTCGATTTCGCAACTCGCGCCCTGCCTGTCCTCGCCGCCGCCGGTCAAGCCCAGCCAGGCCGAACGCACTCGCTCGGCGTCTTCGGGGTGGACGAAATCCAGGTTGCCCTCCACGGTGGGCAGGTAGGTTTCTGCCGCCACGCCGTAGATCCGGTAGTGCTCGTCCGACCACCAGAGGCGGCCCCGGACCACATCCAGGTCGAAGCCGCCGATCCCGGCGATCCGCTGGACCTCGGCAAGGCGCTCCCGGCCGGCCGCCAGCTCGCGCTCCTGTGCCCTTCGCTCGGTGGTGTCCTGTCCGGCGCCGTACCAGCGCTCGCCCTCGAAGCGGAAGTTCCAGGCGAACCAGCGCCATTGCCCGTGACGAGTCGTCACGCGAACCTCGAGGTCGATCTCCGCGAGGCCCTTTCCGCGCGCGGCGGCAAAGGCCAGGGCGGTCCTCTCGAGGTCGTCGGCGTGCAGCAGGTCCAGGATCACGCTCCCAGCGAGTTCCTCGGGCAGCCATCCCAGCATCCGTTCCCAGGCGCCGTTTAGGAAGATCAGACGCAGGTCGCGGTCCGCGCTCGCCAACAACACCGAGCTGGCCTCGGTCAGGCGCTCGGCTTCGGAGGGCAGCACCTCACCGCGTGGGCGGCCCACGCCGCGAAGTGGCGTCACGTTGGCACGATTTGGCTCCATCCGAAAAGACCTGCTAGATCCGGCAAACGCCCGACCCGCCTCAGTTATCGGCAGAGTGGCCCCCGTCCTTCAACACGGCTCGGTGCGGCTCAGCGCCCCTTGGCGCGCGGCGCGCGCTCAGCGCGGCTGACTCTGGATGCGCTGCTCGCCGGCGCGCAGCAGGCGCTCGCGCAGGTCGCCCTCCTGCTCGGGCGAGGGATCGAAGGTCGCCGGATCGGGCAGGGCCTCCAGATCGGCCAGTCCGAAGAGCTTCTCGAACAGCTCGGTCGAGCGGTAGAGCGTGGCTCCGAAGCGCGATCGCCCCGACTCCTCGATGAGCCCCCGCTCGCAGAGGGTGCCGACCGCGGACTCGGAGGCAACGCCCCGGATCCGGGCGATCTCGGGCCGCGAGACCGGCTGCAGATAAGCGACGATGGCCAGGCACTCGGCCTGCGCCTGGGTGAGCGGCGGGGTGCGCGGCTTGGCCAGCAGCCGGCGCGCCGCCCGCTCGGCCACCGGATCGGTCGCCAGCGTGAACCCGCCCGCCACCTCGCGCAGCACAACACCGCGGTAGCCCTCGGCGTAATGCTCGCGCAGCCGCGCCAGAGCCTCGACGATCTCGCCCTCGGAGACCTCGCAGGCGTCGGCGAGCCGCTCCACGGACACGGGCTCCGCCGACAGGAACAGGAGAGCCTCCGCGGTGCGGGCCAGGTCGTTCACGACGCGGCGGACTCTCGCCGGCGGCCCACCACCGTGATGGGACCGAAGGGGACCTCCTGCTCCCACTCGGCCTCGCCCGCCTTGTAGAGCTCGAGCAGGGCGAAGAGCGTCACGGCCTCGGTGAGCCGGTCGGTGCCCTCGACCGCTTTCTCGAAGGAGAAACGGCTCTGCCCGCGCAGTAGGCCGCGCAGGTGCTCCAGCCGCTGGTCGACCGACACCGCTGGACGGCGCACGTGGCGCAGGTCGAGCGGAGGCGGGATGTGGAGCAGGTCGCCGATGGCCCGCGCGAGGCGCTCGGGGTCGTACGCGGCCTCGGCGGCCTCGATCGAAACCCGGCGCAGCTGAGGCGGCAGCGGGGCCACGCGATAGCGATGGCCGTGCTCGGCGGCAAGGCGCTCCCGGAGGTGCGCGGCGGCCTCGCGGTAGCGGTGGTACTCGAGCATGCGGCCGAGCAGTTCCTCGGCTGCCTCCCCCGGCTCGAGGTCCAGGCCCTCCTCCTCCTCGGTGGGAAGCATGAGCCGCGACTTGAGCTCGAGCAGCGCGGCGATCAGCACGAGAAACTCGGTGGCCGCCTCCAGATCGAGCCGGCCCGCCCGTTCGAGATGCTCTACGTAGGCCAGCACGACCTCGGCGAGATCGACCTCGAGCAGGTCGATCTCCTCCTTGAGGACCAGCGTGAGCAGCAGGTCGAAGGGGCCGTTGAAGACCTCGAGATCGAGGTCGAGCTGCGCAAGGGCCATTTGAAGAGACTAGTCGCGCCGTCCGACGGTGCTCGCGACGCCCATGACCTGCCGCACCTCGCCCATCGTGTCCGACGCGATGGCACGGGCCCTGTCGGCTCCCTTGGCGAGCGTGCGCTCGAGGCCCTCCTCATCGGCGCGCAGCTCGCGGTAGCGCTCGCGCACGGGCGCCAGCAACGCCACGACGGCATCGGCGACCGCCGCCTTGAAGGCGCCGTAGCCCTCGCCGGCGAATTCGCGTTCGACCTGGTCGGGCTCGACGCCGGTGGCAGCCGCGTAGATCTCGACCAGATTCGAGATGCCCGGCTTGTCCGGCCCCCTCACCACCTCGCGGCCCGAGTCGGTCTGAGCGCGCTTCAGCTTGCGGCGGATGTCGTCGGGGTCCTCGTCGATGAAGATCAGGCCTGCGTCGCTGCCGAAGGTGGTCGACATCTTGGCCGAGGTGTCCTGCAGGTCCATGACACGCGCTCCGACCTGGGGGATCACGTGCTCGGGCTCGACGAGCACCTCTGCGTAGGTGGCGTTGAAACGGCGTGCGATCTCCCGCGCGAGCTCCACGTGCTGGCGCTGGTCGTCGCCCACCGGGACCTGATCGGTCTTGTACAGAAGGATGTCCGCGGCCTGGAGCACGGGATAGAGGAACAGGCTCGTACGCACCAGCTGTTGCTCACGCGCCGACTTGTCCTTGAACTGGTGCATGCGGCCGAGGTCGCCGTAGGGGGTGACCGAGGAAAGCAGCCAGCACAACTCGGGGTGCTCCTGGACGTCGGACTGGCGAAACAGGATGCAGCGCTCGGGATCGAGCCCGGTGGCCATGAGCATCGCCGTGGTGTCGAGCACGTAGCCGGGTAGGGCCCTGGGGTCGTAGCTGACGCTGGTGGCGTGCAGGTCGACCATGCAGTAGATCGCGGGATCGCCGCGCTGCTGGCCGTCGAGCCAGCCACGCACGGCGCCGATGTAGTTGCCGAGGTGCTTGCGGCCCGTCGGCTGGATGCCGCTGAAGATTCGCACGGGGCGAGCAGTTTATGGACGCAGCCGCAAGCGGCCCGCTCGGCGATCGCGGTCTAGGCGACCGTCGCCGGGACCCGCTCCACCGCGTTGTTGGCGTAGCCCTTGAGATTCCAGGGCGCCTCGAGGGGCTGGGTATTGCCGGCGGAGTCCGTGGCTCGTGAGCAGAGCACGTGCTCGCCCGGGGTCGCCTCCCAGTTGAAGGTCCAGCCGCGCCAGGCCGCCTCACCCAGCACCGGGTCGAGCTCCGCGTCGGCGAAGCTCGCACCGCCGTCGCTGGACACCTCCACGCTCTCGATCGACCCGAAGCCCGACCAGGCACGCCCACGCAGCTCGACCGGACCGGCCTCCACGTGGCGCTCGCGGGTCAGGAAGTCGGGAACACCCGGCGGCACCATCAGCGAGCGCGGCAACATCCGCGTGACGGGCTCGCCGGGCGTGCCGTCGGCGTCGTACATGCGGTAGGCGACGGCGTTCTGAAAGCCCTCGAAGGGCTCTTCGAGGACCGTGATGCGCTGCAGCCACTTGACGTTCTGCATCCCGTACCAGCCGGGCACCACGAGCCGCAGCGGATAGCCGTGCTGAGCGGGCAGCGGCGCCCCGTTCATCTCGAAGGCCAGCAGCGCGTCCCGCGCCTCGGCCAGCGGCAGCGCTCGCTGATAGGACTGCGCGATGCCGCCCTCGACCCCGCGGTCGAGCCCGGTGAAGAGCACCTCGACTGCGCCGGCCCGGACGCCCGCCTCCTCGAGCAACGGCCACAGCGCCGTGCCGGCCCACTCGGCCGTGCCGACGGCCTCGGTCAGCCAGGGCTGAGAGAGCGGGCGCGGCGAGAGCAGCGCCCGCCCGTTGCCGGCACATTCGAAGGTCAGCGGGAGCGAGGTGCGCTCGCGTGCGCCGAGCTCGGCGAGGGAGAGCGAGATCGGGCGCTCGACCGCGCCGTCCAGCTCGAGCCGGAAAGCCTCGGCATCGACGGCCGGGATGTCGTAGTGGATGAGGACGTAGTGCAGCCCGGCCGGGGTGATCGGCTCCCGCAGCGCCTCGAGCGGGAGGGCGTGGTTGCGCGCGGCCAGCCGCAGCTCGGTCGGCGTGATGCCCTCTTCGGGGACGGTCCCCTGCGGCGCGTCGCGCGCGGTCACATCGCGCCCGAGCCGCTCGCCGCTTCGTCGGCGGCGCGGTCGGGATCGCCGGGGTTCTCCGCGCCAGGCTGCCAGCGCACCACCGGGCGCTTGGCGGCGCCCGCCTCGTCGAGGCGGCGCACCGGCGTGGTGTAGGGCGCGTCCTTCGCCACCTCCGGATCCTCGGCGGCCTCTTCGAGAATCGCGCGCATGACGTCGGCGAAGTGGTCGAGGCGCTCCTTGGTCTCGGTCTCGGTGGGCTCGATCATCAGCGCCTCCTCCACCAGCAGCGGGAAGTACACGGTCGGCGGATGCACCCCGTGGTCGAGCAGGCGCTTGGCTATGTCGAGCGTCTTGATGTCGAGCTTCTCCTTCGCGCCCTGCCCCGAGAGCACGAACTCGTGCATGCAGTGCCGGTCGAAGGCGATCGGCAGGTACTCCGCGATGCCCTCCTCCGCCAGCCGCGCCTTGAGGTAGTTGGCGTTCAGCACCGCGACCTGGGAGACGTCCTTGAGCCCGTCCGCTCCCAGCGAGCAGATGTAGGCGTAGGAGCGCACGAACACGCCGAAGTTGCCCTGGAAGCCACGCAGCTTGCCGATCGACTTGGGCCGGTCGTGGTCGAGGTCGAAGCGCGGCTCGGCGCCGTTCTCGTCACCGGCCCGGCGCACGACCTGAGGCGTAGGAAGGAACGGCTCGATGCGCTCCGACACGGCGATCGGGCCCGCCCCCGGCCCGCCGCCGCCGTGAGGCTGGGTGAAGGTCTTGTGCAGGTTGAAATGGACGATGTCGAAGCCCATGTCGCCCGGCCGCGAGATGCCCATCACCGCGTTCAGGTTGGCTCCGTCGTAGTAGAGCGTCGCCCCGACGCCGTCCACGATGCGCTTGATCTCCTCGATGTTGCGGTCGAAGAGCCCCAGCGTGTTCGGGTTCGTGAGCATGAGGCAGGCGACGTCGTCGTCGGCCTTCGAGCGCAGGTCGTCGACGTCCACCCCGCCGTCCTCGGCGGTCCCCACCTTGACGACCTTGTAGCCGGCCATGGTCACGGTGGCCGGGTTGGTCCCGTGGGCGGTGTCCGGCGTGAGCACCTTCGTGCGCTGCTCGCCGCGATCCTCGTGGTAGGCCCGGGTGAGCAGCAGCCCGGCCAGCTCGCCGTGGGAGCCCGCGCTCGGCTGCAGCGATACGTGCGGCAACCCGGCGATCTCGCCCAGCGCGCCCTGGAGGCGCCACATCAGCTCGAGCGCGCCCTGCGCGTACTCGGGATCCTGGAGGGGGTGCAGCCGGGCGTGGCCGGGCAGCGCCGCGACGCGCTCGTGCAGCTTGGGGTTGTGCTTCATCGTGCACGAGCCGAGCGGGTAGAAGCCCTCGTCGAGGTGGAAGTTCTTCGAGGACAGCGTCACGTAGTGGCGCACCAGCTCGGGCTCGGAGATCTCCGGCAGCGCCGCCGGGCGCTCCCGGACCTGGGAGGCCGGCAGCAGCTCCTCCACCGGTACGTCGGGCACGTCGCTCTCGGGGGCGGTGAAGGCACGGCGCCCCTCGCGCGAGCGCTCGAACACGGTGACGGTGTCGTGCTCCCGCGGATCGAGGCTCACGCCGCCACGCCCTCGCGCACCGAGGCCACGAGCGCGGCCAGGCGGTCGATGTCCCTCTTGGTCCGGCGCTCGGTGATGGCCACGAGCAGACCGTCCTCGTACTCGGGGTAGTCGCTTCCCAGCCGGTAGCCCGGATTGACTCCCTCGTCCCGGGCCGCCTTGAACAGGGCCTCGAGGTCGGGCACCCTCACCGCGAACTCGCGCACCACCGGCCCGGGGTTGATCGCTTCGAGCCCGAGCGCCTCCCGGGCGTAGTGGGTGCGGCGCAGCAGGAGCTCGGCCAGCTCGACCAGCCCGCGCCGACCCAGCCAGGACAGGTAAACCACCCCGGCCAGCGCGTTGAGCGCCTGCGCCGTGCAGATGTTGTGGGTCGCCTTCTCGCGGCGGATGTGCTGCTCACGCGTCTGGAGGGTGAGCACGAAGCCGCGGCGGCCGTCGGTGTCGCGCGTCTCGCCCGCGATCCGCCCCGGCATCTTGCGGATGAAGCGCTCGGCGGCCGCGAAGAATCCGAAGGAGGGCCCGCCGAAGTCGAGCCGGTTGCCGAGCGTCTGGCCCTCGCCCACGCAGATGTCGATGCCCTGCTCGCCGGGGGGCTTGAGGATCCCGAGCGGCAGCGGGTCGGCGGCGCAGATGGCCAGGGCACCGCCGTCGTGGGCAAGCTCGGCCAGCTCCCCCAGCTCCTCGACCGTCCCCAGGAAGTTCGGTTGCTGCACGAACACGGCGGCGGTGTCGTCGTCGAGCGCGTCCCGTAGCGCCTTCGGCTCGGTCGCGCCCTCCGGGCTCAGCGGAACCTCCTCGACGGTCATGCCGTATCCCGCGGCGTGAGTGCGCAGGGCCGCTCGCGAATGCGGATGCAGGCCGCGGCTCGCGACCAGCTTGCCACGCCGCGCCTCGAGCTTGGCCAGATAGCCCGCCGCGGCCACTGCGCTCGGCCCCTCGTACACCGAGGCGTTCGACACGGGCAGGCCGGTGAGCTCGGAGATCGCGGTCTGGAATTCGAACATCACCTGCAGGCCGCCCTGCGAGATCTCGGGCTGGTAGGGCGTGTAGGGGGTGAGGAACTCAGAGCGCGAGAGCAGGTTGTCGATCAGCGCCGGGACGTAGTGGTCGTACATACCCGCGCCCAGGAAGCTCGTCTCCGCGTCGCAGTGGCGGTTGCGCGCGGCCAGCGAGGCCAGGTGGTCGTTGACCTCGGGCTCGGAGCGACCCGCCGGCAGGTCGATCTCGCGTCCCAGCCGCACCGACTCGGGGATGTCCGCGAACAGATCCTCCAGCGAGCCGACGCCGATGGCGGCGAGCATCGCCTCCAGGTCCTCGTCGGTCACTGCGGTGTAGCGGCTCATCTCGGGTGGGTACGACGTTAGCGCTAGGAGAGCAGTTCCTTGTAGGTACCGACGTCGAGCAGCGCATCCACCTCCGAGGGGTCCGAGAGCTTGACCTTGACCAGCCAGCCCTCCCCGTAGGGGTCCTCGTTGATCTTCTCCGGCGAGTCGGCCAGGCCCTGGTTGACCTCGGTGATCTCGCCGGAAAGGGGGGCGAACACGTCCGACACGGCCTTGACCGACTCCACCTCGGCGTACGCGCCGTCCTTGGAGATCGAGGCGCCGACCTCGGGCGGATCGAAGAAGACCACCTCCCCCAGGGCGTCCTGGGCATACCAGGTGATCCCGAACGTCGCCTGTTCTCCGTCTATGCGTGCCCAGTCGTGCTCCTCGTGGTACTTCAGGTCATCGGGGTAGCTGGCCTCAGCCACTTGACTCCTCTCTCCTTTTGAACAGCGGTTTCTCCCGCACCTCGGCGGCGCGCGGCTTGCCGCGCACGTCCACCTCGATCTCGGTGCCCGGCTCGGCGTCGGCGACCGGCACATAGGCCATCCCGATCCCGATCTCCAGGCAGGGCGACATGCTGCCGCTGGTGACGACCCCGGCGCCGTGCGGCGCCTTGACCGGGTTGTCCTGTCGCGGTATGCCGGGGCCGGTGAAGGCCAAGGGCACGAGCGTCTGCTCGGGCTCGACGCCCCGCAGGGCGTCCGAGCCGATGAAGTCCGTGTCGAGCTTGCAGGCCCAGCCCAGGCCGGCCTCGATCGGGTTGCGCTCCTCGGACAGGTCGTTGCCGTAGAGGTGAAAGCACACCTCGAGGCGCAGCGTGTCGCGCGCGCCCAGGCCCGCCGGCGTGACGCCCTGCTCGAGCAGGGCGTCCCAGACGGTCGCCGCCCCGGCCGGGGGGATCATCAGCTCACAGCCGTCCTCGCCGGTGTACCCGGTGCCGCAGACCAGGGTGGGCACGCCGGCGACCGGGAGCTCGGCGGTGCGCATGCGCTTCGGGAGCTCGCCCTCAGTGATCGCCGCAAGCGCCGCGCGCGCCTTCGGCCCCTGGACCGCCAGCATCGCCCAGTCGGCGTGGGCGTCCTTGACCTCGACGTCGTAGCCCCCCGCCTGGCGTTGAAACCAGGCGAAATCCTTCTCGTGATTGGCGGCGTTGGTGACGGTGAGGAAGCGGTCGCCTGACGCCGTTCCCTGCGCAGCCGGCCGAGCCGGCTGCTTCGGGCCCAGGCGGTAGGTGAACAGGTCGTCGAGCACGCCGCCGTTGTCCTTGCACAGCAGCGCGTACTGCGCCCCGCGCTCGGCGAGCTTCCCGAGGTCGTTGGACAGGATGCGCTGCAGGAACCGCTCGGCCTGCGGCCCGGAGGTCTCGATCTCGCCCATGTGGGATACGTCGAACATCCCGGCGCCGGTGCGGACCGCCACGTGCTCTTGGCGGATCCCCTCGTACTGAACCGGCATCTCCCACCCGGCGAAGGGCACGAGCTTCGCTCCGGCCCGCTCGTGGCGCTCGAACAGCGGCGCGCGGCGCAGGGTGTCGGCGGCAGGAGACGGCAACTCGCCCCGGAGGCTAGCGCCGCGGCGCATCGTCTAGGAGGGCGGCCACCACGGCGAGCGCGACCTCGGCGCGCGTGAGCAGCGACTTCGCGCTCACCCACTCGTTGGGCGTGTGCGCGCCGCCGCCGCGCGGACCGAGGCCGTCCACGGTCAGCGGGATGGTCACGGCCATGTGGGAGGCATCGCTCGCCCCCCCTCGCTCGGAAGCGACGATCGGGCGTCCGAGCAGCGCGGCCGCCCGCTCGAGCAGCGGCGCGGCGGCCTCGCCGGTCTCCATCCCGGGCCAGGCCCGCACGAGCGTCGTCTCCAGGATCACCTCGTCGACCTCGTCCGGCACCGCCTCCATCACAGGCGTGAAGGCGACCAGGCGGTCGGCCCGCAGGTCGCATACGAGCTCCCCAGCGGGCGGCACGACGTTGAAGGCCTCCCCCGAACGAAAGATGGTCGGCACCGCGGTCAGGCGATCGGGGCCGCCCGGGTCGTGGTGGGCGGCGATCCGCTGGGCGGCGTCGGCCAGGGCGAGGAGCGCGCTGCGGCCCTTGTCGGGCGCCGACCCGGAGTGGGCGGGGCGCCCGAGGGCCTCCACCCGCAGCGTCGCGGCGGCCTTGCGCTTGACGATGACCGCGTCCTCGCCGTTCGCGGTGCGCTCGCCGGCCTCGAAGCAGAGGCAGGCGTCGAAGCCCTCGAAGCGGTCCGCGTGGCCGAAGCGCGCGGTGCGCCATTCCTCGTCGTTCACCAGCAGCACCGCAAGCTCGGCGTAGAGGTCGGGCAGCGCCGCCAGCTCCCGCATCACCCCGAGGGCGAGCGCCACGCCGCCCTTCATGTCCACGGCGCCCGAGCCGTTCAGCCGGTCGCCCTCGCGCTGCAGCGGGCGATGGGCGAGATGGCCCACCACGGTGTCGAGATGGCCGAGCAACAGCACGCGCAGGGCGCCGGTGCCGTCCAGGCGGCCGACCAGATCCGGGGCGTGGCCCTCGGTGGAGCATTCGAGGCGCTCGATGCGCGCCTCGGTCGGCAGAAAGGCCACACAGAGGGCGACCGCCTCCTCGGAGCGCGCGACGTCACCGGAGGGCGTCGAGACCCCCACGAGCGCCTCGAGCTCGCGCTCGGCCTGCAGCGCGAGGCGGGGCGCCGCCTCGATCACAGGGGCTTGGCGAAGTGGTAGCTGGTGATGCGCATGCCGGTGTTCAGATAGAGACGATGCGCGTCGAGGCGGTCGGCCTCGACGCCGGAGTCGAGGTGCAGGGCGTCGCAGCCGAGGCGCCTGGCCTCCTCGGCGCACCACTCGAGCAGCGCGCGGCCGTGGCCGCGGCGGCGCCCGTCGGGGTGGGTCGAGAGGTCGTCGACGTACATGACGTGGCCCCAGGCCAGGGTGTGCAGCTCGCGAAAGCCGGCTACGGCAACGCAGCGCCCGTCCTCGAATACGCCGACCATGCGGTAGCCCTCGGGGCGCTGGAGCTCGTCCACACGGCGCACGAACTCGGCCTCGTCGGCGTGGTGGGAGCGCAGCTCTCGCATGGCTGCGAAGGCCTCGGCGGTCTGGCCCGGCTCGATCTCGCGCGGTGAGCCAGCCGTAAGCACGTGGCTCGGCCGCGTGCGCGCGGACACCCTCAGTCTCGGAGGAACGACGGTACGTCGATGTCGTCGTCCGAGATCTCGAGCGACTCGCGCTGGCGGTCGTCGAGCGTCACGTCCCGCCGGCGCGGCTCGCGCCGGCGGCCGGTCGAGTCCTCGCTGAACAGCGGCCCGCGGCCCGGACGCTCGAAGCCCGTGGCGATCACCGTGACTCGCACGGCGTCGGCCATCGCGTCGTCGACCACGGCGCCGAAGATGATGTTCGAGTTCTGGTCCGCGGCGCCCTGGATGATCTCGGCCGCCTCGTTGACCTCGAACAGCCCCAGGTCGCTGCCGCCGGTGATGTTGAGCAGGATCCCCATGGCGCCCTCGACCGACTGCTCGAGCAGCGGGCTCGAGACGGCGTTCTTGGCCGCCTCGGACGCCCGGCTCTCGCCGGAGGCCTCTCCTATGCCCATCAGCGCCGAGCCGGCGTCCTGCATGATCGTGCGCACGTCGGCGAAGTCGAGGTTGATCAGGCCCGGGGTGGTGATCAGGTCGGTGATGCCCTGCACGCCCTGACCGAGCACGTTGTCGGCTTCGCGGAAGGCGTCGAGGATGCTCGTGCGGCGCTCGACCACGGCGAGCAGCTTCTCGTTGGGGATCACGATCATCGTGTCGACCTGCTCACGCAGGCTGTCGATGCCGTCCACGGCTTGGCGCATCCGCTGGGTGCCCTCGAAGTCGAACGGCTTGGTCACCACTCCCACGGTGAGAGCCCCGACTTCCTGCTTTGACACCTCGGCGATCACCGGAGCCGCGCCGGTGCCGGTGCCGCCCCCCTCGCCGGCGGTCACGAAGACCATGTCCGCGCCCTTGAGCGCCTCCTTGATCTCGTCGCGGCTCTCGTTGGCCGCGCCGTAGCCCACCTCGGGATTCGCCCCCGCCCCCAGGCCGCTTCGTGAGCTGGTCGCCGATCTGGAGCTTGATGTCGGCGTCGCACATCTGCAGCGCCTGGGCGTCGGTGTTGACCGCGATGAACTCGACGCCCTTGAGGCCGGCATCCACCATGCGGTTGACCGCGTTCGTTCCACCGCCGCCGATCCCGACGACCTTGATGACCGCCAGATAGCTGCCTGTGTCCATTTGGAGGTTGCTTCTCCCTCTACCGTCCGAAGCTCAAGCGTTCATCTAGGGTTCCCGAATCCCGCAACCACGCACTGTAGGCGGGATTCGCCGCAAGTGTCAACCGTCCTCGCAACAAATCGTGCACGGAGACCTCAAGGCGTGGTCGAGACTCTGCCCGAAGCCTCGATCAAAGCTACAGGGTTTTTCAGGGCACGGTCGGCGCCTCCGCGCCGCCCTCGGCGCCGCCCCCGGGGAGGGGTGTAGGCGGGGTCACGGGGGGCGTCGCCGGGGTGGTGCCCGGGGGCGGAGTGGTGGTGGCCGGCGGAGTCGTGGGCGTGGTGGCGGCGGGGTCCTGGGGCGTCTCGCCGGTTGCTGCGCCCGTGGCCGTATCCGGCGCCAGTGAGGGGTCGGTGGTCTGGGCGGCGTTCGGGTCCGTGGCCGCGGCGCCGGGCACCGGCGCAAGCTGGGGCACCGTTCCAGCGGGCGCCACGGGGGCGACCGTCTCCGCGGGGAGACCTCCGGCGGCCGGACGGCTCGCGATGCGCAGGTCGATGTAGCTCGCCCCCTCGGCCTCGGGGTCGGCCAGCACGCGCGCGGCCGCGGCCCACTTGGCCGCCAGCTGCGTGGCGGACCCGAAGATCAGCTCCGGGCCGTCGCCCAGCTCGGCCACGAGGCCCTCCTCCGAGCGCCGGGACACCTCCTCGATGCGGCGGCGCAGGACGGCCGGCGCGGCGCCGGCCACCGCGGCCGCGGCGAGGCCGTTTCCGTCGCGCAGGTGATCGCCGCGGAAGGCGCCCTCGATCGCGATCGTGGGCAGCCGGCCCTCGACCGGCATCCCGCGCAGGAGGGTGCCGTCTCCCGCCACGGGGACCCGCCCCGATTCGCTGACCGCCAGAGCGGCGGCCACGTGCTCGACGACCTCCACCTTCAGGCCATGGGGAAACTCGGGGGTGACCTTCAGCTCGCGAACCACCGGGTAGGCCTCGACCGCTCGGTCCAGCCGGTCGCGGTCGACGTGCAGGGTCGTCATGTCCTCGGCCACGTGGGCAAGGGCCATGCGCACCCGGGTCGCGTCGGATGTCGTGAGCCCGGTGATCTTGACCTCGTCCACCGCCACCAGCGACGAGTCGCGAAGCCAGAACTGAAAGCCACCGGCGAGCACGAGCGAGAGCGCGAGCAGGACCAGCAGCCGGCGCCGCAGGCGCGGCGAGGGCTTGGGCAGCGAGCGCGCAAACGACAGCCGCCCGCGCGCCAGTGTGGCCGCCAGCCCGCTCACGGCTCGTCGTCCCAGAGGGCCGAGGTGTCGACGTCGCCCAGGAGCTGGACCTCGGGCTCGAGCGCGACGCCGAAGCGCTCGCGTACACGGCGCCTGCCCTCGGCCATGAGGGCGATCACGTCCGCGGTCGTGGCCTCACCCGTGTTCTCGACGAAGTTCGCGTGCTTCTCCGAGAAGCGGGCACCGCCCACCTGGAGACCGCGGCAGCCCGCCTCGTCGAGCAGCACGCCGGCGCTGCGCCCCTCCGCCTCGGGGTGGTCGGGATTCTTGAACGTCGACCCGAAGGTCTTGATGCCCGAGGGCTGGGCCGCCCTGCGCGCCGTGCGCATCTCGGCGAGCGTCGCCTTGACGCTCTCGGGCTCGGCCGTCGAGAGGGCGAACGAGGCCCCGGCGACGATCTCGCGCGTCGCCGAGATTCGAGCGGCGATAGGCAAAGCCGAGGGTGTCGGGCGTCCGGCGCTCGGTTCCGCCGGGGGCGGCTACGTCGACCCATTCGAGCACGCGCGCGAGATCCCCGCCGTAGGCGTTCGCGTTCATCTTCACCGCCCCACCAACGGTGCCGGGGATGTTGACCCCGAACTCGAGACCGCTCAGCCCGGCGCGCGCGGCGTGGGCCGCGGCCTGCGGGAGCCGCGCGCCGCCGCCGCAGAGCAGGCGCTCCCCCCGCTGCTCGATCGTGGCGAGCGCGCCGTCCAGCTTCATGACGAGTCCTCGGAATCCCGCATCCGCTATCAGCAGATTCGATCCCGAGCCCACCACTCCTACAGCGATCTGCTCGGCGTCGGCCCAGGCCAGCAGCTCGGCCAGCCGCTCCGCGGAGTCGGGGCGAGCGAAGAAGTCCCCGGGACCGCCGGTTCGCACGGTCGTGAGCCGCGCGAGGGGGCGGTCGCGCTCGACGCCTGGCGGGATCGCCGTCACCGCGCGAGGTGCCTCGCCACCCGATCGACGTCTCCCGCGCCCAGCGTCAGGAGCAGGTCTCCCTCGCGCAGCTCGCCGGCCAGCAGACGCTCGGCGTCCTCGCTTCGCGGCAGCCACCACACGGGACGCCCGCCGGCCGCGTCGGCCGCGGCCGCGGCCACGAGCAGTCCGCTGGCCTCCGGAAAGTCCTCGGCCCGCTCACGGGCCGCGTAGACGTCGAGCACGATCACCACGTCCGCCAGCGCCAGGGCAACGCCGAACTCCCGCGCGAACTTCAGCGTTCGCGAGTAGAGGTGGGGCTGAAAGCAGGCGAACAGACGCCTCGGCTCGAGCGTCCGGGCCGCCTCGAGCGTCGCGCGCACCTCGGTGGGGTGGTGGGCGTAGTCGTCGAAGACCAGCGCGCCGCCCGCGCTCACCCCGTGTGCCTCGAAGCGCCGCCCGGCGCCGCTGTAGCTCGCGAGCGCGGCCGCCGCCTCCACGTGCTCCACCCCAGCGCGCCTGCAGGCCGTGAGCGCCGCGAGGGCGTTGAGCACGTTGTGGCGGCCGGGCACGGACAGCTCGACCGCCGTGCCGTCGATCTCGAAGCGCGAGCCGCCGCGGAGCAGCTCGAGGCCGGTGGCCCGCACGTCGCCCTCGTCGATGCCGAACGAGACGCCCTCGTCGGCCAGCTCGACGCCGGGTCCGAGCACACGCAGGCGCGCGGGCGCGGCGAACCGCGCGAACGCGTCCTCCAGCTCGCCGAGGCCGGCGTAGGTCGAGTGGTGGTCGAGCTCGACGTTCGTGATCACCGCCACCTCGCGGTCGAGCTTCAGGAAGGAGCGATCGGACTCGTCGGCTTCGATTACCGCCCACTCCCCCGCTCCCCAGCCGGCGTTGGTGTGAGCGGAGCGCAGCTCGCCGCCGATCAGGAAGGCCGGCTCGCGGCCGCACTCGAGCAGAACGTGGGCCGCCATCGAGGCCGTCGTCGTCTTTCCGTGGGTGCCGCTGACCGCGATCGTGCGCCTGAGGCGCGAGAGCTCGGCGAGCAGATCGCCTCGGTGCAGGACGCTCGCTCCGGCCGCCCTGGCGGCCGAGAGCTCGGGATTGTCCAGTGGGATCGCCGTCGACACGACCACCTCCGCCCCCTGCGGATAGTTGACCGCGTCGTGCCCGAGTCACCGGTTGGATCCCTCGGGCGCGCAGGCCCTCGCAATAGCTCGACTCCGCCTGGTCGGAGCCCGTGACGCGCGCCCCGAGGGCAGCGGCCACCAGCGCGAGCCCGCTCATGCCGGCCCCGCCGATGCCGATGAAGTGCAGGCTGCGACCCGCGAAGGCGCCTTCGCTCATTGCCGTTGGACCATATTCTTTGGGCAATGCCCGATACGGTCACAAGTCTGGGCGCCGCCTTTGCCGAAGCGGTCACGGCAAAGGACTACGCTCGCGTCGCCGAGCTCCTTCATCCCGAGGTCGACTTTCGAGCACTCACACCGAATCGCCTCTGGGAGGCCACCGACCCCCCGGCCGTCGAGCAGATCCTCAAGCGCTGGATCGAACCCGACGAGCACGTCGAGCAGCTGGTCTCGGTCGAGACCGACACGGTGGCCGATCGCGAGCGTGTGGGCTATCGCTACCGGCTGCGAACTCCGAACGGCTCCTTTCTCGTCGAGCAGCAGGCCTACCTGAGCGAGCGCGAGGGCCGGATCGGCTGGCTGCGCCTGGTCTGCTCGGGCTCACGACCGCTTCCCACCGGTCCCGAGGGCTGAGCCTCCGCCGGCGAGCGCCAGGAGCTCGTCCGCGATTCGCCGCGCTGCCTCGGGCTTGGCCACGGCCCGCGCGGCCTTGGTCATGGCCGCCATGCGATGGGGGGCGCCCAGGAGGGAGCCCGCCTCGCGGGCGAGACGGGGGCCGTCGAGCTCGGCGTCGGGCACCACCACGGCCGCGCCCGCGCGCTCCATGTAGCGAGCGTTGAGCGTTTGGTGGTCGGCCGTGGCGTGCGGGTAGGGCACGAGGATCGCGGGCCGCCCGGCCGCGGCCACCTCCATCACCGACCCGCCGGCCCGGGCGACCACGAGGTCGGATGCCGCGAGCAGCTCGGCGAAGGGCAGGACGTAGGGGTAGAGGTGGTAGTGAGGCAGGCGACCCGAGCTCGTCGAGGCGCTCGCGAAGCTCGGGATGGTCGCGCTGCCCGCTGGCGTGCAGAACCACGCCCGGGGCCGCGGTGCCGAACGCGTCGAGCGCCGCGTGATTGAGGCGCCGGGCGCCCAGCGACCCGCCGAACACGAGTACGCAGGGCTCGTCCGGTGCGACGCCGAAACGCTCACGCGCCGCCGCGCGGTCGACCCGGCCGGTGGCCGCGGGCACCGGCCGGCCGGCCACGATCCATTTCGCCCCCGAGCGCCCCTCGATCGGGAAGGCCAGGAACACCCTCTGGGCGAGCGGCGCCAGCAGGCGATTGGCGACGCCCAGGTGGCTGTCCGCCTCCGTCAGCACGAGCGGTAGGCGCAGGCTGCGCGCCGCGAGGCCCACGGGCCCGGCGACGTACCCCCCGCCACCCATGACCGCGTCGGCTCCGAGCCGCTTCAGGAGCCCTCGCGCCTGCGTCGTCGCCCGAGCGGCGAGCAGAAGCGCCCGGGCCGCACGCAGTGCGTTGCCGCGGTCCATTCCCGCCACGCGCAGGCGGTGCAGCGGATAGCCCGCCGCCGGCACCAGCTCGGCCTCGGCGCGCTCGCCGCCGATGAACTCGACCTCGGCACCGCGCTCGCTCAGGACATCGGCTACGGCCAGCGCCGGCACCACATGTCCCGCCGTCCCACCCGCGGCGATCACGATCCGGGGCAAATCGCACCTATGCGCGGCGGCGCTGGCGGGCGACCGTCTCGCGCGGCCGCCGGCCCCGGCCACCCTCGATCGCCGCCAGCTGCGGCTTGGCCGGTCTGCCGCGGGCCGCCCGGCCGCCCGTGGCGGCCACGTTCAGCAGCAGACCCATGGCTCCCATCAGCACGATCAGGTTGGTGGCCCCGTAGGAGAGAAACGGAAGCGGGACACCGGTGAGCGGCGCCATGCCCATCACCGCGAAGAAGTTCAGCGTGGCTTGGCACAGGATGAGCGAGGTGATTCCCGCGGCGAGCAGCTTCGCGTGCAGGTCGCGGGCCAGCTTCGCCGCGCGCAGCCCGGCGTAGGCGATCATGCCGTACAGGACGACCGTGGCCAGCACGCCGATCAGGCCCAGCTCCTCGCCGATGATGGCCAGGATCATGTCCGTATGCGCCTCTGGCAGGTAGAAGATCTTCTGAACCGATTCGCCGAGGCCGACGCCGAAGAAGCCGCCGGAGCCCATCGCGGTGAGCGCCTGCACGGCCTGGAATCCGCTGTCGCCGGCGTCGGAGAACGGGTCCAGGAACGCCGTGAGCCGTTCGCGCCGGTAGGGCTCGACGATCGCCATCAGCAAGGCGGCCACGGCGAGTGCGGCGAAGATCGAGCCCAGCAGGCGCACGGGCGTCCCCGCCGTCACGAGCAGCGCACCCACGGTGAAGCAGATCACCATCGCGGTGCCCATGTCCGGCTGCTTCAGCAGCAGCAGGCAGGCGGCGCCCACCACGAGCAGCAGCGGTTTGACCAGACCGCCCAGCGTCTTGGTGCTCTTCGGGCGCGCGGCGAGCACCTGCGCGGTGTAGAGCACGATCGCGACCTTGAGCAGCTCGGAGGGCTGGAACTGGAGCGGTCCGGCGCCGAGCCAGCGGGTGGCGCCGTTCACTGTCACGCCGAAGCCGGGCAGCATCACCGCGACCGTGAGCACGAACGACGACACCAGCAACACCGGCGTGAACGCCCGGATCACCGCCAGGCCGTTGCGAGAGGTCGCGTGCAGGACCACGAGCCCGATAACGCCGAACAGCAGGTAGCGCTTGAGGTAGAAGGAAGCGTCGCCCGAGCCCGCGAGCAGCGACTCCGCCGAGCTGGCCGAGTACACCATCACGGCGCCGCCGGCGAGCAGGCACAGCGTCGCCGTATAGAGGATCGAGTACTCGACCGGTCGTCCCCGGGCGCGCCTCAGAGGCCGTGCGCGAGGGCGCGGGCTGGCCCGCGCCGGAGCGATGCGCCGTGCGCGAGGGCGCGGGCTGGCCCGCGCCGGAGCGATGCGCCGTGCGCGAGGGCGCGGGCGGCCCGCGCCGGAGCGATGCCTTCTCGCCATGGGACGTTCTTCTACGCTCGCGGCTCAAATCATGCCCGCGGTGGATGCGCCTATGCGCCCGGCACGAGGCTTCTGAAGCGGTCGCCCCGGGCCTCGTAGTCGCGGAACTGGTCGTAGCTCGCGCAGGCCGGGGAGAGCAGCACCACCTCGCCCGGCTGCGCCGCCGCCGCGGCGTCGCGAACCGCCGTCTCGAGGTCGCCGCTCACTCGAAGCGAGACCCCGGTGTCCTCGAGGTCGCCGGCGAGCTGCGCCGCCGCCTCCCCGATCAGGTAGCACGCCCGGCAGCGGGCGGCCACCGCGGGGCGCAGCCCCCTGAAGTCGCTCCCCTTGAGGCTGCCGCCGAGGATCGCGTGCACCCCGGCGTCGTCGAAGGACTCGATTCCCCGCCGGGCGGACTCCACATTGGTGGCCTTGGAGTCATTGACGTACAGCACTCCCGCAACTGTGCCGACCTCCTCCAGGCGGTGGGGAACGCCGGCGAATCCGCGCAGCGCGCTCGCCACCGCCGCAGCGGGCACCCGGTTCGACAGCGCCACGGCCGAGGCGGCCATCGCGTTCTCGAGGTTGTGGGGCCCCCGCAGCCGGATCTCCTCCGAGGAAAGCGGCAGCTCGCGCGGGTCGCCGAACTCGATCCGCCGTGCGCGACCGGGCAGCTCGAACCCCGTCGGGGCCACCGCCAGCTGGCCGGCGTGCTGGCGCGCGAAGAGGCTGAGCTTCGCGTCGCGGTAGGCCTCGACGCTGCCGTGACGGTCGAGGTGATCCTCGCTCACGTTCAACAGCAGCGCCGTGTCGGGGGCGAGCTCCACGCTGTCCTCGGCCTGGAAGCTCGACACCTCGCAGATCACAGTGGCCTCGGCCTCCAGCTTGCCGACCAGCGAGGCGAGCGGCGTGCCCACATTGCCCGCGACCGCCACCGCCAGGCCCGCCTCGCGCCAGATCGCCCCCAGCAGCTCGACCGTGGTGGTCTTGCCGTTCGTGCCCGTGACCGCCACGAAGCGGTTGGGCAGCAGGCGCCAGGCCAGCTCCAGCTCCCCCATCACCGGCATGCCTCGCGCGTGCGCCGCGGCGATCACCGGAGCCCGACCGGGAACGCCGGGGCTCTTGACGACAACGGCCGCGCGATCCAGCAGCTCCAGGCCGTCGCTGTTCAGCGCGGCGGGGAACCCGGAGGGCAGCTCGGGCCGCCCCCGGTCACAGGCCAGCACCTCGCCGTGCTCGCGCAGCATGCGCGCGGCGGCCAGCCCCGAGCGGGCCAGGCCGACCACGAGATAGGGGCCGGCGGGAAGCGGGGGCCTCATCGGCGCCGAGCCTAGAGGGGCGGCTTCAGATCACGTGGCCCGCGCCGATCAAGGGGACGTGAGAAAGCCGCGGACCAACCTCGTGCTCGTCCTGGCGATGTTCGGCCTGGCCGCGGGGCTCGCGGCGCCCGGCAGCGCGGCGGCGCGCGGCTGCTCTCCCGGCAACGACCACCCGATCCACAGCCTGACCGTCTTCAGCGGCGTGGGGTGCGAGGTGGGCTCGGTGGTGGCGCACCGCCTGGCCCGGCGCTTCGACGAGCGCAGCGACTACACAGGGCAGGCGTCGCGCAGCTTCATCCACCAGCGCGACGCGCAGGGCCGCCGCTGGAAGTGCCAGTGGAACAACGTCGGCGACGACAGCGACATCGTCAACTGGAACTGCGGCCGCCGGCCCAGCAGCCTGATCAGCTGGAACTGGCACGCCCGGCGCTCCGGGCACTGACCCCGGGGCCCATCCAGGCTCCGGCGTGATCGACTGCTGGTAGAAGGTGAAGCCGATCGCCGAGCAGATCGCGGCCACGATCCAGAAGCGGAGGATGATCTTGGTCTCCGACCAGGCCATCAGCTCGAAGTGGTGGTGGATCGGCGCCATCAGGAAGACGCGTTTGCGAAAGCGCTGGAAGGCGAACACCTGGATCGCCACCGAGAGCGCCTCGATCACGAAGATGCCGCCGATCAGGATCAGCAGCACCTCGGTCTTGGTGATCACGGCGAGGCTGGCGATCGCCCCGCCCAACCCGAGTGAGCCGGTGTCGCCCATGAACACCGAGGCGGGGAAGGAGTTGAACCAGAGAAAGCCCACGCAGGCGCCGACGAGACAGCCGCACAGCAAGGCCAGGTCGAGGAACGGGCCGCCTCGGGTGATGAACGTCATCGCGGTGAAGGCCAGGAAGACGATCGCGCAACAGCCCGCGGCGAGGCCGTCCAGGCCATCGGTGAGGTTGACCCCGTTGGTGGAGCCGGCCAGTACCAGGAAGATCAGGACGGGGTAGCCGAAGCCGAGGTTTATCGAGGCGTCGACGAAGCGCAGGTCGAGCGTCGCCTCGCTCTCCACGTACTGCGTCACCACGAGCCACAACCCGATCGCGGTCAGGGCCTGAACGAGCAGCTTGGTCTTGCCCGACACCCCGAGCGAGCGCCGCTTGCGCAGCTTGATCATGTCGTCGGCGAAGCCGAGCGCGGTCATCGCCAGCGCCGTGCCCAGGACGCAGAGGCTGGCCGCGTAGTAGTCGGAGATGATCAGGAAGGGCACGCAGACGGCGAGCATCACGACCAGTCCGCCCATCGTCGGCGTGCCCGCCTTACCGTGGTGGCCGGCCGGGCCCTCCTCGCGGATCTGCTGGCCGAACTCCTTCACGCGCAGGAACTCGATGAAGCGCGGCCCCAGAAACATGCAGATGAGCAGGGAGGCCATGCCTCCGATGAGAACCTCGCCGAGCATCGCCTCTAGTAGATGCTCCTACTTGTGGGAGCGGCCACTAGGCGAGCACCCGCTCGAGGCCGACGGAGCGCGAGCCCTTGATGAGCACTCGATCCCCGGGCCGGGCCAGCTCCTCCAGCAGAGCGCCCGCCTCCTCGGGGGTCGCGACCGGGTGAATCTCACCGTCGAAGCCGCTCGTGTAGTCGAGCGCGTCGTCGCCCACCGGCACGAGCACATCGATGCCGAGCCGGGACGCGTGCGACCCGATCTCGCGGTGGTAGCTCGCCGACTCGGGGCCCAGCTCGGCCATCGTCCCGAGGACGGCGATCCGGCGCCCGGCGGCGCTCGCCTCGAGGTGGTCCAGGGCCGCCCGCATCGACATCGGATTGGCGTTGTAGCAGTCGTTGACCACGGTAACCCCGCCGGGAAGCTCCACGACCTCGCCGCGCAGCGAGGAGAAGCGCACATTCACCGGCCCTCCCGCCGGGACGCCCGACGCCCGCACCGCGGCCACGGCGGCCAGGGTGTTGAGCAGATTGTGGGGCTCGGAATAGGAGAGCGTCAGCTCGACGGTCTCCATGCGCGCCTCGATCTCGGCGCGTCCACTCGTGGCGTCGAAGGCCAGCAGGCTCACCTCGCCGCCCGGGCCGAACGTCCAGGTGTCGAGGTCGTCGCGCAGGTAGCGGGCGAGCAGCGGCTCGCTGGCCGGCACCACGCAGGCGGCGCCCGGGCGCAGGTCGCGGATCAGTTCCGCCTTGGCGCCGGCCACGCGCTCGACGGTCTCCAGCAGCTCGAGGTGCACGGGCCCCACGTTGACGATCACCCCGACGTCGGGGTCCGCGACCGCCACCAGCTCCGCGATCTGGCCCTCGCCGCGCATGGCCATCTCGAGCACCAGCGCCTCCGTCCCGCGTTCGGCCTCGAGGATCGTCAGCGGCAGCCCGATCTCCGTGTTCCAGTTCTCGCGGCTCGCGTGGGTCGCCATCCGGATGCCGAGCAGGGCGGCGATGATGTCCTTGGTCGAGGTCTTGCCGGTCGAGCCGGTCACTCCGACCACCTTGGCGCCCAGCTCGTCGCGCCAAGCCCGAGCCAGCGAGCCGAGCGCGGCCAGCGGCCGCTCGACCGCTATCAGCGCCGCGGCGCTGCAGGCCGAGTGTCCGACCGTTCCCTCGACAGCCTCCAGCGCGGCAGCGCCGTGCTCGGGGGCGACAATGGCGCCCCACGCCCCCGCTTCCAGCGCCGCCGGGGCGAAGCGTCCGCCGTCCGCGGCGGCCCCGGGCAGCCCTACGAACAGGTCGCCGGGCTCGACCGCCCGGGAGTCGATCACCGCCCGGTTCGGGCCGGCTCGCTCGGGGTCGCCGGCGATGAGCTCGCCGCCCGCGGCGCGGGCCAGCCGGTGCGCGGAGAGGTCGATCATCGCCGCGCTCCCCGGCGGCGCAGGGCTTTGCGGGCCACGTCGCAGTCGTCGAAGGGCTCCTTGCGCCCGTTCTCGAACTCCTGGCCCTGCTCGTGGCCCTTGCCGGCTATCACCACGACGTCGCCGGGCTCGGCGCTGTCGATGGCCAGCGCGATCGCCCGGCTGCGGTCGGTCTCGCGCTCGGCGTCCGCGCCGGCGCCCTCCATGATCTCGTCGACTATCGCCTCGGGCCGCTCGCTGCGCGGATTGTCCGACGTCACGAGCACCCGATCGGCGAGCCGCCGCGCCACGTCGCCCATCAGGGGGCGCTTGCCGCGGTCGCGGTCGCCGCCCGCCCCGAACACCACGTGGACACGCCCCCGGGTCAGCTCGCGCGCGGCGCGCAGCACGTTCTCCAGCGAGTCAGGCGTGTGCGCGTAGTCCACCAGCACGCCGAAGTCCTGCCCCTCGTCCACAGCCTCGAAGCGCCCGGGCACGCGCCCGAAGCGCGGCAGCGCGGCGACGATCGACTCGGCGTCGACGCCAACGAGCCGGGCGGCGGCGATGGCACCGAGCGCGTTCTGGACGTTGAAGGGGCCCGGCAGCGGCAGCTCCAGCTCGAGGTCGCCGCCGGGAGTCTCGCAGCGAAAGCGCGAGCCCGCGAGGTCGAAGCGAAGCTCCCGGGCGCGGTAGTCGGCCTCGTTCTCGATCCCGAAGGTCACGCACTCGACCTCCGCTGCGATGCGCCGGCCGTATTCGTCGTCCACGTTGACCACCGAGGGCCCTGGGGTATCGAAGAGGCGCCGCTTGGACAGGAAGTAGGCCTCCATCGTCTCGTGGAAGTCGAGGTGGTCCTGCGTCAGGTTGGTGAACACTCGGCACGCGAAGCGAATGCCCGCCGCCCGCCCGAGCTCGAGTGCGTGCGAGGACACCTCCATCGCACAGGCTTGGTCGCCCGCCTCGACCATCCGCCGGAAGGTCGCCTGCAGGTCGATGGCCTCCGGGGTGGTGCGCTCGACCTCCTCCTCCACCCCGCCCACCACCCGCTTGACCGTGCCGAGGAGACCGCAGCGGCGATCGCCCGACTCGAGCAGGTGGCGGACCAGGAAAGCGGTCGTGGTCTTGCCGTTGGTGCCGGTGATGCCCACCACTTCCAGCGCGGCCGTGGGGTCGCCGTAGAAGCGCGCCGCCGCCGGCCCCATGGCCGCTCGCACGTCCTCCACCACCACCTCGGGGACGCCGAGGTCGAGCGGTCGCTGGCTGACCAGCGCCGCGGCGCCGCGGGCGACCGCCTCGGGCGCGAAATCGTGGCCGTCGGCGCGAAACCCGGGCACGCAGAAAAAGAGCGTCCCCGTAGTGACGCTCTGGCTCGAATAGGCGAGGCCCGAGATCTCGACCTCGGGCGCTCCATCTCCCAACAACTCACGGAGGGTCATGGGCGCCTGCCGAGGATAACCCCCCCACTCGTCGTCTCCACCGGCCAGAAGCTCACTGTTGTGGTCGAACGTCCGATACCCGAGGTGTGACCGGCACGGACGCGCACAAGAGCTCCGGGGCCGCCGCGCCGCCGCCGGGAGTGACTCCGCCCAGCGCCACGAGCGGGCGCCGGGGCTTCCTGAGCGACGTGATCGTGGAGCTCGGGTTCGCCACCCGTGAGACCGTCGAGCAGGCCGTGCGCGCCGCACGCAGCCCGGGCACCACGGTTGCGCGCGTGCTGGTCGACATGAACAGCATCTCCGAGGAGCAGCTGGCCCGCGCCACGGCGGAGCGCTACGGAATCGACTACATCGATCTCGAGGGCTTCGCGGTGGACCGCTCCGTCAGCCGATCTGATCGAGCCTGCCAGCCGCAAGGCGCTGTCACGCGGTGCCCGTGGGCTGTCTCGGCGAGATCCTGCTGGTGGCGATGGCCGACCCGGCCGACGCCCTGGCACTGAGCGAGATCGCGGCGCTGACCGGGCGCGCGGTGCGTCCGGCCGTGGCATCGCGCCCGGCTCTCGACGCCCTGCTGGAGGCTCTGCCGCTGGGCGGAGCCGTGGCCGAGCCCGCGGGATCACCACTGCGCGCCGAGCTCGGCGCGCTCAAGCAGCAGCTCGCCGATGCCGAGGCCCACCTGCAGGCGCCGGGAGCACGCGCCGCGGGCCCGTACGTGGCGGCGCTGGAGGCAAAGCTCGCCGAGGCGGAAGCCGAGCTCGAGGCGGCGCGCTCTCGGGTGCGCGAGGCCAAGGAGGTGTCGGCTGAGCTGGAGACTGCGAGGCGCTGCGCGGGGCGCTCGCCGCTGCGGAGGCGAGTCGCGAGCTGCGCGCCCGTGCTCGGTGGAGGCGAGCGCGATCGGCGCGCGCAGCGGTTCGCGCGCTCGGGTCCGAACGGCGGCCAGAGGAGCCCGTCGGCGCCGACGAAGCGCGCAGGGCTCTGGCCGAGCTGCGCGAGGAGAGCGAGCGCGAGCGAGAGCGCTGGGCGATGGCCGAACGCGACCTGCTCGACATGCTCGATGAGGAGACGGCCCGGCGCGCGGAGCTCGAGGAGCGGCTCACCGAGGTCGAGGGCTCGGCCTTTGCCGCCGAGCGGGCCTTCGAGGAGCTGCGGCTCGCCCAAGGCCGGATGCGCGCGGCAGCTGCGCGCGCTGGCCGAGCCGGAGGCCACAGAGACCTGAACCGGAGCGTCCGGTCGCTATCCGGGCGGGATCTTCAGGTAGGGCAGCGCGAACTCCATGATCCGCTCGAAGGCCGGCGCCGCGACGGTGCCGCCGTAGATGTCGCCGCGCGGCTCGTCCACCATCACCGACACCAGGAGGCGCGGGTTCTTGGCCGGTGCGTAACCGATGAAGGAGGCCACGAAGTCGGTGTCGGAGTAGGTGCCGTTCTCGGCCTTCTCCGCGGTGCCCGTCTTGCCGGCGAGCGTGTAGCCGTCCACCGCCGCTTCCTCCGCGGTGCCGCCGGCGCCCAGCACGCCCTCCAGCATGCGCGAGACCCGCGTCGCCGTCCGTTCCGAGAGCACCCGCTGCGGGGGCTGCCGGTCGCCCGCGACGATGTAGGGGCGGCGCCTCAGGCCACCATTGGCGATCGCTGTGTAGGCCGACGCCATCTGGACCGGAGTCACGGAGAGCCCCTGCCCTATGGGCATGTTCCCGATCGAAGATCCCGAGTAGTCGTCCACGTCGAGCACGATGCCGCGGTCCTCCCCGGGGAGATCGACGCCGGTGGGCTTCGCGAAGCCAAAGCGGCGAACCCAGCGATCGAAGCGCGTCGCACCCAGCTTGAGGCCGATCATCACGGTGCCCACGTTGGACGATTGGGACAGGATGTCCGCCGTCGTGAGCGTCCCGCCGCCGCCGCCGTGGGACTCTCCGATCACGCGGTCGGCGACCTGGATCGTGGGCGGCACGGCGAACTGCGTGCTGGGCGTGATCAGCTTCTCCTCCAGCGCGCCGGCGATCGTGAACGCCTTGAAGGTCGAGCCCGGCTCGTAGTTGAACTGGATGGCGCGGTTCTGGCGCGCGTACTCCGGGGCGCCCTCCACGTTGTTGGCGTCCACCCGCGGCCAGTTGGCCAGCGCCAGGATGGCGCCTGTGCGCGGGTCCATGACGAGCGCGGTGGCCCCGGCCGGCGTGTAGGTCTGACCCACCTCGCTCAGCACCGCCTCGACGCGCTCCTGGATGGCGGCATCGAGCGTCAGGCTGAGGTCGTCGCCCGATTCGGCGCGGTCGGTCTCGATCAGGCTCACGGGCTCACCGAGCGCGTCCTTGACCACGCGCCGGTGGCCGTCCTCGCCGCCGAGCTCCTCCTCGCGGCGGTATTCGAGCCCGGACAGGCCCTTGTTCTCGGTGCCGACCGTGCCCAGCACCTGCGCGGCGAGATGGCCCTGGGGATAGGTGCGCTTGGCCTCTACGACGGTGTCGATGCCCTCGATGTGCATCTCCTCGATCCGGTGGCCGAGGGACGCGTCCATCTTGCGACGCAGGTAGACGAAGCTGGCATCTCGGTCGCCCAGCTTCTCGATCAGCTCGTCCTCGGGGCGCCCGATCAGGGGCGCGAGGCGGGCCGCCACGTCGCCCGGATCGTCGATCAGGAACGGATGCGCGAACACCGTGACCGCGTCCTCCGACACCGCCAGCTCAACGCCGTTGCGATCGAAGATCGTTCCACGCCGGGCGGTGATCTCGAGGTCCTCGACCTGCTGCTCGAGCGCGCGCTCCCCGAGCGTGCCGGCCTTGACGGTCCCGATCCAGACGGCGCGCAAGGCGGCGCAGCCCAACAGCGCCAGGAAGATGGCGAACATGAGGCCGATCCGGCGCTGGACCAGCTTCATCGAGGACTCAGCGGTAGGCCGGTGGCGGGGTCGAGTACCTCGCCGGTCGGCGAGTACAGCGTCTGGCCAGTGGCGGGATCGATCGGCAGGCCGGTGGCGGGATCCACCGGGCCGGCGGTGGGGTCGGCTCCCGTGGCCGGGTCTGCGGTCTCCGCTCCCTCGGGCGCCGTCGGGTCGGGCGTGCCCGTGACCGGGTCCGGCAGGCCGGTGGCCGGGTCGGGGACGCTGGCGGCGGGGTCGGGCGGGACGTATGTGGGGTCGGGCGCGCTCATGTGCTTGCGTGGCGTTCTTGGCGTCTACGAGCGGGCGCGACTTCAGGTAGCGCACCTCCCCCGGCGCGGGCAGCACGAGGCCGAGGCCCGCCGCGGTCTCCTGGATGCGCTCGCTGCTCGCGAGGCGGGCGAGGTCCACCCTGCAGTCGCGCGTTCTCGCGCTTGAGCTCACTCGCGCGATCGGCCATCTGCGTGATCTCGCGGTTCATCTGGAGCAGGTCGACGTTGAAGAAGACGATGCCGACCAGCAGCACGCCGACGACCGCGATGCAGGCCCGGCCGGTGAGCAGCGCGTCGAGGATGCGCGCGCCGCGCGGGCGGGCCGCGGCCCTGACCTTGGAGTGGCCCGACGCTCGGCGGACCGGCTTGCGCGTCGGCGTGGGACGGCGCCGGGCCGGGCTGCGGGAGGGCGCGCCACGCTTGGCCGGCGCCGTGCGCGCGGTGGCCGCCCGTGCCATCAGGCCACCCCTTCGGTGTCCAGCTTTCGGGCCGCGCGCAGGCGGCCGGACTTCGCGCGCGGGTTCTGCGCCAGCTCGCCCGCCGTGGCCGCCACGGCGCGCTGCGTGAGCAACTCGGCCTCCGGCACGCGGCCGCATACGCAGACCGGGAAGTCCGGCGGGCACACGCAGCCGCGGGCTCGCTCGGCCAGGAAGCGCTTGACGCGGCGGTCCTCGAGGGAGTGGAACGAGATCGCGGCCAGCCGGCCGCCCGGACGCAGGAGACCCCACGCCAACGGCAGCGCCCGATCGAGCGAGTCGAGCTCGCCGTTCACCGCGATGCGCACCGCCTGGAACACGCGCTTGGCCGGATGGCCGCCGCCGAACTTGCGCCGCACGGCGGCAGGCAGCGCGGCCTCGATGGCCTCCACCAGCTCACCCGTGGTGACGATGGGCGCCGAACGGCGCCGGCGGACGATCTCGCGAGCGATCCGGCGGGCGTTCGGCTCCTCGCCGAGCCGGCGGAAGACCTGGGCCAGCTGGCGCTCGTCCCAGTCGTTGACCACCGCGCGCGCGTCGAGTTCCTGGCCCGGGTCCATGCGCATGTCCAGGGGCGCGTCGTAGGAGTAGGAGAAGCCGCGCTCGCGGGTGTCGACCTGCATGGAGGAGACGCCGAGGTCCAGGAAGACCAGATCCGCCTCGCGCTGCTCGCCGGCGAGGAGCGCGAGACCGTCGGCGAAGTCCATGCGCAGAAAGCGCGTCTGGCAGGCGACCTCGGCCGCGAGCTCGTCGTAGCGAGCCTCGGCCGCGGGGTCGCGGTCGATGCCGATGAGCGTGCCGGTCGCTCCGATCCGATCGGCCACCAGGCGGGCGTGACCCCCGGCACCGAAGGTGCCGTCGACGGCCGTCTCGCCCGGGGACGGCGCGGTCAGCTCGATCAACTCGCCGGCCAGCACCGGTGTGTGCACGCGGCTCATGTCAAGAAGGATTGCCAAGGCTCTCGGTCACCTCCTCGATCTGGGCGTCGAGAGCCTCCTGCTCGCGCGTCCAGCGCCCCTTGTCCCAGACCTCGAGGTGGTCCCCCACCCCAACCACCACGACCTCCTTCTCGATGCCGGCGTGGGCGAGCAGCGGCGGCGGCAGCGTCACTCGCCCGCTCGCGTCGAGGTCGATCTCGAAGGAGTTTCCCTGGTAGAAGCGGCTCAGCTTGCGGTACTGCGAGCCCATCGGATTCGAGCCGGCCAACGCGCGCTCGATGATGGCCTCGTGCGTCTCGGGGGTCCACACGGCGACGCAGGTCTCGGGATCCTTGGCCAGCACGGTTCCCGCTGAGAAGGACGGGCGAAAGCGAGCCGGGATGCTCAGCCGGTTCTTTGCGTCCAGCGAGTGTTCGAAGTGGCCCCGAAATGCCAACGCTGATCCCTATTGATTCCGATCCGCGCGCATTCGGCTAGCCAAATGCTTGCGGCTGAAAGGTCGTGACCGAAGTGGCGGAGTGGGAGGAGCCCCGCCACTCCGGTCGCTGTATGAGGCCACCGTACCCCACTTTTTCCCACTGCGCAACACCCTACCCCACCGTTCCGTCCGAACGCACCCTGTAAAGACCCCGCCTTAGAGGGTTTTTCGCTCAACGAGCGGGTCGGCGGTCCGTGGGGACCGGTGGGACGGACAGGGGTACGGGCGCGCTATGGCGCGCTTGTGCAAGCGCCGTTGCACCAAGGAGGTACTAGACGGGCAGCGCCGCTCCGCTCGCGCCGCCGCCGCCCACCAGGGCCGCGATCAGCGCCGCGGCTACCAGCAGCAGCACGGATGGGACGAGGAGCAGCGCCACCACCAGCTGGATCTTGGGCCCGGCGCGGGCGGCGTCCTCGCGTGCGCTGCGCCCCAGGGCGAAGCGCGCGTCGCGCGCTTGGGCCGCGAGAGTGTCGGCAAGCGGCGCGCCGTGGCGGCGGGCACGCTCCAGAGCGGCCACGAGGGCGCGCACCTCGGGCAGCGGGGCGCGCGACGACCAGGCCCCGGAGCGCGGCATCCAGCGACATGCCCAGGCCGACCTCGCGACCGACGGTGCGCCACTCGGCGGCCAGCGGACCGCGTGCGCGGGCGCCCACCTCGCGCAGCGCTACGGCCAGGGAGCGTCCGGCCTCCACGCTCAGCCGCAGCAGGTCCAGCAAGGCCGGCAGCTCGCGCCGCATCCGCCGCGAGCGCTCCCGCGCTCGTCGCAGCAGCCAGAGGTCGGGAGCGAAGAAAGCGCCCGCGGGCCCGGCCAGCACCAGCACCACCCCGAGCCGCCCCGGCGCGGCCGCGAACAGCAACGCGGCGACCAAACCTCCAAGCACAGCGGCGGCCGACTTGGCGGCCATCAGCTCGCGCGGGCCCAGGCCGCCGGGTTGCCCCGCCGCCGCGATCCTCGCGTCGAGGTCACGCGACGCGCCGCCTGCCGGCCGAAAGCGCCCGCCAGCCCGGATCAGGAGTCTCAGCCAGCCGAGGCCCGCCGCTGTGGACTTCGCCCATCGACCGCCGCCGCAAGCTCCGCGCGACGGAGAGCCCCTCCCCGGCCACGAGCCCGGTGCCGGCCACGCCGAGGGCGGCACAGAGGAATGCAAGCGGCACGGCCGCGCTCACCGGCGCACCCGTCCCAGGCGTCGTATCGCCACGGCGGCCACCGCCTGCAGCACGACAGCGATACCGACCAGCCAGACGGTGAGAAGCGAGCCGAGCAGCCCCGCGGTCCAGCCCGGGCTGGCCAGCTCTGCGAGCAGGGCCCCGCCCAGCGGCAACAGCACCACGAGCAGCCCCGTGAAGCGCGCCTGGGCGGTGGCCGCACGCAGCTCGCCCTCGAGCCGAGTGCCCTCCTCCATGGCCCGCGCGCTCTCGCGCAGCAGCCGCGCCAGGTCCCCGCCGGCGCTTCGCTGCAGCAGGCAGGCGGCCACCACGCTGTCCAGCCTCGGCGAGCGCACCCGCGCGGCCATGGCTTCCAGGGCGTCGTCGGTGCGTGCCCCGGCGGCCAGCTCCGCTACCGCCCGGCGCAGATCGTGTCCGGCAGCGCCGCCAAGCGAATGGGGCGCCGCGGCCAGTGCGCCCCGAAGCGAATGACCGCCCGCGAGCGCGTCGGCGAGCGAGAGCGCCAGGGCGGGCACCTCGGCGTCGACTGCCCTGCGGTAGCGCTCGCGCCGCGCCCTGAGGACCCGCGCGACCGCCCACGGCCCGGCGCCCGCGAGCGCCATGCCGGCGAGCGGGCCGGCGATCAGGGCACCGGACACGAACGCCACGGCCGCGCCGGCGAGCAGCAGCCGCCGGCGCTCGGCGGCGCCGGGATCGCGACCCTCGCGCCCGACCGTGACCACCGCATCCACGAGCCGCGCGAGGCCGAGGGCGGCGCCCGCGCCGCGAGCCAGGGCCCTCCCGCCGAGCAAGTCTCGAAGCGCGAGCGTCCCCGCGAAGCCGGCGATGAGGGCCAGCGGCACCGAAGCGCTCATCCGGGCCCCTCACGCCGCAACGCCGCCAGCCGTGCGGCCAGGCGTCCGTCGGCCGGCGCCCGCAGGGACCCTCCCGCCCGGTAGAGCTCGCGTACGCCGGCGGCGCCGGCGACCCTCACCACCTCGGCCACGACCTCGACCCTCCGCTCGCCGCCAGGCAGGCGGCTCTGGTGGACCACGAGATCGAGTGCGCTCGCCGCCTGCTCCCGCACCGCGGCGTGCGGCAGCCCGACGCCGGCCATCAGCGCCAGGGTCTCGACGCGCCTCAGCGCGTCCTCCGGCGAGTTCGCGTGGACGGTCGTGAGCGAGCCGTCGTGCCCGGTGTTGAGCGCCTGGAGCATGTCGAGCGCCTCCGCGCCGCGCACCTCGCCCACGACGATGCGGTCGGGACGCATCCGCAGCGCGTTCCGCACGAGCTGGCGGATCGTCACCTCGCCCCGCCCCTCGAGGTTGGCGGGCCGGGCTTCGAGGCGCACGACATGGCGCTGCCGCAGCCGCAGCTCCGCCGCGTCCTCGATGGTCACGATCCGCTCCTCGCCCGGTATGGCACCCGACAGGGCGTTGAGCGTCGTCGTCTTGCCCGAGCCCGTGCCGCCGCTGACGAGTACCGACGCTCGTGCCGCCACCGCGACGGCGAGGAACTCCGCGACCTCCGCCGGGAGCGTGGCGCCGGCCACGAGCTCGCGCAGCGAGAAGCCCTCGCGGCGAAAGCGCCGGATCGTCATGCAGGGTCCGGACAGCGACAGGGGCGGGATCACCACATTCACCCGCGAGCCATCCGCCAGGCGCGCGTCGCAGAGCGGCGAGGCCTCGTCCACCCTGCGTCCCAGCGGCGCGAGCACCCGCTCGATGGCGTGCAGCAGCTCCGCCTCGCCGGGGAACTCGACCGCCGCCCGCTCGATGCGCCCGCGCCGCTCCACGTACACCGAGCCGGGGCCGTTGACCATCACCTCGTCCACCGACGGGTCCGCGAGCAACGGCTCCAGCGGTCCCAGGCCGGTGGCCAGCAGCACCACTCGCGCCGCCAGCTCCTCGCGATCGGCCTCCGGAAGCGGCGCGGCCTCCGCCTCGACGAGCGAGCGCACCTCGGCCTCGAGCGATCCGCCGGCGTGACCGTCCCGGGCGCGCTCCACCAGCCGCCCGCGCAGAGCGACTGCCAGCTCGTCGAGGGCCTCCATGCCCAAGAAAGCGCCCGGCCGCGCCCCCTCGCCCCCGGTAGCCTTGCGGTCCCATGGACGAGGTCGCGACCAGCCTTCCCCTCACCGGCGGCTGCATGTGCGGCGCCGTGCGCTACGAGGTCGACGCCGCCCCCGAGATCGCCGGCTACTGCCACTGCACCCGCTGCCAGCGCCGCACCGGCGGGTCGGCCGCGATCAGCGCGCTCGTCCCGCCCGGCTCGTTTCGGATCGCCCGCGGCGAGGAGCAGGTAGGCCTCTTTCAACCCGACGGCGGGTTCGCCAAGGCCTTCTGCTCGGCGTGTGGCTCGGCCCTCTACAGCCAGAGCCCGGACGATCCGGAGGTCATCGGCGTGCGCATGGGAACCTTCGACACCGACCCCGGGGTTCGACCCTCCTATCGCCAGTTCGTGGCCTACGCGGCGCCGTGGGAGCCCATCCCCGACGACGGCCTGCCGCGCCATCCGGAGCGGCGTCCCCAGTAGTGGACCTCTCCCTGCTCAACCTGAGCGAGCCGACCGAGGTGAGGACTTTCGAGAGAGGCCGTTTCGAGCTCTACGAGGTCGGACCGATGACGCTGGGCCGGGCCACCTACGAGCCGGGCTGGGTCTGGTCGGAGCACGTGGGCGCGGAGCGGGGCGTCTCGCTGTGCGAGGTCGAGCACGTGGGCCTCGTCCTGAGCGGGCAGGCCGCGGTGAGGATGGCCGATGGCGCCGAGCGGGTGATGAATGAGGGTGACTTCTTCTACGTGCCCCCGGGCCACGACAGCTGGGTGGTGGGCGACGAGCCGTACGTGTCGCTGCATGTCATGGGCGGCGAGCGCTACGCGTTGAAGGGGACATGAGCCTTCGCCTGTACGACTATGCGGCCTCCGGAAACTGCTACAAGGTCCGCCTCCTGCGCTCGTGGAGGAAGGTTCGGAGCCGCTACCCGAATCCGACGCGATTCTGCTCCATCTCGCTGACGGCACCGAATACCTGGCCGGAAATCCCGGCGGCCGAGCACAGACGATGCGCTGGCTCTTCTGGGAGCAATCCGAGGCCATGCCCGCCTTGGCCGGGCTGCGCTTTCGGCTCCTGACGGGCCGCCTCGCGGCCGATGCCCCGGGTATGGAGCGCCGGCGCGCCGGCGGCGATGGCGTCCTGCGGGTGCTGGAGGATCACCTGAGCGACAGGGAGTTCATGGTCGGCGGGCGCCACTCGGTCGCAGACATGTCGCTCTACGCCTACGTGCACGTTGCCCACGAGGCCGGCTTCGACCTCGGCCGGCACCGGGCGATCGGTGCGTGGTTGAAGCGTGTCGAGGGCACCGAGGGATTCATGAACGACCTCGAGCCCTATCCGCCCAACTCGCAGGTCGGCCGCAGCCGATCGATCTATGACTGAGTCGATGCACAGCGAAGAAGTCGTGCGCGGGGATCTAGACTTGCGCCGCTCATGCCCCGCTCGATCTGGAACGGAACCATCAGCGTCGGCCTCGCACACGTGCCGATCAAGCTCTATTCGGCCACCGAGTCCAAGACGGTCTCGTTTCACGAGGTCCACTTAAAGGACGGCGCGCGGCTCGAGCACAAGCGCATCTGCTCCAAGGAGGACGAGGAGGTCCCCTACAAGGAGGTGGTGAAGGGCTTCGAGGTGGCGGCCGACGAGTATGTGGTGCTGGAGAAGGACGAGGTCGCCGCCGCGGCGGGGTCGCGCGGCAAGGTGATCGAGATCGAGGAGTTCGTGCCCGACGACGAGATCGACCCGGTCTTCTACGAGAAGACCTACTACGTCGGCTGTCGCGACGACGGCGAGGCATACCGCGTCTTCCACGAGGCACTCAAGGAGACCCAGCGGGTGGGAATCGGGCGCTTCACCTTCCACAACCGCGAGTACCTCGCCGCGGTGCGGGCGCTCGACGACGTGCTGGCGCTGCACACCATGCGCTACCACGACGAGATCGTGCGCGGCGCTGACCTGAAGGTGGACACCCCGGGCAAGGGCGCGGCCAAGAAGGAGATCGAGATGGCGAGCCAGCTCGTGGACTCGCTTCACCGCGGCTTCGACCCCACCGAGTACGAGGACAGCTATCGCGAGGCCGTGCTCGCCCTGATCGACCGCAAGGCCAAGGGCGAGGAGATCGAGGTCGAAGAGGAGGAGCCGGAAGAGGAGACGTCCGACCTGATGGCGGCCCTGCAGGCCAGCCTCAAGGGGTCCTGATGCCGCGCACGCTCTGGAGTGGCTCGCTGTCGTTCGGCCTGGTCAACGTCCCGATCCGCCTGACCAGCGCCGCGCGCGACCTCGACCTGCACTTCCGCCAGCTCCACGAGAAGGACGGCGCGCCGATCGAGCAGCGCCGCTACTGCTCCGAGGAGGGCAAGCAGGTCGAATGGGAAGAGGTCGGCCGCGGCTTCGAGCTCGACGACGGCGAGCAGGTGGTGTTGACCGACGAGGAACTCTCGGCCGTCCAGCCCCGCAAGACGCGCACGATCTCCGTGGAGGCCTTCGTCGACCTCGACGAGGTCGATCCCATCTACTTCGACCACCCCTGGTTCCTGACCCCCAGCGGCGACAGCGAGGGCACGCTGCGCGCCTATGGGCTGCTGGTCGACGTGATGGAGTCCACGGAGCGGGCGGCGCTGGGACGCTTCGTCATGCGCACGAAGGAATATCTGGTGCTGGTGCGCCCCCGCGACGGCCTGCTCTCCCTGACCACGTTGCGCTTCCACGACGAGGTGCGCCCCACCGACGAGATCGCGCCAGGCGGGCGCAAGCCGGCGAAGGGGAAGATCGACGGCGCCGTTGCGGTGATCGAGTCGCTGTCCACGGAGTGGGAGCCCGAGCGCTACCGCGACCTCTATCGCGAGCGCCTCGAGGGTGTGATCGAGGCAAAGAAGAAGGGCAAGCGCATCAAGGTGCCCGAGCAGGAGGAAGAGCCCAAGCCGGCGCCCGACCTGATGGCGGCCTTGCAGGACACGCTCGACCGGATGGGCTCAGGGAAGCGCAAGAAGGCCGCCCGCGGAAACGGTTCCGGCCTCGAGGAGCTGAGCCGCGAGGAGCTCTACGAGCGCGCGCAGGCCGAGGATGTGCCCGGGCGCTCGAAGATGTCGAAGGATGAGCTCATCGCCGCGCTGGACGGCTGACGGCGAGGGCCGCCACGCAGACTAGTCTCGGCGTGATGAGCACCGTCGCCGATCCCGCCCTGCAGGCCGCCGCCTGGGACCTCGACCCCCTCGTCGAGAACCGTGGTCCCACCGGCGTCGAGGAGTTGCTGGTGGACGCGCGCGATCGCTCCACGGCGTTTGCCGGGCGTCACCGGGGCCGCGTGGGCGAGCTCGACTCCGCGGGCCTGGCCGATGCCATGCACGAGCTGGCCGCCATACACGATCTCGCCGGGCGGGCGGGCTCCTACGCGATGCTCTGGTTCACGCTGGACACCACCGACCCGCCGCGCGGGGCCCTGATCCAGAAGGCGCGCGAGCTGGGGGCCGCAATCGAGTCGCAGCTGTTGTTCTTCGAGCTCGAGTGGAACCTGGTCGACGGACGAGCCCGCCGACCGAGCTGCTCGCCGCGGAGGAGCTCGAGTTCTGCCGGCACTACCTGCGCACGCTGCGCCGCTACCGCCCGCATCAGCTCACCGAGCCCGAGGAGCGAATCGCGACCGAGCTCGACGTGAGCGGCTCGTCCGCCTTCCGGCGCCTGTTCACCGAGCAGATCTCCGCCGTCGAGGTGCAGCTGCCCGACAGCGACGAAGCCACTCCCCTGGAGGAGGCGCTCTCGCGCCTGCTGTCGCCGGACCGCGGGGTGCGTGAGGCCGCTGCGGGGGCCGTCACCGAGGCGCTGCGCCCGGGCCTGCGCACGCGCGCCTACGTGTTCAACACCCTCCTGGGCGACAAGGCCACCAAGGACCGACTGCGCGACTACCCCCACTGGCTGGCGTCGCGCAACCTCGCCAACGAGGCCAGCGACGAATCGGTGCAGGCGCTGATCGACGCGGTGGCCGGCCGGTACGAGCTCGCCCGGCGCTGGTACCGGCTCAAGGCCCGGCTGCTCGGCCTCGACCGATTGGCCTACTGGGATCGCATGGCGCCGGTTACGGAGGCCGAGGATCACATCCCCTACGACGAGGCGCGCGAGATCGTGCTCGACTGCTACTCGACGTTCTCGCCCGAGCTCGGGGAGGCGGCCGGCGAGTTCTTCGCCCACGGCTACATCGACGGTCCGCCTCGCCCGGGCAAGCGCGGCGGGGCGTTCTGCTCCTACACCGTTCCCTCCCGTCACCCCTACGTGATGCTCAACTACACGTCGCGCCCCCACGATGTGCTGACGATGGCCCACGAGCTGGGACACGGGGTGCACGCCTCGCTGGCCCGCCCGCAGGGCATCTTCCAGTTCACCACGCCGCTGACGATGGCCGAGACGGCATCGATCTTCGGAGAGACGATCGTGCTCGAGCGGCTCCTGGCGCGCGCGCCCGGCCCTGCCGAGCGGCTCTCGCTGCTGGCCGGATCGCTGGACGGGGCGGTAGCCGCCGTGTTCCGCCAGATCGCCATGAACCGCTTCGAGCACGCCATCCACGGCGCGCGCCGCGAGTCGGGCGAGCTCCCCCGAGCGCTTCGGCGAGCTCTGGCTCGACACCCAGACCGACCTGCTCGGCGACGCCGTCGACCTCCACGACGACTACAGCCTCTGGTGGTCCTACGTGCCGCACTTCATCGACACGCCGGGATACGTCTACGCGTACGCCTACGGGCACCTGCTGGCGCTGTCGGTCTACCGCCGCTACGAGGAGGCCGGCGCGGGCTTCGTCTCCTCCTATCTCGACCTGCTGCGAGCCGGCGGTTCGCGCCCCCCCGAGCAACTGGGCGAGATCGTCGGCGTGGACCTCGGCGATCCGGGTTTCTGGAGCGCCGGCCTCGACCTGATCGAGCGCCAGCTCGACGAGGCCGAGCGGGCGGCGCAGGAGGCCGGCAAGCTCGCATGATCGACAAGATCGACGAGTGCATTTTCCTGCCCGTGGGGGAGGTAGCGCTCACCCGCCCGCGGGATTCCGAGGCGTTGCTCACCGACGAGGGCTTCGAGCACGAGGAGTTTCTGCCCTACTGGGCCGAGCTGTGGTCGAGCTCGATCGCCCTGGCCCATGACGTGGCCCGCCGCTCGCTGCGCGGCGCCCGCGTGGTCGAGCTGGGCTGCGGGCTCGGGCTGCCGAGCATCGCGGCCGCCCTCGCCGGAGGACGCGTGCTGGCCACCGACTGGTCAGCCGACGCGGTGCGGGCCGCCGCCGACAACGCCCGGCGCAACTCGGTGGAGCTGGAGACCGCGGTCGTGGACTGGGCGCGGCCCGAGCCTATCGTCGAGCGCGCGCCGTGGCGCTACGTGCTCGCCTCCGACGTGCTCTACGAGCGTCGCAACGTCGCGCGCTTGCTCGAGCTGCTGCCGCTGCTGGTGGACCAGACCGGCGAGGTGCTGATCGCCGATCCGCAGCGGGCGCCGGCCGAGCTCTTCCTCGAGCGCGCGGGGGCCGACTGGCATGTCCGCACCACCGGAAGCTCGCGCTCGCAGCGAGCGCGAATCCATCACCTGCGCCGGCGCTTCTAGGCCCCAGCTAGCCGGGCGGGAGCTCGGCCAGCGTGGAGTAGAGCTCGCGCGCGGCCGCCTCGCCCAGGCGCAGGCTCTCCAGCCGAAAGCTCTCGTTGGGGGCGTGAAAGGCGTCGGCCGCCAGAGCGAAGCCGCTCACGATCGTCGCGATCTCGCGCCCGGCGAGCACGGACAGCAGCGGCAGCGTGCCGCCGAGGCGCACGAACGCCGGCGCGCCCCCGCACGCGCGGCCGATCGCCTCGGCGCCCAGCTGCAGCGCGGGTGCCGAGGTGTCGAAGAGAACCGGGTCGGCGAGCTCGCACTCGATTGACACCTCGGCCCGCGGGTGCGCCGCGCCGCGGAGAAGGCGCTCCAGCTCGGCGCCGATCTCGGCGGCGCTCTGGCGCGGGGCCAGGCGCACGCTCACGTGCCCGCGTGCCACGGCCGGCACGATCGTCCGGGGCTCGCCCACCTTGACCATGTTCACGTCGACCGAGGTGCGGGCGCCGACGCGCTCGTAGAACTCCGCGCCGGCCTGCGGGCTGACCGGGTGGGCCCCGACTTCGGCGATCGCCTCCGCGCCGCTGGGCAGTCCAGCCCACGATTCGAGCTCCCCGGCTGCGGGCGCAACCACGCCCCTGCTCAGCTCCGGCCGGACGCGCCCCTCGGCGTCGGGCGCCACCTCGCTGAGCATCCGCAGCAGCACGTGGGCGGCGTTGGGCACCGCCCCGCCGTAGAACCCCGAGTGCAGGTCGCGCTCGGCCACTCGCACCTCGATGGCGGCCTGGGCGAGGCCGCGGCCGGCCGAGGTAACGGCCGGCGTGCGCTCGTCAACCATGACCGAGTCGAAGATGAGCGCGCAGTCGGCGTGGTCCTCGCCGCTCTCGAGACGCCGCAGGACCGAGCGGCTGCCAACCTCCTCCTCACCCTCGATGAGAAACCGCACGTTGACCGGCAGGTCGCCGGCGCGCGCGAGCTCGCAGGCCACGTGCAGCAGCGGCAGGAAGTTGCCCTTGTCATCGGCGGCGCCGCGCGCGTACAGCCGCCCGTCACGCTCGGTCGGCTCGAACGGCGGGCTGTCCCAGTCCTCCTCGGGGCCGGCGGCCTGGACGTCGTAATGGCCATAGGCGAGGACCGTGGGCGCACCCCGGCGCGAGCAGCGCAGCTCGCCGACCGCCATCGGGTGACCGCCGTCGATCGTGACCTGCTCGGCGCGGCCGCCAGCCGCCTCGATGCGCTCGCACGCCCAGCCGCAGGCCTCGGCGAGCGCCCCGGCGTCGCCCCCGCAGGTGGAGACCGAGGGAATACTCAGCCAACTCTCCAGTTCTTCCCGCAGGGAAGGCACGGGCGCAGCTTACGACGCACCACGTAGCATCGGCGGCATGCGCCGCCGCCCTGCACGATGGCCCGCGCGCGGCCCGCGCCGCAGCGGCCTGTTCCTGCTCGTGGCCTCCGTGGTGCTCGTCGACACGATGTTCTTCGCTGCGGTCGCGCCCCTGCTGCCCTACTACTCCGACGAGCTCGACCTGTCGAAGACGGCGGCGGGAGTGCTCACGGCTGCCTATCCGGCGGGCACCTTCGCCGGCGCGCTGCCCGGCGGCTGGCTCGCCGCCCGCTGGGGCACCAAGCCCACGCTTCTCACCGGGTTGGGCCTACTGGGGATCACCAGCCTCGCCTTCGCGTTTGCGGGCAACATCGCCATGCTCGATGTGGCGCGCTTCGTCCAGGGCGTCGGCGGCGCCTTCATGTGGGCCGCGGGCATGACGTGGCTGGTGTCCGCCACCCCGGCCGACCGGCGCGGCGGGGTGATCGGCTCGGCCCTGGCGGCGGCGATCGTGGGAGTGCTGTTCGGGCCCGTGCTCGGCGGCGCGGCCACGGTGGTGGGGCCGGAGGTCGTCTTCAGCGGCGTCTCGGTCGTCGCACTCGGCTTGGCCACCTGGGCCTGGCGCACCCCCGGGGTGCCGCCCGCGCCGAACCCCGGGCTGGCGGCGATGCTCCCGGCTTTGCGCCGGCGCGACGTTCTCGCCGGCTTCTGGCTGTTCACGCTCCCGGCGCTGTTCGCCGGGGTCGTCGAGGTGCTGGGGCCGCTGCGGCTCGCCGAACTCGGCGCGAGCGGAGCTGCCATCGGGGCGATCTTCCTGATCACCGCGGGGGTCGAGGCCGTGGTCAGCCCGGTGGCCGGCCGGCTGTCCGACCGGCGCGGGCGGCTGGCTCCGATCAAAGCGGGACTCGCCGCCGCGGGGGTGGCGGCGATACTTCTGCCGCTCCCCGCCTTCACCCTGCTGCTGGCCGGCGTGATCTGCCTGTCCTTCGCAGCGCTCGGGGGCTTCTGGGCGCCGGGCATGGCATTTCTCTCCGACGCCTCCGAGGACGCCGGCCTCGATCTGGCGGTCGCGTTCTCGATCTCCAACCTCGCGTGGGCGATCGGCGTGATGGTCGGAAGCGGCGCGGGCGCGGCGATCGCGGATGCCACCGCCGACGCCGTGCCCTACGCGATGCTCGCGGCGCTGTGTGCGGCGACGCTGGCGGGCGTCATCTCACTGGGTGAAAGCGCGCGGGCACGCTCCGTCGCGGCGCCCTGACCCGTGTGCGCCCGCCGCGCTCGCTACGGGCAGTTCGGCCAGGGCGAGTTGCCGCTGCGCCGGTAGAGCCTGAGCGCCAGGCGATCCTGGAGCCACTCCGCGGCCTTCGCCGGGTCGCCCTTGCCCCCCAGAGATCGCCACGTGCCCAGGCTGAACTGGTACTTGCCGCGGTAGGTGCCGCCTGCGGAGACCGCGCTTGGATCTCCTCCGGATTCGCACTCCGCAATCAGGCGCAGGATGCGCGGCACGCTTGCCCGGCCGGACCGGCGGGTCGAACTGCGGGTGAAGGGCTCGAGCCCCAGCGCCCCGCGTGTCTGCGGACCGACCACACCGTCCACGAGCAGGCCCTTGCGACGCTGAAAGCGCTTGACCGCGCGTTCGGTCTGCGGGCCGAAGATACCGTCGGCCGGGATCCCGAGGGCGGACTGGATCTTCCGCACGGCGCCTCCGCGATCGCCGCGCTCGACCATCAGATCATCTTCCGAGGCGGCGGCGCCGGCGGTACCGGCAACCACGCGGTCCCCCGAGGCGCTCTGGGTCGAACAGGTCAGCGCCAGCGCCACGAGGGCAGCCAGCGCGAGCGGTTTGCAACGCACGGCATCGACGATCGCTTGCAACTTGTGCTCCTTTCCGATGCCTACGAGGTGAGCTGACGGGCTCGCGCCGGAAAGTGGCGCTACACAGCGGAAGCTGCGATTCGCCCCGGAAGCCTGGGCTTCAGTGGGTCCCCCGCTCCCCGCCGCCGGAACGGCGAGGACTCGGCAGATTCTCAAGTTTGAGGGCGGTATCCAAGCAGATCGCGCGGCCGGCCGTCAGCTTCGCCACCCAAATGGGTGACTCAGCGCAGTCCCAGAAGGTCATCGACCACGGTCACGATGTCGACCTCACAGGCCTCGGGCGCGCGGGTGAAGCGGGTGCTCTGCGTCCTCGGGACGGGCGCCGGCGGCGCCGGGGCGGGCGGCTCGCCGGGCGGCAGCGCCGGGCGATCGGGCGGGCGGCGGCGCAGCCAGAGCGCGGCGGCCACCGCGCCGAGCACGAGCGGCGCGGCGCGAGCGAGCAGGCGTAGGGGCATTCCGGGCCGAGCGTACACCCGCGCCCGGATGCGCGGGGATAACCTGCCGCCATGGATCTCGGTCTCGAAGGAAAGGTCGCGCTCGTCACCGGGGCGTCACAGGGAATCGGTCTCGCGGTGGCGCGAACCCTTGCCGCCGAGGGCGCACAGGTCGCCGTCAGCTCGCGCTCACAGGAGAACATCGATGCCGCGGCGAGCGAGATCGGCGCCGCCGGCGCCTACGTCCACGACATGACCGATCTCGACCGGGCACCGGACCTGCTGGAGGGCATAGAGGCGGACCTCGGTCCGGTCGCGGTGCTCGTGACCAACACCGGTGGGCCGCCGAGCGGCGACCCGCTCGAGTTCACACGCGAGCAGTGGGAGGCCGCACATCGCGAGCTGATGCTGGGCCCCGTGGCGCTGATCGAGGGCGTGCTGCCCAGCATGCGCGAAAGCGGCTTCGGGCGCATCGTGAACATCTCGTCGTCCGCCGCCCGCGAGCCCATACCCGGGCTCATGCTCTCGAGCGCCCACCGCAGCGGGATGCTGGCCACGTTCCATACGATCGCCGGCAAGGTCGCCGCCGACGGCGTCACGCTCAACACGATCTTGCCCGGCCGTATAGCCACCAGCCGTCTGGAGCACGTGTACGGATCGCTCGAAGAGGCCGAGAAGGTCGCTCGCGACGAGGTGCCGGCCGTGCGTCTCGGCCAAGCCGCGGAGATCGCGGCCGCGGCGGCGTTCTTATGCTCGGCGCAGGCCGGCTACGTCACGGCACAGGCCCTGGCAGTCGACGGCGGCTTGATGAAGGGCATCTAGCCGGCGAACAGCGCCGCGTTGTCCTTCCAGCGCTTGATCTCGCACGCGTCGGTGCGGTTGAAGCGGGCGTCCACGCGCTCGCCGCGCAGCACTCCCGTCACCCGCGCCTCGGCCGGGCCGCCGTAGATCTGGGCGCAGGCGACGTCGGGCGGAACCGGCGCCAGCTGCCTTGCGGTCAGCTTGGCCAGGCGCCGGCAGGTCTCGTCGCCCTCGCCGAGGCGCTCACACTCGATCCGCGTTCGCCTCGCCGGCCCGTCCGGGCCCTCCGTCTGGACGGTGACCACGAGGCTCGCGCCCTGCGGCCCGGGCGCTGCCGTTCTGCCGTCGTCTTCCTCGTCGCCCGAGCCGCAGGCAACCAGGGTCAGGCAGGCGATGAGAGCCGCTGCCGGGCGCATACCTGGTATACGCCCGGCGAACGGGTTTGTCACGCGACCTCGCCCGAGCGCAGAGGCCCTAGGCCGCCAGCGACGCCGCCGGCTGGGGCTCGAGCGCCAGCTCGAGGACCTCGTCGATCGTCATGACCGGGTGGAAGGTCATCTCATCGCGCACGTCCTCGGGCACGTCGTCGAGGTCGGCGCGGTTTCGCTCCGGCAGGATCACGTCGGTCAGCCCGGCCGCGTGCGCGGCCAGCACCTTCTGCTTGAGGCCGCCGATCGGCAGCACGCGTCCCTGCAGGGTCACCTCTCCGGTCATTCCGACGGTGTGGCGAACCGGGCGCCCGCTGAGCAGCGACGCCAGGGCCGTGGTCATCGTGATGCCGGCGCTGGGACCGTCCTTCGGGATCGCCCCGGCGGGAACGTGCACGTGGAACTCGCGACCGTCGAAGGCCTCCTCGTCGATGCCGAGGTCGTCCGCGTGGCCGCGCACGTAGGAGAGGGCGATGCGCGCCGACTCCTTCATCACGTCACCCAGCTGGCCGGTCAGGACGAGCGTGTCCTTGCCCTTCATCTCGGTCGCCTCGATGAACAACACGTCGCCGCCCGCGCCGGTCACCGACAGGCCGGTGGCCACGCCGGGCACCGCGGTACGCTCGGCCGCCTCCTGGAAGAAGCGCTGGCGCCCGAGAGCGTCGCGCACCTCGTCGAGGTCCAGCGCCACCGGCGCCTCGATCTTGCCGGCCGCGATCCTCGTCGCGGTCTTTCGCAGCAGTGTGCCGAGCTCGCGCTCGAGATTGCGAACGCCCGCCTCGCGGGTGTACTCGGTCACGATGGCCTGGACGGTGGCGTCGTCGATCGAGACCTCGTCCTCGCGCAGGCCGTTGCGCTCGCGCTGGCGCGGCCACAGGTAGCCGCGCGCGATCGCGACCTTCTCGTCCGTCGTGTAGCCGTCGAAGCGGATGATTTCCATCCGGTCGAGCAGCGGCGCCGGAATCGTCTCCGCGATATTGGCCGTGGCGATGAAGACCACCTGCGAGAGGTCGATCTCGACGTCGAGGTAGTGGTCGCGGAATGAGTGGTTCTGAGCGGGGTCGAGCACCTCGAGCAAAGCGGCGCTCGGGTCGCCGCGCCAGTCGGCGCCGACCTTGTCCACCTCGTCGAGCATGATCACCGGGTTCATCGTGCCGGCGTCGCGCAGGGCCCGCACCAGACGGCCCGGCAGCGCGCCGATGTAGGTGCGCCGATGGCCCCGTATCTCGGCCTCGTCGCGCACCCCGCCCAGCGACATGCGCACGAACTCGCGCCCGGTCGAGCGGGCGATCGACTCGCCGATCGAGGTCTTGCCCGTGCCGGGCGGTCCGATGAGGGTGAGGATCGCGCCGGAGCGCTTGTCCTCCTCTATTCCGCGCTCCTGGCGCAGCTTGCGCACCGCGATGTACTCGACGATGCGGTCCTTGACGTCCTCGAGACCGGCGTGGTCGGCGTCCAGCACCTCCCGCGCGCGCTCGGGATCGAGGTCCTCCTCGGAGCGCTCGGACCACGGCACGGCGATCAGCCAGTCGAGGTAGGAGCGGATCATCGATGCCTCGCCGCCCTGCTCGCCCATGCGCTCGAGGCGGCCCAGTTCGCGCTCGGCCTGCTCGCGCACGTCCTCGGGCATGCCCGCTTCCTCGATCTTGGTGCGGTACTCGTCCACCACGGAGGCATCGTCGTCGCCGAGCTCCTTGCGAATCGAGTCCATCTGCTTGCGCAGGAAGTAGTCGCGCTGCTGCTTCTCGGCGCCCGACTGCACGTCCTCGCGAATGCGCACGCGGACCTGAAGCTCGGTGAGCCGCTCGCGCTGCATCCCCAGCGCCAGCTCGAGGCGATCGGTCACGTCGAGGGTCTCGAGCAGCATGACCTTCTGCTCGTAGGAGAGATCGGGTGAGTAGCCACCCGTGTCCGCCAGGGCGCCCGGCTCGGTGATGGAGCGGACGAAGGCGGCCACGCGGCCGTCGTCACCACGCAGGTCGAGGATCTCCTCGACCACCGCGCGGTACTCACGCTCCAGGTTGCGGGTGCGCCCCTCGACCGGCACGTCGTCGGGATGAGGCTCCACTTCCACGCGCAGCGCGCCGCCCGCGTCGGTGCTGGCCGCGCCGATGCGCCCGCGGTGCACCGCTTCGAGAGCCACCGCGCGGCCGCCGCCCGGTAGGCGAACGCGGTCGACCACGTTCGCGACGGTGCCCACGTCGGCGAACTCATCGCCCTTTCGGGGAACCAGCACGACGCGCTCGGCATCGCCGACCTCGACGGCCAGCGTCACCGACATGTTGGGGAAGACGACCGAGTCGTCGACGGGAATCAAGAGGAGGGTTTCAGAGGCCATATGCGTGGTCACCTACTTACGTTGGATAAGCCAAGTCTAGCGGTAGCTTTCCGCTTTCGGCGACCAGATCAGGAGGATTCAGCGATGCCGAAGAGAAGGCCGAGTTGATGCAGTGAGCGACGACGCCGCCCGCGCGGCAGCGGCAGCGGCGGCGGCCGCGCTCGTCGAGCCGGGCATGACCGTAGGGCTCGGCTCGGGACGAGCGGTATGGAAGGTCGTCGAGCTGCTGGGCACGCGCGTCCGCGAGGGCGAAGACCTGGCGGGGGGAGCCCTGCGCGCGGCGACGGCATCCTCGCGCACCGAGGCGCTGGCCGGCTCGCTGGGCATCGACGTCATCGAGCTGGACGGGAGCATCGAGCTCGATCTGGCGCTCGATGGAGCCGATGAGGTGGATCCTCAGCTCCGCCTCATCAAGGGCGGCGGTGGTGCGCTGCTTCGGGAGAAGATCGTGATCTCCGCCGCGCGCCGGTTCGTGGTGGTGGCCGAGACGCCCAAGAAGGTCGAGCGCCTCGGCGAGCACTTCCGCCTACCCGTGGAGGTGGTGCGATTCGCCTGGCGGGACACCCGCCGGCGGCTGGCGGAGGTGCTCCCCGACGCCATTCGGCGCTCGGGCGAGGACGACGGGCCCTACGTGACCGACGAAGGCCACTTCATCCTCGACTGCGCTCTGCCGCCCACGGTCGACCTGGACGCGCTCGGTCCTCGCCTGAAGCAGATCCCGGGCGTGGTCGAGCACGGGCTGTTCATCGGCCTGGCCGAGAAGGCGCTGCTCGGGAGCCCCGACGGCGAGGTGGAGCTGGTGGAGCCCGCCTAGTACGCGAACCTCGGGACCATCACAGCTCCCCCTCGGCGACGGAGAAGGCGCCAACGCGCCGGTCGTCACCGGGCGGGCGCATCAGCAGCCGCACCTCGTGACCGAAGTTCTCGGCCGCCGCCAGGTACACCGCCTGACGCAGGCTCACGCGCAGCGTGGCGAGCGCGGTGGCTGCGGGAGGGTCGGCGGAGCCCTCTGCCGCGAGGCCCGTTGAATCCGTCGACGCCCGCAGGTTCAGCACCTCGACGCTCTCGAGCGCGACGAAGGTGCGCCCCGCGCCCTCCCGGGATTGGGTTGATACGACCACGTCCACGCGCGACCCCCGGGCCGCGCCCAGCAGGGCGGCGCCACCGGTGACCGCGATCTCCAGCGCTCGCTCACCGGAGCGCAGCGGGCCGCCCTGCCCGGGCTCGGCGCCGGCCACGACACCGGCCGTGACGTAGGAGCCCGCGCTCACCGCCACCGCCGTGCGCGCGCCCACCAGCCGCCCGGGCGAGCCCAGAGCGTCGGCGGGCACGAAGCGCGCGGGCACGCGCCGAACGCCGAGATCGCCGGCGGCGAGGCGATCGTCGGCCGCGATGTCGCGCCCGGCGACGACGACCGGCACGAGCGGGCCGATCTGAGCCTCGACCCTGCGCTCCCGCTCGCGAACCTGGGTGGCGGCCAGACCCCCGCATGCCAGGGCCAGCATGAGCAGGACGATGCCGCGGCGCCGCCGTGCCCTCATGCGGCGCGCGAGCGACCCCGATCGGTCGCCACGGGCAGCTCCAGCGTGGCCGCTGTGACCGCGTCGTCGGAGTCCACCCGCAGGCTGCCGCCCAGCTCCCGCGCGGCCCGCCCGGCGATGCCGAGCCCGCGACCGCGCCCACGGCGACGCCCGCCCGCCGGCTCGTCGAGCTCCGGCGGCCGGTTGCCGTTGCGTATCTCGAGCCGCGCCCCCTTCCCGGTCGCGCTCCAGCGCACCTCCACCGGTCCGGCGCCGTGCTCGGTCGCGTTGTCGACCAGGTTCGACACCACCTGGCTGAGGCGCCCCACGTCGATTCGGGGCTCCGACGGGCGGGACGGAGCGCGAGACCCAGGTCGCCGCTGCCACCACGGGTGCGAGGCGCGTCCCAGATCGACCAGGGCCGCATCCATGCGATCGAGCTGGAGCGCGACCAGCGAGGCAAAGGCCCGGGTGGCGCCGGCCCGCTGCATCCGCTCGGCGGCCAGCCCGATCGCCGTCACGGCGCCGCGCAACTCGTGCTCGGCGTCGGCCAGCAGGGACGCTCGTGAGCGCACGGTCAGGCCCAGCACCAGGAGCAAGGCCCACCCGCCGGCGCCGAGCACCCAGCTCACAGCGTCTCCGTCAGCCGGTAGCCGACTCCGCGCACATTGACCACCCAGCGCCGCGGCGACGGGCTCAGCTTCTTGCGCAGGCGGCAGGCGTGGGCATCCAGCGTTCGCGTTCGCCCAGTGGCCAGATACCCCCACACATCGCGAAGCAGCTCGTGCTTGCCGTACACGCGCGTGGGGTCCTCGGCCAGCGCCTGCAACAGCGCAAACTCCTTCGCCGACAGGTCGATCCGCCTGCCCGCCAGGCGCACGACTCGAGTGGCGGGGTCGAGCGTCAGCTCGCCCGCGCGCAGAACACCGCGGGCGCGCCGCCCTTCGGCCCGGCGCAGGACTGCGCGCACGCGGGCCAGCAGCTCCGCGTAGAGGAAGGGCTTGCTGAGGTGATCGTCGGCTCCGCGGGCGAAGCTGCGCACCCTGTCGGCCTGGCCTGATCGGCCGGTGAGGACGATCACGGGGAGATCCGGGTCGAGCCGCGAGGCCAGGCCGTCGGCTGAGCGCACGCGGTCGAGCACATCGAGACCGCTGCCGTCCTCGAGCCTCAGATCGAGCAGCACAAGCGCGGGCTGGCGGACCTCGATCGCCCGCAGCGCCTCGCCGGCGCCCGCGGCCCCGGCCACCCGGAATCCGTCCGCAATGAGGTTCTCGGCCAGGAATTCGCGGGTCGCCTCGTCGTCCTCCACCACCAGGATCAGGCGCTGCTCGTGCACACCACGAGAAGGCCGGCGAGGGACAATCTCACCCCGGGACCCCGAGCGGTGCAACCATCCGCGCTCGATGAGCTCGATCGGGCGAGAGCAGGTGACGCTTTTCGGCCGCGGCGGCCAGGCGGCCGCCGAGACCGCGCGGGACTTCCTGGAGCGCAATGAGGTCTCGCTTCGCTGGGTGGACCTCGACCTCGATCCGCTGGCGGAGCTACTCTCGGACGAGGAGATCGAGACCGCGGGCCAGCCGATCGCGCTGTTCGCCGACGGCAGCCGGCTCGAAGCTCCCGAGAACTACGCCGAGCCCACGCCGGGGCGACTCGATCCCGCCCGCTTGAGCGACTATCTCGCCTCCTCCCTGTGGCGCACCGAGCTCGCGAGCCGCGCCGGTCTCCCCACCCGCCCCCAGCACAACGACTACGACCTGCTCGTCCTCGGCGCCGGGCCGGCGGGGCTGACAACCGCCGTCTACGCCGCCTCGGAAGGTCACCGAACCCTCATCGTCGAGTTCCATGCGCCCGGCGGCCAGGCGGGCACGAGCTCTCGGATCGAGAACTACCCCGGCTTCCCGGAGGGAGTGAGCGGCGTCGAGTTGGCCGACAGCGCCCATCGCCAGGCCCAGCGGCTGGGAGCGGAGTTCTTGATCGGCGTCCTCGTGGTCCACGCCCGCCCGCAGGCGGATGGAACCGTGGAGGTCGAATTATCCAGCGGTTCGACCATCCGAGCGCACAGCGGTGTGATCGCGACGGGTGTCGCCTACCGTCGCCTCGACGCCCCGAGCATCGAGCAGCTGATCGGCCGAGGTGTGCGCTACGGCAGCCCGTCAGGCGAGGCGATGGGCTATGCGGGCCGCCGGATCGCCGTGGTGGGTGGAGCCAACTCGGCCGGGCAGGCGGCGCTTCACCTCGCCCGTGAGGCCGCCCAGGTGACGATGTTGGTTCGGGGGGACTCCCTCGACCGCGGGATGTCGCGATACCTGATCGACAGGATCGACCGACACGACCGGATCGAGGTGCGGACGCGCACCGAGGTCGTGGGCAGCGAGGGGCGGGACTGGTTGGACAGCGTGGCGATCGAGGGGCCCGAGGGCGAGCAGACCCTCCCGACCGATGCCCTGTTCGTCCTGATCGGGGCGGAGCCGCTGACCGCCGGTGTCGAGGGCTGGCTTCGCCGCGACGATCGGGGCTACTTCATGACCGGCCCGGATCTCCTGCGGAGCTCGGACCGATCGTGGTGGCCGCTCGAGCGCGATCCGCTCTTCTTGGAATCGAGTCAGCCCGGGCTGTTCATCGCCGGCGACGTGCGCCACGGCTCGATCAAGCGCGTCGCCGCCGCGGTGGGCGAGGGTGCCATGGCCGCCTCCTTGATCCACTCGTACCTCGCCGGGCGGGACAGGAACACCGCTCCCGGCTGACGCCCTGGCCGGCTCGATTCGACCCGTTTTCGGGCACGCTGCAAACCTCGTTGCACAACTCTTGGCGGGGCAGGAATCAGCCGTAGGATGACGACGCCGGGCAGGAGGCCCGGCCCTCGGAATATGGACACTGCGCGACGCGGCAACTACGAGTCCGGCTCGGACTACGTGCTCGAGTACGGCGAGCTTCGCTTCACCTTCAATGAGCGCGACTTCACCGAGCGCGTCGAGCAGGCCGCGACCAAGCTCGGCTTCGTCGGAGGCCTGCTCTGCGACGACGAGCGCGAGGACCTCGTCAACCTCGCCGTCAACGGCGAGGTGCCCGAGCCCCAGTCGGAGCTCGGCGATCACATCAACGAGCGCTGGGGCGATCTAAACGGTCCCTCCGAGCGGTCGCTGGTGCATTGGATCCGCCGGTTGGTCTTTCGCGGCGCGTGGCTCGACCAACGGGTGATGGAGGGCGAGCTCGAGGTCGTGTTCGACGAGGGATCGAGCTCGTTCGGCTATGCCCAGCCGGACCGCAACTTCGAGTTGATCGAGCTCTCCGCGGAGCCGAGCTGGCGCAAGGTGGCCTACAGGCGGTAGGATCGCTGCAGCGGTCCTGCAAATAGTTGCTCGGAGGTAGGAGATGCGCAAGCTGTCGGTGGCCAGCCTGGCCGTTGTCTTGGTCGTTCTCGGCGTAGCTGCCCCCGCCGCGGGCGCGAAGGAGAAGCTGCTCACGCTCTACTCCCCGCGCATCCAGTCGCTGCCCTACGTGCACGACACGCACAGCGTGCCGCTGCTCAAGGCCGACGGCAACGCTCCGAGAAAGCCGGGCTACATCCTCGGCTACAAGGAGATGGCGCTCGTCGACTCCAAGGACCCCGACGCGAAGCCGCTGCCGATCGCGAAGATGATGGTCCATCACTTCCTCTACTGGGCCCCCGGGCGCGTGAACGAAGCCGAGGGAAGCTGCTGGCGCGGCGCGGGCTTCATCGGCGGCCGTGGAGAGGAGCACCCGCTCGGCCGTACCCAGATGACGCTGCCCGAGAGATACCGGGGCATATACGGAATCGAGAACCGCCAGGAGGACGGCACCGCGCCCGACTGGCGGCTGACCGCGATGGTGATGAACCACTACAAGCGGCCGAAGAGCTTCTACGTGCGGACGAGGGTCTGGTACACGACCGAGAAGCGCAAGGCCGTGCACCCGATCGTGATCGGCAACTGCGCCCAGATCCCGAACGGCATGTCCTACGACGTGCCCGGAGGCGGGAAGAAGGGCTCCAACTTCGTGGACAAGAGCGACTGGACGGCGCCCTTCAGCGGCCGCCTACTCGTGGCCGCCTCACACAACCACGGCGGCGCCAAGTACCAGACGCTCGAGAGCCGCACCTGCGGACGCCGCCTGTTCAAGGCACGGGTCTACCACGGGCCGGCCGATCACCCCTACAACACGATTCGGCCGATCCTCCACGAACCCGGGCCGATCGGCAACGGCAGCTTCGCCAGCGGCACGGGCATCCCCATCACCGAGGGCGAGGTGCTGCGCCGTGTGGCGGTGCACGACAATCACAACCTGCACGTGGCCTCCATGGGCTTCTGGGCCACCTGGTGGGTGAAGGACGACTCCGTCAAGCGCTGCGGCAAGGTCCCCGACGACTTCGTCGAGATCAACCGGCCCCGGCGCTTCGACCGGACGCCCAACTACGACCTGAAGGTCCCGCAGCTGGCGCGCCCGGCTGGTGCGTTCACTGCGTTCGACGGCGCTCCGCTCGATGTGGGCGACGACTTCTTCAGGCCCGGCAAGGTGACGGCCAAGGTCGGTGAGACCGTCACCTGGAACTTCGGCGGGCAGAGGCCCCACAGCGTGACCGTGGCCAACGGACCACGCGGCTTCTCGTCGGTCTACTGGGGCCGCACGCGCGGCAGCTACAGCGTCACACCGACCGTCAAGGGCACCTACAAGCTCGTCTGTCTCGTCCACCCCACGACGATGGCGCAGACGCTCGAGGTGAAGTGGCGCTCAGGACAGCCGGTCGGGGTGCTGCGCCCCGCTCGCGGCGCCGTCGATCGCGTGGTCGGCCCCGAGCACGATCCGCGTGCTGGCCCACCGCAGCACCTCGCGGTCATCGCCGGTGGCGGCCACGATCGTCAGCGTTCCGCCCTCCTCGGTGGCGCGCGCGGCTCCGAAGAGCCGCCGGCGCGCGCCCGGCGGCAGCGTGCCGAGCGCATCGATCACGACCGCCGCGTGCCCTCCGCGCTCGACCACCCGCTTCGCCCGCTCGACCGCCAACTCCGCGGCCTGGGCCTGAGACTCGGGCGGGCGCTCGAAGCTGCCTCCGGTCACGGGCAGGCCGCTGCCGCGCCAACCGTCCACCTCCTCGGGGCGCACGCCCGCGAGCACGACCGACACCGCCAGGTCGGGGTACTGCTCGGAAAGCGTCCGGGCCACGTCACGCAGCAGCGTCGTCGCGCCGGCGCCGGCGGGGCCGCTGACGGCCACCCGCGAACCCCGGCCCAGGGGTGGGCTCTCCAGCACGCCGGGCATCGCCAGCCGATCGGAGGGCGGGACGGCCTTGAGGTCGCCGAACCACGGCCGCTGTTCGGGCGGCTCGGCCGCCGCACCGTTGACGGTCTCCACCCGCACCAGCGAGGGATGGCGCTCGTTGCGCCGCGGCGGACGTACCGGTCCGCTCACCTCGTCACCGGAGCGAAGCTCACATCGGCGGATCTGCGCGGGTGAGACGTACACGTCCGCCCGCGACTGACCGCCGGGCTCGACACGCAGGAAGCCGGAGCCGTTCGCGAGGATGTCGAGCAGGCCGCCGACATCGGCTCCTCGGAGGTCTCGTCGACGACCTCGGGCTCCTCCTCCACCGCGTCCACGGAGCTCTCGGAGGTGTCCTCGCTCGTGTCCTCCGAGGTGTCCTCGGAGCTCTCGTCCTCCTCGTCCTCCTCTTCCTCCTCTTCCTCGTCCTCGTCCTCCTCCGCGCCGGTCTCCTCGTCCTCCTCGGCGCGGGCGGCCACTCCCGGCGGTCCCTCGAGCGTCTCGTCCGAGGGCACCTCGTCCGGGTCGCGCTGCTCGTCGGCCTCCTGATCTTCCTCGCCGCCCTGCGCGCCGAGGATCGCTCCGATGAGATCGTCCTTGCGCATCGCGCGAAAGCCCTCGAGACCGAGCTCGGAAGCGATGGCGTGCAGGTCGGCGAGCGGGCTGGCTTCGAGCTCTTTTCTCCGAAGGACGGCCATGGGGCGCGCAACCCTATCGGGCGGCGGCCCCGGATCTCGGCGAGGGCGAGCTCATTCGTCCTCCTCCACCGCGTCGAGCACGAGCTCCATCAATCGTCCGAGCGTGTCGTCGACGTTTTCGTTGTCGATGATCGCCACGCGCTCCGAGCGCGCCCGTTCCCACAGGTGGTCCTGCAGGCGCCGGATGTGCTCGAAATGCGAGAGATAGCGCTCCGCCGGCCGCGATCCCGGCCGCAGCGAGAAGTGCCCGCGGTGCAGGTCGGGATCCTGGACCACAACCAGCGCCTCAACCAGCACGCACCGCTCGCGTACCCGCGGGTGAACGCCACCCGGCACCACGTGGACACCCTCGACCACCACCGGCTTGGCCTCGTTGGCCGCTCGCTCGACGATGGCCGCGATCCCGGTGCCCACGCGCTCCGCCTGCTCGCGATAGCCGGCGATGCCGCCGGCCTCGAAGGCCGAGTGGTGCACGGTCGGCATCGCCTCGACCGTGAAGAAGGCGCGCAGTACCTGTCGAATCACGTCGGTGGCGATCACCCGGTGGATCCCGAGCCGCGCGGCGAGCATCGAGGCGACCGTCGACTTGCCCACGCCGGTCGTGCCGCCGACGAGGACCACGAGTGGGCGGTCGAGGCGATCGAGCCGGCGCCAGCGCCGATAGCGCCCGGCGGCACGTCCGCCCTCCTCCGCGAGCAGCACCTCCTCGGCCAGCACGTCGAGCGCGGCCACGTCGATCTGGGGCTGCGCCCGATCGGCCAGCGCGCGCTCGATCACCCGAGCGAGCTCGAAGGCCCGTGCCTGGGAAAGCGCGGTGGCTGACAGCGCCTGGGCCATCAGCCCCTTGGAGTAGGGCAGGCCGTGACCCTTGCTGACCACGATGGTCTCGGTGGAGGCGCGATCGGGCTCGCGTCGCTCAGCCGGCATCGCGCCCCAGGCTGAGGAGCGCCTCGTCGAGGCCGTCTCCCACGGGCCGGTTACGAACGAAGATCACCCGCGCCCCCTCGGCGCGGGCCCGCATCGCGACCGTGTCGATGGCCGCCGCCTTGAGCTCGGTCAGCCAGGTGTCGCAGCCCTCCGCCACGGCACGATCGAGATCCTCGCTCAGCGCCACGCGTCGGGACAGGTTGGCCGAGCTCACGAGCGGCTCGACGCCCTCACAGCGCTCGGCCCCGGTCGTGAACAGCGCAACGCGGGCGTCGTCGGGCAGAGATCCTGCGGGCTCCGGGCGCAGCTCGAAGCGCAGCGCGTCCGGCGGCGCCACGGCTCCCTCCTGGGCGACCACCAGGTCGGCTCGCAGGAGGCCGTAGCCGGACAGCGGCTCCGGCTCGCCGGGCCCCACGATGCAGAGCGTGCGGTCGACCTCCACGGGCGGCACGCACGAGCCCGAGCCCTCGAAGATGATGCAACCGGGGTTCAGCGAGGCGGCGAGGGCCGCGCCCTCGAGCAGATTCGACTCGAACGCCATACCGGTGGGCCCACCCCCCACGCGCCGGCATCCGACGGTCCGCACGCCGGCGAGCACGGCGTCCTCGAGATAGTCCGACGCGGCGTGCCCGCCCGATTGACTCAACGAGATCAGATCGTCCAGGGTCGTGTCGGGCTCCGCGACCACCGGACGCGGCGGACCGCCGCGGCCCATGCAGACGATGAGCGGATCGTCGTCGGCCAGGAGGCCGGCCAGGTGGCCGGCCAGTGCGGTCTTGCCGGTGCGCTTGCCCGTGGCGATCACGGCCAGCTTGGGCCCCGCGAAGTCGATGGGCGAATAGCGCGGTGGATCCAGGGTCAGGCCAGGCGTCTCGTAGCGCAGACCCAGGTGCAGGGCCAGGGCGGCCAGGCGCAGCTTCGCGCTCGGCCCGAGCACGGGCTCGTCGGCCAGATCGACGACCGTTTCGCTCTGACCGGCGAGCCGGCGCAGTGCCTCCTGCGGACTCGGATCCACCGGGCGGCCGTAGATCTCCTCGAGCGACTCGTCGGGCAGCTTCTCCTCCCCACCGCAGAAGGCGACGCCGGCGAGCTCGCGCTCACGCTCCACCCGGGCGAGCGCGTCCCGTACCGCCGCGGGATGGTGCTCGCCGTCGATGAGCGCGATGACCGGCACGCGCGCATTGTCCAGCACGAGTTCACGCGACGCTCTGACTACCGGAGCGTGATGAGCGACACCTCCGGCACCGCGCCCAGGCGCAGCCGCGGCGCCTGTCCGCGTTCGACGCCCACGCCGCGACTGACGTAGATGCGCCGGCCTGTGAGCGAATGCATGCCGCCGGCGCCCACCGCGCGGGGCACACGGGAGGCGATCGTGAGCGGCCCGATACCGGGTAACTGGACCTGGCCGCCATGGGTGTGGCCCGCGAGCGTCAGGTCCACCCGCGTGTCCGGCCGCAGGTAAGCACGACGTCGGGGCGGTGTGCCAAGAGCAGGCGCACGTCATCGCTGCCGCGCGAGCGCTCGAGGCGCACCTGAGCACGCCGCGCCTCCGGACTCCAGTAATCGAGCGTGAGCCCCGCGATCGACACCGCCCGATCGGTGGCCCGGACGCGGGCGACCTCGTTCTCGAGCAGCCGCACGCCGGTCCCGCGCGTGAGCCGTCGTGCCTCCGCCAGGCTCTCGACGTCCCCGAGCAGCGCGGTGTCCAGAGTGGCCGAGAGCGCAAAGACGAGGTTGCTTGCGTCGGGATCGAGCACGCGCGACCAACCTCGCCTATTTCGCTAAGGAGCGTCTAAGAGCGCTTGGCGCGCCGCCGCTCTCAGCCGTGCGCCGTCTCGCCGAGCAGCGACTGGTCCTTCTCGTACTCGTAGGTGCGGGGGTCGAAGGACAGGATCGCGTCCTGCTCGTGGAACGGGTACTTGCGATACACCGTGACGCGCTCCGGACTCGCCTCGATCACGTTATAACAGGGCTTCGTCTTGCCGCGCAGGCGTGTGGTGGCCACGGTCCCCGCGTTGACCACGAAGAGGTTCTCCAGCCGCCACGCGTAGGGCACGTGCTTGTGGCCCGAGAGCACCAGGTGCACCCGCGCGCGCTGAAGGCACTCGAGCGTGTCGCCCGCGTCGTGCACCACGTTGCGCTCGCGTCCCGTTCCCGGAACCGGGAGCAGGTGGTGGTGCAGGACGAAGATGCGCAGGTAGGCCTGCGCGGCTCCGAAGCGCTCTTCGATCCACGGGTAGCGGCCGCGGCCGATCACGCCGTGGTCGAGGTCGGGCTCGGTTGAGTCGACGGCCACGATCGACACGCCGTCCGAGTGCAGCTCCGAGCTGCGCTCTCCGAACAGCTCCTCGAAGTGGACGTAGCCCACGTTGCGCGAGTCGTGGTTGCCGGGGATCACGATCATCCGGTCGCAGGCGACTCGGTCGAGATACTCGCGGGCGAGCTGGTACTCGCCGCGCAGGCCCTCGCCGGTCAGGTCGCCGGAGACGATCACCAGGTCGGGCTCGAGCTCGTTGATCTCGACGAGCGCCCGATCCAGCAAGCTGGGCACGAAGAAGGGCGAGCCGCAGTGGGGGTCGGACAGGTGCGCGATCGTGAATGTTGATCGCTCCGGCGCGGGCCAGCCCGCGCCCTCCCGGGCGGCGGTCAAACCGCCTCCCGGCGCAACTCGTCGGGCAGGTGCAGGCCGGCGCGCGCGCCGAGGCGGAGGGCCCCGTGCACCGCCAGATAGTCGCGAGCCGCGGCCACGTCGTGCACGCGCAGGATGGCCGCGCCGCCGGTGGCGGCGGCGCCCACCGCCGCGAGCGTCCCGGCGCCGCGCTGCGAGGGAGGCCGGTCGGTCAGGGCGCCCACGAAGTCCTTGCGCGACACCGCCACCAGCAGCGGACCGAGCTCGGCCAGCTCGGGCAGCCGGCGCAGCAGCTCGATCGATTCGCCGGGGCTCTTGCCCAGGTCGATGCCGGGGTCGAACAGCAGCGCCGCCTCCTCCATCCCGCGCTCCAGCGCGAGCGCCGCTCGTGCGCGCAGGAAGTCGCGCACGTCGGCCACCAGATCGTCGTAGTGGGGGAAGCCCTTGACCTTCGGCGGCACTCGCGTGTGGGTTATGACCAAGCGCGCGCCGGTCTCGGCGCAGGCGTCGGCCACCGACGGGTCGCTCAGCCCGCTGACGTCGTTGACCATGCGTGCCCCGGCGTCCAGCGCGGCGCGCGCGACGGGTGCCCGCCAGGTGTCCACCGAGACCGCCAGGCCGTCGGCCGCCAGGCGCTCGATTAGCGCCACCACGCGGGTCATCTCCTCCTCGACCGGCACGGCCGGACGGTCAGTGCGCCCGGACTCCCCGCCAACGTCGATCCATGCGGCCCCGTCGGCCGCCAGGCGATGAGCATGGGAGACGAGCTCATCCAGCGACTTGACGCCCGGTGGGTCGGAGAAGGAGTCGGGAGTCGCGTTGACCACCCCCATCAGCAGCGGCTCGGTCACGCGGCCTCCTCGGGCGCCGCGCCGGCCTTCAGCGGAGCTTCCTCGAGCCGGTCGGCGGCAACGGGGCGCGCACCGCCGGGCACGAGGCCCTCGAGCCGCGCCTCCTCGCCCCAGGCGCTGCGCTCCCGTTCGAGACGACCCTCGTCCCAACCGAGCTCTCCGGCCATGGCGCGGCCCGCCAGGCCGACCCCGGCGGCCGCCGGGTCCCTCAGTCCGTGGGCGTCGAGCAGTCCGAGGCGGGTGCGGCGCAGCAGCACATCGCCGAGCGAGCGCGCCTGCTCGTGGCCGGCGGCGAAGGCCGCCTCAGCGGCGATGTCGGGAAGCTCGGGGCTGATGCGCTGCGCGAGTTGAGGGGCGGTCAGCGCCAGGTCCAGCACGTCACGGGCGGTGTGCCCGTAGCGTGCGGCGAGGTGCGCTCGCGTATCGAGCTCCACGCCCGGCACGTCGGGCAGCGCCTCGGGCTCCACGGGGAGCCCGATCGGGATCTCGTGCGTGCGACAGGGCGCGTCGCGGCCCTCGCGCTCCACGACCCGATCGACCGCCAGCTTGGCCATGCGCCTCCAGGTGGTGAGCTTGCCGCCGGTGATCGTCACGAGCCCCGAGCTCGTCTCGTACAGCTCCGCCCGGCGCGAGATGTCGACCGACTTCTTGGGGTCCGCGGTCGAGATCAGAGGACGCACTCCCGCGTACGCCCCGCTGAGGTCGCGGGGAGCGAGCCGGGTGCCGAAGAACGCGTTGAGCGCCTCCAGCAGATAGGTCACGTCGTCGTCGCCCGCGGGGACGTGATCGAGAGAGCCCTCGTAGTCGTTGTCCGTGGTGCCGACGAGCGTTCGCCCCAGCCAGGGAAGGACGAAGATCGTGCGCCCCTCGCCCGCCGGCGCGATCACCCCGACATTCAGCTCCAGATGCTCGCGCGAGAGCGTGATGTGGGTGCCGCGGCTAGGGCGGATGCGCGGCATCTCCTCCTCTCGATAGAGCTCGTCGGGCCGCAGGCGGTCGGCCCAGACTCCGGTGGCGTTGACCACGTTGGGGGCGGTGAGCTCGAACTCGCTGCCGCTCTCGGTGTCGCACACGAGCGCGCCCGCGGCGCGGCCCTCGCGTTCTACGAGTCCCGTGACTCGGCAGCGGTTGGCGACCACGGCGCCGAAGCGCTCGGCTTCCCCGAGCACGCTCAGCACGAGACGCGCATCGTCGGTCTGGCAGTCGTAGAACAGATAGGCGGCGGTGGGCGAGCGCGGCTCGAGCGCGGGGGCCATCGCGACGGTCTCCGCGCCGTCGATGATCCGGTGGCGATCGGGGCTCCAGCCCTCGTCCTCATCGCGGCCGCGGCGCCACGCCATCACGTCGTACATGTTGAGTCCGACACCCATGAGGCGGTCGGGGCGCTTGCCCTCGAAGCTCGGCACGAGCAACGGCAGCGGGCGCACGAGGTGCGGAGCCAGCCTGACCATCAGCGAGCGCTCGAGCAGCGCCTCCCGGACAAGGCCGAGGTCGAACCTCTGCAGGTAGCGCAGGCCGCCGTGAACGAGCTTGGACGAGCGGCTCGACGTGCCGGCGGCGAAGTCGGACTTCTCCACGAGCGCCACGCTGTAGCCCCGCGATGCGGCGTCGAGGGCCACGCCCGCTCCCGTGATGCCGCCGCCGACGACCACTAGGTCGAAGGAGTCGCGCTCGAGGGCGGCGAGCGCATCGGCGCGGGCTATCACGGCAAGAACGTTACGTAGTCGCCGGTCGGCAACCGCTCCGGCGGCTCCTTCTCCTGGCGCCGGAACCCCAGGTGGATCAGGCCGAGGACGCGCTCGTCGTCGGGTACCCCCACCGCTGCGCGCCCCTCGGGCCCGCGCAGCACGGCGGGCGTGCGCCAGTAGCCGGCGAGCCCGCGGCCGTGCGCGGCGAGCAGCACGTAGGCGACGGCGGCCGAGACCGCGCAGAGGTCCTCCTCGTCCTGGTCCGCTTCGCCGGAGCGAACCTGGCTGGCCACCACCAGCGTCGGCGCGCGATCGAGCTTGACCGCGGCGTCCGGTCCCGACGCGCGTTTGAGCGCGTCGAGCGACTCCGGGCCCAGCACGCGAAAGCGCCACGGGTTGGTGAGGTTGTGATTGGGCGCCCAACGGGCGAGCTCGAGCAGCTCCTCGAGCGTCTCGCGCGGGACCGGCGCGCGTCCGTAGACCTTGTGGGTGCGCCGGGTACGAATGGCCTCTTCCAGTTCCATCGGCCGATTAGTCTCGCAGCGTGGCCTCCGGCACCGTTCTGATCACCGGCGCATCCACCGGCATCGGCCTGGCGACCGCCCACCATGTCAGCGGGCTCGGCTTCGACGCGGTGGGTGCGGTGCGCCGGCCCGAGGACGCCGAACGCCTCGCTCCGCCGGGTTGCGCACCGTCACGCTCGACGTGACCGACCCGAAGTCGATCACCCAAGCGCGCGCCGACCTGGGCGACGGTCCGCTCGCGGGGCTCGTGGACAACGCCGGCATCGCCGTCGCCGCGCCGATCGAGGTCCTACCGCTCGAGCACTTGCGCAAGCAGCTCGAGGTCAACCTGGTCGGTCAGGTGGCGGTCACACAGCGCTTCCTGCCCGCACTGCGGGCGTGGACGTGGTCGTGATCGAGCCCGGTGGCGTCAAGACCCCGATCTGGAAGAAGGGCAACGAGCTGGCCGACGACCTGCGGGTCGGTATGCCGCTCGACGCAGCGCGCCTGTACGGTCCGATGGTCGAGGCGCTTCGCGCGCAAACGGTGAAGATCGAACGCGAGCGCGGCATCGATCCGGGTGAGGTGGCCAAGGCCATAGCCACGGCGCTCACCGCCAGGCGCCCGCGAGCGCGCTACCTCGTCGGCCGGGACGCGAGGCTGCGCGCGCTCGTAGCGGCGCTGCTGCCCGACCGCGTGATGGATCGGGTGATCGCCCGGGCGTTGACCCGGTAGCGAGGGAGCTGCGACAGTCCGCGGGCCGGACTACGGCTTCTCGAACCAGGGATTCAGTGTGTGGAGCCAGTTGGTGATGGCCGGCAAGCGCCGCCGGACGAGCAGGACCGCCAGTCCCGAAGCGCCCAGCAGCAGCGCGACCATCCAGGCCGCCGGCCCGCCCTCACCCGAGGCGTTGCCCGCTCCGCCCGCGCCCTGATCGACGCGCAGACCTCCGTCCGGCGGAGCGTAGGGATCGTCGCCGGGGGGCTCGTCGGCCCTGATCCCGGGAACGAACGTCTCGCTCCGGTCGCCGCCGCCGGCCGCCGGCGCCCCGTCATCGGCCGCTCGCCCCTGGACCGTCCCCTCGTCGGCCGCGCCCCCATCGACGGCTCCCCCGGACCCGCTCGGAGGGGGCGCGCTCGGCGTCGGAGGGGGCGCGCTCGGCGCCGGAGCGGGAGCCTGCCCCTCGGCTGCATTTGCCGGCGGCTTGGGCTCGGGCGGCTCGGCCCGGGGCACAGTCGCCAGCGGCAGCGGCTCGCGCTCCAGCGCCATGAGCGCCTGGGCGGTCACCCAGACCGGCGTCTGTGTGCTCGAGGACGAGTAGGCGATGCTCCCGTTGCTGCGCTGGAGCCCCTCCAGATAGTCGATCGCACGAGTCAGTGCCGCGCCGCCGGCTCCCGCCGCCACCAGCCCCTGGACCGCATAGCTCGTGGACTGCGTGTTCGAGCTTCGTCCCCTGAACGGGCCGAAGCCGCCGTTGTCGTTCTGGTTCGCCCGCAACCAGGCCAGCGCGCTTTTTGCGGCGGCGCCGCGCGACCGCCCCACCACGGCCAGCGCCTGGAGCACCGCGCCAGTCATGTCGCTTTCGCTCGCCGACCCCGGGGCCAGCCCAAAACCGCCGTCGTCGTTCTGAGCCGACACGAGCCACGAGAGGGTCGAGCTGCCGGCCGGGGCCCCGGCGGCCCGCAGCGCGAGAATGCCGAAGGCCGTGTGGCTGACCAAGCCGCCGATCGAGCCGTTGGCGCGGCGCCGGCGGGTCAGCTGCGCCACCAGGTCCCTGCCGCGGAACTCTCGCGACGACAGACCGGCGGCCTCGAGCACAAGCATCGTGCGCTCGATCCCTCCCACGTCGGCAACCGATTTCGAGCTCGAAGATATGTAGGCGGCGAGCGTGCGCCCTCCGGGACGGCGTACGTCGCGGGGGTTTCGCTCCGCAGCGGCAAGCCCCAGCGCCGACCAGCCGCTGATCAGCTCCTTCGAGCTAGCGTTCGGTGCTCCCCCAAAGCCGCCGTTGGAGTTCTGTGCCCGCAGCAGCCAGCGCTCGGCCCGATCGGCGGGCGAGGCCGCGACCGCGGCGGCCGGTAGCAGCAGCACGACAAACAGCGCGGCTACCGAGGCGGCCGCGGGAACGCGCCAGCTCACCTCGAGGCCGCGGCGGTCACGGCGTAGAGCGCGGGTGAACATTGGACCTATAAGAATGCAGAAAACCACGTTTCCGGCCGCATGGGCAAGGTTGTAGCTGAACTCCCGCGCACGGGCCATCGGCTCAATCACGCCGGACCCCAGGCGCGGGGCAGAGCGGGCCGGCGAGGGCGAACGCGCAGCAGAACCCCGCCGCCACTGGGGCGCGAGCCGTGTGGAGGGAGGCTGGGTCGATCGCGATAGACGGGAGCAAGGCTCATTGCCGCACCAACGGAAGCTTTTCTACGTTAGAGCCGGTGACGGCGACGGCAAAGGCGTCGCGCAGCTTTCCCTCCCGCAGTGCCGCAACGCCGGCGGCCAGACCGGCATCGTCGAGGGCGGTCACGAGCCAGACCAGCTCCTCGTCGCGCGGACGCAGGGCGGCCACGAGAGCGGTGCCGTCGCCGGGACGAACCGTGCGTGCGACCTCGCCGTCCTCGTCGAGCAGCTCCAGCGACCGGTCGTCGTCGCCAAAGCGAGCGAACACGCCGCTCTTCCTCGGACCGTCCTCCAGGGTGGACGCACCGCGAACGATGCGGACCTGGGGCCAAGGGGCCACCACGAGCCGCGCGACTGTCTCGGTACCCGGCGCGCCGACCGACGCCCCCGACACGGGCACCCCCGTCCTCTCGAGCGCGGCCTTCGCGTCGCGGCAGGTCTCGTCGTCGGCCTCCTCGCACTCCACCCTGACCGGGCGGCGCTTGCCCTCCAGGCCGCTGCGGAAGGGCTCGGGGAAGGCGCCGACGATCGCGGGCACGCGCATGGCACCCTGCCAGCTGCGCAGGTCCCACTGGATCCGGTCGCCCGGGGAGAGCTCGTATTCCGCCGCTCCCAGCTCGCTCTCCACTCCGTTCACGAAGAAGAACCAGTCGCGGTGCCCGCTCGAGCCCTCGCCCGCCAGGCCGTCGATCGACTGCACGAAGCCACCGCCGAAACGCGTCTCGACGTCGAACTCCGAACGCAGGAAGCGCATGACCGTCCCGCCTTCGCGCAGGGTGTCGGTGGCGGCGCTGCCCAGCTCGACCCGGCCGAAGTCGCGTGTCACGCGCAGCGTGGCGCCGCCCGGGCGTTCGTCGCCCTCGCCCAGGCCGCAGCCGGCCGAGACGACGACCGCGGCGGCACAGGCCCAACGGGCGAGCGCCCGCTTCACGCGGACTCACGGCGCGAACACGCCCAGTCCCGCGAGAAGCGCCACAGCCCGCGGTCGCGGTCATCGATGGGCATCACGATCGGATCGGTCTCGACCGGGGTTCGGTTGGTTGGACGGTCCAGCGCCGCGATGCGGAACTGGTAGGCCCTTCCGGAGCCTCCGCGGAAGTGTGCGCGTGGCAGCGGGGTACGGGATGCGAGCGTGCGGCAGTCACCGAGCTGGAGCTTGGCGGAAGGCACGCCGCAGGCCCAGCGGACCTCGTCACCTGCCTCACGCGCGTCGGACGTCGCGCTCAGGAGCGCGGCAGGGCGACGGTGACGAAGCCGACGACGGCGGCGCCCGCAACCGCGATGAGCCCCGCCACGGCCACGAGCGAGGTGTGCTCCTGGGCGAAGTCCGCGAGGTCGGCGAAGCGAGTGAGAAGGAACGCGGCGCCAACGAGCGCCGTCAGGGCGAGCACGGTTGCGCCCAGTACCGCGGTGCCCACGGTGGTGGTCCGGTCCGCGGCCCGGTGCAGGGCGGCGGCGAGTTTCGTGCGACTCCGTTGCTCGGGCCACCGGTCCGCCGCCGCCGCCAGCGCCGCGGTCACCACGAGCGTCCAGAAGGTGGCAAGGAGGAACCCACCGACCACGTCGCTGGGGAAATGCGCGCCCACGTTGACGAGGCTCAAGCCCACGGTCACGGCCAGCGCTATGGCGAGCACGGCGGTCAGCGGACGGGCGCGGGAGGGAACCACCAAGATCGCGGCAAGGGCGACCGACATCGCGGCGGTGGCGTGCCCGCTGGGAAATGCCGCCGGCGCGATGTGGGCTCCATCCAAGATGCCGTCGAAGCGCGGATAGGCGAGCAGCTCCTTGAGTAGTTGACTCGACACGCTGGTGAGGCCTATCAGGACGATCACCGCGGCGGCGAGCCGCGCCCGGCCCCTGACGAGTGCCACACCGGCGAGCAGCGCCACCATGCACCCCACGCCCAGCGGGGTGTCGAAAGCGCCGACCCATGGGACGCGGCCATCCAAAGTGAACGCGCCGAGGTTCCTGAAGTCGTGCAGGGCGCGCGCATCGAGCGAGCGGGCGCCGCTGGACCCATAGGCCGCGGCGAGCAGCGCCAGGAACGCCACCGCGCACCAGAGCGCGGCGAACAGAAGGTGCTTGGGCCGCCGAGTCATACAACCGAAGGTACATCGAGACCCCAAGGCGAGCAAAAAGTCCGCCGCTACAATCACCCGCCGGGCCGCCATCGTCTAGGGGACTAGGACGCCGCCCTCTCACGGCGGAAACCGGGGTTCGAATCCCCGTGGCGGTACTGCCCAGACCCGCTCGCGGAGCGGGGGTTTCGCAGGCTCGACGAGGGTGCTGGTCTCCCATGGAAGCGAACCTTTCGTGTCCGGGCAAGAGACGCTCGCGTCGGACGACCAGCAGGCGCCTCGCGCGCCAAGCACCTCGCTCCCGCGCATCGCGCAGAACAGCAGTGAGCTCCCCCATGCTCGAGCTGTCGCCGCTCGTCCAAAGCAGCAGTCCTGTCACCGCGCGGTCAACGGCAGGATGCTGGCGCCCGTCGCTCTCGCCCTGCTAGGACATGCTCGTCCTCTGTGGACCGGGCGCAATGGACACCGGCGGTTTGCGAGGGTCAGGGTGGTCAACTCGCGAAAGGAGGACCTCTTGCTCGACGGAACAGATGGTGTTCCTCCTCTCGATCAACGGTCAACCAGGTCGCCCAGCATCCGGGCCAGGGCCATTTCCGCCTCGCGGGTCTGGAAGCCGCGCTTCATCGCGGCCTGGATTCGGCTTTGCGCCTCGGGGTTGCGGACGCCCTCGCCGAAGAGATCGGAATCGCGATGGAAGTCTTCGGCCGGCGCGAGCGCGATCGTATTGACCCGGTCCTTGACCGCGACATGGCCGGCGGCCGGAAACGCGCCGATCCGGTGAGCGAGCGCCCTGACGAAATCGCTGAGCTCGTCGGCGGGCAGCGCTCGATTGATCCAGCCGTACCGTTCGGCCAGCTCCGCGTCGTAATCCTCCGCGCTCAGCATGACCTCGAGCGCTCGGGCCCGGCCCATGAGGCGCGCGAGGTGCTGGGCGGCTCCCCCGCCGGGGAGCAGACCGAAGGCCGGCTCGATCTGACCGAAGATCGCTGACTCGCGCGCGGCAAAGCGCATGTCGCACGCCAACAGGAACTCGCTGCCGGCGCCACGTGCTCGACCCTCGATCTGCGCGATGGTGACGAGGCGGCTCGCGCTCAGGTGGTGAAACAGGAGGGCGATCGACGGGTCGCCCGTCAGCTTCGCCGCCTCCGCCCGGTACTCATCGATCCGGGTCAGGTCGACGTGGGAGATGAAGTAGTCGGGGTCGGCGCTCTTGAACACCAGCACCTGAAAGGCGTCGTCAGCCTCGGCTCGCCGAATGAGTGAGACCAGATCGCGGACCAGTTCGGGCCCCAGAAGATTCATCGGCGGCGCCGCAATGTCCGTGAACAAGACGGACCCTTCCTCGCGCACGTTGAGCGTCTCGAAAACCACGGGGCACTCCTTCCTGTGTTCTTAGGCGCCCGTTGCCGAGCACCGGGTGCGGCGTCCGGCCCGCACCGCGACGATGCGAGCAGCCGCACGCATAGTTGCGACAGTCCGGGGACGCGCGCTGGCGCTGCTGCTCTTGCGTCAAAGCCGCAACGCGAGCTAGTCCTCGTACTCGCGGGTTTCCGGGTTCCAGTTGGCTGGCGGAAGCGTGTCGATGATGTGCTCGGGACCGAACTCGACGGTTTGCCCCAGCACGATCGGGGCGCCGGGCGTGCGCGGTTCGTTGTCCAACACTCCGACGTAGCCCGTCTCCGTGTAGCCCGTGATATGGACCCACATGCGCTCTACCTGCGGCCCTTCTCCGCCGCGCAAGGTAAAGATCAGCTTCGCTTCGCTGGTCGGGACCAACCGTGATCGGACCGCTTCGTCCGGTATTTCGAAGGTGTCAGGGGCCTCCGCGTGTCGATCAACGCCGCTCTCCAGTTGCCATCCGTCCTCGTCAAGCGTCGGCATATGGGAAGCCTGACATGCGACTGCGGTTATCGCCCCCTGGGAACCGGCGTGCCGCTTCGTTGCCTGTCATTCGCGTTCGCGTCACGCAGCTCAGCGGTCTGCCGCTCCGCCTTCTGCTTCGCCGCCTCCGCAGCAGCGTACGCCGCTTTAGCTCGCTCTTGCGCCGCTTGCGCTCGGCCTCCCGCTCGCGACGCTAGGCGTCCGGCCGGCGGCGGAAGCCGGCGGCCGCGGGGTCCGGGTCCAGCGGGCTCTCGGGTAGCCCCGGCGCGGGATTGAGCGCGTTGAAGCCGGGCGGTGCGATGTCGTTCGGCCCGTCGGGCGAGAACATGGCGGCGAGGAGCTGGATCTGTCCGCGGGCGACGCCGAGCTCGCCCATGCCGCCCCCGTACATGCCGAACCCGCGTGACTCGCACGCGTTGTAGAGCGCGAACAGGTCGCGGAGGCGGCCGACGCGGCTCGGCTTGACGTTGAAGGTCCGGGCTCGGATGGGAACGGCGTCGAGGTCGGCGACCGTGTGGATCGGCGCGTCGTAGGAGACGCGGTCGGCGTACGGCTCGACGAGCGCCGCGATCTCCGGCAGGTCGTGCGGATCCTCGATCAGCGCATCGGGGAAGCGCGTCCAGGAGCCGCTCGTAGAGGGCCGGGAGGGAGTCACGGTCGAATTCCATGCCGTAGTGGCCCTTGAAGTCGATGGTGTGGACCGCGCCTGTGCCGACCAGGGCGTCGACGATCTTCGGTGTCCACGTGACGGCCGCATCCAGCTTGAAGCGCAGCCGCGGATAGCGCTCCAGGCGACGCAGGACGGTGTCCGCCGACGCTGGGTCGCCGAGCCCGAGCGAGTTGACGTAGGTCACCGGCCGAGGCTCGCGACCGATCACCTCGTGCAGCGGACGACCGGCCTGCGCGAGCGCGAGGTCGAGCGCCGCCGATTCGAACGCCCAGTTGCGCCAGCGGTACGCCATGTTCGAGAAGGCCTTCGCCCCGTCCGGCGACACCGACGGCGGCATGTCCCATTCCGGCGGCCCGTCCGGCCACTGGTCGACCCGGTCGAGGTGCGTGCAGAGCTCGCCGAGCGTCCATCGGCCGACGAGCTCCGGCTGGGGCGGCGCTCCGCCCATGAACAGGGTGATGTCCTCGCCGAGACCCTCGTGGCCGGCGCCGGTGAGCCGGACCAGCCGCGAGGAATGCGCCTGGCCGAACCCCGGTCCGGGGTCGAGCCGGCCGTAGGCGAGCGACTCCACCACGAGCGGCAGACCGGCCAGCTGCTCCCAGTGGTTCATGAGCCTGGACGCTAACACCGGGTTCCGGGTCGGCCGGGCACCGGCCGGCCTAGTCGGGGCCAGGCTCCATGGCTGCTGCTGTCGCCTGTCAGGAGCGGCGACGCCGGCGGCGTGCCACGCCGCTGCTTCCCATGCAAAGCGGGGCGTCTCCAATACCAGGGACCCTCCGCACGCTCGCCTGAGGTGCGGACCCCTCTCCCGCTCCTGCTTTTCGTCCAACGCAGCAGTCGGCCCGTCGCCGGGATCGGTGTTGCTGTCACGCTTGCTGTTTGGATGGGGTCGGTGATGTCCGGCCTCGAGGTGAGGCTCCGACCGGCGGCGAGCTGACTCGCTTTCACGCTGTCGGCCGTGTGGCCTGACTGGCTTTCGCTGTGTCGCTCGTCGCCGGTCGGGGATGTCCGGCGTGACTTGATAGGAGCGTGGCACCGCCCTCAGCAAGCCGTGTCCGCCGGATGTCCACTCAATCGAGGTGGAGGTGGACGAGGTCAATGATCGTGCTCGGTGCGGACACCCACAAGCGCTCGCACACGGTCGCCGCGGTCTCGGCGAGAACCGGCGAACTGGTGGGCGAGCGGACGGTCCAGGTCGGCGTCAAGGGCTTCGACGTGCTTGTCGTCTGGGCGCGCGAGCTCGGCAGCGAACGGGTGTGGGCGCTGGAGGACTGCCGGCATGTCTCGGGCTCCTTCGAGCGGTTTCTGATCGAACGCGGCGAGCGCGTCCTGCGCGTGACGACGAAGTTGATGGCCGACTCGCGTCGCCGCGCTCGCGGGCGTGGGAAGTCCGACAGCATTGACGCGATCGCGGTCGCGCGGGCGGCGCTGCGTGAAGGCCTGGATGCCCTGCCGGCGGCGCAGCTGGAGGGCCCCGAACTCGATCTGCGGCTGCTCGTGGACCATCGCGAGCGGCTGGTCCGCCAGCGCGTTGCGCTCAACAACACGCTGCAATGGCATCTGCACGACATCTGGCCCGAACTGCGACTGCCGGGCAGCTCGCTGTTCTACGGCAACTGGGGCCCGCGCGTCGCCCGGCGGCTCGCGCGCGCTGAGCAGACGATGCGCGTCCGCATCGCCCGTGACGAGCTGCGCCGCATCCGCGAGCTCTCGCAGACCATCAAGGCGCTCGAAGCCGAGATCGCCCAGCTCGTCACCCAGATCGCGCCGCAGCTGCTTTCCGAGCCCGGCTTCGGGCCGCTGACCGCGGCCAAGCTCGTCGGCGAGATCGCCGGCGCGGGCAGGTTCGCCAGCGACGCCAAGCTCGCGCGCGCCGCCGGCGTCGCTCCGATCCCCGTCAGCTCGGGCAAGACCAACCGCCACCGCCTCGACCGCGGCGGCAACCGCCAGATCAACGCCACCATCCACCGCATCGCCGTCACCCGCCTGCGCTGCCACGCCGAGACCCAGAACTACATCGCCCGCAAACGCGCCGAAGGCAAGAGCACAAAAGAAGCCATCCGCTGCCTCAAGCGCCACCTCGCCCGCCGCCTCTGGCACCTCCTCCAGCCACCCACCCCCGACCAAAACACCACCAAGCTCTTGACATAGGAGCAGCGAAAGCGGTAGCGATGGCGGCGATCGGTGCACTGCGCCGGAGGCGACGCGCGGAGCTAGCGCGAAGGGAGGATGTGGGTAAATGCAGCCTCAGATGAACCTTGTCGAGGGCATCCACCACGCCACCTGGCTGACCGAGGACATCGACCGTCTCACGGGGTTCTACGAGCGCGTGTTGGACGCCAGTAAGACGCTTGACATGACCGAGGAGGGGGTCCGGCACGTGTATCTCGAGGTCGGCCCCACGACGGTCCTACACCCGTTCCAGTTCATCGATGGGCCGCCGCTGCCACCCGCTCCGGGGACGATGTTCCAGCGCGGCCGCCTCGACCACTTCGCCTTGTGTGCGACCTCCGAGGAGGCCTTTGTGGAGATCCGGCGCCGCGTCGAGGCCGAAGGCGCGGCCGACGGAGACGTTCGCGACATGACGGCGATGTGGATCATGGGCTTCAACGACCCCGACGGGTTCTACGTCGAGGTGATCTGGCACAAGCCCGGCGTGCCGGACTCAAAAACCCTCCCACGGGCGAACTGGACCACCGTCGAGCTGGGCTGATCCTCGACCCAGATCTTCCACCGCGGAGACCGTCCGCTGCTTGGTCGCGCTCTCGCTTTGCGCGACGAGCGCCACTGGCTCTGAGTCCAAGTAGCCGTGCGCCCACTGCTCCTTCCATGCGAACCGAGAGTGGGCGCGGGGCCGCGTCGGAGAGCTACTGCTTGTCGTCCAAACCTTGTCCCTGTTGTGGTCGCCGGAACTGTGAGCGCCTAGAGCGCGAGCATCGCCGCCGCGACCTCACCGGCGGCCGCATCGGGAATCGCCGTCGCAGCCTGTTCCAGCACGAGCAGCCGCGCACCGGGGATCTCACGCGCGAGCGCTCTGCCGTTGCCGACAGGGAAGAACGGATCGCGGCGACCGTGCACCACCAGCGCTGGGGTCGCGAGCTCGGACAGGCGCTCGCGCCACCGCGGCTTGCAGTTGAGCTTGGAGAACACCATGCCCATCTGGTTGGCCATCTGCACCGCGGGCTCCGTGCCCGGCGTGCGGTCCCAGATGCGCTCGGCGGTCGCGCGCGCGGCGGCGGGGTCGTCGCCGAGGATCTCCGCGCCTGCGGCGGCATACTCCGCCACGGCGGCGCGGTCGGACCAGTCGGGCATCGAGCGTGAGAACAGCCGGTCCATCGTCGCCGCGTCATGGTCGGGCAGGTCGCCGTCAAGCCGGCCTGGAGCGACGGGCCGCGTTCCGGCGAGGGTGAGCGCCGAGAACGCGTCCGGGTGGTCGAGCGCGGCGACCTGGGCGACCATCCCGCCCACGCCGATGCCCGCCAGGTGCGCCGGCCGGTCGTCGAGTTCGCGGGCGAGCGCGGCGGCATCGGCTGCGAGATCGCGCAGCGTGTACGCCGGAGCCTTGGGATCGACGGTGATCGACGCGCCGGAATCGCGCAGGTCGTACCGCACGACGTGGCGCCCGCCGCGCGCGAGCGCCTCGCAGAGCGCGTCGGGCCAGGAGAGCATGGTCGGGCCGCCCGCGAGCAGAACGAGCGGCGCCGCCGCGTCGCCGAAGTGCTCGACCCCGAGCGTGACGCCGTCCGCCTCGACCGTCGTCATCACGCCTCCGCCGTCGCGATGGCGTCGCCGCATATGCCGAGCAAGTGGACCGTCGGATACATCGTCAACCTCCAAGGTAGGTCGTGGACCGGTGCGCACGGACGGCGGCCACAGAGCGGGTAGAGCGTTCGCTCTAGCTTCGCGCGATACGCCGGAGTGCCCCGGCTCGCGAACCGCCTAACTCTCGATGAACACGTAGTCGCGCCGAATCCGGCCGTCCGTGCCGAGGACGAGAAACACGAGCCCCACCGCCGTCACCTCGCCGTCCGGCGAGACGGCCTCCCAGTGGAACTTGACCACTTCGTGCAGCCGATAGACGTCGTCGCGCCGCCTGAAGCTGAGTCCGGCGGACCCGACCCACTGATCGTAGGACGTTGCCGCCCGCGCCTCGAGCTCGGCGTGTCCCCGCGCCTCGAGCGTGGCCGCCATGCCGAGCCCGGCGCTCGCGGCGATCTCGCGCATCTCCTGCGGCGGCTGGAGGATTTGCGACCCGTCCTCGGTCCAGAGCTCGGCGATCATCCGGCGCCGGCGCTCGGGGTCTGCCTCGTTCCAGAGCGCGAGGTATCGATCCGCCAGCTGCTCTGCCTCATTGGTCCGGGTCTCGGGGGACGCAATTGCTTCGCTCATCTCGGTTGCCTCCTTTGAAAAGTTGCTCGTGGCGGTAACGATCCCCCAGCAACGACCGCGCGTCGATTACCTCCGATGTAAAGGCCGCTCCCCGTTACATCCGAGGTAATGGAGCCGAACTGAGCGAGCGCTACCGTTGGCCCCGTGGCCGTCCAGACCGAGAGGGAGCCGCAGACCGTCGGTGAGCTGATCCGCTTCTGGCGCACTCAGCGGCGGCTCACGCAGATGGAGTTGGCGCTGGACGCGAACCTCTCCACCAAGCACCTCAGCTTTGTCGAGACCGGCCGCTCGCGCCCGAGTCGCCAGCTCCTAGTCCACCTCGCCCAGCACCTCGACCTGCCGATCGCCGAGCGCAACCGCCTGCTGCTCGCGGGGGGCTTCGCTCCGCCCTACCTGGAGCAGCCCTTCGACGGCGAGATGATGCGACCGCTGCGCGAGTCGCTCACCCGGCTGCTGGAGGCACACGAGCCGAACCCGGCGCTGATCGTCGACGGTCTCTGGAACCTGATCGAGGCCAATCGGGCTGCGTCGCTCCTCTGGGACGGGGTCGACCCCGAACTGCTCGAGCCCCCGATCAACATGCTTCGCCTCGCGGTCCACCCGGGAGGCCTCCCGAAGATCTCGTCGATGACCGCGGCCTGCAACGCGCCGCTGATCACGAAGCTGAGGCGAAGGAGCCGCGAAGACGCCAATCCGGCCCTCGGCGAGCTGATCGAGGATGTGGAGTCCTATCTCCCGGACGATCCGCCGACCAGCCCCGCGACCCAGCCCGTGGTCTCGCTGGACCTGCGCACACCCCTCGGCGAGGTCAGCCTCTTCACCGTGATCGCCACCCTCGGGGCGCCGCTGGAGGTGACGGCGGCAGACCTCGCGATCGAGACCTTTCTGCCGATGGATGAGCGCAGCGCAGCGCGGCTTCGCGAGCTCAGTGAAAAAGGGCGAGGCGAATGACGCGCTCCCGCCCAGACGACCGGGCTACCGATCATCCCCGCAGTCCTCGAGCGGGATCACATCCCTGGAGCGGGTGTCCCTGCGGCCCGAGTCACTCCTGCCTTGCGCGAGAAGCGACAGCCATGTCGGTGGTGAGCTCCGCTTTGCTGTCCATGCAAACCGGCGGCGGCGCGCGACTGCCGCTACGCATGGGAAGCAGCACTGAACGGCTCGCTGCCGGGCGCGCCGTCGAGCCGCTCGGCGAGTTCGACGATCAGGCCCTCGGGTCCGCGGACGTAGCAGAGGAGGAACATGTTCTCGAAGTCGACGATCTCCCCGACCGTGTCCCAGCCGGCCTCTCGGACGCGGTCGACGACGCCGCGCACGTCTTCGACTTTGAAGGCGACGTGCCGGAGCCCAGGACGGTTCGCGGCCGGGGCCGGCTCTTGAGCGCCGGCGGAAGGTGAGTGGAACCGCACCACCTCGAACATCTCGTTGCCGTCGGGGGAGCGAGCCATCACGGTCTCGACCGTAACGCTGTCGAGACCGATGATCTGATCGATCCACTCGCCGCTGAACACCCCGGGCTCGCCGCAGTCGAAGCCGAGCAGCGCAAGAAACCGGACTGTCTCGTCGAGGTCCTCGACGACAAGGCCGATGTGGACGAAGTTGGTGACGCCGGGGCGATAGCTGTCCATTGAGGTCGAACGACTCGCTTAGATCGCCGGGCTGCCGGAGTCGCGAGGATACCGGCCGCGGGCCGAGCTCGGCCGGATCGGCGGACGGAGCTGGCGCGCCGCTACTCGGGCGGGCGGGGGAAAAACTAGGGGTTTCCGGGTTTCGCGCGGCGGGGCCGGGTGAAACGCTGGCTGGCATGGCACACCCCCTCATGGTGATCTATCTTGCCGATGCCCTCAACGGGCCCACGCGCTTCCAAGAGAGGACAGCGATGCCGCTGCGCATGCTCCATCACATCGACCTCGCGGTCAGCGACGTCGAGCGCTCGCGCGCCTTCTACGTGGCCGTGCTCGGGCCCTTCGGCCTGCGCGAGGGGCGCTATCCCAGCTACCGCGGCACTGAGCAAGTCGTCTACCTACGCTTCGGCGACGGCTAGCAGCAGAACCGCAGTGCCCGCCGGCCCGCTCTACCCCCGGGCCTTGGTCGCCGGCGTCGGGCCGGACGTAACCCTGCTCGTCACCCCAGCTCCCGCTCGACCTCGTCGAGCCAGTCGGTGTGGGCCTTGACGATTCGGCGCGCGAGGCGGTGGTTGAGGAGCAGGTAGTGCTCGCGGCTGGGGATCGTGGTGGCGATGGCCTCGGCGGCGTCGAGTCGGACGGAGATGTCGGCGATCTCCTCGCGCAGTGCCCGGAGGCTGTTGAGCACTGCCTCCTCGCCGACGAGGTCGGCGGCGAGCAGTCGGACGACCGCCTCATGCTGGATGCGCGGGAGGCGGGCCGGCCCTTGCATCCATTTGGCGAGCGCATCGCGGCCCTTGTCGGTGAGCGTGTAGTGGGTGCGCGGACGCGTCCGGCCCGGCTCCTTGTGCGACCTCAGGTGGCCGAGCGCCTCGAGGCGCTTCGGCTCGGCATACCACTGGCTGTCTGCGGCGTCCCAGTAGATCCGGCCCGTCCGCGCCATCCGGACGAGATCGTGGGGGCCCGCGCCGCCCTGCCCGACGAGGGTCAGGACGACGTACGAGATGGGTGTCAGCGACTGGTTTGACAAAGCTCCGAAACGGATATATAAACTCCGAACCCGAGTTTATACAGGAGATGGGTGGTTATGCCGCTCGCAGCAACATCCACGCAGCAGCTTTGGTTCCTGAACACGCTCCACACCGTTCGCGTCCGCCACGACGAAGGCGGGGACGGCATCTCGGTGCTCGAGACGCTCGCTCCATACGGAGACTCGCCCCCGCTCCACGTCCACCAGACCGAGGACGAGATCTTCCACGTGCTCGAAGGCCGGCTCCGCATGCGCGCCGGCGACACCGAGGTGGGGATCGGCGCCGGCGAGACGATCCTCGCCCCCAAGGGCGTGCCGCACACCTACCGCGTCGAGTCGCACGACGGAGCGCGCTGGCTCGTGATCACCCGACGCGGCGACTTCGAACGCTTCGTGCACGCGCTCAGCCGCCCGGCCGAGCGGCCCGAGCCGCCCACGCCCCAAGAGCCACCCACACCCGAACAGGCCAACGCGCTCGCGGCGGCCGCCCGAGAGCACGGGATCGAGCTCGTAGGACCACCGCTCGACTGACCCCGACGAGCTGCCCCCCGCAACCACCAGATCCCCGGCTACTCGCGCAGCCCCATGGCTTCGAGGGCCTCCGAGCAGTCGCGGTATGCCTTGAAGCGCACGAGCAACCCGTTTCGAACTGTGAACTCGTGCGCGGCGCGGGCCTCGGTGGCAGCACCGCTTACCTGTCCGACGCCGTCGCCCGAACGAAAACGAGCACGCGCTCGTTGTCGACGTCGAAGAAGCGCTCCGGCACGCAGTGAATCGCTCCGCCCCAGAGTCCTCCCGTTTCGATGAAACGCCGCACAGCATCGGAGCCCCGGAAACATGGTGAGCGGTTCGGGGCGCTGAGTAGCCGCTGCGCACCAGTTCAACGTTCTCCCGCGACATCGCCCGCCCAGTATGGGCCTTTAGAGAGTGCTGCTTTGCGCGAAGACCGGCAGCACTCTCCGCCACGAGGGCGTTTCTTCACCGAAGGTCCTCCCCCGCGGCGGCCAGGACCTCCACTCGCTCCTCGGTCCACGGGCCCGGTGTGATGACGACAGCGTGGTCGAGGCCGAGCTCCGCGAGCGCCGCGCAGCGCTCGGCGAACGCCGCCGCGGTCTCGTCCGGATTCAGGCGTGTGCTGACCGTCTTCTCGATCGCCTCGAACGGCCGCCCGACCTCTTCACAGTGCCGCGCCAGCACCTCGAGCTTGTGGCGGATCGTGCGCCCGCCGTCGGGAATGTCGAACAGGTTGCACGCGTCGGCGTACCGGGCCACGAGCCGCAGCGTCTTGCGCTCGCCGGCGCCTCCGACCAGGATCGGGGGGTGTGGGTGGGCGAGCGGCAGCGGGTTGCCGACCGGCCGCTCGAGCCGCAGATGGCGGCCCTCGAAGGCCGAGCGGTCGTCCTCCCACATACGCAGCGCGAGCTCGAGCGTCTCCTCGAGCACCTCGAACCGCCTGGCCATCGGCGGCAACGGCAGGTCCATCGCGCGCGCCTCGTCTTCAAGGTAGCCGGCGCCGAGGCCGAGCCACGCCCGTCCGCCGGACAGCACATCGAGGGTCGTGACCGCCTTGATGAGCAGGCTCGCCGCACGGAACGTGACCGCGCTGACCATCGTGCCGAGCCTCACCCGCTCCGTCTCCGCGGCCAGAAAGCCGAGGGCGGTGTAGGCCTCGAGCATCTCGGAGTCCGGGACGGCCGTCGGGTCGGCCTGGATCAGGTGGTCCGCGACCCAGACCGTGTCGATGCTGCCGGCCGCGTCGGCGTTGCGGACCACGCGCGCGAGGTTCGGGCCCAGGGCCTCTGTCCCGCCGGGCCACGAGTAGTTCGTGATGTTGAGGCTCAATCGCATGATAAGAACATTAGACATCTAATCCTTAGACGTCAAGTAATTTGATAGGATCGCGCAATGCCGGCGGCGCCCGCGTTCCCACCTCTCGGCCTGCGCCTGGCCCGCACCGCCCGCACGGTCAGCCAGGCCTTCGAGCGCGCGCTCGCCGACGCCGGCGGCTCCGCCGCCGCCTGGCAGGTCCTGCTACTCGTCCGCAGCGGCCGCTGGGGCAACCAGGCCCGGATGGCGGAGGCCATGGGCATCACGGGGGCGACGCTGACGCACCACCTGAACGCGCTCGAGGCCCAGGGCCTCGTCCGCCGCTGGCGCGAGCCGGACAACCGCCGCGTCCAGCGGACCGCCCTCACCCCGGCCGGTGAGGAGCTGTTCGAGCGGCTGCGCGAAGTGGCGATGCGCCACGACGAGCGATTGCGCTCCCAGCTGACCGACTCGGACACCGAGACGCTGACCACGCTGCTCGACAGGCTGGAGGCCGGTCTCCGAGCCTCGGCAAGAGACGACCCGCCATAACCTCAATGCCCGGTCGCCCTCCGCAGTTCCTGCTCCCGCCCAGATGCGCGAGCGACAACGTCGTCCTCGTGCGCGCCGCGCAACCGTGAAGCGCTCGCAGCGAGTTGCGAGCCGGATGTCGGCCGCTTAGGAGCGGCGGCCCGGGTGGGGCTTGGGCGGTCCCTCGAAACGGCGCCTCCACTCGTGGGAGTCGCGGGCGTGGGTCTCTTGCATGACGGTGACGAGGCGGCGAATCCAACGAACGGAATGCGGGCGGTCCATTGTGGTCTCCTGAGATGGGGTGCCTTCCGTTGACGTCGGCGGCGTGCCGTTTATTCCCCATTGGCCATATCCCCTGTCTTGCGTGACTTGGCCCGCCGAGCAGGTCACAACGAGGGCCGAAGAGCAAGGTATAGGTATGCGACCGGTGTGGGACGAGACGCCGGACGAGAGACTGCTCGCCACGGCGCGGGCCGAGCCCGGTGCCTTCGCCGCTCTTCCATCGCCGCGACGAGCGCTGGGTGCTGAGCTACTTAGGGCCGGCGGCAACTGGGCACCGCTCTTTGCCCCCTCCGACACCTGCAAGTGGTTGGCCCCGCCCGTTGGTTGATCTCTAGGTTCGGCGAAAACGCGGGCCGCGGGCTTTTCGAGCGACGGTCGCGTAGCACTTGACAGGTGGACGATCGACTCGTAAGTTGGACGAGGTTGTACTCATACGCGTGGTGGGCCTTCTGTAGGGGCGGCCCGCCCGCATTGGTCACTATCACCCGCGACAAGGCAGGGCGCCGGCGTCCCTCCTTGTATCTCGGCCGTGGTGTGTCCGGTCTAACGCGACGTCCGGTTCTAGACAGCCGGGCGTCGCATCACTTTGGGGATCGATCACCGACCCTCTCCTTCCCCTGCAGCCCCGCGGATTGCACGTCGGTCGCGGATCTTCCACACATGGTTGGTCTCGAGCTCGATCCGAATGCCGCTCTCGAGGCCGACAGTAAAGAGACGGGCGAACCGCCATTCGCTCCACGCCCCCTGGAGCCGGTAACCGGACATTCACCCGGCCTTCACGGGCCGTTCACGGGGGGCCGGCGTGGTGAGCCGATACTCGGCTCACCATGGACTCGGCGGGCAGGCTTCTATTCGTTGCCCTGGTCACGTGCTACCTCCTCGGGCGCATCCTGGGGGGCGCCGTCGCCCCTCTCGAGGTGGTCGTCTACGGCATGACGGCCGCCTTCGGGCTCGAGTACCTGGTGGCGTCCTGGCGCGACCTCTGGCAACGCGGCTGACACGCCTTTTACCGCGCTCTGAGCACGGTAAAGTTTGGGGCCGGTGGACGCGCCCCGGACAGACGTACTCAAGGCTTCGCCGCGCATGTTCGAGTCGGACCTGCTCGACAGGCTGTCACGCGTTCATCCCCTCGTTCCGCCGGCCATCTTCGTCCCCGCCATCTGCGTGCTGTTCGTCATCGGGGCCCGCGAGCTGACCACTGCCGGGACGCTCGCGCTGCTGCTGGGCGGCTGGCTGTTCTGGACGCTGACCGAGTACTGGCTGCACCGGCTCGTGTTCCACTTCGAGCCCCAGGAGGGGCCGGGCGCGCGCCTGCACTGGATCATCCACGGCGTCCACCACGACCACCCGAACGATCCGCTGCGGCTCGTCATGCCGCCGTCGGTGAGCGTGCCGCTGGCCGCCGGCTTCTACGGGCTCTTCGTGCTCGCGCTCGGCACGCCCGCGGCCGACGTGTTCGGCGCCGGCTTCCTCACCGGCTATCTCGTGTACGACATGACGCACTACCACGTGCACCATCACCAGCCGAAGCGCGCCTCGGGCAAGCTCATACGAGAACTGCACATGCGCCACCACTTCCAGGACGACACACGCGGGTTCGGGGTCAGTGCGCCCTTCTGGGACTACGTCTTCGGGACCCCGCTACGGCGCGGTAAGTAGCCACCGCCCAGGCGCTACCCTCTCGTCCGCAGGCGGCTGTGGCGGAATTGGCAGACGCGCGGCGTTCAGGTCGCCGTGGGGGCAACCCCGTGGAGGTTCGAGTCCTCTCAGCCGCACTCATCCGACCTCCAGGTCGGCCAGCAGCGGCGAGTGGTCCGACAGCCCCAGCTCGCGCCGCCACGCGTGCCCGTAACGGCAGTCCTTGACCACGATCTCGTCGGAGACCACGAGGTGGTCCAGGCGGTAGCCGCCTCCGCGCGGCCACTCCCACGAGACCTCCTTCGAGCTCATGGCCGTGCACCGCGCGAAAGGCGTCGCGGTAGCCGTGCGGCTCGAGTCCGCGGATCAGGGCCGTCTCGGCGGCGTCCCAGCGCTCGCCGCGATCGGGTCGCAGCTTGCCGCTGCGCGTGCGCGCGAACGTCCACACCGTTCCGTCGGGGTGCTCGCGCCGCGGCGTGTTGAGATCGCCGCACATCAGGCGCGGATACGCGGCGCGCTCGCAGAGATGCGCGAAGACCGCCTCGTGGGTCCGGACCTTCGCCAGCCCCGGCTTCGGGCTCACCGGCGAATGGACGTTCACCACCTCGAGGCCGCCCAGCCGCGGCAGTCGCGCGGCCAGCACCCGTTCCGGCCACGGAACGCCGGGCACGGAAGCGGTCGCGAAGGGCGCTCGGGCGGCGGTCAGCACGCCGAGCGGCCGGGAGCTCTCGCGGCGTAAGGGAATCTCGGCCACCACCGACTGGTAGCCCGCCGCCTCCAGCCTCGCTACCCACGCCGCCGCGGTCACCCGGGTGACCTCCTGCAGGCAGATGACGTCGGCGCCGTAGCGCGCATACGACGTCCGCCTGCTCGGAGAGCCGGCTCTGGCGCCCGGCCACGTTCCAGCACAGAAGGACCATCGGCGGCGCCGACAATAGAGTTGCGTCGCAAGACGAAAGAAAGGACCGAAGGAATGCCCTACGAGGTACCGCCCCTGCCCTACGACTACGACGCCCTCGAGCCCCACATCGACGAGGCGACGATGCAGGTCCATCACGACAAGCACCACCAGGCCTACGTGGACAAGGCCAACGCCGCGCTCGAGGGCACCGAGTACGCGGACAAGCCCATCGAGGAGGTCATCGAGAACCTCTCGCAGCTGCCCGACGACAAGCGAGGCCCCGTCCGCAACAACGGCGGTGGCCACCTGAACCACACGTTGTTCTGGGAGTCCATGTCGCCCGACGGCGGCGGCGAGCCCGACGGCGAGCTGGCCGACGCGATCAACGAGGCCTTCGGCTCGTTCGACGACTTCAAGGGCAAGATGAAGGACGCCGGCGTCAACCAATTCGGCTCGGGATGGGCCTGGCTGGTTTACGACGGCTCAGGCCTGGCCGTGGTCTCCACACCCAACCAGGACAGCCCGCTCACCGACGGCAAGGCACCGCTCGTCGGGGTCGACGTGTGGGAGCACGCTTACTACCTCAAGTATCAGAACAAGCGTCCCGACTACATCGACGCTTGGTGGAACACCGTCGACTGGTCGAAGGTCGCCGAGCGTTACTCCGCCGCCAAGGGCTGACAGCTCAAGCCGCCGCGCGCTGCTTCCAGGGCGCCCTCGCCGGGCGCCTCGGAAGTTCGCGCGGTGCGCCCCGCCCGAGCATGCGATGGCTGAGAAGGCAGGCGTGCTCGGCCGCGCGACGGATCTCGATCACATCCTCGCGACAGGGGTCGTCCGCCGCGAGGTCCTCCAGGACGAAGCTCGAGTAGTTGAGGATGACCGCGAGCTGGTTGTTGAAGTCGTGCGCCACCGCGTGGGAATGCCCCGGTCGCCGGCGCTTCGAGCGCGCCGGCGACCCGAGCGAGCGCTCCCGTACGAGCCAGAGCAGCGCCACGCTCTGGGCGCACCACGGTCAGGCCAAGGGCTCCGGTTACCACCAAGAGGGCCATGCACGAACCCATCGGCACGCCGAGGGCGACCCTTGAGCCGGTCAGGCGGCATGCGCGGCGAAGCCTATCCTTTGGGGGGCGCCATGGACTGGATCGAACATGCACACGCGACGCTCGAGAGCGACGGCTACCGGCTGAGCGCGCCCCGCTCGGCGGTGGTCGAGTGCCTCGCCGATCTCGGCTGCAGCGTGACGGCGAAGGAGATCGCCGACAGCCTGCGCGAGCGGGGCCAGGACATCGGGGTGGCGTCGATCTATCGCACGCTCGATCTGCTGCACGGCCTGCGCCTCGCCCGGCGGGTGGACGCCGCCGAGGGAGTGGCGCGCTACGAGCCCGCCGACCCCAGCGGCGAGCACCACCACCACCTCGTGTGCGAGAGCTGCGGCGAGGTCAGCTCCTTCGAGGACGGCGAGCTCGAGCGGGCGATCGAGCGACTCTCCGACCGGGTCGACTACGCGATCGCGGCGCACGACGTGACGCTGCGGGGCGAGTGCCCCGACTGCCGACCCCAGCGCGCCTGAGTCTGTTGCGCGAACGCCGCCGCGCGAGATAAGGTCACAAGGCCGCTATGACTGGCCCGCTCTACCGACTCGGCGGCGTGTGCTCGCGCCACCACTGGCCCGTGATCGCGCTCTGGGTGGTCTTGGCCATCGCGCTCCTCGTCGCGAGCCGGGCCGCCGGCGAGCAGATCAGCGACAACCTGACGCTGCCGGGCACCGGCTCGACGCGCGCGCAGGACCTGCTCCAGGAGCCGCTGCCCAACCAGGCCAACGGAACCAACCCGATCGTGCTCGAGGCGCGCAAGGGCAAGCTCAGCGACTCGAAGAACAAGAAGGCGGTCGACGACGCGGTCAAGTCGCTGAAGAAGAACACCGCACGTGATCCGGGCGGTGAGCCCGTTCGGCAAGGCCAAGGCGAGCCAGCTGAGCAAGGACGAGACGATCGGCTTCATCTCGGTCACGCTCGACGAGGGCCCGAGCGAGCTCACCGAGGAGGAGGCGCAGGGAGTGATCGACGCCGCCGATCCGGCCGTGAAGTCCGCCGGCATCAGGGTCGAGGCCGGCGGCTACCTGGGCAAGGCGGTGTCGAAGGCCGATACCGAGAGCAGCGAGGCCGTCGGGCTGGCGGCGGCGGTGATCATCCTGCTGTTCGCCTTCGGGACCGTCACGGCGATGATCCTGCCGATCATCACGGCGGTCGTCGGGCTGGTGGCCACGCTCTCGGTGATCAGGCTGCTCGGGCACGTCGTCGAGGTCCCGAGCGTCGCCCCGACGCTGGCCACGATGATCGGGCTCGGCGTGGGGATCGACTACGCGCTGTTCATCGTCACGCGCCACAAGCTGCAGCTGCGCGACGGGATGGACGTTCGCGAGTCGGTCGCGCGCGCCACCGCCACCGCCGGAGGCGCGGTCGTCTTCGCCGGCGGGACGGTGGTCATCGCGCTGGTGTCGCTGCTCGCCGTCGGGCATCCCGTTGATCGGCACGATGGGCTGCGCCTCGGCCGATGGCCGTGGTGGTGGCCGTGCTCGCCGCGGTCACGCTGCTGCCGGCCCTGCTCGGCGCGCTTGGGCCGCGCATCAACTCGCTGCGCGTCAAGCTCGGCAAGACCCATCCCGACGACCATCGCCCGCACGGCTGGGCACGCTGGGCGCGCGGCGTGTCGGCGCGGCCGTGGCGGTCGCTGATCGCCGGCGTGGCGATCCTCGCCGTGCTCGCCTATCCGGTGCTGAATCTGGAGCTCGGCTCCTCCGACAACGGCGAGCTGCGCGGAGAACACGACCGCGAGGCAGGCCTACGACCTGATGGCGAAGGGGTTCGGCGCCGGCTCCAACGGTCCGCTGCTGGTCAGCGTGCAGCTGTCCAGCCCGGCCAAGCCCGACCAGAAGAACCTCAAGAAGGTCAACAAGCAGCAGAAGCAGCTGAACCAGCAGTCGAGCCCCAGCAGGAGCAGCAGCTCACCGAGCAGCTCGAGGCCGAGGGCGTGCCGCCCGATCAGGCTTCGAGCGCAGGCGAAGCAGCAGGTGCAGGCCGAGCACGAAGAGCCAGCAGCAGAAGCTCGACCAGCAGAAGAAGGCGGCCGAGAATCCGGCGACCGATCCGCGCCTCACCGAACCTGCAGAACGCGATCAAGAAGACCGACGGCGTCAAGTCGGTCTCACCGCCGGCGCTCGACAAGAAGGGAACGGCGGCGGTCATGACGGCGACGGCCACCACCGCGCCGTCGTCGAACAAGACCGAGGACCTCGTCAACACGCTGCGCGACGACACGATCCCGAAGGCGACGAAGGGCAACGGGAATCCAGGCGCTACGTCGGCGGCCAGACCGCGGCCTACGATCGACCTGGCCTCGCGCATCAGCGACAAGCTGCCGTCGATGATCGCGATCGTCGTCGGGCTCAGCTTCATCGTGCTGCTGTTCGCCTTCCGCTCGCTGCTCGTGCCGCTCAAGGCCGCGGTGGCCAACCTCATCTCGGTGGCCGCGGCGTACGGCGTGGTCACCTTCGTCTTCCAGGAGGGCCACGGGGCGTCGCTGATCGGCCTCGACGGCCCGACCCCGATCGCGAGCTACGTACCGCTGCTCATGTTCGCGATCCTGTTCGGGCTCTCGATGGACTACGAGGTGTTCCTGCTCACCCAGATGCAGGAGCACTGGAAGAAGACCGCACGAGGCGCGCGAGGCGGTGGTCGACGGGCCTGGCCCACACCGGCCGGGTGATCACCTCGGCGGCGCTCATCATGGTCTGCGTCTTCTCGAGCTTCATCCTCAGCAGCGACGCGATCGTCAAGCAGTTCGGCGTGGGACTGGCGGTGGCCATCGCCATCGACGCGACGATCGTGCGCTGCCTGGTCGTGCCCGCCGTGATGACCCTGTTCGGCAAGGCGGCCTGGTGGCTCCCGGGGCCGATGGAGCGCCACATGCCGCACATCAGCGTGGAGGGCGAGGAGTACTTCGCCCGCACGGACGCATCCGGGCCGGCCGAAGCCGAAACGCCCGCTCGGACCTAGGGAGCTGCGCCCTACTCCTTCAGCCGGTCCGGGCTCGCCAGCAGGAAGACCCCGCAGACCACGAAGGCGATCAGGAACAGCACGCCGGCGGTGATCGTGATGGTGAGATCGAATGGGAACAGCAGTCCCGCGCCGAGGACGAAGCAGGCGGCGGTGGCGATCTCGAGGCGTCTCACGGGCGCGGCTCCTCCTCATAGGCGAGCCGGCCGCTGAGCGCGAGCCGGAAGAGCCAGACCAGCGCGGGGATCAGCACGAGCATGCCCAGAGCGCATGCGATCAGCAGCGCGGTGAGCGTGGCGTCCGGGGCCGCCGCCTCGGTCACCGTCAGCGTGGGGGGCAGCAGGTAGGGCTCCTGGGCGGCGGCCCAGCCGGCCACGATTGCCGCTACCGCGACGGCCGCGGTGAAGCGAGCGAGCTCGAAGCGCCCGTTCCACTCGAGCGCCAGAGTCACCAGCCCGGCGAGCGCCGAGACCGCCACGCAGGCCAGGCCGAGCCCGGAGGTCAGGCCCTCGAAGAGGTCGGGGGCGTCGGAGTCGAGCACGGCGAGGCCTGCGATCGCGAGTGCTCCGGCCACCGCGCCGGAGCCGAGCGCCCGGGCCCGAAACGCTCGCACCAGCTCGGGTCGCTCCGCCCGTCGTGCGTCGGCCCCGAGGAACACGGCGGCGAGGTGGGCGCCGGTCGCTACCGACAGCAGCCCGACGAGGATCGAGGTGGGACCGGTCCAGCTCGTGAAGGCGTCGCCGGTCGCGTTGCCGACCGGCACCTCGCCGGCGGCTATCGCCCCCGCCGCGGCGCCCAGGAAGAAGGGCACGAGCACCGAGGAGAGCGCAAAGGTGGCCCCCAGCGCGCGCGCCTCGGCGATCGTGGCCGCCTCGCCTTTGAGCGCGAAGGCACCGCCGCGCAGGACGATGCCGAGCGCCGCGAGAAAGATGGGCACGGCCAGGGTCGACATGATCGAGCCGAAGGCCTCGGGAAACGCCGTCCACAGGACCACGAGCAGGAAGATCAGCCAGACGTGGTTGGCCTCCCACACCGGCGACATCGAGCGCTTGATCATCGCCCTGATGGGCGCGCCGCGCTCGGCGCCGCCGGCCGTGAGGTCCCAGAAGCCCGCGCCGAAGTCCGCGCCCGCCCAGCACCACGTAGCCGGTGAGAGCCAGGAGCGCGAGCGCTGCCGCGAGCTCAGGAAGCATGGAAGGGCTGCCTGCCCAGCCGGCGCAGCATCACCGCCGCGATCGCCACCAGCCCGACGTAGATCAACGCCAGCGCCGCGAACCCGACCGGGATGCCGCCCGCGCCGGTGACCGCCTGCTCGGTGCGCATCACCTCGTAGACCACCCAGGGCTGGCGGCCGACCTCCGTCGTGACCCAGCCGGCGACAAGCGCGACGAGCGAGAGCGGCCCCGCCGCCACGAGCCCGCGATAGAACCAGCGCGAGGACGGCAGGCGGGAGTGTCGCCACCAGATCCACAGAAACCAGGCGCCGAGCGCCGCAAGCGCGCTGCCGATCGCGACCATGGTGCGGAAGGAGAGCTTCACCAGCTCGACCGGTGGGCGGTCGTCGGGCGGCACGATGTTCAGCCCCTTCACCGTCGCGTTCGGATCGTGGAAGGCGAGCAGCGAGAGCAGATCGGGGATCTCGATGCCGCCGGGGAGGCTGAACGGGGCCCCCTTCGTGGTCTTCTCCAGCCCCTCGAAGGCGGCCAGCTTGACCGGCTGGCGCACGGCCACCGTGCGCGCCGCCCAATCGCCCACCAGCAGCTGGGCCGGGGTCGTCAGCGCGGCGACGGTGAGCGCGACCACGAGCGCGACGCGGTGGTGGCGCTCGCGGCGCCCCCGAAGCCAGCCGAAGGCGTACACGCCGGCCACCAGGAAGCCGGCCACGATGAATCCGGCGAGGTACATGTGCACGAACTCGTGCCAGAGGTTGTCGTTGAAGAGCGCCGTCCACGGCTGTATGTCGACGACCTCGCCGCCCTGGATGCGAAATCCCGTGGGCTGGTTCATCCAGCCGTTGACCGCGATGACCATGAACGATCCCGAGATTCCCGCGAGGACCATGGGCACGCCGGCGGCCAGGTGGACGCGCGGGGGCAGACGGTCCCAGCCGTAGACGTAGATGGCGATGAAGATCGCCTCGATGAAGAACGAGAACCCCTCTACCCCGAAGGCCAGGCCGAACACGTCTCCGAAGGTGGCCATGAACTCGGGCCACAGCAGGCCCATCTCGAACGACAGGATCGTGCCCGTCACCACCCCGACCGCGAACAGCAGAACCATCGCCTTCGACCAGCGCTTCGCCAGCAGCTTGTAGAGCGGGTCGCCCGTGCGCAGCCAGAGGCCCTCGACGAACAGGACCATCGCCGGGAAGGCGATGCCGAAGCAGACCAGCGGGATGTGGACGACGAAGGACATGGCCTGCATCTGCCGCGCCTGGAGCAGGTACTCCTGATCGACCGGCCCTCCCAGCGCGCCGTCGATCACGCCGGCTGCCTCTCTCCCAGGATGTGCACGGCCACCACGGGAAACGCCAGCACCGTCACAACGCCCCCCGCGACCAGTCCGGCCGCGGTGGCCGTGCTGATCTTGCCGAGCTCGACGCCGATCTGGGTGGCCGGCACGATGAACGAGAGCGAGGTGGCCTGAAGCAGCCCCGCCGCCACCATCTCCCGCCGCGAGAGGAACCGTCGATAGAGCGCTACGGGGACGCCGCGGATGAGCAGCAGAGCAGCAACGGTCAGCGGCACGAGCACCATCGTGTCAAACGACGAGAACAGGGCGTCCAGATCGAGCCTCACCCCGCTCACGACGAAGAACGTGGGTATGAAGATGCCGAAGCCGATCCCCTCCAGCTTTTCCTTTAGGCCGGTGTTGGCCACCGTCTCCTCGCGGTCGAGCAGGCTGACCATGGCGCCGGCGAGGAACGCCCCCAGCACGACCTCGAGCCCGAAACGCCCGGCAAAGAACACCAGCACGGCGAGCAGGAGAAAGGCGATCCGGACGCTGATCTGTGCGCTCGTGCGGTGCATCCGCAAGACCGCCTGCCGCAGCGCGCCCGACCCCCGGGCCCCGGCGAGGGCGAGGCCGAGTACCACCACCAGCGCGAAGAAGAGCCCCAGCAGGACGAGCGTGTTCTCGAAGCTGGCACCCGACGACGAGAAGAACAGCGACAGGAGGATCACCGTGGCGAAGTCGGCCATCGAGGCCCCGGCGATCACGAGCTGACCGAAAGGGGTCGAGGTCCGGCCCGCGTCCTTGAGCACGGCCACCACGATTCCGAAGGAAGTCGCCGCCAGGATGATCGCCACCAGCAGGGGCGTATCGACGATCCCGGCGGCGTCGAAGCCCACCGCCACGACCACCGCGAGAGCCAGCGAGACGCCGAATGCCGCCGCCACCGCGCCGAGGTGGCGCTCGTGAGGAGATCGGAAGGCGATCTCGAGGCCGGCAAGGAAGAAGAGGAAGACCAATCCGACCTGGGAGAAGACCTCGAGCGGTGCGTCGACCGACACGATGTCGAGCACCTGCGGCCCGATCAAGATTCCGGCCAGGATGTCGATGACTATGGGCGGGATCGCGGGCAGCGGCGAGACGTCCAGCACGAGCGGCGCGAAGGTCGCCGCAGCCATCACGATCAGCAGATTGCCGTAGTCGAGCCCTTCGATGGGGGGCGAGTCTGACACCATCGCCACACCCATGGGACAGCTCTGGGATGACATCACGCACGCCTACGACAAGCACATTCAGGTCCCGGGCAAGGAGACGCACTTCCTCATCCTGATCGCCTTCGTCTGCACGTTCACGTTCATCCGCACGAGCACCCACATGATCCGCGCCCAGGTCTCGTGGTGGCCAGGGAACGTGGAGACCAAGAGCGGCACGCACATCCATCACCTGGTCTGGGGGATTCTGCTGCTGATCGTAATGGGCTATGTGGGCATCGCCACCGCGATACCCAACCCGTGGTTCGAGTGGGTCGCGATCGCCTTCGGGATCGGCATGGGTCTCACGATGGACGAGTTCGCGCTCTGGCTCAACCTGGAGGACGTCTACTGGCAGAAACAGGGACGGCAGTCGATCGATGCCGTGGTGGTCACGATCGGACTGCTCTTCATCGCGCTGCTCGGCCTGCGCTTCTGGGTCGACGTCTGGGATGCCGTCCTGGTGCTCACCGGCGCGCAGCGCAACAACGAGTGGATCGCCATCCCGATTCAGCTGACGGGCGTGGCCCTCGCCTACGTCTGCTTTCGGCGGGGGCGCAAGATGGCGGGCATCGTCGGGGTGTTCGTGCCGTTGGTCGCACTGATCGGCGCGGTGGCGCCTAAGCGGAAGACACCGGCGAGTTCCACCGCGTGATCACCGGCGTCTTGCGCTCGAAGCCCAGCGACGACAACGTCCCCGTATCGAGCTTGAAGAGAGCTCCCGACTCGGGACCGAGCTTGAGCCAGCGGGCGGTCAGTACCCGCAGCACGTGGCCGTGCGAGAAAAGCGCGGCGTCGCCCTCCAGCGTGCGCAGTTGCGCGATCACCCGGTCGACACGCGCGCCCACCTCGGGCGCGGTCTCCCCGCCCGGACAGCCATCGCGCCACAGATACCAGTCGGGCCGCTCCCGGTGAATCTCGGCCGTGGTGATGCCCTCGTAATCGCCGTAGTCCCACTCGAGCAGGTCGTCGGAAAGCTCCACCTGCTCCCCCAGACCGGCTAGCCGGCAGGTCTCGAGCGCCCGCTCGAGCGGGCTCGAGATCACGCGTACGAATGACCGGCCGGCCAGGGCCGGGCGCAGCAACTGCGCCTCGGCCCTGCCGTTCTCGGTCAGAGGGATGTCGCTACGGCCGGTGTGCTTGAGGTCGCGACTCCACTCTGTCTCGCCATGGCGGGCGAGCACTATCTCCATTCGCCGCCTATCAGTCGGTATCCACCCGAACGACCTGGCCGGTGCCGGCCTCCGCGCCGTGGTTCGTGACGTAGATGTGTCCCTTGCGGCTCACCGCCACGCCGTAGGGGTTCACCAGGCCTTCGCTCGCGATCGTCTCGACCGTCCCGTCGGGCGCCACCCTCTTGAGCGGCTCCCGTGGGATCGCCCGAGCAACGGCCCTTGGTCGCGAACTCCACGACGTACAGGCTTCCGTCGCGGCCAAAGGCGAGGTCGGTGACGTTCGTGAAGCCCGACTTCGTAGATCTCGGGGTCGCCGTCCTCGGCGGTCGATGCGATAGATGTTCGCGGCGCCGACGGGGAACGGGAAGCCGGTGAGCTGGCTGACGTAGAGAGCATGGTCGGGACCGCGAACCACGTTGGTCGGCACGGCCTGCATCGGAATCTCGGTCCCTCTGGGAGATCGGGGATGCCGGCCGGCGCGGGCACGATGCGCTCCGGGAAGACCGCCACGTGTGCGGATCCGCCCGTGGGGCCGACCCTGCAGCAGGTCGTTTGCCTCCAGCGTCCACGACGTACCGGCGTGCCGTGCGCTGCGAGCACCGAGTTGGGATTGCTGTCCTCTTCCCCTCGTCGGGGTTGGCGGCGGCCTCGTAGGCGGCGATGTCGGCCACGCGCGCGCACTCGGCCGAAGGGCGAGATCCGGTAGAGCTTTCCGAACCTCGGGCCGAGCGGACCGAGGCCCGTCGCGCACCGCCGGGTCCTGGCCCAGGCCGACCGTCATGTAGGCACTGAAGAAGCCGAACGAGATGTCCGAGGGGCCGATGGCGTCGGCGCCGCCTGTGGGGGCCATCGAGGGCAGGCCCTCCAGCACACGGCGCTGCTTGCCGTGCCAGATCTTGGTGAGCGCACCGGTGGCACCCAAGCAGGTCGGCTGCCCTCCGGGGTCGGTGGCACAAGGCCCATCGCCGCCTCGACCGGCCTCTGCCACATACAGGCCGCCCCCAGGGCCCGACGTCGAGGCCGCGCGGGTTGTCAAGGCCGCTGGCCACCACCTCCAAGGGATCGCTGTGGGCGGCGCTTACTCCGGCGAACGGCAGAAGCGCAATCAGGACGAACAGCGGGACGAGAAGACAGCGACGCAGCGTCATGACCAGCCACCTCCCAATGGGGCCGTGTTTCCTGGGCCCGCACATTACCGGCTTCATACTGCTCGTGTGAGAATCTCGGGTGTAGTCCTTCTGCTGGTCGCGCTGAGCCTCCCGGCCGCCGCCGCGGCCGCTCCCGCGCGGACCCGCCCGGTGGGCTCACCGCCCCTCTCGGACCGCGTCGCCGCGGCCCGGGTGGACCGCTCGGCTTGGGAGCCGCGTCCGGGGAACCGGGCCGAGAACCGGCGTGTTCCGACCCGGCGCGAGCTGCGCTACTTCCGCCGCCACAGCGACATGACGTACAAGCGGCGGGTGAGCGGACACTTTCGCGGCACCACGGACGAGGTCATCCAGTGGGCCGCGCACAAGCACGGAATCGCCGAGGACGTGGTGCGGGCGGTTGCGGTAAAGGAGTCCTGGTGGCGGATGTCGACGATCGGCGACGCCGGTGACTCGTTCGGCCTGATGCAGATTCGGCGGCCCTACCACTGCTGCCCGTTCCTCGCCCGCGGCTCGACCGCCTTCAACGTGGACTATTGGGGGGCCATCATCCGCTCCTACTTCGACGGGCGCGAGACCTGGCTGAACACGGTCGAGCGCGGCGCGGAGTACGGTCCCGGCGACCTCTGGGGCAGCGTGGGCGCCTGGTTCTCGGGGCGCTGGCGCACCACACCGTCGCTCGACTACGTTCGCGACGTGCGCGGCATCAGGCGCGAGCGGACCTGGCACCGACAGGTCTTCCTCGGGCCCTAGCGGCGAATCCTTGAGGCCAAAAGGGACCGAATTCCCTCCATTCGCGCATTTTCAGGGTGCTCTTCGACTGTTAGCCTGACGGGCCGCCGGAGCCACGACAGGCGGGGAAGCGATGGGGTGACCATGAACTGGAACGACATCGAGCGAGTTCGCGTGGAGGGCTTTACCGACGCTCGCCGGGGCTACGACAAACGCGAGGTCGACAAGTTCCTCGACGCTCTGGCGGAGTGGCTGACGACCGACGCCGCCAAGGACCTGGGAGGAATGGCCGTCAAGCGCAAGCTCGAGGCCGCGGGACGCTCGACCGCGCAGATCCTGCTCACGACGGAGAAGGAATCGGAGCAGATGCGGCTGCAGACCGAGGAGGAGTGCGCGGAGCTACGCGCGGACGCCGAGGCCGCCTCGCTAGCCAAGCGGCGAGGCGCCGACGAATACGCCCAGAAAGTTCGCGAGAAGGCCGACAAGGACGCGAAGACCACCCGGGATTCGGCCAACGCCAAAGCCAAGCGGACCGTGGAGGAAGGCGACGCACGGCGCGCCCAGGTCGAGGCGGTGATCGCCGACCTAGACACCCGCCGCGATCATACGGTGGTCCAGATGGAGCAGCTCCTCAACGAGCTCGCCGCGACGATCGACAAGCACGGGTCCCCAACACGCCCGACGCAGCGCAACGGAGGGAAGGCCGGGAAGCGGGCCGCGCAGGAACCGGAGGCCGTCGGCAAGTCCTGACGGGCCGGCCCGCTAGGCGGCTTCGGAGAGGGCGGGCTCCCTCTCGGACGGCTCGCCCTCGACCTCCCGCTCCGGGACCGCCTGCGCCGCGGGTTGCAGCACGGTGGCCGCGATCGCTATCGCGGCCACCACGAGCCCGGCACCGATCGCGAACGCCAGCTGGTAGCCCTCGGTCAACGCGGCGGCGGTGGATTCGCCCTGCTCGAGCAGCGTCTCGCTGCGCGTCGCCGAGAGCGTCGCGAGCACGGCGAGCCCGAGGGCGCCCCCGACCTGCAGCGTCGTGTTCACCAGCCCGGAGGCCAGTCCCGCGTCGCTCGGGGTGGCGCCCGACATGGCCAGCGTCATCAGGGCCGGGAAGGAGAGACCCGCGCCGCTACCGAGCAGGAGCATCGTCGGCAGCACGTCGGTCACGTAGCTGCCGTCCACCGGAACCTGTGTGAACAGCCCGAGCCCGGCGGCGATCAGCACCAGGCCGGGCAGGAGCGTCGCCCGGGGGCCGAAGCGCATGATCAGCCGCTCGGAGTAGCGCAGGGAGAGCGTCCCGATCACGATCGTCACGGGCAGGAAGGCCAGGCCGGTCTCGAGTGCGTCATAGCCGAGCACCCGCTGCAGGTAGAGCGCGCCGAGGAAGAACAGCCCGAACATCCCGGCCACGAACAGCGCCTGGATCAGGTTCGCGCCGGTCACGTTGCGCGAGCGGAAGATCCGCAGCGGCATGAGCGGGTTGCGCGCGGTCGCTTCGCGCGCGACAAAGCCCGCCAGCAGCGCGAGCGAGGCGGCCCCGAGGGCGAGGGTACGGCCCGCGCCCCAGCCGAGGTCGGCGGCCGGCTCGACGATCGTGTAGACGAGCAGCATCAGAGCGCCGGTGATCAGCACGGCGCCGAGCACGTCGGCGCCGCGCCCGAAGCCGATGCCCTTGTCCTTGCCGAGCAGGCGTAGCGCCAGCGCCGCGGTCACGATCCCGATCGGGATGTTGACGAAGAAGATCCAGTGCCAGTTGATGCCCTGGGTGAGGACGCCACCGGCCAGGAGCCCGACCGAACCGCCGGCGGAGGCCACGAAGCTGTACACGCCGATCGCCTTGGCCTGCTCGCGCGGCTCGGGGAACATCGTCACGATCATGCCTAAGATCACTGCCGAGGTCAGCGCGCCGCCCACGCCCTGAACGAAGCGCGCGGCCACCAGCACCTCCTGGCTCTGGGCGATCCCGCACAGAAGCGACGCCACCGTGAATACACCCAGCCCGGTCAGGAAGACCCCGCGCCGAGAGATGAGGTCGCCCAGCCGGCCGGCCAGCAGCAGCAGGCCGCCGAACGCGATCAGATAGGCGTTCACGACCCAGGCCAGGCTCGACTGAGTGAAGCCGAGGTCGTTCTGGATCGACGGCAGCGCGACGTTTACCACAGTGGCGTCGAGGACGATCATGAGCATCCCGACACAGAGCACCACGAGTGCGATCCAGCGCGAGCGGTCCTCCGGTGCGGTCGCCCCTTGGGCGTTTGCGATCGATGCGACGGTCTCGGTCATGCTCCGAGGCTGCCAGCCGTCGCCACGCCCTCCGGTGGGGCCTACATCCGTTCGGGTGTGGGGTTATCCGAACCCCGGCCGCGGTGCACCGAACAACACGACACCGGCTGGCCCCATATGCGTGGCCCCGGGCGCCCGGGATGCTTGGCACATGCCGGATCCGATCGCTCAGTGGAATCCCTCGATCACCGCTCTCGACCTCCGGAGCCACCTGATCCAGCTCGAGGCCGAGCGCACGCTGGCGCTGCGTGAAGGGCTCGGCGGGGTGGGCGCGTACATGGACGACATCGACGAGGAGCTCCGGCACCGGCGCGCGCTCTACGTCGCGGCGGGCGTGACAGAGATCGCGACCCTGCGCGGGGAGCTCTTCGGCCGTCAGATAGGTTGAGGAGAGGTCGTCCCTAGGCAGCCGGGCGAAGCCGGGCGCTCCCGGGCGCCTCGGTGCGCAGGAAGGCGAGCACCGCCAGCACGCGCCGATGGTCGGTGCGGGCCGGCTCCAGACCGAGCTTGGCGAAGATGCCGGTGACGTGCTTTTGCACCGCCCGCTCGGTGACCACGAGCCGCCCCGCGATGGCGCCGTTCGAGCGTCCCTCGGCCATCAGCGCGACCACCTCGCGCTCGCGTTCGGTGAGCCGCTCGAACGGGTCGCCGTCGCGCGAAGGGCGATCCACGAGCCGGGCCACCACCTCCGGGTCGAGGGCCGAGCCGCCCTCGCCCACGCTGCGAACCGCCCCGACGAAGCGGTCGAGATCGGCGATGCGGTCCTTGAGCAGGTACCCCACCTTCTCAGCGCTCTCGGAGAGCAGCTCGAGCGCGTAGGCCGACTCGAGGTATTGCGAGAGCACCAGCACTCCGGTCGCGGGCATCCGCCGGCGTATCTCCACCGCAGCTCGCAGGCCGTCGTCGGTATTCGTGGGGGGCATGCGGATGTCCACGACGGCCACGTCGGGCTTGTGCGCGTTGACCTTGCGCAACAGGTCCTCGGCGTCGCCCGCCTGACCGACGACGTCGAAGCCCGATTCCCTCAGCAGCCGCACGATCCCCTCGCGCAGCAACACCGAGTCGTCGGCGACGACCACTCGCAGGGGGTCAGGGCTCGGCAAAGGTTGCACGCAGAGAACTTACGCCGAGATTGGACCTGGAAAAAGGTCCAATTGGTGGCTACCTCGGGAGACCAATTCTCACCGCGGCGGGTATCGTGACGGCGATGGAACTCCATCTGGCGCTGGAGCCAGGCTCGCCGCTCCGTTCGCAGCTCGAGCGCCAGCTTCGCGAGGGGATCCGCTCGGGGCGGCTTCGAACCGCGGCGCGGCTCCCGCCGAGCCGCGAGCTCGCGCGAGAGCTCGGCGTGTCCCGCGGTGTGGTGGTCGACGCCTACTCGCAGCTCGTCGCCGAGGGCTACCTGGTCGCCCGCCGCGGCTCGGGGACCGAGGTGGCCGGCTCGTTCGCCGCCCAGCCGGCGGTCAACGCCTCGGTACAGCGGCGCGCGCCCGCGATCCGGCATCCCCTCCAGAGCGGGCTGCCCGACGTCTCGTGCTTTCCGCGCCGGGAGTGGCAGGCCGCCACGGCCGCGGCGCTGCGCGAGCTGCCCGATCCCTGGCTGACCTACGGCCGCCCGCGCGGGTTCTCGCGCCTGCGTGTCGCGCTGGCCGACTACCTCGGACGCGCCCGGGCCACGGTGGCGACGCCACGCGAGATGATCATCTGCGCCGGCCTCTCCCACGGCCTCACCCTCATCTGGCATACCCTGCGCGAGCGCGGTGCCCGCCGCATCGCCGTCGAGGACCCCGCCTGGCCCGGTCAGCCGAACACGGTCTCGCTCGCCGGGCTGGAGCCGGTTCCGATTCCGGTGGACGCGAACGGCCTGGTCGTGTCCGAGCTGGAGCGCGCCGACGTGGACGCGGTCGTGGTCACCCCCGCCCATCAGTACCCGCTCGGGGCGGTGCTGTCGCCCGAGCGTCGTGGCGCCCTGATCGAGTGGGCCCGGCGGCGTGACGCGCTGATCGTCGAGGACGACTACGACGGGGAGTACCGTTACGATCGCGAGCCGGTGGCTGCCCTACAGGGGCTGGCACCCGAGCGCGTCATATACGCGGGCACCGCCAGCAAGACGCTGGCACCGGCGCTTCGACTCGCCTGGCTCATGGTCCCCGACCACCTCACCGACGAGGTGACCGAACAGCACCGGCTGACCCTCGCCTCGCCGAGCGTCATCGAGCAGTCCGCGCTGGCCACCATGCTCGAGCGTGGGCAGCTCGAGCGCCACCTGCGCCAGATGCGCCGGCGCTACCGCCCGCGCCGCGACGCGCTCGTGAGCGCGCTCGCCGCCGAGCTGCCCGAGGCGCGCGTGGGCGGCGCCGCCGCCGGCCTCCACCTCATCGCCTGGCTGCCCGAGGAAGCCGACGAGGCGGCGATAGCGAAGCGCGCGCTGGAGCGCGGCGTCGCCGTCCACACCCTGCACCAGGACAGCGCCGCGGTCGCGCCGGTGTCCCCCGCGCTCCTGCTGGGCTACGCCCCCCTCACCGAGGCGGCGCTGCGGCGAGCGGCGCGGGAGCTCGCGCTCGCGGTCCGCTCGGCGGGCTGACCGCGCTCAGGGCGTCGCCGCCTCCCGGAGCTCCGCGGTCGCCCGCGCCAGACGCCGGACCAACAGGTCGCGGTACTTCTCCGCGATAGCCGCGTCGCCATCCTCGATCGCCTCGTCGAGCGCGGGCAGGAACACGGCGGCGTAGCCGGTCAGCCGCCCGGGGGCGTAGATCTGGTGCTTGAACCACGGCCGTCCGGGGAGGCCGCGAGCCGCCGTGAGCAGCCGCTCCTGGCGCTGCAGCACCGCGGTCAATCGCCGCATGAGCCGCCGGCCCGCGCGGGTGTCCGCGGCGTCGGCGTCGAGCAGCGCGGCGATGCGCGCCTCGACGGCCTCGGCCGCCTCGCGCCAAGCGCCCGCCTGAGTCGCGAGCGAGCTCAGGTCGACGATCGGACTCTCGGCCTGCTCCTCATCCAGGTCGGCCACGTAGCCCTCGACCTCCTCGGCGTAGGAGGAGTAGACGAACGGCGGCACGTCGGCGTCGGCCAGGCGCAGCGCGAGCAGACCGGTCACGCGCGCTGCGGCGGCGTGACCCTTGTAGTCCGGGTCGAGGAAGTTCTCCATCATGTAGGTGTCGTCGTAGGACGCGTGGTACTCGCCTCCGGGCGGGTCGCCCGTCTGGAAGCCGCTGTCGAGTGACGGCACGCCCACGTGATCGAGGAACGCGGTGTAGTCCGAGCCGCTCCCGAGCCGGTCAATCTCCGGCGGTCCCTCGGCGCTCCACGCGTCGAAGACCGTGCCCTTGCCGTTCGGATCGCGCACCTCCTTGGTCACGTCCTCGATCAGAGCGTCGAGCGAGGGGACCGAGCTGGCGCCGAACTCACGGCCGCCGACGCCGTCCATGTTGAGGTAGGCCACGGCGTCGCGGCGAAGCGCGTCTCGGTATTGCTCGACCCATTCCGTCGAGCCGAGCAGGCCGTACTCCTCGCCGTCCCAGCCGACGAGCACGATCGTGCGATCCGGCCGCCAGCCACGTTCCAACAGGCGACTCAAGCCGCGGCCGATCTCCAGCACGGCCGTCCATGCGCTCGTGTTGTCGTCGGTGCCGTAGGTCCAGCCGTCGTAGTGCGCGCCGACGACCACCTTCTGGTCCGGGTGCTTGGCGCCAGGGATCTCCACGACGATGTCGTTGACCTGCTGCTGCTCGTAGGCGATATCGAGGTTGAGCCGCGCCTCCGTGGGACCGGGTCCGACGCGGTAGGTGAAGCGGAGCCCACCCTGGAACTCCTCGGGCGCCTCCGGGCCGCCGAGCTTGCGCAGGAGCGGCTCGGCCTCGCCGTAGGAGAGCGGCGTGGTCGGGATACGCGGAAGGTTCTCGGCGGCCGCGGGCGCGATGCGCGGGGTCCCCGAGATCGACGGCAGACCCGGCGTGAGCGGGTCGCCGGGATACTCGAAGATGTACTGGATGCTGCCCCGCTGGATGCCCTCGGGGGAACGCCACTGACCCTTGGGATACACGGGCCCCTTGACGAAGCCGTCCTCTTCCGGATCCGAGTAGATGATCAGGCCGCGGGCGCCCTGGTCCTCGGCGACCTTGGCCTTCACCCCGCGAAAGCTCTGGCCGTAACGGGCGAGGGCGATCTTGCCTTCCACGTCGACCCCCAGCTCGGCCAGTGCCTCGTAGTCCTCCGGCAGGCCGTAGTTGACGTATACGACCTCGCCGCTGACGTCGCCGGAGGGCGAATAGGCGTTGTAGCCCACCACCACCTCTTCGAAGAAGTTCTGCCAGGGATAGCGGGGCTCCTTGACCTCCGCCTGGCGGAAGTAGGGCGCCGTCATGGACACGTCGATGCTCTCCGGCCGCGAGATGTAGACCTCGTAGGGCGCGGTGCCCGCATCGAGTCCGTAGGAGCTCAGCCGCTCCAGCGAGAAGGCCAGGCTGTCAGCCAGGCCGGGTGAGCCGATCAGCTGCGGGCGCCCGCTAAGGGTGCGGCTGATCTCCCCGGCGCGACGAGCGCTGACGGCCCGCTTGAACCGCTTCTCGAGTTCGAGCTGGTCGGCCGACCGCTTCTCGGTGAAGCCCGGAAGCCGTTCGGAGCCGTCCGTCGCGAAGGCGGTCGAAGGCAGGGCTACGGCGGCGAGCGCGAGGCCGGCGACGAGGGTCACGAGGCGAGCGCGAATGGGGCGGACGATCACTGGTCCTCCTCCGGAAGGGCGGGGCAACGACGAAGTGATACCCGGGGCGCCGCCGACCAACCGCGGCCCGGCCCAGGAGCTCAGTCGACTCTTGGACCGAGCCCGGGCACCACGTCGCGCGGGACGGTGCACCGAGCCGTATGCAGCCGGTTGCTGACCTGGCAGACCTGCGTGTCGGCGACCATGCCCATGAGCAAGGCGATCGTAGGCCGGTCCGAGCCCCTGTCCTCTTCGAGCCAGAGGAGCATCTCACGGAAGGCCTGCCTACATGCGTCCGCCAAGGAGACGTCGGAAACGACCGTTATCAGTTCCGACTCGGTCTCGATTCGGGGCCAGCGCATCGATGCCGGCCTCGGTCGAACGCTGGCTGTCGCCGTTATCAGCGTGCCGACTTCGGGGGCCACTGCGATTTCACCGTCGGCCATTCGCGCCTTGCAATCGCCGAAGTAGAGCAGCGCCCCATCGACGTTGACTGGAAGCAAGACCGTCGAACCGGTCGTCATCGGATTGCAGTCCTGATTGCCGCCGAACTCGGCTTCGTAACGGCTCAGGATCACCTCCTGCTTTGGCGCCGTCGCCAGACAGCCGATGACCGGTCTGACCGGAACGCGGATGTCTTCTCCGAGCCGCACGTGGCCGTCCTCGACCGGTAGCGTCATCGCGCGGTCCTCGTCGAGCCACCAGTCGTCCGGCGAGGGGTCGGTGTAAGGCCCGACGACGACGGTGCCCGGCGTCGTGACTTCGATTCCGTCGATCCGGACCGCCACGACGTCCCCGGCCGCGGCTCCCTCCACGAGGATCGGCCCCGTCACGACGTCGAGGTTCTCCTCGACCCACTCGATGTTCTCAGCCGTGTAACCGGCAGGGTCCCGGAAGCGTCCACCGAACCCGTCCTCGGTTTCCACCTGGAAGGTCTCACCGTCCTCCACACGGCCGTGAGGCTCGTGAAAGGGGCTGTAGACGTTCTTCAGGTCGCTCGCGGTGAATCGCTTCACATCAGGCCCGCTTGGGAGGTCCTCCGAGCTCGTGGTCGGGCACTGGTGAGGGCCCGAAGCCGGGGCTGTACCCCTCGAACTCTCCGTACTCCTCGTAGAGCCGGCAGTAGTGCGCAAGGGCGTCCCGGTCGAGGGAGATTCCGAGGCCGGGACCCGTTGGGAGGTCGAGCTGTCCGTCGCGGAACTGAAGGGGTTCACTGAGAAGGTCGTGTTCGAGGACCTGAACGAACTGCTGGTGAGCGAGAGTCGGCTCGGGCAGCGTCGCCAGCACGTGCATGGCTGCAACGGTGGTGATGCCCATGTCGCCGAAGGCGTGCTTAATCAGGGGGACACCGGCGATCTCGCAGAGCCCGGCCACATCCCGAAACGCGGCCAGTCCTCCTAGTTGGTGTTGGTCGGTCACCACCACATCTGCTGCACCACGGCGGATGACGTCGAGAACGTTGTGTGGCAGCCAGGACGACTGATTGGAGCCCAATCGCGTGCCGGTGGTGCGTCGCAGGAAGCCGAGCCCTTCGGTGTTGTGCATGTCGATCGGCTCTTCGACGAACTCGACGTTCAGCTCCTCGAACGCGGCGAGTGCCTGCCGAGCCTCGTAGACGGTCCAGCCCTCGTTTGGATCGACCCGGATCCCGATGTCCGGGCCGACCTGCTCGCGAATGGCCCGCGTGAGCTCGAGATCGCCGGCGATGTCGAAACCGATCTTCATGTAGAGCGTGCGGAAGCCTTGACGCACGCCCTCGGCGGCGGTTTCCGCGACCGCCTCAGACGTGCGCTCGAGAGGGGCTCACGTACCAGTAGTACGGGACGCGCTCGCGCACGGCACCGCCCATCAGCTGGTGTACGGGGACGTTGTAGAACTTGCCCACGATGTCCCAAAGCGCGGTTTCCAGGGCGGCCAGCGCCATGTTCCCGATGTACGGGTAGTGATGCCAACCGCGGTCGTACGAGGCCCTCACGAAAGCCTTGATGCGACGCGGATCCTCGCCGATGAGCCAGGAGGAGTTGGCCCGTATGGCCTCCACCACGAGCCCGATCAGGGGACTGCCGTTCGTCTCGCCGACCCCGGTGATGCCCTCGTCCGTCTCCACCTCCACGACGGCGGTGGTGAGGCCCCAGAGCCGACCGAAGCGCCATGTCTCCGGGGGGTGAGCGGAACCGATACCACGTGGATCTTGACGTCGGTGACTTTCATGGCTGTCTCGACCGGGCGCTCAGGCAACTGGCGCTGACCGCAACGCGTCCATGGCGCGGTCGAGCATGATCTCCTCCTCTGGCGAAAGCGGGAGCCGGGGCGACCGGGTGGGGCCCCCGAACCTGCCGCTTCGGTCCAGGGCTCCCTTGAAGAACTGAACGAGCTTCGGGTGCATGTCCAACCGGGCCAGCGGCAGGAGGCTGCGGTAGAGGCGGTTCGCCGCCTCGAGATCTCCGGTGGTGCACAGGTGCCAGAGCTCCTTGCATTCTGCCGGCGCGACGTTCGCAACTCCCGACACCCATCCGATCGCTCCAGCGCACGCTCCCTTCCAGCGCCCAGTCGTCACCGCCCACCAGGACCTGCATCCGACCGTCAGTCAGCTCGAGAATCGCGGGAATACGGCGCGCGTCCCCCGAGCACTCCTTCACCGCGGCGATCGTCTCCAGCTCGAATAGCCGCGCGATGACCTCTGGGCTGAGGTCGTTTCGACTACCGGTCGGGTTGTTGTAGACCATCAGGGGCAGACGGCTCGCCTTGGCCACCTCGCCGAAGAAGGCAATGAGCTCGCCGTCCGCGGCGTGGTAGATCAAGGGCGGGAGGCACATGAGCGCCTGCGCGCCGGCGGTTGTGGCCTCTTCGGCCAACTCAGTCGCATGCTCTGCGGTCTCGGCCGATATGCCGATGGTCACCGGCACCCGGCCGGCAACAGATTCGATGACGGCCTCGAGCACCGAGCGTCGCTCATCGGCCGCCAAGGAGCGAAACTCGGCGAGGGTCCCGAGCCCCACGATGCCGTCCACTCCGCACTCGATGAGCCAGTCAACCGCCTCTCTGAGTGCGTCCACTCGCACCTCACGGCTCTCGCCGAACGGCGTCAACACGGCGGGGTGAACTCCCGAGAAGCTCACGTCGTCACTGCGGAGCATCTAGTCGAGGCCCATCGTCTCGCGGACCGTGCAGAGGTGGTCGTGGGCTGCGTTGCGCGCAGCATCAGGGTCGCCACGAGAGATCGCGGCGTGGATGCTCTCGTGCTCGTCGATCGACGCTTCGATACGCCCCGGCACGACGAGCATCTCGTCACGCAGCCGACGCCACAACGGCTGGCCCTGGAGAAAGGCCAGGCGGTCAGCGAACGCGAGGAAGACCGGGTTGCCGGTCAAGGCGGCAATCTGCCGGTGAAAGAGCCGATCGGCGTCGTTCCAGACAGCGCGGTGCGTCGGGTTCTGGAGATCTCGTGCCTCGCTCATCATTCCGAGCAGCTGCTCGATCCGGGGGTCGGGTTCGGGCCGTAGCGCGGCAAAACCGGCTATCGCCGGCTCGATCGTCAGCCGCGCCTGCAGCACTGCTACCGGGCTGACGTCCGCGTCGACACCGAGGAGGTTGGCCGGCGGGCTCTGCGCGACGACCTCGATCGCGTCGGGAACCACCCAGGTTCCCGACCCGTGCTTTGTCTCGAGAACACCGAGGATCTGCAATGCGCCCAGGGCTTCGCGAAGCGAGGGGCGGCTGACGCCGAGCGCCTCAGCCAGCTCCCGCTCGGGGGGCATCCGCTCGCCTGGATGCCAACGTCCTTCCCGAATGGCTTCGATGATGCGGTCGCAGATGCGCTCGTAGAGTTGAACCGAGACCACGGGAGCGAGCGAGAGTTCGCTCGTTCCGGCTATCAGGGCGGTCTTGGAGCCGGCCGGCGCCGCGCCTACCTGTGTCCGTTCAACCATCCCCGTGTCTTCCGATGTCCGTGCGGCGCCGGCAGCGCTTGGCGGAGCCTTCGACGACGCAACGATAGGAGCCTCGTGGCCAGCTTGTCAAGTCCTCTTACCTCTCAGCCAATGAGGTCTACGGCCACATCCGTGGGTCCTCCGGGCTGGAACCGATGATGTCCTGTGGGGAAGCGGACACGACCACGGTTCCGTCCATCAACATCCGAAACGTCGCGCCGTCGCCGGGCCGCGAGACGCATTCGTCCAGGACAAGTCCCGCATCAGAGGTGACCCTGAAGTTGGCGAATACGTTGATGGGCTGGGGTGCGTGCGCCACCTTGAAACCGTGTTTGGGCGCTTCTGCGCGAAGGTTTTCCTCACAGGATGCGTGCCCGGGAGGGGCGCCGAGCAGCCTGTAGCGTGGCGCGTCACAGGCGGCGACGAGGCAGCAGTGGCGTCCCGGCGACGTGTCGTCCACGAACTCGAGGATGGCCTGCCTCTCGTTGGTGACGAACGGCCAGCCCTGCACGGGATAGATGCGACCCATGTGAACGCGCGAGTGCTGTGCACTCAGAAACTCCTCGGACTCCGCGGCGCTGAAGACCCATAGGTCGGCGGCCCGACCGCCCTCCACATCGACCACGAAAAACCTCTCACCGGCGCGCATTTGCCTGCTCCAACCCGTACGAGCGGGGATCGCGATCCTCTCGGCCGGGCTCACGTGACGGCGATCTCGGTCAAGTGATGCTGGCCCCGCTCTCTGGATCGAAGAGATACAGCGAGCCCGCGCCTATCTGCGCCTCGATGCTGTCCCCGACGCCGACCCTGGATCGCGAGCCGAAACGGGCGACAAACGTCGCGTGGCGCTCGTCCCGTGCGAGCTGATCGAGCTCCGCCGGGTCCTCCACGTCGTGGGCAAATTCCCGCGCCGCGCCCGAGAGGCGCTGCGATCCCTCCACCTGGAAGTGGACGAGCACATCCGAGCCGAGCGCCTCTCGAAGCGTGACGACCCCGGTCAGCCGCCGTCCGCTGTCGATTTCCCCCGACTCTGGCTCTTCCAGGCGCTCGGGTCGAACCCCGACGATGACCTTCCGCTGGAGGTGCTCCTTCAGTGCATTGTCGCTCGCGGTCTCGGAGGCGTCGAGCTGAATACGACTTTCGCCGATTGTGACCTCACATCCGTTCGGCGTCCCCGCCAGCTCAGCCTCCGCGAAGTTCATCGGGGGGCTGCCGACGAAGCCCGCGACGAACAGGTTGCGCGGGTGGTCGTAGATCTCCTGGGCGCCCTCGAACTGTTGAAGTTCACCTCCCCGCATGACCGCGACACGGTCGCCGATCGTCATCGCCTCCACCTGGTCGTGGGTGACGTAGATCGTCGTGACTCCGAGCTCGCGCTGCTGGCTCGAGATCTCCGCCCGCATTTGGACGCGCAACTTGGCGTCCAGATTGGACAGAGGTTCATCCATCAAGAACACACTGGGCTCTCGGACGATCGCCCGACCCATTGCGACGCGCTGCCTCTGTCCACCCGACAGCTGGGCAGGCTTCCGCGACAGGTGCTCCTCGAGGCCCAGTGTGCGAACGACCGACCCGACCTTCTCGAACCGGGGTCCCTTCCGGATCCCCGCGATCCGGAGCGGAAACCCTACGTTGTCTCGAATCGACATCTGGGGGTACAACGCGTAGTTCTGGAAGATCATGGCGATGTCTCGCTCGCGCGGATTCAGGTGGTTGATCACCCGGCCACCGATCTCGATCGTCCCCTCTGTCACATCTTCCAGCCCGGCCACCATCCGCAGCGCGGTCGTCTTGCCGCAACCCGACGGGCCCACGAACACCGCCAGCTCGCCATCGCCGATCTCCAGGTCGAGATCCCGCACCGCCTCGGTCCCATCCGCGAAGACCTTCGAGACATTCTTAAACGTGACGCCGGCCATCTATCGCAACCTAGCCCTTCGTGTTCGGGTGGAAGCCCCTGGTCTCGAGAAAGTCCCGCACGACCTGCAGATAACGCTCCCGCTCCTCCCAGTGGGCGTGGTGTGAGGAGTGCGGGAAGATCACGAGCTCGCTGTCTGCAATTCGCTCCGAGATCATCCGCGAGCTGGCGGGGGTCAACGAGTCGTGGGCGCCGACCGTGACCAGGGTCGGCACGTCGATCGCCCCGATGCGATCCGCTGCCTCCCAACCGGCGAGGCGCCCGCGCATCGCCACGTCGTCCGGACCCCACATGGTCTCGAGCACGTTGGTCGCCAGCTGGTCGACAGAGCTCTGCACTTCGGGTGGCGATGGAATGCGACAGACGTGGCGGTCCCAGAACTCGGCGCTCGCGGAGCGGAACCTCGGGCTCGTCGCATCGCCCCCGTTGTAGGCGTCGCGAAGGGGAGCGGAGGTCTCCTCGGGGAACCCTTCGATCAGTCGCACCAACTCTTGCCGGTGGAACGAGGCGGAGCAGATCGTCGATGCCAGGCAGAGTGTGCGCAGCGCATCGGGGTAGGCCAGCGCGTACTCCTGGGCGAGGATGCCGCCCCAGGAGTGTCCCCAGAGGTCCACGCGACCTAGATTCAGCGCCGTTCGTACCGCTTCGGCCTCCGTGACGAAGCGGTCCACCGTCCACAGCGCCGGATCATCCGGCTTATCCGATGCACCGCAGCCCAGTTGGTCGTAGAACACCACGCTCAACTCGTTCGAGGCGAGATCCGCCATCGAGTGGATGTATTGGCTCGGCACGCCCGGGCCCCCGTGGAGGGTCAGCATCGTTCGCTCGCCCCCACCGACCACGCCGTAGGCGATCTGCCCTCCGGGGGCATCGATGCGACCCCGACGGTTCCATTGCACAGCCATGTCAATCCTCCGGTGTCGGGGCCGGGGCCTCTGGCAGCACCTGTCCGCCGTCCACGATCAGCGTCTGGCCGGTGATGTACCTCGCCTCGGGCGAGGCGAGAAACCGCACGGCCCAACCGACATCTTCGACGTCTCCGAAGCGCCCCATCGGGACGGAGCTGAGCATCTGACGCCGGTGTTCTTCACTCGTCTCGTCGAGCCCCGGTGTCTGAACGTTGCCGGGCAGCACGGCGTTGATGACCACGCCACTGGTAGCAAACTCGACCGCGGCGGATCTCATGAAGCCGAGCATTGCGGCCTTCGAGGCTCCGTACGCGGTGAAGCCCGGGTGACCGGTCAACGGCCCGGTGATCGACGACGTCAACACGATCCTTCCGTAGTGCCGGCTGAACATCGCCGGTAGACATGCCTGTACGGCGTGCACGGCCCCCTTCACGTTGATGTCCAAGACCTGGTCCCACATCGCGTCGTCCATGGATCTCAGCTCGACGCTCGGGTAGACGCCAGCATTTGCGGCGAGGATGTCGATCCGGCCGTACTCGGAGCCGACTCCGGCCGCGAGCCTCTCCACCGCCGCCCGGTCGGTCACGTCGACCTCCGCCGCGACCGCGTCGAGGGAGTCGGCGCGAAGCGCCGTGGCCGTGTCTTCCGCGAGGTCAGCGTCCACATCCGCTATCACGACTCGGGCTCCTTCGGCGCCCAGGACCGTCGCGATCCCCCGCCCGATTCCCCGGGCTGCGCCCGTGACCACCGCAACCTGATCGTCAAGCGGCTTCACAGCTCACCTAGCGGACGAGTCCCCTCCCCCCGACGGCGATCACCCGCTCGGCCACACCCGCCCGGACTCCCAACAGACCGTCATGGAGGTTTACGCATCCGCACGCGTGGTTCGGAACGACCCGCAGGTGGTCGCCGACGGCAGGCGGACGCTCTACGCGAGTGACATCGATGTACCCGTGTTCCTCGTTGATGGTGTGCAGGCGCGCGTCCGGTAGTCCGACGATGGCGCCGTGGTCGCCGTCGTCGTGCGAGTCCGAGGTCAGCGTCTTCGAGCCCGCGTCCACAACGATCTGGCCCGGGATGGCGTCGGAGACCACGGTCGTCTCGATGATGAGCGCGTAGGCATCGACACCGGCGCGCTCCTCTTCATTGCGGTCCATGAGCGCGTACGTCCCAGCTCGCAGCTCATTGACACACGTCTCGTGAGTCAGGTACCGGGTCGGTGTGGAGCCGCCTGAGACCCGATCGCAGGCCAGCCCAGCGGCGATGAACGCCTGGCGTGCCTCATCCATAAGGGCGTCGACCTCGGAGATTCGGGATCGGATGGTCTCGGCATCTCCGCGGCAGTGGCCGGGGTAGCCGCTGATCCCGGCGACGGAGACCGCGGGCAGGCTCGAGAGCTGGTGGGCCAGATCCAGGGCGCCGGCCACCGTCACCTGGCCGGTGCGATTGAGACCGACGTCGAGCTCCACCAGGAGCTCCGCGCGAGCCCCGTGTCGGCGGAGCGCCGACGATAGGCCTTCGGCGGAGGCGACGCTGTCCAGCGCCACCGTGAGATGCAGGCCTTCCGCGGCCAGGCTCGCGAGTCGCTCGCATTTGTCCTCGCCTATCGGGGGGTAATGGACGATGATGCACGGCGCGCCCGCCTCGTGGAAGAGCGCGGCCTCGCCGGTCTTCGCCACGGTCAGGCCCGCGGCCCCGAGCTCGAGCTGGCGCAGACCGATCTCGGCCGATTTGTGGGTCTTGGTATGCGGCCACAGGGCGATCTCATGTTCATCCGCATACGCCTGCAGCCGCTTCAGGTTGGCCTCCACGCAATCGAGGTCCACCAAGGCTACGGGCGTCTCCAGCTCTCCTAGCGCTCGTCCGACCTGCGCCGCAAGCAGCTCGCGCGTCCGATCCGCGCCCGTGGCCTCAAGAGGTGCGCGCGACACGCTCAAAACAACCACCCACTGCTGAGTCCACCATCGGCGATGAAGGAGGAACCCGTCACGAAGCTCGCATCGTCGGAAACGAGGAATGCGACCACCGCGGCGATCTCGTGAGGCGCGCCCATACGCCCGAGCGCGTGAGCATTGTTCCAGGTGGCGAGCAGGGTCTCGGCGTCGTCGGACTCGGCGAGCATCCCCTCGGTCACCGGCGTCCGGATGATCCCCGGACAGACCGCGTTCACACGAATGCGCACGGGTGCGAGCTCGAGTGCCAGGCCCTTGGTCAGAGCCTCGACAGCGCCCTTCGAGGCGGTATAGGCGATGGCGCCGGGCTCGGCGTAGAAGGCGTTCGTCGATGAGATGTTGACGATGGCCCCCGGGGTGTCCTGGTCGCGAAGCCGGGTGGCGAGTGCCCGCGCGCACAGGAAGTAGCTGCCGACGTTGACGGCAATCGTGCGGTCCCACTGCCCCGCATCCGTCTGGAAGACGTTCTGCCCCTCACTGATCCCGACCGCGTTAACGAGCATCGAGGCCGCGCCGAGATGCTCATCCGTCGCGTTCAGCAGCTGATCGACCGCATCGGGATCTGAGACGTCCGCGACGGACGCCATGGCGACCCCGCCCCGACCCTCCACGTCGCCCGCAGCTTTCTCGGCCCGTCCCGCGTCAGAGTCGACGACCGCGACGCTCGCGCCCTCCTCGGCCAGGCGGTCGCAAATCGCAGACCCTATCCCTCCACCTCCACCGGTTACGACGGCGACTTTTCCGTCTATGCCTCTGATAGTTCAGTCCTCCGTGTGTCTCGAGCGCGCCGATTCCGGCGCGCGTTGCCCAGTAGACATCGACCGTCGCGGGCCACCACCTGCCCCGCGCGAACCACCACCCGGTCCGGGGGCGCGGTGACCAGAGCCTCACCCAGGCACTCGGCCCGCACGAGCGTGAAGTCGGCGGGGGACCCCGCCTTCAGGTTTGCCTGAGGGCGTCCTAGTGCGATGGCCGGATTGGAGCTGACGAGCGAAAGAGCCTGTGCCAGCTCTTGATCCTCACACCAGTTGCTGCAGTAGGCCGCCAGTCCTGCGCGGGCCACGAGATCTCCGTCTCCGAACGGCGACCAGCAGTCTCGGATGTTGTCCGAGGCGACGATCGCGTTGACACCGAGCTCCCGAAGGCGGCGAAGCGGCGGCAGCCGGCCGTCACCCGGGACGCTGGTGATGAGGCAGACTCCGGCTTCGGCCATCGCGGTGGCCGTCAGACCCAGCTCCGACTCGTCCACCTGTGCCAGCGCATAGCCATGGCTCACGGCACAGCGACCTTCCATTCCGAGCGCCCGAGCGCGCTCTGCGATGGCACGTATCGTCGCCGTGCCCATCGACGCCGGCTCGTGCAGGTGCACGTCGACACGGCACCGATGCCGCTCGGCGAGTGCGAACACCGCATCGAGATGCGCGCTGCGGTCGCCGTCGAGCGCCATCGGATCGAGGCCGCCAACGGCCTCGGCGCCGAGCTCCAAGGCCGTGTCGAGAGCTCTCCGGCTGTCCGCCTTTCCCAGGAGGCCGGCTTGCGGAAAGGCGACGAGCGCCACCTCGATCAGGTCGGCGTACTCGTCGGCGAGCGAGAGAAGGGACTCGACGCGGGACAGGCTCTTGGCGTCCTCCACGTCCACGTGGGACTGCAGGAGCGTCGTTCCTTGGGTGATCACCTGCTCGAGCAGTCGCGAGGCACGAACGTCCAGGGCTGCCGCGCGGCCGCTGTCGAGCAGCTCTCGCTCCATGCCGGCACGCTGTCGCAGAGTCTCCGCGCGCTGGTGCGAAAACCAGCGCTCGCCGAGCAGGGTCTTGTCGAGATGCACGTGACAGTCGGCCAGCCGCGGAAGAACGACGAAGCCCTCGCCCTGTAGCTCGTCGGCACCCGGGGGCGCGTGCTCGACGATCCTCCCGTCTGAGACGGCGAGCTCTCTGCGCAACCCGCTCGGATCGCGGACGCCGCGCACGATCAGCGAGCCAGTCACGACACGTACGCTCGCTCGTCGATCCGCGCGGCGAGCGCGGTGCCCTCGATGAGCGGGCGGCTCCGCCGTAGCCACTCCGCCGCGGCCTCGCGAGCCGCGCGATACACCTGGTCTTCGTCGATGCGGCTTGGCCCGTCGCGCTCGTAGACGACGCGGCCCTCCACGACGGTGTGGGTGACGTTGCCGGCGCCGGCGTAGTAGACCACGGCCTCGACGACGTTGCTCATCTGAACGAGTCGCGGATCGTGAAGATCGAGGAGGACGAGGTCAGCGCGCTTGCCTTGTTCGATCGTCCCCACACGGTCCCCGAGGCCGATCGCCGTCGCCCCCTCGATGGTCGCCATTCGCAAGAGGTCCCAGGCGCCAAGCGGAGCGGAGGCATCGCCGCCGAGGAGATTGGCCGCGTAGATGCCCGGCCGCATGTCGGCGAGCATGTCCATCGTGAACGCGTCTGTCCCGAAGCCACTCCGTACCCCCGCGGCGAGCAGTCGCTGGATCGGCGGGAAGCAACGGCACGAGAGCATGCTCATCGGGTTGAAGCTCATTGAGATGCCGCGGTCGGCTGCGATGGCGATCTCTTCGTCGTCCACGAAAACCATGTGTGCGGCGTGCACCGCCGGCGAGAGGAATCCGATCGCGTCCAGGTACCGAATAGATCCGTCATAGCCGCGCCTGCGTACCTCGGCAACCTCTGCCGGAGTCTGCGCGATGTGCGGGACGAGCTTCACCTCCAGCGACTCGGCGGCGCGCGCGCACTCACGCAGCATCTCTGTGGACAGGTGATCGGCGGCCAGCGGGCCGATCGCCGGCGTCACGAGGGGATGGCCGCGCCAGCGCTCGGCGAACTCGAGGCCCAACGCGAGTAGGCGCTCAGCCTCCCGGCGGTCCCAGGTCATCGTGAACGTTCGTGACTCGCGGTCGAACCGCGGCGTGCTGTCCATCCGGTATTCGACGACCTTCTCGGCAACTACGGCGCGAGCGCCCAACTCCACTGCGGCCTGGGCCGTCGCCTCCGCGTACATGTTCTGGTCACAGACCGTGGTTACGCCGCAACGAAGTGCGTCCCACAGGCCGGCTCGAGCTGCTCCGAGCATGAGCGCCTCGTCGAGCTTTCCCGCGAGCGGGAAGATCACTTCGTACAGCGACTCGCTCACGTCCGCCTCATCGACGAGCGTGCCGTAGATGTGATCGCCGAGGTGCGTATGAGCATTGACCAGCCCGGGCAGCAGCACCGCATTGCCCGCCTCGATCAGGCGCCCGGCCGGAAGCGCCCTCGCGCCGGCCGCCTGCCCGACGTAGACGACCTCACCGTCGCGAATCCCGATCCCCGCGTCGTGCACCACTTCCTCGCTGGACATCGGCACCATGAGATCGGCGGTGATGACGAGGTCCACGCCGGACGCCTCAGTCACTTGAGCGCTCCTGCCACCAAGCCGCGGGCGAAATAGCGCTGTCCGAAGACGAACGCGAGAATCACCGGCAGCGACGCGATCAGCGACCAGGCCATCAACAGCGGCTCGTTGATGTCAAAGCGCCCCCTCAGCGCAGCGATGCCAACCACCAGGGTCTGGGACTCCTGGGTCTGGAGAAACAGCAGCGCGATGAGGAACTCGTTCCACACGTAGACCGCGGCCACGACCGCCAAGGTCACGAGGGCCGGTCGCATCACGGGCAGGATCACGTGGAGGAGCACCCGACCGCGCCCAGCTCCGTCGATCGCCGCCGCCTCGTCGAGCTCGGGCGGGATACCACGGATGAAGCCGACCATCAGGTATGTAGCCAACGGCGTGAGGAGCCCGGCATACGTGACGATCACCCCGAGCCTCGAGTTCAGGAGCCCGAGGTTGACCATCATGATGAACAGCGGGACCACCAGCACCACCGGAGGAATCGCGAGGAGGAGGACGATCCCAGGGAGGAGGCCCCGCGGCCACCAGCCGCTGCTGCGCGCGATCGGGTACGCCGCGAGGACACCCGCGACCATCGACAACGCGACCGCTCCCAGCGTGATCACGATGCTGTTGGCGATCCAGGTGGACAGGTTGGGATCGCTGAGGACGGTGCTGACGTTGTCCAGGGTCGGGTCCGACGGCAACCCAACCCGATCGAGCCTGTAGTCCTCCTTTGTCTTGAGCGAGGTGAGGGCCATGAACACGATCGGGGAGAGCGTGGCCAGCACCGCCACGATGAGCAGCCCGTGCCGGGCGATGCTCGACGGCCTCACCGCGTGCTCCATGACAGCACCGCCCGAACGATCGCCTGACCCACGATCAGCACGAGCAGAGCACCCAGCAGGATGACCGCCGTGGCTGAAGCAAGGCCGAGGTTGGACGCGGCGAAGCCCTGGGTCCAGATCAGATACTCGATGACGATGGTGGCGCCGCCCGGCCCGCCCTTTGTCATCGTGTAGATGTAGCCGAACACCCAGCTGAGCATGGTTATCGCCTCGATCACCACGAAGATCCCGATCACCTGGCGTAGGGCCGGGATCGTCACGAAGCGATGCATCGACCACCAGCGCGCGCCGTCCACGCGAGCCGCGTCGTAGAGATCGGGATCGATGCTTGCCATGCGGGCGGAGAAGAGGAGCACGCCGAGCCCGAACTCCTTCCACACGATCACCATCAGGACTGCCCAGAGGGCGTAGGACGGATCGCCTAGCCAGTCCTGGGCCAGGCCCGAGAGCCCGACCCCGCCAAGCACCTCGTTCCCCGCTCCGTTGAGCGAATAGATCGTGCCGAAGGTCACGCCCACCACCGGGATGGAGAGGACGTAAGGCAGAAACAGCGCCGATCGATAGATGCCGGAGGCTCTACCCGAGGTGAACAGGAGAATCGCCAGGACCAGCGCCACGACCACGAGGATCGGAACCGCTGCCAGCAGAGTCAGGTTGTGCTGCACGGCATCCGAGAAGCTCGGGTCCTCGACGCTCAGGCTAAAGTTCGCCGTCGTCCGGAACGAGCCGGGCACGTTCGGGCGGGTCTGGAAGCTGTAGTCGATCAGCTTCAGGACCGGGTAGCCGAAGGCGAACCCGATCAGGCCGGCGGCGGGTAGGAGATAGGGGATCGACCAAAGCTGGCGTCGCGCTATGCGGGGACGCCGACGAGGTGCCGGTGAGCCTCCACCTCTCCGGCGCCCGACGAGGGGCTGAGAAGCCTGCCGCGGTTGCGCCGCACTCGACGGACCCGTTGCGGCGCCCCCAACCCCCCCAGCGCTCAGACCGACACCGGGGTCATCTGCCACTCGCGAAATCTCTTCGCTATGTCCGGGTTCTGCTCACGCCAGACCTTCGCCTGCTGGTCCCAGAGGTCGGTGACCTCCTTCACGCTGCCGCCAGTCATTAGCTTCTGGCCGCCCGGCCCGTTGGCGGTCTCGTCGACACTGGGCGGGATCCAGTTCTCCAGCCAGATCTGGAGCCCGGTGCTGGCGCGCTCGGCAAGTGCCTTACGCAGCGGATTGGTGATCACACTCCGATCGAACCGGTCGTCTGCCGGGACCACCTTGCACGTGTCGTACTGGCTCTTGAGTTGCTCGGGCTCGTGGAGGAACTGAATGAAGTCGGCGGACGCCTTCGGGTCCGCCGCCCACGATGTGACGAAATAGGAGGTCGACTGGGTTGCGGTATAGGCGTCGGCCAGCTTCCCGCTTCCGTACTTCGGGAAATCCAACTGCGCGACGTTCTCGTCCCCAAGCGCCTCACCCCAGGCGATTGCTCCGTTCTCGACCGCCCACGCCATGGCGGCCTTGCCCGCGCCGAAGACGTCGTAACCTCCCTGCCCGTCCAGCGACATCGCGTCGTTGTTGTAGTAGTCGTTGTCGATCAGCTCCTTCCAGCGCTCCATCCACTCGGAGAACTGTGGGTCCGCGAAGGACGCCTCGCCCAGCAGGGGCGCCTTCAGATCGTCGAGCGAATCGAGCGTCTGCACCGCGAGGAACGCGAAAGCCCACCGGCCGCCGAACGTGTCCTTGTTGCCGATCGCCAGCGGCGTGATCCCCTTGGCCTTGAGCTTGGCGCAGGCCGCGAGCAGGTCATCCCAGGTCGCGGGAGGGGCATCCGGATCGAGTCCGGCCTGCTCGAAGAGCTTCTTGTTATAACAGAAGGGCTGACCGATGAGGTACAGCGGAGCCGCCCACTGCTTGCCTCCGTATTGGTTCTCCTGGCTGAAGACCCAGTGCGCACGCTCGGACTCGGGGACGAGGTCGTCGAGCGGCTCGACCGCGCCCGCCCAAGCCTGCGCCAGCACGGGCTGGGTGGCCCACTGCGCTGCCACGTCCGGGCCCTTCTGTGCAGCGGCCGCGGCAGCGAAGTTGGCAACGAGGGACTCGACCTGCTGCATGGCGACCTTCACGTCGCTGCCGCCCTTGGCGGACTTGTACTTGGCGGTGACGTCTTTCAGCCAAACATTCATGTTCGTGGCGTCACCCCACATCCAGGCGGTGACCTCGCCCGACCCGCCTCCGCCGGACGATTCGTCGTCATCACCACAAGCAGCGAGCAGCGTAGGGCCGGCGCTCAGCGCAAAAGCGCCACCCGCGGCGCGGGACAGCATGGTGCGCCGGGTGTAGCGACCAGGATTCGTGTCTCTCGAACTCATGGCGATTCTCCTCCGCCCCCTCGGTGCGTGCCGTGAGGCGTTGCCGCCTCGAGGAGTCGCGAGGGGATAGGCGACTCCTGATGGTGGTGCCCGTAACCGGACAGCTCACCGACGTTGTCGTGCATCTCGGCGTAGTGCTGCAGCGCGTCGCGGTCGATCTCGACGCCGATTCCTGAACCCGTCGGCACGTCGAGACAGCCCTCCCTGAACTCGAATCGCTCCGTCAAGAGGTCGTGTTCGAGGATGGTGAGGTGGGTCTGGTGAGCAAGCGTCGGCTCGTGCAGCCCGCCAAGTACGTGCAGCGTCGCGGCGGTCGTGATGCCCAGATCGCCGAAGCTGTGCTTGACAACCGGGACGTGAGCCGCCTCGCACATGCGCGCGGCGTCGCGGAACGCGACCAGGCTGCCCAGCTGGTGCGGGTCCGTCACGACGACGTCGGCGGCCCGCTGGGCCAGAATCTCCGGCACCTGGTGCATCAGCCAGGCAGATTGGTTGGCGCCGATTCGAGTTCGCGTCTGCCCACGTAGGTAGGCCAGCCCGGCGATGTCGTGCATGTCGATCGGCTGCTCGAGGAATTCGAGACCCACGTCCTCGAACGCCCGAAGCGCGTCGATGGCCGTGAACGGCGTCCAGCCTTCGTTCGCGTCGATGCGAATGGCCAGACGGGGCCCGACCTCGTCGCGGACGGCCCGGACCAACGCGAGATCGTTGTCCACGTCGAACCCGATCTTGAGGTACATGGTCTCGAAGCCCCGGGCGACACCCTCAGCGGCCTGCCGGCGCACCGTTTCCTCGTCACGTTCCGGAACCCAGACGTACCAGTAGTACGGAACTCGGCGTCGCTCGAGACCTCCGAAGATGGCGTGGAGCGGAAGGCCGGCCGCTTTTCCGACGATGTCCCACATGGCCATCTCCAGGGCGGCCACGGCCAGGTTCCCCTGGTAGGGAGAGTGGTGCCACCCGTGCATGTCCACCCGGCGCAGGAACGAGAGAACATCACTCGCGTCCCGTTCCAGAAGGAGTGGGGTCATTGCCTCGACGGCATGTGTCGCCGCCGAGATGTCCGGGATGCCCGGGCACTCCCCGATGCCGACGATTCCATCATGGGTCTCGACTTCGACGATGGCTGTCGTGAGACCCCAGGAGCGTCCGAAGAACCACGTCTCGGGCACGGTGAACGGAACCGTGACGACTGTGAAGCGAACGTCGCCGACCGTCTGCATCGCGCCTCAGCTTCTCTTGGCGATGGCCTGGATCTCCACCAGCAGATCCGGGGAGTTGATGTCCGCCTTCACGGTTGCCCGCGCTGGCCGGTGCGAGCCGAACGCCTCGCCGTAGGCCCGATCGTAATCGTCGAAGTCCTCGAGGCTGGCCAGGAACGTGGTAACGGAGACCACGTCAGTCAGCTCGAAACCACCCTCGCGCAGCACCACTTCGATGTTCTCCACTGCCTTGCGAGTCTGCGCGGCGGCGTCACCGTGGCCGACTGTGTGTCCCTGCGCATCCACTCCGCATTGACCGGACACGAACAGCAGGTCACCGGCGACGACACCATGTGAGAAGGCCGCCGACGGAGGAGCGAGTTCACCGGGGGTCAGGAGCCGCATCGTTTGAAGGTGGCTCTCCCCTGGTCCCCTACTTGAACGCCCACAGAGCGATGTGGTTGCCCTCGCTGTCCTCGAACACACCGGTGTAGCCGTCACCCACGTCGCGACTGGGTTCGATGGAGCGGCCCCCGGCCTGCTCGACCCGCGCGAGGGCTTGGTCGATCGAGTCGACTGCGATTGCCGGTCGAATCCCAGAGGTGGGCGCGGCTTCCGTTCCGTTCGAAAGGCCGACTTCCGGACGAGCGTCGAAGTAGATCACCCCACCGCGGAGGTGCTCCGCGGGCGGCGATTCGAAGTCCCAGCCGAACGCAGCCTCATAGAAGCGCCGGGCACGATCCAGAGAGTCCGCCGGAAGCTCCACGTAATGAAAACTCTGGCGCTGAGACACGTCGCGTTCTCCCTCGTGCTCGCCCGAAGCCGCACCTCTCAGGCGGCCTGTCGGCACTGTATGGGCCGAGAGGCGAAGTTGTCAAGCATTCTTACCTCCGCTGGCCCGGACTGCTGTAGCCTCGTCTCACCTTGGCCCAAAGCGAGCACGATCGGCACGAATGATGCGTGGATTGTCGGGCCGTAGCGCGCTGGTCGCGGGCGGCAGCAGCGGCATCGGGAAGGCCATCGCGGGCCGTTTGGCAGCTGAGGGCGCTCGCGTCTCCGTAGTTGGTGCGCCCGAGGATGCCGACGGGGTCCGGGCGACGCTGGTCGAGCTCGAGGAAAACGGACATCCGGTGGCCGGGGCGGCCCTGGACGTGTCCGAGGCCGTCGAGGCGGACGCGGCGATCGATCTCGCTGTCGACCATGGCGCCGGACTGGACATTCTCGTCGTCACCGTGGGCTTCATCCGCTATCCGGATCCGTTTCTCGAGGCAAGCGTCGAGACATTCCAGCGCACGTTCGATGTCAACGTGAAGGCCACCTTCCTGCTGGGGCAACGGGCCGCCCGCGAGATGGTCAAACGGGGTGGCGGCGTAATCATCAACACCTCGTCCACCAACGCCTTCATGGGTGACGAGCACACTGCCTCGTTCAGCGCCGCGAAGGCTGCCGTCTCGACACTGACGCAGGTGATGGCAATCGACCTCGCGCCCTACGACATTCGTGTCAACGCGATCGTCCCGGGGATGATCAGAACCCGCACCAGCGCCCCCATGGTCGAGAACGCCGCCTTCTGGGCGAAGTACAAGCTCAAGATCCCGATGGACCGCCCGGGAACCCCGGAGGAGATCGCTGCGCTGTACGCCTTCGTCGCCTCTGACGACGCTTCCTATATGACCGGCAGCATCGTCACCTATGACGGCGGCTTCTCGGCGGGAATTCGCTGGCGGGACTGGCTGGAGCTGCCCGCGTCGAACGAGACCGACTGATCGCGCTCACGACACGATGGCCTGGGCGGGCTGCCGCGGATCGGCGCCGGCGCGAAGAAAGCCCTCGGTCGCGTCCAGGAAAATGGCCTCCACAGCGGCCGCAGAGCGAGTGAAATCCGGCCACCGATTCACGTCGTGCCCTCGCCGAACGAGGTCGTCGAAGAATTGATCGCTGTAGCGCCCCTCGATCGCGACGTGGTTGGGCAGGTACTCGTGCGGTGCGAAGGAGTTCGGGAAGCTCCAGGTCGACACGCGCGGAGCGTCGATCGCCTCCTGGACGTCCAGGCCGAAGTGGAAGACGTTCAGGAACACCTGAAGCATCGCCTGCGCTTGCATGTCGCCTCCAGGACATCCAAAGACGAAGACCGAACCGTCGTCGCGCACTGCAAGCGCGGGACTTGGCGTGAGCCGGGGACGCTTGCCCGGGGCGACCCCGGCCGGGTGGCGAGGATCGGCCCGCGACTGAGTGCCACGACTGGAGGGCACGAACCCCGTGCCCGGAATCACCGGCGACTCCGACGACGCATCGGACGGAGTGGCCGAGAAGACGTTGCCCCACCTGTCGATGACACATACGTACGAGGTGTCGTGGCGCCCACCTGTGAGGGGCGGCTTCGCCGGTGCCGGTAGCAGCTTGACCAGGGACGGGTCGGTTCCGATCGGGCCGGGCAGCTCCGGATAGGCGCGGGTGAGATCGATAGCGTCTCCTCGAGCGTCGAGATGCTCCGGGGACACGAGCTCGTCCACGCGGACGTCGACCAGCTCAGGGTCTCCGTAGCGGTATTCACGGTCCGCGAAAGCCGCCTTCAGGGCCTCGATCACCAGGTGGGCGTAGTTCGGATCGTCGATCCTGGTGGCCGACAGGCCCAATCGTTCGACCAAGAGCAGCGCCTGAGCGAGCACGGGGCCCTGACACCAGGGCCCGCACGTGAACAGCTCGAAGTCCCTCCAGCGGATGCGAACCGGCGGCTCACGTGGGGTACGAAACGATGCGAGGTCCTCGCGGGTGAGGTGGCCCCCGTGTGCCTCGTGGTAGTCGACGATGCGATCCGCCAGCTCGCCCGTGTAGAAAGCCGCGCGGGCGGCCTCCAGACCCGCGGCTCGGCCTCGCGAGGCGGCCATTCGCTCCTCACGGGCCATGTACTCGAGCGAACGCGCCAGGTCTTCCTGGACGAACCGCTCACCAACCCTGGGGGCCCGACCGTTGGGGAGGAAGATGGCCGCGTTTTGTGGCCACATCGCGTACGCCGCGGCTTCGGAGGCCACCGACTCCGCAAAGAACTCGTAGACGGCGAATCCCTCTCGCGCGAAGCGGATGGCATCCGACACCACCTCGCCGAACGTCATCGTCCCGAAATCCCGGAGGGCGGTCAGCCACGCATCGGGAGCGGCAGGAACGACCGTCTGAAGCAGGCCCACGGGAATTGCTCCGTCATGCTCGCGGACGAAGAGGTCCGCGTCGATGCCTGTCGGCCACGCGCCCAGACCGGCCAGCGTGACCACGCTCCCGTCGGCTTGCCGGATCATGATGGGCGCCACACCGGCAGCGCTGACCTCGAAGGGGCACAGGACCGCGAGGGAGATCCCCGCCGCACAGCCGGCGTCCGTGGCGTTCCCGCCGGCCTCGAGGATCGAGTAGCCGGCCGCCGCGGCGAGATGGTGTCCTGCCGATATGGCTTGCCGGCTGCCGTAGAGCGTGGCGCCGTGCGAATCTAGCGAAGGCTCCGGCGTGAGCATCGGTCTAGCCTTCGTATGGAATCAGCTCGGCCACCTGACACGTGCCGTTGCCGAGTCGCTGACCTCCGAGTTCGACTGCCGGACGTGAGGGCTCGACGCCGGCGCCCTCCTCGGCGGCCTCGCCGGAACTGGACCCGGAAGCCAAGGCGCCTGCCACTGCCTCGCGCAGCGCATGCAGGTAGGCGAGATCGGCCTCCCCGATCGCGATCGCCTCGGCGGCCCCGAGCGCCCGCCCGTGACCGGGCACGACGACCCGCGGTGGATCACGACGGAGTAGATCGAGCAGGCTCGCCAGGCTTGCCCGGTAAGCCGCCGTGGAGTGGTAGACGAACGGGAACTCGTAGGCCGAGAGGTAATCGCCCACGATCAGAACACCTTCGCTCCGGATCCGGTAAGCGACGCCACCGTCGGTGTGCCCCGGGAGCGCCATCGTCTCCACGGTGAAGCCGCCGGCCTCAAGCGCCGCTCCCGGCTTCAGGACTCGGTCGCAGCGCGGTTCGCCTGAGTAGTCGAAGCCGCGTTCTTCTCCCTGCGACCGCACGGAGCGAGCGGCCGCCCCGCTCGCAACCTCCGCGGCGGCCAACGGACTCATCCAGACCTCGGCGCTCGGGAAGTGCCCGATCCCGCAGGTGTGGTCCGAGTGGACGTGCGTGATCAGAATGCTCTCGACTGCCGCGCCGGCTGCTGAGATGCGGCTCTCGATGTCGTCGATCTCGTCAGGGGTGATACCGGGATCGACCAAGAGCGCAGACCCATCGTGGATCACCAAGACAGCCGCGGTCTCCCAAAGCTCGCTCTCCAGCCGCTCCCAGGTGGTCGTCATCAGCCTTCCGCCGGTGATAGTCGGGTGCCGATGCTGAGTCCTCCGTCGACCACGAGCTCGGAGCCGATCAGAAAGCTTGCCTCGTCTGTGGCGAGGAACACGACCGCCTCGGCGATCTCTTCCGCACGCCCCATGCGGCCAATCGCGTGCAGCGAACCCCAATGTCGGCGAGTTGCGTCAGGGTCAGGCTCGGCCGCGAGCATCGGCTGGGTCATTGGCGTGTCGATGATTCCGGGACACACGCAGTTCACTCGCACGTTGTGCTTTGCGAAGTCGAGCGCCATCGAGCGAGTCAGTGCAGACACCCCGCCCTTGGATGCCGTGTACGCCGCCGACTCAGGCTCCGCGTAGAAAGCGTTCGTGGACGAGGTGCTCACGATGACCCCAGGACGGCCGGCGTCCAGGGCGCGGCGCAGAAACGCCCGCGAGCACAGCCAGACGCCCTTCAAGTTGACCCCGAGGGTCTTGTCCCAATCGTCCACCGTCGTGTTCACGGCGTCGCCGCCTGCGCCCACCCCGGCGTTGTTGACCAGGATGTCGGCCGGAGCGAGGCGATCAGCCGCCTCGAACATGGCTTCAACCGACTCTTCGTCGGAGACATCACACCTCGCCGACTCGGCGTGACCTCCTTCTTCGACGATCTCCAGGCAGGTTTCCGCCGCACCGTCCGGATCGCGATCGGCGACCAAGACGGTCGCACGCTCGCGGCCAAGCGCTACCGCGATGGCACGTCCAATGCCGCTTCCCCCGCCCGTGACGATTGCCGTCCGTCCCGCGAGGCGCTCCATTCACGTCTCCTTTGGTGGGGTGTTACGAGAATCCAGGCAGGCCACCAACAGCGGCAGAAGGTCTACCAGACGTCGCAAGCCTTCCTTGCGCACGCACCCGGCCTGGGCTAAGGTCGCCGCCGCGCCGGCAGCCCCCGGTTGGAGTACCGAAGGAGCAGCGCATGGAGCTGGGCCCACACGGGGTGGATGGGATCCTCCAAGAGGAATTTGCGGATCGGCGCGGAGCATGCGCGGAGCTGGTTCGGGCCTCGGGGCTGGACGCGTTGGTGGTGACCGCCCCCAGTGACCTCCGCTACCTGGTTGGCTACTCCGGCGTCTCGGCTCTCGGCCCCAACCCCTTCTGCGCGGGTCAGGGAGCTGCCGTGGTCGTCGCGGCGACCGGCGAGGCGACGCTGTGCGCGGGAGAGCCCGATCTCGAACTCGCTGGCACTCCGGTCGACCGCGTCGGTCCGCTCGCGATCGAGACCTACGAGACCTTCGCCGATCTCGAGCCGCTCGCGCCTCGCAAGCGGTTGAGCGACGCACTGACTCGCTCCCTCCAAGGGGCGAGAAGCATCGGATTTCAACCCGCCAGCCTGCCTGCGAATGTCGTGCCTCTGCTGGCCGAGCGCGGGCTCGCGCCGGAATGGCGCGACGCCGGCGAGATCGTGATGTCGCTTCGCATGCGCAAGTCGGCGTCGGAGTTGGAGCTCATCCGTCGTGCCATCGCCGTTTGTGACGCGGCCCAGGCCGCCGTGGCCGGGCTTGCCCGCGAGGCTCGGACCCAGGGCACGCTCCACGATGAGGTGCGTGCGGTCGTCACCAAAAAAGCCGGGGCCGAGGTGCCTTGCATCCTGGAGGTATCGCTCGGGCCCAGCCCCGGGGATGAGACGGGCCGTGAACGCGCGATAGACAACGCCGACCTGGTGCTGACCGACATCGCGCCACAGGTGGGGTCCTATTGGGGCGACTCTTGCAACACCCAAACACTCGGTGCGCCAACCGTCGCTCAGGAGGCCATGCTGGACACCGTACGGGAAACCTTGGAGCGCGCCACCGAGGCGGTCAGACCGGGACTCCCGATCGCTGAGCTCGACGCCCTGATGCGAGAGGGCATCGCGCGCAGCTATCCCACCTACACCGGCGGCGGCGGGCACGGCATCGGGTTGGACTTCCAGGAGTCCCCCCGCCTCGTCCCTTCCGAGGCCGGGACGCTCGCCAGTGGCATGGTCATGGCCATGGAGCCGGCGATCTACCTGCCGGACGCCGCGGTGCGGCTCGAGCACGTCATCGCTGTGACCGACGACGGGTGTGAAGTGCTCTCCGGGCACCTGGCCGTGGGCGATCCGGCCGGCTGACGAACTCCTTCGGCGTCAGCTGCCCCAACCCGGCGGCGGCGGCGTGCGCCCCGGCTTCTCGTCCCAGTATTCGCGCAGTTCCTGACAGAGACCGTCCTGATCGAAAATGAGCACGAGGCATCCGGGCCCGGTGACGGGCTCCGCTTCCTGGAGCATCGTGGCCCACCACTCGACGGCCGCCCGCCGGCCGCTGAGCACGGGGCTACCGAAAAGCAGCTCGAGCTCTTCGTGTCGCATCGGCTCCTCTTGCCAGTATCGCCTAATCGCTTCTCGCCCCTCGTGAGCGGGCCGAAACGGCGCGGAGCGGTAGATGCCGGACTCGCTGAACAGCGCGGCCGCAGCGTCGGCGTCGTGCTCGTGCCATGCCTTCGCGTAGGAGTCGAGCCAGGTCGCCAGATCGGCTTCGGTCATCACCGGCTGTCGCAGCTGGCGTTCGAGGTCGCTGTCGCCCGAGATGACCCACGATTCGACCAAGCGGCCTTGGTCGATGTGAAGGAGGTCCACCCCGCGCGCCTCGACCTCGCGGCCGCTGGGGGGCAGTCCGTCGTAGTCCCCAACGTGGGTGGCACGCAGCGTCCAGCGCACCATGACGCGGCCGCCGCAGGGCACCACCTCGTGCAGGACGACCTCCTTGATCGCGAGGGCCGACTGAAAGCGGACAATGTCCTCCCGGACGGCGAGCCGTCCGGCGATCGTCCGGCCAAGACCAATGTCGTGGACGGTGTAGGTGTCGGCGGCAATCTCGTCCAATAGGTCGACGCGCCCCTCGCCCCAGACCTCCAGCTCGAGCCGGCGCGCGATTTCGACGCTGTCGTCGGCCGTCGCGAGGCTCACGAAGCGCTCCATGAGGCGTACGGCGGCGGCGACGCGGATCCGTCGTCGAGGGCCCGGGCGTATGCGCAGAGGAGGTACACGATGAAGCAGCAGTCCAAGCGAGCAGTGATTCCGGCGGGGTCGTAGGCCGGCGACAGCTCTACCACGTCGAGCAACCCGACGCCGCGCCTGCCCACCGTCTCGGCGATTTGCAGCAGCTCACGGGCCGAGAAGCCAAACGGCTCGGGAGCGGTCGTACCCGGCGTGACGCTGGCATCGGCCGCGTCGTTGTCGAAGGAGACGTACAAGGTCTCCACCCCGTCCCAGACAGCGTCAAGCGCCTCCTCGAGCGTCGGGATCACTCCGCGGCTCGCGATCTCGGCCATGGAGTAGGCACGCACTCCCAATCGGCGGGCATTCTCGATCTCCTCGAAGGAGTTCGCCAGCCCGCGGACGCCGAATACGACCACGTTGCGCGGATCCACATTCGGCTGATCGACGACACGGGCGACCGGTGAGGCCATGGTCATCCGTTCACCGTCCACGTCTTCCGCGGTGTCCAGATGGGCATCGATGTTGAGGAAGCCGACCTTGCCTTCGACGCGCGTTGCGAGAGCCGGCATCGCCGCGATCGGAACGGAGTGATCGCCGCCGAGGAGGATGGGCAATGCTCCCCCCTCCAGCACTTCGCCCACGGCGCTTCCGATCACGGCGTGAAAGCGCGCGATGTCACCGACGTCGATTGACGCATCGCCGCAGTCGACCAATCGCCACCACTCGGACACGTCGAGCTCGTATTCGAGCGCCGGGTAGCCCGCGTATTGCTGCGAGGCCGTTCGACATGCCTGCGGGCCCAGGGTGGTACCCGGTCTGGAGGGCACGACCTGGGTGTCGACCGGCGCGCCCAGCAAGGCCGCACGGGCTTGGCGCGACGCAAGCTCGACGGCCCTGGCCGCGCAACTCGGCACCCCGAGGAACGTCGATGTCATCGGACGGAAGCGCCCGTACCGGCCTGGACAAAATCCAGCGTATCGGCCGCACAGCGTCGGTGAATCTCCGCGATGTAGGGCTCGAACGCGCGGTTTCGCTCCTCGAGGCCGTGGTGGTAGCTGGCGAATTCGCCAAGCCGTTCCCGGAATGCAGCGAGCACTTCCTGCTCGTCCACCTTGGTGCAACGACCATCCTCGACCACCGTCTCGCCATCCACCACGACAAGCCGAATCGAGGTCCCGTTCTCACTGAAGGCGAGCTGCCGATAGGGGTCGCTGAGCGGCGTGAAGTTGATCGTGTCGAGGTCGAACAGGACGAGATCGGCACGCTTGCCGACCTCCAAGCTCCCGACCTGGTCGGCGATCCCCGCCGCGCGAGCGCTTCCGCGGGTCGCGGCTTCGATGATCTCGCGCGCTGTCGGCCAGGCCGAATGGTTCGGAGTGGTGACGTTCTGCAACAGGGCCGCCACGCGGATCGTGTCGAACAAGCGTGCCGTGTCGTTGCACGAGGGTCCATCCGTGCCCAGGCCAACCGGTACCCCGGCGTCGAGGAGGGCCCGAAGCGGCGCAATCCCGGCGCCGAGCTTCAGGTTCGAGATCGGATTGTGGACGACTGCCGCGCCCGCGTGCGCAAGCCGCTCGACGTCGCGGTCCGTAACCCAGATCGCGTGCGCAAGGGTGGTCGACTCGTCGAGCACGCCAAGGCGGTCCATGAAAGCGATCAGCGTGTCGTCGTAGAAGGTTTGCTGCGTGGCGACCTGCACTCTGGTCTCGAGCGCGTGGACGTGGTAGTTGAGGCCGAGCTCTTGCGCCAGGCGGTGGGTCTCGACGAGCAGGCTCTCGGTGCACCACTGAGGTCCACAGGGCGCGATCACAAAACGCTGGCGCTCGTCGGGCCGATGGAAGCATCGGGCCGCCTCGCGAAGGAACTCCAGGTACTCCTCGTCCGTGGGGACGGCACCCGTCGTCAGCAGGTCCCGCTCTGCAGGCGGCACGACTTCGTCGGCGTGAGGCAGAACATCCACATCGAAGCGATTCTGGAAGTTTCCCGAGCAGCTCGCGCGCATGCCGCTGGTGGCATAGGCGCGGAACACCGGCTCGAGGGCGTCGACCGTCTGGCCGCTCCATTCGTCGATGTCGTCGAGGATCGCCGTCACTCCGTTTCGGAGGGACTCGATCGCCACAACCATCGTCCGCAGATACAGCAGCTCGTCGTCGAGCGGCTTTGCCCCCAGAGTGGGGTATCCATAGAGCGCCCACAGCTCCATCGGAAGGCGCTCGTACCGCCCCCGATAGGTGGACTCGAACGAGTGCATGTGCGCGTTCACCAGCCCCGGAGTCACAAGTCGGTGCCTCGCATCGATGATCCGTGTCTGCGGCGGCGGCTCGACCGAGGGCGCGACGGCTGCGATTGCGCCGTCTTGGACCAGGATGTCGCCCACGAACGGATCGGCGTCCCCGGCTTGCATGGTGAGGAGCAGCCCGCCGCGGAAGAGCGTTGAGGAGCCGTTCACGCGCCTGGAGCGGTCGTCCCGAGCGGCGTCAACTCGGCCTGCCTAAGCAGTTCCAGGAGTCGCGCGGTCGCCGCCTCCGACAGCGGGGCGAGGGGACGCCGTGGGGCGCCCATCGGCACGCCGAGATGATCGGCGGCGACCTTCACGCCGGCGACGTAGCCCTCCCGGCCGATGAAGTTCAAGACTGGGAGCGTACGTGCCCAGAGGGCGACAGCCTCGTCATGCCGCCCTTGCTCGACGGCAGCCAGGAGCTCGACACAACGTCCGGGGATGAAGGCTGCCGCACCGAGGATGGAGGCTCGGCAGCCGAGCTGGAACGCGTACAGGCTGAACACGTCCCAGCCAATGAACGTGGTGATCGAGTCGGCGTGATCTTGGATGAGCGCCGTCGTCGTCTCGATGTCTCCGCCGCTGTCCTTCACGAGAGCGATGCTTGCGCGCTGGGCGATATCCGCGATCTCCGCGGCGGTGAGGACCGCGTTCGAAGCCCAGGGAATGTTGTAGAAGGCCACCGGAACATCCACGGCGGCCACGAGGTCGCTGTAGTAGTCGAGCAGCTCCTGCTTCGTCAACGGCCCGTAATAAGGCGGAACGCAGAGCACCGCCGCCGCGCCGAGAGCGGCGGCGTGCTGGGAGAGGGCGATGGCCTCAGCGGTGGTCATGGCACCCGTCTGCGGAATAACCGGCACCCGTCCGTCCACCTCGGACAGCACAACTTCGACGACGAGCCGCCGCTCCTCGCCCGAGAGGCTGGTGAACTCTCCCGTACTGCCACAGGGGACGATGCCCGCGATGCCCTGCTCGAGCTGATGCTCTACCGACAGCCGAAGGCCGCCGACGTCGACGCGGCCGTCGCCGTCGAACGGCGTCGCGAGAGCGGAGAAAACTCCATGAAAGCCACCGTTTTCCAAGACCATCACTCTCCCCCAGCAGTCTCGAGAATGAGCTGAGCGTAGACGGCGCACGCCGTCGCCAGCTCGTCCACGCCGAGCGACTCTCCCGTGGCATGCGCCTGTTCAGGATCGCCCGGGCCGAGCAGGATCGTTGGGATCCCGGCACCGATCAGCCACGATGCGTCGTTCGCGGCAAGATCGGCTTCGTGAATCACCGGCAGGCCGCTCGCCGTTAGCGCCGATTCGGCCGATCGGGCGATCGGCTCGTCGGCGGCAATCGCATAGGGCGGCCAGCGCCGGAGGACGTCGAGCTCGTAGGTGTATGGGGCAGCAACGGTCGCGTGCGCGCATTCGCGGATCTGGTCGATGGCGCGTTCCGGGGACTCCCCGGGGAGCAGACGGCGATCGACCATCAGCGCCACCGAGTCGGGTACGACGTTGGGTGCTCCGAGGCCGTCGACGGGAGCACTGCGCGTCACGGTCAGGCTGGGGGTCGCGGGACTGAAGCGGGGGTCTCGCGCGCCCAGAGGAAGGTCATGCAGTGCAAGGACGAGTCTGGCGGCGCACTCGCTCGCATTGTCGAGTCGATGGATGAAGCCGGCGTGCCCGCCCCTACCGGCAATAGTGATACGCAACCAGACAACCCCTCGACTCGCGATGGACACGCGAAAGCGAGTTGCCTCGCCGCACACCCCGCCGGCGGCCGTCAGGATGCCGGACTCCGCGAGCGGGATCGTCCCGTGCTCGCTACCGACCTCTTCGTCGCCGGTGAGCGCAAGCTCGAGCGAGCAGCATTCGAGCTCACCCGACGGGCCGATGGTGTCCAAGGCAGCCACGAAGGCAGCGACCGCGCCCTTCATGTCGACCACCCCGCGGCCCACGAGCAGGCCCTCCCTCTCCTGGAGCGTGAACGCGTCCTCCCACGTCGGGCTGGCGGGTACCACGTCCACGTGGCCGCTGAAGACGATACGACGCGGCCCGTCGGTGTCGCCGAAGCGGGCGACCAGGACCGGCGGTCCGCCGTAGCGCTTGAGCTCCACGCTCGACGCCACGGGCGAGATGAGGTCGGCCAGGTACTCGAGACAGGCTCCCACGGCTGCATCGTTGCCCGCGACCGATTCCTGCGCCACGAGGCGCTGCAGAATCGCCCGCGCGCGGGGGAACATCGCTGCCTTGTGCTCCGCGACGGACAGACCTGCATCCTCCCTTGGCGAAGGGGCGCGCACTATACGCCACCCGCCCGGCCGCCCGATCGGGTCGGAATGCCACACTGGAGCCCCCGAGTCCAGGAGAGGCCATGTCGTTGACGCTCGCGAGCGGTCCGCTCTCACGGGAGTCCCTCACCACCAACTACCGGATCGAAGGCCCCGAGAATCTCCTGTTGTTTCAGAGCTTTCGGCGCAGAGTGCGGGCTGTCCTGGCGGGCGAAACGGTCCTCGATACGCGCAACGGCAAGTTGCTGCATGAGACCGGCTACAACCCGCAGCTGTACCTCCCGAGCCGGGACCTGCGCCAGGATCTGCTGGTCGCCAGCGACCACGCGACGAACTGCCCGTTCAAGGGCGACGCCACCTATTGGTCGATCCGCGTTGGTGACGAGGTTTCGGAGGACGCCGTCTGGGCCTATGAGCACCCCCGGGAGGACGCGAGCTTCCTCGGAGGTCATGTCGCCCTCTATTGGGACAGAGTCGATCACTGGCTCGACGAGGATGAGCGCGTCGACGGACACCTGCCGGATCCCTACCATCGCCTCGACGCCAGGCTTTCCAGAGGCCACGTCCGGGTGGCCGTCGCCGGCGAGCCCCTTGCTGACTCGACCCGTTCGATCGTCCTGTCGGAAACCGGTCGGAGCAACCGCTACTACCTACCTTGCGAGGACGTGCGGACCGAGGTTCTCGAGGCGAGCCATTCCCAGGCCGTGTGCCCCTACAAGGGACGCACGAGCTACTGGAACGTTCGCCTGGGAGGTGAACTGCTCGAGAATGTCGCCGCTTCCCACGACGCGCCGGTCGAGGCGGCGGTACCAGCCTCAGACCACCTCTGCTTCGTGGGCAACGGCGCCGTCGAGGTGTGGGTGGATGGCGAGCGGCTTGACGTCACTCAGGTCGCCAGCGCGGGCTGAGTGGCGCTGAGCGGGCCCGCCCGAGCACGAGGTCAGAGCAGCGCTCGGCGATCATCACGCGTCGCGGCCTGCGTGTTGGCCGAGACGATCCGCGGCTGCACGCTGGCGTCGGCCACGCGCAGGCCCTGCACGCCGTGGACCCTGAGCTCGGCGTCGACCACGCCCTGCTCGGGCGAGCCCATCCGGCACGTGCAGCTCGGGTGATACTCGTGCTCGCAGGTGGCGCGAAGCCAGTCGGTCAGCTGCTCGCGGGTGCGGATCGCGGCGCTGGGGTTCAGCTCCTCGCCGAGCAGGTCGCGCAGCGGGCGCCGCGAGGCGATCTCGCGCACCATCTCCAACGCGCGCAGCATCGCCTCGACCTCGCCTTCGGACGTCAGGGCGTTGTTTAGGACTCGGGGATGGTCGCCCGGGTCGGCGGAGCGCAGCGTCACGGCGCCGCGGCTCTGCGGGCGGAGGTAGGAGGCGCCGATCGTCACGGCGGGCGCGCCGGTCTTGCGAAAGCCGTGCTCCCAGAAGTACACCGGCGCCTGCACTATCTGGAAGTCGGGAGCCGCCAGGGACGGATCGCTACGCCAGTGCACGACGCCCTCTGCGATGTTCGACGAGAGCTTCCCCCTGCCCAGCAACAGCCAGGGCAGCAGGTATTTCGGCTCAGCGGCGTCGTCGAGCGTGTCGCCGGTCACGCGCCAGTTGACGAATAGCATCGGGTGCTCCTGCAGGTGCCGGCCGACGTTCGGGTTGTCGACGAGCGCCTCGATTCCGTGTTCCCGCAGGTCCTCGACGGGGCCGACGCCGGAGAGCATCAGGAGCTGCGGCGACCCATAGGCTCCCGCGGCGACGATCACCTCGCGCGCGGCCCGCGCCGTGCCCTGGGAGTGCTCCACCCCGACCGCACGGCCGTTCTCGATGAGGATGCGGCGCGCGTGTGCCGCGGCGGAGACAGTGAGGTTCTCGCGCTTTCGAACAGGTCTGAGGAACGCGTCTGCGGTGCTGTGGCGCCGGCCCCTACGCATCGTCGTCTGCAGCAGCGAGGCGCCCTCCATCCTGGCGCCGTTGTAGTCGTCGACGTATTCGATCCCGGCGTCGCCCGCCGCCTCGACGAAGGGTCGCCAGTAGCTCGAGAGCCATCGCTTGCGAGTGACGTTCAGCTCGCCGGTCGTGCCATGGAACTCGTCATGGATCTCCTCGTTGTGCTCGGATCGCTTGAAGAGCGGGAGGATCTCCCGGTAGCTCCAGCCGGTCGCGCCGAAGTCCTCGACCCAGCGGTCGAAGTCACTTCGGTGACCGCGCACGTAGAACATCGCGTTCATCGACGACGAGCCGCCGATCATGCGCCCGCGGGGCAGGTACCAACGCCGACCGTAGAGGCCCGGCTCCGGTTCGGAGAGCAGATTCCAGTCGCGCAACGTCTGGAACAACGTCGGAAAGGCAGCCGGCGCCTTGACGCCGAGGTGGCGGTCGCTGCCGCCCGACTCCAGCAGACAGACACTGGCCCCATTGGCGCTCAGCCGATTGGCCAAGACGCAGCCCGCTGCTCCCGCTCCGACCACCACGAAGTCGTACTCGGACATCGCCCCTCCTCCTCACCGGCGAACACTAGCGCCCGCTAGGCTCGGTTCCGGTTCACCTCATGGGCACGGGATCTTCGCCTTGACGCGGGTGCCGCGCTGCGGTGCGCTATCGATGTCGAGGCGACCGTCGAGGGCCTCTACGCGAGCCGCAAGGCCGCGCAGGCCTGAGCCCCGCTCGGGATCGGCGCCACCGACACCGTCGTCGCTCACCGTCACCGTGGCGCTTCCGTTCGATCGGCGGATGCTCACTGTCGCGCGGGACGCATGGGCGTATTTCGCAACGTTTGTGATCGCTTCAGCGACCACGTAGTAGGCCGCCGCCTCGATCGGTGCCGCCAGGCGCTCTTCGGGCAGCTCGCCGATCTCGACCGGCACCGGGGTCCGTGCCACCAGTCCATCGAGCGCCGGGCCGAGACCGCGCTCTGTGAGGAGCACGGGGTGGATCCCGCGGGCCAGCTCGCGCAGCTCCTCGAGCCCGTGGGCGAGATCTTCCTGCGCCTCGGAGAGGGCCGCTTGTGCCGTCCCCGGATCGTTCTCGAGGTTCGCGTCGACCGTGCCCAGCCGAAGTGCGACGGACACGAGTCGCTGCTGGGCGCCGTCGTGCAGGTTGCGCTCGAGTCGCCGGCGCTCGGCGTCGCCGACCTCCACGAGCTCGGCCCGGGATGCGGCCAGCCTCTGGCGAGCGTCGGCGTTGGCCAGCGCCTGTCCAACGAGCTCCGCAAAGTCGCAGAGTTGCTGTTCAAGCCCATCCGGTAGACGCTCGTCCGAGGTTGTTGCCGCCCCGAGCGCTCCCCACAACCGGCCCGCCACGGTGACCGGCGCCGCCACCGCTGCGCGGTAGCCGGCGCTTCGGAGCGTCTCGGCCAGGTTCCCGCTCACCTCGTCGTAGCCCTCCACGCGTTGGGCAGCGCCCGTCCGCAGCACCTTGGCGACCACCGTGTCGCCGTCGAGGTCGAGCGACGCGCCCACCGGCAGGAGCAACTCTCCGTCCTCGCTCCAACCCCCGACAACCGTCGCCGTGGCCATCCCGTCGTACTGGACGACGATTGCGCCGGGCAGTCCCAGCAGTTGCCCGACCTCTTCGGTCACCTGCTGGAAAAGGCGGCTCGGCGGCGACTCTTCGGCGACCAGCGTGGCGACCCTGCGCAGCGCCGCATGCTCGTCGGCCAGCGCGCGCTGGCCCGCCTCGCTGACCGCCAGCGCCCGCGCCGCCCGAGTGCGCTCGGCCGTTACGGCAGCGAGGAGAAGCGAGGTGAGTGCCGCTGTGGCAATGAAGATCTGCGTAGCCAGCAGGCTGTCGGTGATCGAGTCACGCACGAACGGCCCCTCCTCCTGGGCCGTGTTCCACACCGTGATGAAACACACAACGACGATCGCCGTGGCGGCGCCCCGTGGGCCCAAGCGCAGCGCCATCCAGAGCAGCACTGGAAATACGATGTAGGGCACGTCACGCTGCGGTGCCAGCTCGGCAACCACGGCTAGCACCACGAGCCCGATCACGCCCTCCAGGAGATCTCGCCGACGTATGCCCCTCGAGCCCATGGTGGCCCAGGTGAGCAGGGCCGGCGCCACCACGAGAACGCCGCACGCGTCGCTCAAGATCCAGGTACGGAACACGCGCCCCAACTCGCCTGCGTCGATCACGTCGCCGAGGCGCAGTGACGTGGGCCCAAAGGCGGCGCTGACGGTCGCCGCGACCATCGCGCAGACAACGAAGGCGAGGACGTCGACCGTTCGCGCCAGGCCCCCCCGTCCGCCTGTCAGACGCAGCAAGAGCAGCGCGGCTAGCACGACGGCCAGCGTGTTGCCGACCACCTGACCGAGGATCGTGCCGAGTGGCGTGGAGAAGTCGGCAAGGAGGAGATCGCCGATGAGGATCCCCGGCCAGAGGCGAATGCCATAGAGAAACAGCACGGCAAGTCCCAGCCCCGCCGGTGGCCATAGCGCCGCCACGGCCCCGTCGAGATAGGCGAGCTCGAGCCCAAGCCGCCCCGCCAGGTAGTACGCGCCCGCCACCAGCGCGACAGAGGCCGTGTACAGCGCAACGCGCCCGCCTCGCCTGCGACGCAACGATGCGAGCCGTGCCTGCACTGTTTGGATGCCGTGCTCGGCGCCGTTGAAAGTCATTGGGCCCATGCCCCACGAAGAGTCTAGATCTCGCATGACGAGAACCGGGACGAGCGTGAAACCGCCGCGCCTATGGCGGTTTCACTCAGTCGGGGCGATTCGCTCGGTTTCCCGGCTGCGGCCGGTGACGCGCGCTATCAGCGCGAGCGGAATGCCCTCCTCGCGGGCCTCCGGCACGAGCCCCTGGGCCGCCCAGACACGACTGTCGCTTTGGACGCCTTATGACCCGCGCGGCGTGAGCGCTCGGCACGGCGCAGAGCCACGTCTCCTGCGCATCATTCGCAGTCGATCTGCGCGAAGGTCTGCTTGTAGGAGCTTGCCAGTTGCTGGCCCGCGGTCTCCAGCTTGGCCTTTGCACCGCTGAGAGAGAGGTCCGAACGGAGGTCAGCTGCCACAGCGTTGACCTCGGAGGCGAACCCTTGGGTGGCCGACTCGACCTCCTGCTTCCGCTCCTCGCTGAGGTCCCCCTGTGCGTCATTGATCTGGTTGAGGTCGTTCTCGATGGCGTTCAAGTTTTGTTTCACGCCGTCGGCCGTCGCGTTCGCCGGCGTGAGCCCGGCCAGGTCGTCGATCTGCGTCTTCAGGTCGGCGCGGGCGTCGCAGACCTGTGTCTGCGCCTTCTCCTCGTCCGATTCTCCGCATCCGAGCGTCGTTGCCACGATGAGGAGGAGCCCCCCGACAAGTAAGCCAAGGCGCAACACCCCCCCCCCGCCCGTCGGAGCCGACGCCTTTCGGGAAGTGGGTTTGCGACTCACGCCCTAACCCCAACGTCCAATCCGATTCGGCGCGTCATCCCATTCGGGTGAGATGTCAGCGGGCCGGGTTGATACGACGTTTCGAGGATTTCGAACTAGCGGGTGTAAGCCCGACGGCTGTGCCTAGTGGACCGGTCGGGGTGTCGGCGCGTGCTCATGCGCTCGTGCTGCTCGACCGGCAGCCCTTGGCGAAGCCGTCCTCGGTCAACACCAGCAGCCAGGCCCCTCGGCCGCTCCCCCTGCGCCCACCTCGGTGAGTCCAGGCGGTCCCGGTTTGAGATCTCGCTCTTACGCAAGGCGGAGACGCCGCCCATGCGTGTATACATGCGCTGGATTCGCTGGCGACGAGGGGAGCCCGACGGTGCCCATAGCGGCCGACTATCCGTTCATAGATGTCTTGTGGACGATCATCATCTTCTTCTTCTGGGTGATCTGGATCTGGATCGTGATCACGGTCTTGATCGACGTGTTCCGCCGCCACGACATCGGCGGTTTCGCCAAAGCCGTCTGGGTGATCTTCGTGGTCATCCTGCCGTGGCTCGGCGTGCTGATCTATCTGATCGTCGAGCACGACGGGATGCGCGAGCGCAGCATGAAGCAGGCCCAGGCACAGAAGGACCAGTTCGACCAATACGTTCGAGAGGCGTCAGGCGGTTCCGCCGACGAGATTGCCAAGGCCAAGCAGCTACTCGACCAGGGGGCGATCACGCAGGAGGAGTTCGACGCGCTCAAGGCGAAGGCGCTCTCGTAACGCGACCGGGCAAGACGAACACCTCTCGACGGCAGGCGTAGGTTGCGTCCACTTCTGCGTCGACCGTCCCGTCTCGATTCCGGTCCGTCAGAACCCGGCTAAGCTCGCCAGCTTCCGCTTTCTCCCTGCTCAGGCCAACTTTGCGGAAATCTGCGGGCCTTTCGGTGTAATAGGAGCGAAGGGTTGAAATGCTCCGACAGGGCCCTCAATCAAGCGGGGCCTGGGCTCGTTGCTACCAGCTGGTCTACCGATTTCCGAGAAATGGCCGAAGGCGAGGCTGGTAGCGCAAAGGAGCTCGAACGTGTCCGGAGTGAGCTCCCATCCGGGAGAGCGATAGCCGATCGGTCGCCGGCCGAGTTGCCCCTCCTGGCGGCGATGCCACGTTCCAGCTCCTCGCGCTGGGCAGCGGGCGAGACGCGATCGCCCAGCTGGTGGGGCGTACCCGTGGTGGGCCAGCTCGTGTCCGCGCTTGGCGATCGCGAGCACCTCGTCCGGCCAGCTCTCGATGGCGTCTCCGGGGACGCAGAAGGTGCCGCTGATCGCGTGGCGGGTCGAGAGGTCGAGGATCCGATGGATCCCGCGCCTGGCGCCAACCGGTAGCCGGACAGCGTGCTCAGCTTGTCGGCCAAGCCGCGCCAGCCGGCGCCGCTGTCGGCATCGAAGTCGAAGCTCAGCGAAACGCTCACGGCCGCGCCGTTCGGCCAGGGCACTGGCAGCTTCTCGCTCACGCGTAGCCTGCCCTTCAGTGGATGTCGGCCTGTGGGACGATGCTCGTCGCAGGCCGGAGAACGGGCGCTGTCGTCCGGAAGGAGGCGTCACGTTGACCGATCGTCCCGAACTTTCGAGCATGGCGGACGACTACGCGAGCCACGCGCTCTCGCAGCGCGCCGCATTCGAGCAGACCCACCCCGCCGCGCTGGCCGCCGCCGAGCAGTTCGCCGACGAGCCGGTCCTCCGCGTGGCCGATCTCGGCGCCGCCGATGGCGTCAACTCCTACACCCTCATCCACGCGCTCGCCGAGCAGCGCGCCGGCCAGCCGCTGGTCTACGCGCTGGTCGACCTGCCGACGAACGCGTGGATGGTCGCCGCCGAGCACCTGCGGGCCGCCTTCGGCGCAGCGGCCGACGCGGCGGGCGTCGCCGTCACCCCGGGGCCCGGCGAGACCGACCCGGAGGTCGCCGACGTCGGTTCGGGGGCACACTGGGCGTCGCCCGAAGCTCATGGCGAGGCCTGCCGCCGAGCGCTCGAGCGGAGTCCGGCGCCGGCCACGGTGATCAGCCTGGCGGGCATCCCCCTCCAGCAGGCGCCCTGCCTGCCGCCGGACAGCGTGCACATCGCGGTCAGCGGGACGGCGATGCACTGGATCGCCGAGGCGGCCGGCTTCGCCTCGACGGGATCCGTGTTCCCCGGTTACCCGGACCACAAGGACGAGGCGCAGAGAAACGCCTGGGGCGAGGCCGCGGCGCGTCAGTGGGAGCGGCTGCTCGAGTTGCGGGCGATCGAGCTCGCGCCGGGCGGCCGAATGATCGCCGCGCTCCCAGCATCCCCCGATCCGGATCCCGACCGGAACGGGCTCTACGTGCAGATCATCGGAGCCATGAACCGGATCCTCTCCGACTGGTGTCGCGCGGGGCGGATCGGCGCCGCCACCGCCGCCGCGGCTGTCGTTCCGGTGTGGATGCGCACGCAGGAGGAGATCCGCGCCCCATTCGAGGCGGGCGACGGGCGCTTCGCCGGCCTCGAGCTCGAGAGCGACGAGCTCTTCCGGCTCGAAAACCCCTACTGGGACGACGATCCCGCCACGTTCGCCCGCGCCTACGTCCAGAGCACCACCGCCTGGGGGGGGCCGCTCTTTAGGCGTGCGTTCGGCCTCGAGGGCGAGGAGCGTGCCCCCGGCCTCCTCGTCGACTTCCTCAGCGAGCTCGAGGAGCGCGTCGCGGTCGCCCCGGATCGTTTCGGCCGCGACTACGTCGAGGCGCTCGTGGTCTGCCGGAGGGTTTGATCGGGGCGAAAGGTGTGGCTTACGTGCCACGCCGCTTTAGAGAGCGGCGAGTCAGCCGGCAGCTACCACTCGCTCTACCGATCAGCGACCCCCAGCCGACGCCGCCGGGCGGTAGCGATCGCTCGGGGTGTACGAGCGCCAGGCGTCGTTAATCAGCCAGCAGGTCGCGGCGCCAGACGCGCTGGGCGTCTTGCGTCATCGGGGGTGGCCAGCTCGCGCTCGAAGCGATCAAGCAGATCGAACACCTCACGCGCCTCCCACTGGCGGTTGCGCCGCCGGTTACCGAGAGGCACAAGCACGCCGGCGCGTTCCAACGTCGCGATCGCGCGGTCTGCGGCGGGGCGGGTCGTCCCGGTCAGATCCATCGCCCGGGCGACGTCGACGATTGGCTCGCCTGGAAGTTGGTCGATAAGCGCTCGTGCGCTCGAGTCGCGACGCGGGTGGCCCACGCGCCCCATCCAGTCTGCCTGAAGCTGCTCGACCATCGACGCTAGCCCCCGCGCCTCGCGTACGGCGGTGATGCTGACACCGGCGAAGTAGAGACACCACTCGACCGGCTCGGTGTCTCGCCAGGCGCCAAGGCCGCGGACGTAATCGTCGGCGCCCGTCGCGAGGACGAGACTGATCGGCGGGACAACGGCGCGTGCGATCCCCGCGCGTCGTAGCACCACATGGACGAGACAGCGGCCGACGCGGCCGTTACCGTCGATGAACGGGTGAATCGTCTCGAACTGGGCGTGGGCAGCCGCCGCCTGCAGAGTCGCCGGGAGATCGTCGCGGTTGACGAACTCGACAAGATCGACCAGCAGTTCCTCCATAAATTCCGGAGGCGGCGGGATGAATTCCGCATCCGTGGGGCTGAAACCTCGTCCACCGATCCAGTTCTGCTCCTCGCGCACTACGCCGGCTAGATGACGGTCGCGAGTGGCCTCGAGCAGCGTCGTGTGGATCTCGATTAGGTCCTCGTGCGTGAATGAGCGCTCCTGTGAGCCAAGCTGAATCGCTTGCTCCATCGCGCGAATGTTGCCGACAATCTGGCGGGCGGTGTCGTCGCCACCGGCGTCATGGGCGGCGCGCGCGAGGCGCCGCTGTCCCATCACCATGCCCTCGATCCGCGACGAGGCGACGGATTCCTGACGCAGGAGCTGGCGCGCGAGCGCCTCAAGCCCGCTGAACGCCGGGGCGTCGCGATTCAGGTCGCTGATCGCCCGATCAGACTCGGCGATGATCGCCGCTGCGGCGCCGGTGATCGTCCCTTCCCAGTCCCCGATCGGGTGAGGCACGTACGCGCGAATCTTCTGCGGTCTGCGGTGGCGACCCCCAGCCCCAACTGAGGCCGACGGCCGCCAGATCCGGTCCTCGAAGCGCCCCATCGAAGGTTTCGCGGTCCCATGCATAACGTAACCTTAGCTCGTAAAGTTACGTACTTGCTCAAGTAACGAAACCTTTTGGCCACCGAGCAAACGCGAGAAACCGAACGGCGGCCGGTTGCAATCGGGGCGACTGGATTTGAACCAGCGACCTTTCGACCCCCAGTCGAATGCGCTACCAAGCTGCGCCACGCCCCGCGGCACGCCTCACGATACTCCGCCCGAGTCGACATGCGGGAAGACGCGCATCGTTGGTCGCCATAGACCGCCCCTACGCCAAGGACTTGCGGAAGATGAGGAACTCGCAGGGCGTGGCGAGCTGAGATGCGAGGTGCGCCGCCACCTTCTCGACCGGCGCCGGCCGAACGACCCGGTAGCCGAGCCGGGTGTACCAGCCACGGAGACGGTCCTTGTCCGGATGGAGCCATCCCTTCGGGACGAGCAGCTCGAGCTGCATCGTCGTGACGCCGCGTGCGCGCATCAGTTCCTCCGCCAAGTGCACGAGCTCGCTGCCGACGCCGCTGCCCCACCGGTCCGGCGCCACCGAGATGAGACCTAGATCCGCCGTGCCTGCGTCCAGCGGGCGCACGTACGCGCAGCCGACGATCCGCCCCTCGAGCGTGGCCGCGAGCATTCCACCGCTGCGGATCATCTCGACGATCTCGCGCGGCGCAGTCCGCGTCGCACCCTCGAGCCACAGTCCGGTCTCGCCGACGGCGTATGCGCTGTTGATGACGCGGACGAGCTCCTCGACAAGGGCCTCGTCCAGTGCCTCGTCGGGGGCGGGCGGCTTGATCTCGGCCGTCATCCGCGAACGCTTAGCGCCGATCAACCCTCAGCCCGCCGGGAGCACGAGACGGGGCAGCAGCCGGCGGCCGCGCGGTTCTGTTCGAGGTGGGGAGCGGTGGGCGCAGTGGTCATGTGCATCACGGTGCCAGGGAAGGATCCATCGCGCAATGTGAATATCTGTCAGCACTTAGAAGCAGACGCGATAGGTTTGTTTCGCTGCATGGAGCTCCGCCAGCTTCGATACCTGGACGCCGTCGCCCGCCGCCGCTCGTTCACCCGGGCCGCGCTGGACCTCCACATCGCACAGTCGGCCCTCTCGCAGCAGATGGGCCGGCTCGAGCGCGAGCTGGGCGTTGAGCTCCTACATCGCACCACCCGGCGCGTCGAGGTGACCGAGGCCGGCGAGCTTGTCCTGGGGCGAGCGCGGCGCGCGCTCACCGAGGTGGACGGCGTGCGCGCGGATCTGGACGCCCTCCAGGGGCTGGTCCGCGGCACGCTTCGCCTCGGCGGCGTCCCACCGGTCGGTCCCGTGCACCCCGCGGCGCTGATCGCGGACTTCGCCCGTGCCCACCCTGGGGTGGCCATCACCGTGCGCGAGGACGTCGCCTTCACGCTTCTCGGCCAGCTCCGTGACGGCGGCCTGCACCTCGTCATGGCACTCGTCGACCCCAACGCCCTCGAGGGGATCGAGGGCGTGCGGCTGCTCGACGAGGAGCTCGTGGTCATCGCGCCTCTGGACCATCCGCTCGCGCGCCTCAAGCGCGTGCGCATCGAGCGCCTGGTCGGCGAGGCGCTGGTGAGCTACGGTGCCGGGTCGGTGCTGCGCGATGCGCTCCTCGCGCTGGTGCCGGACGGTCGTGTCGTCGCCGAGGCCAACGAGCTGGAGACCGTGCGGGAGCTCACCGCGCGCGGGCTCGGCGTATCGCTCATGCCCCGCTCGGTCGTAGCGGCACACGGCGACCGCCTGGCAATCCGTCCACTGAGCCCGCGGCACACCCTGCCCGTCTCGCTGGTCTGGCGCGCCGGCGAGCGCCCGACGCCCGCCGCGCAGGCGTTCCGCGAACACCTGCTGTCCACCATGCGCCCCTGACGGTGTCGGCGCGATGGCGCTTGCCCCGTGGACGAGAGTGAGCCCCGTGGCACGCCCGGCGACGGGGATAGAACCCGTCCTAGGAGCTTGGAAGGTTTGCCGCTCGCGGTCCTGACCGGTCCCTGACACTCCCCTGCCCCATTCTCGCCCACGTGCAACCGGAGAGTTGCGCGTACAGGGGCACCGTCTGTGAACTCAGAAGCGCCCCCGGGGGTGAACGGGGATCTTTGCTACCGCTTTTCGTCCGAAGCATCAGTCGGGACTCCCTGCGGGCTCAGTGCTGTGTTACGCGAAAGCGGAAGCGGCGGTCAAACCGGTGTCGCGCACTTCTGTGCGGAGAGCGACGGCGGCCTTGATCGGCACCGCGGATGAGCGTAGGGTCGCCCAGGGTGCCGGAACGCCTGCCGATCGGCGCCTTCGCCGGGCTTTGATTTCTGCACCGAGCGAGGAGGGGTCATGTCAGTAGATTTTCACCGGTTCGCTGCGGCGCGGCCGGTACTCCTGACCGCAGCAGTAGCCAGCGCCTTCGCGTTCACGGCGCACCCAGCGCTCGCAGATCACGTGAGCTGCGGAGACACGATCGTTGCGGACACGACGCTCGACAGTGACCTCGTCAACTGCCCGAATAACGGGATCGTGATCAGAGCGGACGACGTCACGCTCGACTTGAACGGCCACCTGGTCGACGGCGACGGGACCCCGGCTGCCAACTGCGACCAACGGAGCGAGTTATGTGATTTCGGGGTGGCCGACGACGGCCGTGATGGGGTCACCGTGAAGCACGGCTCCGTGCGCGAGTTCGCAATCGGGGTGTTGTTCGGCTCCGCCGCCGGGAAGGTACGGCACAACCGTGTGCTGGGCGTTTCCTCGGCCAGGAACCAGTTCGCCGGCTTCGGGATCTTTTCCTCGGTCCGAAGCCTGGTCCGAAACAGCTCGGGAGACGGCTCGCTGGCCCGCGAGGGGAACGGGATGATGTTGGGCGATTCGCATCACGTCCGGATCCTGAACAACTCGTTCCGGCACAACGCCGATCTCGGCATCGTCACCTTCGAATCCAGGCGCAACGTGATCGAGGGGAACCGGGTTTCGGGCAACGAAGGTGAGGGGTTCCTGATGGAAGGGGGCGACCGCTTTCGGGTGACCCGCAACCGCTTCGTTCGGAACGGCGGCGGCATCACCCTGGGCCCCGGCAGCCGAAATGTGATCACCCGAAACCGCGTCTCCCGAGGCCGCGAGGGCATCCGCATCGAACAGGGACACGGCAACCTGGTCGCGCACAACGTCGTCGTTGCCGCTCGCCGAGCGGGCATCCGCCTCGGGATCCACAAGCCCTCTATCGGCGGTGCACACAACGTCGTGCGCCGAAATCTGGTCAGAGATAGCGCCGTGGATGGTTTTCTGGTCGGGCGGAAAGACGCCCACAGCCTGCTACTGGGAAACATCGCCAAGGGGGCGGGAGACGACGGTTTCGACGTCGGGAGCCGCTCCGCGAAGCTCAGCAGCAACCGAGCGGTGGGCAACGCCGACCTCGGCATCGAAGCCGTTTTCGGCGTGATCGACGGCGGCGGCAACAGGGCTAGCCGGAACGGCAACCCGCTGGAGTGCACAAACGTTTTCTGCACCTAGCCCGCTAGAGCGACCCGACGGCTTCTTGACGACTGCTTGCCTTGAGCGGAACGCGACCGCACATCGCGCGTCTGTGCGCGCTGCACGGGCTGCTGCTTTCCATGCAAGGCAATAGCGCACCGGAGGCCCTATGGGCTAGCTCTCACGCCGGGCGGCGAACCCCGGTCAAATCCTCCTTGAAAGGTCTTCGGGGGTGAGGTCGCTGAGGGCTCCGGTTCGAAACGGCGTGGTCATGCTGGCGGGCCGAACCAAGCGCGATCTCCTGTGTCGGCGCGCACCGAGCACGAGGCGACGACGAGGGAACGCGTGTTCGCTCCAAGAGCCCGCTTTAAGCCCTCTCGCGCCAAGTGAGAGCAAATCCGCCAAGGGTCGGGCCGTGTCGCTCGGAACGCGGACGCGAGCGTGGGGAAAAGACAGTCCCCTGCGGCCAGCACCATCGGGGACCTGTACCAAGTGGGGTGGTCAACCCTGTTGACCGTTCCGTTGACCGGAGCGGTTCTTGGGTGTCTCGCTCCAAAGAGAAAAGAGCGGGCGACGGGAGTCGAACCCGTACTAAGAGCTTGGAAGGCTCTTGTGCAGCCATTACACCACGCCCGCGTGGACTCTCAGGATCTCACGATCCTAGCCACGCCTTCGGATTCTGGACCATCATCTGGTCGAGCTGGTCGCCGGTCATGCCGCGCTGCTCGAGCTCCGGTATCACCTTCTCGAACAGGAAGGTCATCGACCAGTCGGGTACCTCGTTGGTCTTCAGGTAGTCCTGGACCTCGCGCGGGAACCAGTCGATGGTCGAGCAGTAGTCCTGGGAGAGGAACATGCGGTCTGCGTAGCCGCGTTCGAGCAGGGCGAGCGTGGTCTCGTTGCGCTTGTCGGTCGGCAGGAAGGTGTCGAGGCCGTAGCGGTCGAGCCCGATCCAGCAGCCGGTCTCGAGCAGCCTCTCGATGTAGTCGAGGTCGTCGGTGTCGCCGGTGTGGGCGATCTGCACCATGGCCGGGTCGACTCCCTCCTCCGTGAAGATGCGCATCTGCTCAGGGCCGGTGCCGCTTGCCGGACGCGAGTGGGCCATGATCGGCCTGCCGGTCTGGTTGGACGCTCGAGCGGCCGCTCGGTGCACCTTGCCGATATTGGGAGTCACCCCGGGCTCGTCGGCGGCGCACTTGATGAAGGCGGGCTTGATTCCGGTGCCCTGGATGCCGTTCTCGAGCTCGTGGACGAAGATGGCCGCGAGCGCGTCCTCGTCGCGATGGAGCAAAGCCTGGGGAAGATGGTCGTAGGTGTAGATGCCCGTGGCCAGCACGATGTTGAGGGCGCTCTCCTCCGCCACGCGCCGGGAGAACGCCGCATCGCGGGTGAGGAATATCGCGCTCGGCTCGACCACCGTGCGAACTCCGTGGGCCCTAACCGCGTTGGCGTCGGAGATAGCGGCGTCCCACTCGGCGCGGGCGTCGTAGAGATGAGGGAACTGAAAGCGAACGGCCTCGTCGATCGTACGGAAGTGCTCGTGGATGAGCGTGCGGCCGAGCTCGCCGGCGTCGATCGGTCCGCGGGTGGTCTCGACGGTCGGCATCTGGAGCTGTCGCTGAGGGAGCCGGCCTCAGGGGACGGCCAACCGGCTTCCCTCGGCGCGGCGCTCGAGAAACATGCCCACGAGTACACCGCCGGCGGTGACGAGAAGCGCCACGATCAACCTGATCGCGCCGTTGCCCCGACGCCCTCCTGAAACGCGGTGATCGCGAACAGCGCCAGCGGAAGGCGAGCGGAAGCCACTTCCATCGGCCCGGAGCGGCGTAGCCGAAGCCGACGCCGGCGATGAAGAAGATCTCGTAGGAGGCGATGGCCATGGCGGCATTCTTACGCCTTGGGGATTGACAAGGCACCAGGAGCGGGGGACCGAGGAATCGAACCTCGAGCGACGGTTTTGGAGACCGCCATGTTTGCCGTTACACCAGTCCCCCCTGACGGAGCGGATCCAGTCTAGAAGGCCTGTCCGGGGCAGGCAGTGGGGCCGGTCATGCGTCCGAGGACGAACGTATGTTCCCAAGGGTGAAGGGCGTGGCACATCCCCAGGGAGAGATCCGGCAAGTGCTGAGGTTGGCGGCTCAGGGGTGCTCGGACTATGAAGTCAGCCGCCGGACGGGGATACCCCGCAGCACGGTTCTACGGTGGCGACACGGCGGCGTCCCGAAAGCGGCTCCGCCGGCAGGCCGGTGCGAAGAATGCGGGCAGGCTCAGCACGCCTTTGGGGGGCTGCCACCTGCGTCGTACGCATACCTCCTGGGCCAGTACCTGGGAGACGGAACGATCTACCGGGTAGGCGGTACGCGCGCCTTGCGCATATCGAGTGACGCTCAGTACGGCGGCATCATCGAAGAGTGCTGTGACTCGATCGAGGCCGTCCGCGGAAAGCGACCAGCGATAAGGCTTCACAAATACAAGCGACTCGCGAATCTCATCTCCTATTGGAAGGCGTGGCCGTGCCTGTTGCCCCAACATGGACGCGGCCGCAAGCACAGTCGCACGATCGCATTGGCTCCGTGGCAGGTTGAGCTCGTCGAGTCGACACCAGGATTCTTCCTTCGCGGGCTCATCCACTCCGACGGCTGGCGTGGGCTGAACCGGGTGACCGTGAAGGGACGCGACTACGCGTATCCGCGCTACCAGTTCTCGAACCGATCCGACGACATCAGAGCGCTCTTCACCTACGCCTGCGACCTCGTCGGCGTCGAATGGCGTCCCTGGGGCCGGTGGCACATCTCTGTAGCCCGCCGCGCGAGCGTCGCCCGCCTCGATGAGTTCGTCGGTCCCAAGGCCTAGCCCGCGATCGCCCGCTCGATCCACTCCGCCAGAAACGGCTCGCTGATCTCCGCGAAGCCGGCTTCGCGCGCTATCAGCTCCTCGCGCTCCAGGGCCTCCAGCGCCTTTTGCACCGTCGACGGGCCGGGCAGCGCGAAGCGGCGCCGGTAGGCCGCGCTGAGCGGGTGTCCGGCCTGTCGGGCGAGCGCCTGCAGGAGGTTGCGCTGCGCGGACGAGGCGCGACTCCACACGAGTGAGAAGTGCGCGTCCTCGGAGCGGAGCACTGCGGCAAGCGCCTCCTCCACCAGCGCCACGTCGGCTGCCCTTCGGGAGCGCGTCGCCTCCCAAAGGAAATAGGCCAGCTCCTGGGTCGCGTAGGGATGTCCGTGCGTGATCGCCAGCAGGCGCGTAACCGCGTCGGGCCTGATGCGCCGGCCGGTCGCCGCGAACTGATCGACGATGTAGCCCGCGAAGAGCTCCGGTTCGATCACCCCCAGCTCCATCGGCTTGGCGCTGCGCCAGAAGGGCTCGTTCTCATCGCTGAAGATCCGCCGCATCATGTGGCGCTTGCTGCCGAGGTAGACGTGCGAGACCTCGGGCTGCTGCTGGAAGACCGCACGCATCAGCTTCGGCAGGTCGCGGTCGATGTCCACGATCTCCTGGAACTCGTCCAGAACGAGCACCGTCCGGCGATCACGCTCCGCCCCAAGCTGTCCGGGCAGCTCGAGCAGGCGCTCGAGCGTCTCGTCGAGATCCTGCGGCGCCCGGCCCGCCTCGAAGGTGAAGCCGAGCGAGCCGTCCTCCGGGTTCACCAGCACCGTCGGCTTGATGCGCAGGTTCTGAAAGACCCGCAGACGCTCCCTGGCCCGAAAGAGCGGCGAGGCAACGTCCTCGTAGATCGTCGCGGCCAGCTTCTCGGCCAGACGCTCCTTCGTGGGCGTCGTCATCAGGTCCACCTGGGCGACGAGCACACGCCTCTTCACCAGTCGCTGGGCGACCTTCCATACGAGCGATGACTTGCCGTAGCGGCGCGGGGCGAACAGCACGACGTCCTGGCCGTTGCGGATGTCCGCCTCGAGCTCGTCGATCTCAGCTTCGCGGTCGGTGAAGGCCTCGTCGAGCGCGAGTGCGCCGTAGCGGAAAGGATTGGGCGTCGGGGCTGCCACCGTTCAGGATAATACTGAGCGGCGTTACGCTAGTCGGCGTAACGCCAGGTGGTGTGGTGTGCCATTGCCAGCGCGCCGGCCAGGCGGCGCCCGCGCACCGCCACCCAGGCGTTCCGGCGTCAGCGGTGCGGGAGTAAATGAGGACCTTCGGGCTGTCTAGCGTCAACCAGGCACTGAGAGGATGATACGACCCGGCGGCGGCCGGCCGAGCCGAAGGATGCGGGCGGAGGGATTCGAACCCCCAAGCTCTTGCGAGCACCGGGACCTAAACCCGGCCTGTAGACCGTTCCAGCACGCCCGCGCGAAAGCCTGATTCTACGGTTCGCCCGTCGACGGGAGTTGGGGCCCGTACGCTTCGCACGTGGCCAACATCTATCGCCCCACATTCGAGGAGGGCGAGCGACCGGAGGGATTTCGCTCCCGCCGGGCCCGGATCGGGTACGAGCTCGCCACCGAGCTGATCGGCTGCAGTCTCTGGGAGCTTCCTCCCGGACAGGCGGCCTACCCCTATCACTTCCACTACGCCGACGAGGAGCTCCTGATCGTCTTGCGCGGGCAGCCGACGCTGCGCGGCCCGACAGGTCTCCGCGAGCTCGAGGAGGGCGAGGCGGTGGGCTTCCCGGTCGGCGAGGAGGGTGCTCATCAGCTGATCAATCGCACCTCAGATACGGCGACCTTCTTGGCGATCAGCAGCCACGGGCGCCCGGACGTGGTCATCTATCCCGACGCGGACAAGCTCGGGGTCGGCGAGCGCGGGCCGCGCGGCGGCGGGCTGCGCGCTTTCTTTCGCCGCTCGGACGAGGTCGGCTACTGGGAGGGCGAACGGCCGCCGGAGCACTGAGACGCGGCGGCGATCACAGCCTGGGCCAGACGCAGCCGGCGTAGAGCCTTACGATTGGACACCGCTGCCCGGGTGGCGGAACGGTATACGCGATCGACTCAAAATCGATTGCCCGAAAGGGCGTGTGGGTTCGAATCCCACCCCGGGTACTGGCACCGAGCGTCAGCCGGAGCGGCTGAGCTCGCCGGCCCGCTCGACGAACGGGTCCAGCGCCGCCGGGTTGGCGAGCGAATCGCGGCTGGCGGCCTTCTCGGGATCGCCGCCCATCAGGATCTTCTTGACCGGGACCTCGAGCTTCTTGTTCGACAGCGTCCGCGGCACCTCGTCGATCACGACGATCTCGTCCGGCACGTGACGCGGCGAGCAGTGCTCGCGCACCCGCTTGCGGATGGAGCCCACGAGCTCGTCGTCGAGCTCCGCGCCGTCGCGGAGCACCACGAACAGCAGCATCTGCTCCCCCACGTCGACCACCAGCGAGTCCACCACGTCGTCCGCGCCCTCCACCGCGGAGTAGATCTCGCTGGTCCCCATGCGCACGCCGCCGCGGTTGATCGTCGAGTCCGAGCGGCCATAGATGACCGCGCTGCCCCGCCCCGTGATCTTGATCCAGTCCCCGTGGCGCCAGATTCCGGGATAGGTGTCGAAGTAGCTGGAGCGGTAGCGCTCACCGTCCGGGTCGTTCCAGAAGTACAAGGGCATGGAGGGCATCGGCCGGGTGATCACCAATTCGCCCACCTCGTCGACCCTCGCGTTCCCCTCCTCGTCCCAGGCCTCGACCGACGCCCCGAGGCAGCGAGCCTGCAGCTCACCCGCGTAGACGGGCAGCACCGGACAGGCGCCCACGAAGGCGGTGCACAGGTCCGTGCCCCCGCTGGTGGAGTAGAGCCACACGCCGGGAAAGCGCTCGTAGATCCAGTCGAACGCCTCGGGCGGCAGCGGCGAGCCGGTCGAGCCGATCGCCTTCAGCTCGGGCCAGGCCGAGGGCTCCACCTCGGCCTTCATGCACGCACCGATGAAGCCGGCGCTCGTGCCGAAGCTCGTGACCTTCGCCTCGCGAGCGAAGTCCCACATCCGCTCCGGGTCGGGCTGCCCGTCGTAGAGCACGATCGTCGCCCCGGCCAGCAGTCCCGCCACCAGGAAGTTCCACATCATCCAGCCGGTGGTGGTGAACCAGAAGAAGCGGTCGGCCTCCGAGAGGTCGGAGTGCAGGTTGGCCTTCTTCAGGTGCTCGAGCAGGATCCCGCCCTGCCCCTGAACGATCGCCTTGGGCAGTCCGGTGGTGCCCGAGGAGTAGAGCACCCACAGGGGATGGTCGAAGGGAACGCGCTCGAATTCGAGCTCCGCCGGCTCGCTCAGCAACTCCTCCCAATCCGAGGGGACGAGCACGGTGTGCTCGAGCGACGGGATCGCCGCCTCGATCTCCTTCACGCGTGGGCGACGGTCGAAGTCCTTGCCTCCGTAGCGGTAGCCCTCCGTGGCGATCAGGACCTTCGGCTCGATCTGAGCGAATCGGTCGATCACGGTCGGCGCGCCGAACTCGGGCGCGCAGCTGGACCAGACCGCTCCGATACTCGCGGTGGCGAGAAATGCGATGACCGTCTCGGGCACGTTGGGCATGTAGGCGGCCACCCGGTCGCCCTTGCCCACTCCCAGCCGGCGCAGCCCGGCGGCGCAGCGCCCGACCGCATCGCGCAGCTCGTCCCAGGTCAGCTCTGCCACCGGGCTGGACTCGGTGGCATGAACGATCGCCGCCTCGCCCGGGCGCGCCCGGCTCAGCAGGTGCTCCGCGTAGTTGAGCTCGACGCCGGGAAACCAGTCGGCGTCGGGCATCGTCGAGTCGGCGAGCACGCGGTCGGGCTCGGCGCCGAGCTCGAACTCGGTCCAGATCGCGCGCCAGAATCCATCGAGGTCCTCCACCGACCAGCGCCAGAGCTCGTGGTAGTCCGAGAAGCCGTGCCGGCGCATGAAGTGGGCCATCTTGGAGTCGCGGAGCAGCTCCTCGCCAGGCTCCCAGAGCAGCTTCCCCTCGGGCATCGGCCGATTGTAGGTGCCCACGCCCCTCGGCCGGACGGCCCGCTAGGCCGCCTGGCGGGCGAGGCGCAGCCGGCGCTCGCTGCGGCGGCGGTCCTCGTCGGCCACCAGCGGACCCAGCAGCGCCCCACCCGCGAGCGGCGCGAGTCCCATCATCAGGAAGGCGAGCTGCCAGGAAGCCGAGGCGGCCAGCGCGCCAAGAGCGAGGGGGACGGCCGCGCCGGCGATCCTCATCAGCGTGTTCTGCAGGCCCATGGCCCGCCCGGCCTGGGCGCCGCCCGAGATCTCGGCCGCTGCGGTGAACGACAGGCCGTTCCAGCTCATGGCGAACATCCCGCCCGCCATCAGCAGCGGCACGAACAGCGCCGACGCCGCGTTGGTGAGCAGCGTCGCTCCCAGCAACAGGGCGCCGGCGGTGACCGCCAGACGCCGAAAGAGCCCGATGCGCTCGTCGCGGTGATCAGACCAGCGCCCGGCCGCGATACGCGCAACGGCCCCGCCGACCTGCACCAGGCCCAGCGCGAGCGCGGCCTCGGTGGCGGACCAGCCACGCTCGGAGAAGAGGTAGAGCACGAGCAGCGAGGTGACCCCGACCTGGCCCACGATCAGCAGCGCGCTCGCCATGCCCAGACGCCAGATGCGCCGGTCGCGCGCGACGGGCGGCGCGGGTGGGGCGCTCGAGTGGCGGGGGGGCGGATCGCGGAGCCACAACGCGGCCGCGGCCGAGGAGGTGACGAGAGCTCCGGCTAGCGCCAACAGCGCCACGTCGAGCGAGGTGGCCGCGGCGAGCACGGGAAGCGAGAACGAGGCGACCGCGGCGCCGACGGGTACCGCGGTCTGGCGCAGTCCCAGTGCGAAGCCGCGCTCCGCGCGGGCAAACCAGCCGAACACGGCGCGGCCGCTGCCGCTGGTGGCCGCGGCGGCGAACACCCCCGCGGTGAACATGCCCGCCAGGAGCGCGACGAAGCCGTCGGCCAGCGCCACGGTCGCGAGGGCCACGCCCCCCAAGGCCGGACCGAGGGCGAGCACGAACCGCTCCCCCACCCGGTCGGCCAGCACGCCCCAGGCGTACACGGTCGCCACCGTGCCGAGCCCGAACGCGGTGAACACCGCGGTGACCTCGACGAGGCTGAGCCCGAAGGTCTCCTGGAGCGCTGGCCCCAGCGCGGGTAGGCCGCTCTGCACGGCCGCCAGGGCGGCGGTCGAGGCAGCGCCGAGTCCAAGAACGACCCAGCGGTAACGGGAAGCGGCGTCCGAAACCACCCCTTCGAATCTAGCCGCCCAGGAGCGCGTCGGGCTGCTTCAATGCGCGGCCATGTCCAGTCAGCAAGGCCGGGGAAGCCTCGGCGAGAAGATCAGCGGCGCCTTCGGGCTAAAGGGTGACAGCTGGATGCGCCACTCGAACCCGTGGAGCGTCTGGACGCGCTTCAGCGTCCTCCCAATGCTCGCCGGCTCGATCTGGAGCAGGAAGTGGATCGGCCGGCGCTCGTTGATCCCGCTCGCGGTCTCATCGGCGTGGCTGTTCGCCAATCCGCTGTTCTTCCGACCGCCGCGGTCGACGAAGAACTGGGCCTCCAAGGGGGTATTCGGCGAGCGGATCTGGACAGAGCGGGACCGCTCCGAGCTCCCGGAGCAGTTCAGCTCTGCGGTGCCGAATGTAGCCATCACCTACCAGGCGATCGGCCTGGTGCCGCTCGTCTACGGGCTGAGCGCGCTCAAGGCGACCCCCACGATCTTGGGCGTGCTCATCGTCCAGGGCGGGAAGCTCTGGTACATCGACCGGATGGTGCTGCTGTTCGAGGAGATGAAGACCGAAGACCCCGAGTACGCCCGCTGGGAGTACTGACCCGGCGGCTTGCGCCGCCCCCCCGCGCGGGCATAGGGTGGAAGGCCTGATGGCACGCCTCGGCCACCCGCCGGGCGACCGACCCCCCGCCCTCTGGCGTCGCGTGGTGGTCCGCCCCAAGCCGATGCCGACCAACTTCCCGAAGTGGCTGGTCGGGGATTGGAACAGGGTGATCCGCGATCCGCTCGACGTGCTGCGCCTGGCGCCGCTCATCGGCGCGATCGTGACCGTGATCGTCGGCGATACCACCCATACCGGGGAGCTGGTCGGCTGCTTTTTGATCGTGCTAGCGCCCCGCGTGCTCAACGTGCAGCGCCCCTTCGACCTGATCTTCCAGATCGGAATGAACCTCGCGATCTGGGGCAACGTCTTCGGCCTCTTCGACAAGATCTACGGCTACGACAAGGTCGTTCACTTCCTCCTTCCCTGCGGCTCGGCGATGCTGCTCTACATCTGCCTCTGCCATCTCCGCCTGGTGCCGGACCTGTCCGAGGACGCCGGGCTGCATGACCGCATTGCGATGATCTTGGTCACGCTCGCGTTCGGCCTGACCGTGGGCGGCATATTCGAGATGTGGGAGTGGTTCTCGAACACCGTGTTCGGGACCGAGATGTTCGTCACCTATGGCGACTCGATCGGTGACCTGATCGACGACACGCTGGGCGCGCTGATGGGCGGGGTCATCCTGCTCTTCTGGACCGGACGCGGCTGGGGCACCTGGCGTACTCCCGGCGCCGCCCTGCGCGGCAAGGAGCCGATGCCGACCGCGCCGCCGGATCGCAACACCGACCTGCTCGCACGTTTCGGCCAGCGCGTGGCACGGTTGCGCCCGCCCCGGGGGCACGCCGGTGAGAGAGGACGTCCCTACCCGACGCTGCCGCGGTGGCTGGTCGGCGACTGGGGTCCCCTCCTCCGCGACCCCGTCGACCTGATCCGGTTGAGTCTGCTGGCCGGTGTGCTCGTATGCGTCTTTCAGGCCGACTGGGACCACGCGGCCCGGTTCTTGGTCGGCTTCGGGCTGTCCGCGCTCGTGCGCGTGGCCGAGGCGCCGAGGCCCTTTGACGCCGCGTTCGCCCTCGCGATGGCTTTCCAGTCGTGGGGGGCCTACAGCGGAGCGTACGACTCCATCACCGGCTACGAGGTCACGGCGCGAGTGCTCGCGTCGCTTTCGATTGCCGTGCTGCTGTATCTGTTGCTCGTCAGGATCCGCGCCGTGCCGGATCTCACCGGCAAGACCGACATCCACGAGCGCACGGGCATGCTGCTGACCGCCACGAGCCTCGGCTTCGGCGTCGGCATGCTGTACGAGGTCGGGGCCTGGGCCTCCAACGGTCTGTTCGACGCGGAGGCCTACACCTTCGACGAGCTGATCGCACACATGGCGATCAGCTTCGTCGCCTCCGCGGCCGGTGCGGCCCTGCTCGTCTTCTGGGATCGGGCGGGCTGGCAGACCCGCCGCGTGCCGGCCTCGGTGCTGCTCAAGCCGCGAAGCTAGAGCATCTAGGCCGGCCGGACGTAGATCGGGTTGCTGACGAGCCACAGACGCCCGCGCTCGTCGTCGAGCAGCCGCGCCTCGAGCCGATAGCAGCCCACCGCCTCGATGGGATGCTCGAACCGGTCTCCCTCGGCCTCGTGGACTTGCGCCCCGTCGCGCAACAGCCGCAGGCGCGCGCGCCGAGGGGCGACGGCCCTCAGCGTCCAACGCCCGGGGTCGACCCGTGCTCCCATCGGCGCCGCGCCGCCGTCGGCCTCCGCCCAGAAGCGAAACCCGCGGCCGGGGGCGAGCGCCTCGAACGACAGGTAGCAGCGGCCCTCGCCGAGCGCCTCGTAGACGGCGGCGGCGTCGACGGTCAGGTCGCCCGCCGGCGCGGACGGCAGCAGAACGTGGGTCTGGAGCATGGCGAGGTAGCGCGCGTTGGGCATGGGAGAGAGCACGCGCCCGCGGAGCCGGATTCCGCGCTGGTGGGCATCGAGCCCGCCGATCGCCGGAACGCGGCGGCGCAGACAGAGCCGGTCCCAGATCTCGAGGTGCCGCGCCGGAGGCCCGCTGAGGGTCCGCATGGGATCGCGCAGAAAGGCGATGGCCTCCCGCGGCGTGCGCCACGCTTCGGCGGCGTCGGACGTGAGGCTCCAAAGCTCGATGCCGCCGCACACAGCGTCGTCCAGCAGCTTCCAGCCGTGCGGCGGCGCGATCGTTTTGGACATGCGAGAGCCCTCCGAGAACGGGTGCGCGGCGAACGCCACGCCACCGGCCTCCAGCACGGCAGTGCAGATCTCGCGCTCCGTGCGTCCGTCGTGGGGGATCTCCTGGTCGAGGCCGAACACGAGTAGATGCCCCGCCTTCGGCGATACCTCATGACCGACCAGCACCAGGACGCGCCCGCGCCAGCCTTCCTCGCCGCGTCGCCGCGCCTCGAGCGTGTCGTGATCGGTGAGAAGCAGGCAATCGGCGCCGGTCTGCTCCGCCGTCTGTACCAGCTCGGCGACCGTGGCCGTGCCGTCGGAGTAGGTCGAGTGCACGTGCGCGACGCAGGCCAGGCCGTGCAGCCCGAGCGGGTCGTTCACGGTGCGGCGCTCAGGGAGCCGCGGGCAGCGGCGCCGCGGTGCGCCGGCGGCGAGCAACAGCCATGCCGCCCACGCCGAGCAGGGTGAGCAGCACCACCGCCGCGATGGCCGGCCAGAGCGCGCGCTCCGCCGCCGCGCCACCGAGGGCCGTGTAGGCGAGCACGCGCGGGGCGCCCCCGATCAGGCTTCCGGCGACGAAGTGGCGCAGCCGAACGCGTGTGAGACCGACGGCGTAGTTGAGAAGCGTCGCGGGCGACCCGGGTGCTGCGCGGGCGAGGACGATCGAGAGCAGCGGGCGCCGCTCGACGCGCTCGCGCAGCCGCGTCACGCGGTCTCCGGCAAGCGCCTCGGCCGGGCCGCGACCGAAGCGGCGAGCGACGAAGAAGGCCGCGATGCCTCCGAGCGTGGCGCCCAGCAGCGAGACGGGCATTCCGGCCACACCGCCCAGAAGCAAGCCGGTGGCCGCTGCCAGCAGCGTGCCCGAGACGAGCGCCGGCGTGAGCAGCGTCCACGCCGCGATCGCCGCTGCCGCGAGCAGGGGGACGGGCAGGTCCGCGAGCCGCGCGACCTCTGCCGGGTCGTGTGGAAGAAATGCGAAGGCAGCCCCGAACGCGGCGGCGATCAGCAGCGCCAGCACGATCAGGCGCCGGTGGGCGGTGCGGCGGTCGGTCGGAGCTTCCACGAGGAGGAGAGTAGCCGGAGCGAGAGTTGCAGGCCCGAGCATGTCCGCGTAGGGTCGCCGTGAGGTCGCTCTTGGCTCTCGGTGGAGAAGGTCACATGGTTCGCTCAAGCCCGACGCCGCTCGCCCGCGCGGATGGTGACCTGCGCGAGCGAGACCCCGAGCAGAGATCCGATCACGACGTCGCCGGGGAAATGGACCCCGGTGTGCACGCGCGAGTAGGCCACGACCGCGGCGAGCGTACGCAGGGGCAGGGCAAATGCGGGCTGCGTCGCGGCGACACCGGTCGCGAACGCGAACGCGGAGGCCGCGTGGCCGGACGGGAACGAGCGAGACTTGGGCATTCGGACGTGCCGTGCAAGGAGCGGCCCTCGCTCGGGACGCCGCCGCCTTCCCAGCGGCTTCAGCGCTGCGTTCACGACCACCGAGGTGAATGCGATCGACGCGATGCCATCGCCGGCGGCGCAGATCCAGACCCGCGAGTAATTGGCGGCATGGGACACCCGGCGCATGGCGCGGTCGAGCGCCGGGGTGTCGGAACGCGCGACGGCCGCGTACACCGCAAGGTCGGCGCGCTCGGCCCGCTGAACCCACTCTCGCAGCATCACCTGAGGCAGATCCTATGATGCGCAGGCGGCTCCTGGCCGTTGCCGCGCTGCTCCTCGTGCCGCTGGCGCTGTTGTCCGCAATCGGTCTGGTTGCGGACGATCCCCAGGACGCGTTCGGAGTGCTGCTTACCCTCTCGCTGGCCGTGTTCGCGGCGGCCTTCGGCCTCGTCCGCCGCGGGATCGTGCGCATCGTCGCCCTGGTGCTGGCCGGGATGCTTGCCCTCGGGGTGGTGGAGGTGTTGTTGGACCACCAGGTGCTGGACCGCTTGACCATCGTCGGGCTGCTCTGGCTCGCTGTGACCGCCGCGTGTGCGGCATTCGCCGTACATGTGCCCCTGCCGAGGGCCAAGCGGCCACGCCGGCCCGTGCTGTTCCTGAACCCGCGCTCGGGTGGTGGGAAGGCAGAGCGTTTCAAGCTCGCCGACGAGGCCAGGAAGCGCGGAATCGAGCCTGTCGAGCTGGGTCCCGGCGACGATCTCGTGGCGCTCGTGAAGACGGCGATCGCCGACGGCGCCGATGCGTTGGCGATGGCCGGGGGCGACGGTTCCCAGGCCGTTGTGGCCGGCCTCGCGGCCGAGCGCGACCTGCCGTACGCCTGCATCCCCTCCGGGACCCGCAATCACTTCGCCCTGGATCTCGGTGTTGACCGAGACGACGTCGTCGGAGCGCTCGATGCGTTCGTCGATGGCGGCGAGCGCGTGGTGGATCTCGCGGAGGTGAACGGTCGGATCTTCGTGAACAACGTTTCGCTCGGCCTGTACGCGACCGCGGTGCAGCGGGACGGCTATCGAGCCGCGAAGGTGCGCACTCTTCTCGGGACCTTGCCAGACGTTATGGGCCCCGCCGTGCGGCCTCCGGATCTGCAATGGACCGGTCCGCATGGCGTGTCGTACCCGTCGGGCACCGTCCTCCTGATCTCGAACAACCGCTACCGGCTGGGGCCGGTCCTGGGCTCCGGGACCAGGCCGCGAATCGACGAAGGCGAGCTCGGAATCGCGGTGGTGGAGTCACGTCCGGAGGAGCGCTGGCGCCGACCCTTGCCCCGGCGGCTCTGGCGACAGTGGTCGGCGCGGGAATTCGAGGTGCGCTCGGGGGATGGGGTGCCCGCGGGCATCGACGGCGAGGCGACGGTCCTCACGTCCCCGCTCCGTTTTCGGATCCGGCCGGCGGCGCTGCGCGTGCGCATCGCGCCCGAACACCCGGGCGCGTCTCCGTCGGCCGCCCGGCCCCACAGCATCTGGCAGGGATTGCGGGCGCTGCTCTCCATCGCCCTCGGGCGCGAGGACGTCCAGGGCCTTCAGACCGGCGTGACCGGATTGCGCTTGGCCGGCCAGGAGCGCTCGCGCGACGCGTAGATCCGGTAGCGGCGGATGAGCTCGCCGCGCAGGTCGGTGGGCTGGACGACCGCGTCGACCACGAGCTCCGATGCCAGGTGCAGGACGTCGATCTCCTCCTTGTACTCGGCGCGCAGCGCCTCGGTGCGGCGCTCGCGCTCGCCGGCGTCGTCGATCGCCTGCAGCTGGTTGTAGAAGACCGCGTTGATCGCCGCCTGGGGTCCCATCACGGCGATCTTCGCGCCCGGCAGCGCGATGCACGCGTCGGGATCGAAGGCCGGGCCGGCCATCGCGTACAGGCCGGCGCCGTACGCCTTGCGCACGATCACCGAGATCTTCGGCACGGTCGCCTCCGATACGGCCGAGATCATCTTCGCGCCGGCGCGGATGATGCCCTGGCGCTCGACCTGCGTGCCGATCATGAAGCCGGGCACGTCGGCGAGGAAGAGCAGCGGAACGTTGAACGCGTTGCAGGTCTGGATGAACCGCGCGGCCTTGTCGGAGGAGTCGACGAAGAGCACGCCGCCTCGCTGCTTGGGCTGATTGGCGACGATCCCGACCACCCGGCCGTCGAGTCGCGCGTAACCGACGATCAGCTCCTTCGCCCAGCGTCTCTGTACCTCGAGAAATGAGCCGGCGTCGACCAGCGCGTCGATCAGCTCGCCCATGTCGAAGGACCGGTTCTCATCCGCCGGCACCTCCGGGAGCTCCCCCGCGGGCTCGGCGGGAGGCGCCGGGGGCGGCTCGCCCCGCCAGTTCGAGGGAAAGTAGGACAGGTAGAGCTTCGCCAGATCGATGCCCTCCTCGTCGGACTTCACGAGGAAGTGCCCGCAGCCCGAGACTCCGGTGTGCATCCGTGCGCCGCCCATCTCCTCGAGGCTGACCTTCTCGCCGATCACCATCTCGGCCATGCGCGGCGAGCCGAGGTACATCGACGCGTTCTCGTCGCGCATGATCACCACGTCGCAGAAGGCGGGGATGTAGGCGCCGCCCGCCGCGCTCGGCCCGAACAGCACGCAGACCTGCGGCACCACGCCGGAGAGCTTCACCTCCGTGTGAAAGATGCGTCCCGCCCCGCGGCGGCCCGGGAACATATGCACCTGGTCGGTGATGCGCGCTCCCGCGGAGTCGACGAGGTAGATCATCGGCACGAGATGCTCCAGAGCCGCCTCCTGGATGCGGATGATCTTCTCGACGGTCCTGGGACCCCACGAGCCGGCCTTGACCGTGGGATCGTTGGCCATGAGCGCCACCGGACGCCCGCCCAGGGCCGCCATCCCCGTGACCACGCCGTCGGCCCCGAAGCCTTCTTGCTCCCAGTTGGCCAGGGCCGCGTCCTCGGCGAAGCTGCCCTCGTCCACCAGCCGCTCGACGCGCTCGCGCACCGGCAGCTTGCCCTGCTCACGGGACTTCTCGTGATGGCGCTCGGGGCCGCCCGACCGGGCACGACCGAGCGCCTCGTCGAGGTTCGACATGGCGCCGCGACCGTATCAGCGTGCGGCGCGCAGCTGTTCGCGAAGCCAGCGCCGGATGAGCAACCCGCGCAAGCCCGCCGCCCCGGCCCCGGCGGCGGCGCCAAGCACGGCGAGGGCCAGGGGAGCCAGCAGCGTCCCGCCGAGGGCGAGCAGGCCGACCCCGGCTCCGACCTCGGCGCCGATCAGCGCCGCGACGACCTCGCGGCGCACCGGCTTGCGTGGGTCCGGCCCGTGCATGTCCACGGCCTTCGAGTCGGCGCATAGGCCTCCTGCGGCCTGGGAGAAATCGTTCAGGTCCTCAGCGCAGCTCGACCGCCAACGGCTCCGACCCTCTCGATGTTCATCTAGGCTCGGACCCCATGGCACTCCTGCGCACAGACGACCGCGGCGCGGTGCGCCACCTCGTCCTGGACCGCCCCGACAAGCGCAACGCACTGAACGGTGAGCTGATCGCCGAGCTGGCCGGCGCGGTCGAGGATGCCGCGGCCGACAAGGGAGTTCGGGTAGTGGTCGTGCGCGGCGAGGGGGCGATGTTCTCGTCGGGAATGGATCTCAACGACCTGCGCACGCTGGCCGAGCGACCCGGCGACCTGCGCGGCTTTCGGCGTCCCATCCTCGCCGCGTGGAACCTGCTCGAGGAGATGCCCAAGCCGACCATCTGCCAGATCCACGGCGCAGCGCTGGGCGGCGCGTTCGAGTTGGCGCTCGCCTGCGACTTTCGCACGATGGCGGAAGACGCGGTGGCCGGGGTCATGGAGGTGCGGGTGGGCCTGCTGCCCGACGTCGGCGGCTGCTCGCGGCTACCCGCCGTGGTGGGCCTCGGCAACGCGAAGGAGCTGATCATGACCGGCAAGGTCATCGACGGCCGCGAGGCTCACCGCATCGGCTTTGCCAACCGCGTCGCGCCGAGCGACCGCCTCGACGAGGTGACCGGGGCGCTCACGGAGGAGCTGCTGGCGTGCGCGCCTCGGGCGGTGGGCCTGGCCAAGCGGGTGCTCGACGCCGCCGCGAAGCCCGCGCTCGCCGTCACCCTCGAGCAGGAGGTGGCGGCCCAGGAGACGCTGGCGGCGAGCGAGGACTTCGCCGAGGGCGCGCGCGCCTTCTTCGAGAAGCGCGACCCGCAATTTGCGGACCGCTGACCGCCCCAGGGTTTACACCCTTCGGGTTTCTGGTACGACCCATATGAAGCCGCCGAGGCCGGTTTTCGGCAAAAATGGGTTCCCCCGATCTCTGCCTCGGCTTTTTTGCGACGGGCCCGGACCACGGCATCCGGGCTCGTCGCCTTCTATCCCTCGGGCGTCCTCAGCCGCGCAGGCGCTGCGCATACGCGAACGCCCCGGCCGCCAGCAGGCAGAGCCCGCCCGAGACGGCCCACGCCGCCGAGTAGCCCAACTCGGTCGAGAGCAGGCCGTAGGCGGCAGGCCCCCCGGCGGCGCCGACATAGATGCCGGTCTGGGTGACACCGGTGGCCGCGCCGGGCGCCTCGCGGTTGTGGTCGACCACGGCGAGGTTGAACAGCCCCGGCCAGCCCCACCCCAACGCGAACGCGACGATCGTGCCCGCCACGAAGAGGCCGACGCTGTCGCTGGCCAAGAGCACGAAGCCCAGCGAGCCCGCGACCAGCAGCCCGATCACCGCGGCGAAGCCGTAGTCGCGCCGGCGATCCGCTCGCTCCCCGAAACCGACGCGGGTGACCAGGCTGATCGCGCTTCCTGTGGCGGCGAGCACACCCGCGGCGCCCTCGGCGATGCCGACGTCGACCGCCGAGGCCACGAGGTAGGCCCCCAGCGAGTTGGGCCCAGCGCTGGCCAGCGCCGCTCCGACCGCGGTCACCACCAGCGTGCGCGTCGGGCGCGGCGCGGGCGGGCGCGGTGGAGGCGGCACGAAAGTCTGGCTGCTGCGTCCGACGATCGCCGCAATGAGCAGCGAGACGAGCGCGAACCCGACAAAAGTGGGGCGCCAGCCGAGCGGTAGGGCAAACAGCGGCAGGGCCAGGCCGCTGGCCAGCACGGCCGCCGGGATCGCCGACTGCTTGATGCCGAAAGCGAGCCCCTGACGCTCGATCGGCACCTGATCGGCCATGAACAGGTTGATGGCGGGCTGGGTGATGGCATTGGCCACGCCCGCCAGCGCCACCGACGCCAACAGCAGCAGGAGCGACTGCGACAGCGCGGCAAGCACGAGGAACGCCGCGGTGGCCAGCAGCGCCCCACGTATGGCGTGCAGGGCACCCACGCGCTCGGCGAGCCGCCCGCCCGGGCCGGCGCCCAGCGCGCCGGCGGCGAAGAACACCGTGACCCCCGAGGCCACGGCCGCGACGCTCACGTCGAGGTCGCCGCGGATCTGCAACGCGAGCGCTCCGACCAGGAAGCCGGGCACCACGGTGGCGGCGCCCGCCGCGATGGCGAGCGCGGCCGGTCCCGCCAGGCGGGGTTGGGCTTCTACGCGAGCCCGACCAGGTTCGCCATCGTTATCACCCCGATCACGCACAGGACGATGCCGATGATGTCGAACACGGCCCCCGCCTTGATCATGCGTGTGATCGGCAGCATGCCCGAGGAGTAGACGATCGCGTTGGGCGGAGTGGAGACCGGCAGCATGAAGCCGTAGTTGGCTCCGAAGATCGCGGCCAGCGCCGGGATGGTCGGGTCCAGGTCGGCAGACGCGGCAATGGCGATGGCTATCGGCACCATGATCGCCGCGCTCGCGGTGTTGCTGGTGGTCTCGGAGACCAGCACGGACACCACCACGACCACGATCGTGATACCGACCAGGCTGGACACGCCGAGCGCGTCGGAGAGCGACTCGCCGACCACCGCGGCCGTACCGGTCGCGCTCAGTAGCGAGCCCAGTACCAGACCCCCACCGAACAGGAGGATCGTGCCCCAGTCGATCTGGCTCGCCTCATTCCAGTTGAGCGTGAACTTTCGTCGCGCCCAATCCACGGGCAGCACGAACAGAAGGGCGGCGGCGAGAATGGCCACGATGCCTTCGTTGGAGGCCTCGCTGACCTGGACATAGGTGTCGGAGTCATCGCCGGCGACGATCCCGACCAGGCCGGGGAGGAACCACCCAATCAGCGCGAACGCCAGCACGAACAGAGTGTTCTTCTCTCCACGCGAGAGGCCGCCGAGACTGCGGCGCTCCTTGGCCACGTACTCCTCCACCCCGTCGACCTCCTTTACCTCGGGGCGGTTGAAGAGCACGCAGATGAGGATCACCGCCACGAACATCACGAGCACGATCGGCAGCGCCATGATGAACCACTCGATGAAGGTGATGGGCTCCCCGGTCTCGTCCTCGAGAAGGGCACGGCCGATGAGATTGGGCGGGCTGCCGATTGGGAGCAGCAGGCCGCCGACGGTGATGCTGTAGGTGATCACGAGCATCAGCGCGGCGCCGAAGCGCAGGCGCTCCACGCGGTGCTCGCCCTCGGCCTGCTTGGCCACCATGCCGCCCACCACGCCCATCACGCCGAGCGCGATCGGAAGCATCATCGCCGCGCCGGCGGTGTTGGACATGACCGGCGAGGTGAGGGCGCCGATCAGGCCGAAGGCCAGGATGATCCGGAAGGTGTTGCCGCCCACCCAGGACAGTGACAGCACCCGGAAGGCCAATCGCCGGTGCAGCCCGTGCACCACCATCGCCTGAGCGATGATGAAGCTGCCGATGAATAGCATCACCGTGTCGTCGGTGAACAGTGCAAACACGACGTCCACCGACGAGTCGTCCTCGGGCGGGGGCGGAGTGGCCTCCAGCAGCGCGCACAGGACCACAGCCAGCAGCGCGGTCACGGGAATCGGTATCGCCTCGGTTACCCACCAGACCACGGTGAAGGCCAGGATCGCCAGGAGCCGGTGCTGGTTTCCGTCCAGATCGAACGGGATCAGCAGCATCACCGCCAAGACGACCGGCCCGAGGAACAGACCAACCGTGCGGCGCTGGCGCTCGAGGCGCTGCTCCGCCTCTGAAAGAGTGCCCTCCTGCTCGTCGAGGGTGCGGTAGGTCTTGCGCCCGCCTATGTCCTCGACTTCCTCGCGCTCCTCCTCGGGCAGCGGTTCGCTGTCGTCGGGGCGCCCCGTGTCCCTCGTCTCGGTGCCCATGTGCGGAGCGATACCCGCTTTGGGCCAGAGCTAGCCCTGGCGCCAATCCACCGGGCCGGCGGTGAGCACGTGGCTGCCGAGCGGGCGTCCCAGCACGCTCTGCGCTTCCCGGGCGCAGACCAGCAGCCGGTCCAGGTCCACGCCGGTGTCGTAGCCCATCTCGTGCAGCATCGAGACGAGGTCCTCGCTGGCGATGTTGCCGGTGGCCCCCTTGGGCACGGGACAGCCGCCCAGCTCGCCGAAGGAGGATTCGAATGAACGCACTCCGGCGTCGAGCGCGGCCAGGACGTTGGCCAGCCCCTGGCCACGGGTGTTGTGGAAGTGGGCGGTCACCTCGACCTCGCCCAGCTCCGCGCGTGCGGCGGCGAGGAAGTCACGCACCTGGGCCGGGTTGGCCATGCCGGTCGTGTCGCCGAACGCGATCTCGGCGCAGCCGGCGTCGCGTAGGCGCCGGGCGATCGCGAACACCCGCTCGGGCGCGACATCGCCCTCGTAGGGACACCCGAAGGCCACTGAGATCACCCCCTCACAGCGGAGCTTCTCGGCCCGGGCGCGCGAGATCACCCGCTCGAGGCCGGCCAGCGACTCCTCGACCGAGCGATTGACGTTCTTGCGGTTGTGGGTCTCCGAGGCCGACAGGAACAGATTTACCTCGTCGAAGCAGTCGCGCACTCCGAGCGCGTTGTCGAGCCCGCGCTCGTTGGGAACGAGGACCGTGACGGCCACGTCGTCGGGTATCCGGGCGCGACGCAGCACCTCGAGACCGTCCGCGAGCTGCGGGATTACATCCGCGCGCACGAAGCTCGTGACCTCCAGGCGCCGCACGCCGGTGCGCGCCAGGCACTCGACCAGCCGAACCTTGTCGTCCGTCGAGATCACGTCGGGCTCGTTCTGAAAGCCGTCGCGGGGGCCGACCTCGCGAACTGAGACGAATTCGGGCACGGTCAGATTCTGGCAAGCCCCCCGCTCACACCGAGGACCTGCCCGGTCACGTAGGACGCGTCGTCGGAGGCGAGGAACGCGATCGCCGCCGCCACCTCGTCGGGCTGGCCGATGCGCCTGAGGTTCGTCGAACCGACCATGGTCTCGACGAGACGCTTGCCCAGATCCCCGAGGGCCTCGGGCGCGCCCATCAGCAGCGGCGTGTCGATCGGCCCGGGGGCCACGGCGTTGGCCGTGATCCCGAAGCGGCCGTTCTCGATCGCGATCGCCTTGGTGAAGCCGATCACGCCCGCCTTCGCCGCCGAATAGACGGCCGAGCCGCTCGAGCCCACCCTGCCCGCCTCGGAGGCAGTGTTCACGATGCGCCCGCGACGGCGCTCCTGCATCCCGGGAAGGACCGTGTGGGTGACCGCGATCACCCCGCGCAGGTTGACCGCCAGCACCCGCTCCCAGAGACCGGGGTCGGTATCGGTGAACCAGCCCCACTCGTCGTAGCCGGCGTTGTTGACGAGCGCGTCGATGGGCCCGAGGTCACGCTCGGCGGACCCCACCGCGTCGCGAATCGAGCTGTCCGAGCGGACGTCGAGCTCGTACGCGCCTCCCGAGACCTCATCGGCGACGTGGCCCGCGCCGTCGGCGTTCATGTCGGTCACCGCGACCCGCGCCCCCTCGGCGGCGAGACGCCGGCAGGTGGCGGCGCCGATGCCCGAGGCTCCCCCGGTGACGAGCGCTGTGCGTCCCGCGAGTCGCAAACCGGGTCGCAGCGTATCCATACGATGGCGGGCATGGCGATCCGAATCGGATACAAGGCCTCCGCCGAACAGTTCGACCCCGTGACGCTGCTCGGCTTCGCTGTCGAGGCCGAGCGCAGCGGGCTCGAGATCGTCGCCGTCTCCGACCACTTCCAGCCCTGGCGCCACACCGACGGCCACGCGCCCGCGGCTTTGCCCTGGCTGGGGGCGGCCGGCCAGCGCACCGAGAGCACGCTGCTCGGCACCAGCGTGCTCACCCCGACGTTGCGCTATCACCCGTCGGTCGTGGCCCAGGCCTTCGCCACGCTCGCGTGCCTCACACCGGGCCGGGTCTTCCTCGGCGTCGGCACCGGTGAGGCCATGAACGAGACCCCGGTCACGGGCGGCGAGTTCCCGGGACGAAAGGAGCGCCGCATGCGCCTGGCCGAGGCCATCGCGCTGATCCGGCTGCTTTGGACCGAGGAGCGCGTCGACTTCGACGGCGACTTCTACCGCACCTGCAAGGCCACGGTCTACGACCGACCCGGCGAGCCGGTGCCGATCTTCGTGGCCGCCTCGGGCCCGCTGGCCGCGAAGCTCGCCGGCCGTGCGGGCGACGGCTTCATCTGCACGAGCGGCAAGGACCCGGCCCTCTACGAGGAGCTGCTCGGCAAGGTGGCCGAGGGCGCCGAGGGCGCCGGGCGCGACCCGGCCGACATCCGCCGGATGATCGAGATCAAGGTGTCCTATGACCGCGATCGCGAACTGGCGTTCACCAACACCCATCCCTGGGCGGCGCTCGCGCTCGAGCCCGAGCAGAAGGAGGGGATCGACGATCCGCTCGAGATGGAGCGGGTGGCGGACGCGAACCTGGAGCAGGCGCCCTCGCGCTTCATCTGCTCCGACGACCCCGAGGAGGTCGTGGAGCGCATCGCCGGCTACGTCGCGCTCGGCTTCGAGGATCTCGTGCTGCACGCGCCGGGGCCCGACCAGACGCGCTTTTTCCAGCAGTTCGGCGAGGACGTGCTCCCGCGCCTGCGGGATAGGGTGAGCTCATGACGAACTCTCTCAGCGGCCGCAGCATCTTCATGTCCGGCGGCAGCCGCGGCATCGGGTTGGCCATCGCCGTGCGCGCGGCCCGCGAGGGCGCCCGCGTCGCGCTCATGGCCAAGACGGCCGAGCCCCATCCCAGGCTGCCCGGCACGATCTACACCGCCGCCGAGGAGATCGAGGCCGCCGGTGGCGAGGCGCTGCCGATCGTGGGCGACATCCGCGATGCCGACGCGGTCGAGCGCGCGGCGGCGCAGGCGGCCGAGCGCTTCGGCGGGATCGACGTCGTGGTCAACAACGCCAGCGCGATCAACCTCGCCTCGATGGGCGACCTGGAGGTCAAGCGCTTCGACCTGATGCAGCAGATCAACGCGCGCGGGACCTTCGTGGTGACGCGCGCCTGCCTCCCCCGCCTGCGCGAGTCCGACGCCGCGCACGTGCTCACTCTCTCCCCTCCCCTGTCGACGGACCCGCGCTGGCTGCATGGCCACAGTGCCTACACGCTCTCCAAGATGGGCATGACGATGCTCACGCTCGGCCTGGCCGCCGACGAGGCGGAAAGCGGCGTGGCTGCCAACTGCCTCTGGCCGCGGAGCATCATCGCCACCGCGGCCGTGCAGAACCTGCTCGGCGGCGACGAGGCGATGATCCGCGCCCGCACGCCCGAGATCATGGGCGACGCCGCTCGCGAGATCCTCGTGCGCGACCCGCGCTCGTGCACCGCCAACACGTTCATCGACGACGAGGTGCTGGCCGAGGCCGGGATCACCGACCTCGATCGCTACTCCGCCTCCGACGACGCCGAGCTGGCGCTCGACCTGTTCGTGGACGGCTGGCCTGAGCCCGCGCCGGCGTCGCGCGCCTGAGAGAGCGGCCCTGGCCGGCCTCGTGGTCACGCTGTCGGGTGGCACCGGCGGAGCCAAGCTCGCCCGCGGGCTGCTGGACGTGAGCGACGAGCTGGCGGTGATCGCCAACTCGGCCGACGACCTCGACGTCTACGGGGTCCACGTGGCTCCCGATCCCGACCTCGTCACCTATTGGCTCGCCGACGCGATCGACGAGCGCGGCTACGGCCTGCGCGGCGACAGCTGGCGGGTCATGGAGGCGCTCGAGGCGGCCGGTGAGCCCACGTGGTTCCGGCTCGGCGATCGCGACCTGGCGATGTGTCTCCTCCGTACCCAGCGGCTGCGCGACGGCGCGCGCATGACCGAGGCGCACGCCGCGGTGGTCGAGGCGCTCGGTGTGCCCGCGCGGGTGCTCCCGATGTGCGACGAGCCGGTACAGACCTGGGTGCGCCACCGCGGGCGCGTGATGCCCTTCCAGGAGTACATGATCGTCGAGCAGGCGGCCGCGCCGGTCGAGGATGTCGAGCTGCGAGGGATCGAGCGCGCCCGGCCCAGCGGCGACGTGCTCGGCGTTCTGGCCGAGGCCGAGCTGATCGTGATCGGGCCCTCGAACCCGGTGATCTCGATCGGACCGATGCTCGGGCTGGCGGGCATGCGCGAGGCGCTGGCCGGCGCGCCGGCGCCGGTCCTGGCCGTGAGTCCGTTCGTGGGCGGACGTTCGCTCAAGGGCCCGACCGAGCACTTCTGCGCGTGGGCCGGGATCGAGCGAAACGCCGGAGGAATCGCCCGCGCCTACGCGGGCGTGATCGATGCGATCGTCGCCGACGAGGAGGTCGAGGGCCTGCCCTGCCTCACCACCGACACGCTGCTCGACACGCCCGAGCGCAGGCTCCGGCTGGCCCGGGAGATCGCGAGCTTTGGCGAGCGCCTTTCGCGCTAGTCTCGGGCCTCCTCGACCGCGCCCACGATGAGCACGATCGCGATCCTTCCCGTGAAGAGCTTCGGCGCCGCCAAGCAGCGCCTCGCTCCCACGCTCGGCGCCGGTGCCCGCCAGGCGCTGGCCCGTGCGATGTTCTCCGATGTGCTCTCCGCGCTGCGGCGCGTGCCCGGCCTCGACGCCGTCGTGGTGATCACCGCCGACCCGATGGCCGAGTCGGCGGCGATGGGCGGCGGGGTCAAGGTGCTGCGCGACACCGAGCAGGCGGGACAGTCCGCCGGCGGCGAAGATCGGCGTCCACTACGCCGAGGCCTGCGACTACGAGCGCGTGCTGCTCGTGCCCGGCGATACCCCGCTGGTCGATCCGGCCGAGGTGTCCGCGCTGCTGAGGCGCGCCGACGAGGAGGGCCTCGCCGCGCTCATCGTCCCCGACCGCCACGGCACGGGCACCAATGCGCTCCTCCTGCGGCCGCCCGACGCGATCGGGCCCAGCTTCGGCCCCGGAAGCCTCGAGCGCCACGTGGAGGCCGCCCGCGCAGCCGGCGGGGCGTTCGCGGTGGTGGACGCGGCGACTCTCATGCTCGACGTCGACACGGGTGAAGACCTGGCCGAGCTGGCCCGCGTTCTCGAGACCCGCCGCGGCCACGCGCCCTCAACGCGGGGCGCGCTGAGCCAGCTCGACCGCTCGCGCTCCTGGCGCCACTCCGCGGTTCCCGCCTGAACGCCCACGTAGCCTGCGGGATATGTCCGGCCCCGCCGAGCTTCTCATCCGCGCGCTCGCGCCGCTTCCGGACGTGGGTCCGGGCAGCAACCTCGCCGCGCTGCTCGCGGCGGCCACGCCGGACGACCTCGCGGACGGCGACGTGCTCGTGGTCGCCCACAAGGTCGTTTCGAAGGCCGAGGGTCGCCTGCGGCGCCTGGAGGAGATCGAACCGGGCGAGCGAGCACGCGCCCTGGCCGGCGGGCGCGGCAAGGATCCGCGGCTCGTGCAGGCCGTGCTCGACGAGTCGTCCGAGGTCCTCCGCTCGTATGAGGGCACGCTGATCTGCGAGACCCGGCACGGCTTCGTCTGCGCCAACGCCGGGATCGACCAATCCAACGCGTCGCGTGCGGGCGAGCTGGTCCTCCTGCCGGTGGATCCCGACGGCTCGGCGCGCCGGCTTCGGGCCGCCCTCGCTGCCGCCCGCGGCGTACGGCCGGCCCTCGTCGTGGCCGACTCCTTCGGCCGGGCGTGGAGGCTGGGTCAGACCGACGTGGCCCTCGGCGTAGCGGGCCTGACCCCGCTCGACGCCTGGGCCGGCCGCCGCGACGCCTACGGACGGACGCTCAAAGCCACCTCCATCGCGGTGGCCGACGCCGTGGCCGCCGGGGCCGACCTGGCGCGCGACAAGGACGCCCGCCGCCCCGCCGTGCTGGTGCGCGGCCTCGAGCGTTTCGTCACCGCTGCCGACGGCCCCGGCGCCGCCGCGCTGCGCCGCCCGCGCGAGCAGGATCTCTTTCGCTGAAACGCCCTGGGGCGTGTAGCGTCTCCTTCGAGAAGCTTCGGAGGACGGAGGGCACATGGCAACGCAGGAAATGACGAACGTCCGCTTGCTGGACAACTACGTCGGGGGACGCTGGACCGCCGCCGCCTCGGCCGAGGCGCTCGACGTGTCGAATCCGGCCACGGGCGAGACTCTCGCCCGGGTGCCGTTGTCCTCGGCGGCCGATCTGGACGCCGCGGTGCGGGCGGCGCGCGAGGCGCTGCCGGCCTGGCGCGCGGTCAGCGTGATCGAGCGTGGCCGGCGCATGTTCGCGCTGCGCGCCGGTCTCGACGCCCGCCGCGAGGAGCTTGCCCGCTCGGTGACCACCGAGATGGGCAAGACCATCGCCGACGCGCGCGCCGAGGTGGGCCGCATGATCGAGATGGTGGAGGCGGCCTGCGCGGTGCCGACGACCATGCAGGGACGGATCATCGAGGACGTATCACGGAACGTCGACGCCGAGACCGTGCGCCAGCCGGTCGGGGTGTGTGCGGCGATCGTGCCCTTCAACTTCCCCGCGATGGTGCCGTTCTGGTTCCTGCCGTTCTCGATCGCTTGCGGTAACACGTTCGTGCTCAAGCCCTCCGAGCAGGTGCCGCTGACCCAGCAGATCGCCTTCGAGGTACTGGACTCGCTCGAGCTGCCGCCGGGGTGGTCAACCTGGTCAACGGCGGCCGCGAGGTCGTGGAGGGCATCCTCGACCATCCCGGCATCGACGCGGTCTCCTTCGTGGGCTCGGCGCCCGTGGCCCGGATCGTCTACGAGCGCGCGGCCAAGACCAAGAAGCGCGTGCAGGCCCTGGGCGGGGCCAAGAACCACATGGTCGTGATGCCCGACGCCGTGATCGACAAGACCGTGCCCGGCATCATCGGCTCGGCCTTCGGCGCCGCCGGCCAGCGGTGCATGGCCGGCTCTGTCGTCGTGACCGTGGGCGACGCCCACGGCAAGCTGATGGCGCCGCTGCGCGAAGCAACCAAGGCGCTTCGGGTCGGGACGGCAACGACGAGGCCACCGACGTCGGCCCGGTGGTGTCCTGCGCCGCCCGCGACCGGATCCGGGCGGCTATCGATCGTGGCCTCAGCGACGGCGCCGAGCTGGCGGTCGACGGCCGGGCGCCAGGCGACGAAGGGCTCGAGCCCGACGGCGCGTACCTCGGCCCCACGATCCTCGACGGGGTCGACCCGATTCCGAGATGGTCCGCGAGGAGATCTTCGGGCCCGTCCTGTCGGTGGTCAACGTTGAGACGCTCGACGAGGCCATCGACGTGGTCAACCGGAGCCGCTTCGGCAACGGCACGTCGATCTTCACCGAGTCCGGGGCGTCGGTACGCCGCTACCGCCACGAGGTCGAGGCCGGCATGATCGGCGTCGACATCGGCGTGGCTGCCCCCGTCGCGTTCTTCCCCTTCTCGGGCTGGAAGGACTCCTTCCTGGGCGACCTGCACGCCCACGGCACCGACGCGGTCGAGTTCTTCACCCGCAAGAAGACCGTGACCAGCCGCTGGTTCTCGAGCGGCCAGGGCAGCGGCGCGTACTTCGTCGAGCAGTGACGGCGGCTCAGTACCGGTAGGCGAAGACGCCGTGCGGGTCGTGCTGGCGGCGGACCTCCGCCAGCCTCGCGAAGGTTTCCGGCGGCCAGGCGCTCGCGAACTGCTCCGACGAGCGCAGCTTGCCCACGAAGTTGATGTTGGTCTCGGGCGAGATCCAGGCCCGCAGGTCGCCGATCAGGCGCTCCACCTCGGTGGGCAGCACGGTCTCGAACAGCCGCGGGTCGGCGCCGATAAACCCGAGCGTGAACCCGGCCTCCCGGCCGCCGACGGCCGAGCCGCCCTCGACATCCCGCCGCGTCGCCTCACCGAGGTGGCGGATCTCCGCCGCGACGAACGGCGCATCCGCGCCCGCGCCCACGTGATCGAGCAGCCTCGACGCGAACTCCTGATCGACGTGGCTCGAGCAGCATGCCGCTGAGCCAGCTGGGAGCGGGCTCGCGTGGGTCGTTGTGGATGCTGGCGATCTCCGCAGGCGGGCAGCTCACCCAGCCCGTCCAGGTAGACCGGAGCGGCGGAGCGCAGCGGGGCGGCGAGCCGAGCTCCCTCCTCGGTCGGGCCGGGGTAGGCGAACCGAAGGCTCAGCAGCAGGCGCCCGCGCAGGGGCTCGGGAACGACCTCGAGCGGGGGAAAGCGGATGATCGCCACGCTCGTGGTGACCCGTGCATCGGCCTGAGCCGTCCAGTCGACCCAGGCACGTAGAGCGGTTTCGAGGTTCGCCTCCTCGAAGAACAGCGAGCCCGCATAGAGCGTGCTGAGCTCGACGAGGCGCACACGCACCTCGGTCACGACGCCGAGACCCTCCTTGCCCCCGCGCAGCGCCCAGAACAGCTCGGAGTTCGGTCCGCGCTCGCCTCGATCAGGTCGCCCTCGCCGGTCACGACGGTGAGTCCCAGCAGGTAGTCGGAGCTGAAACCGTGGCTGCGGCCAGCGGGCCGAGGCCCCCGCCCAGGAGGTAGCCCACAACGCCCACGACCGGCGACGAGCCCGCCACGGGGCGAGGCCGTGCTCGGCCGCCGCCGCGATCACCGGCTCCCATCGCACTCCCGCGCCGATCGTGGCCACGCGCCTGCCGGGGTCGATGCTGAACCGTCCAGCCGTTGCGTGGAAATCAGCAGCCCGGAGCTGACCGGCGCTTCGATGTGGCCGTCGGCCTGCACGCTGACCCGGTGGCCGTTCTCGCCGGCGAAGCGCACCGCCTCGACCACGTCGTCGGCGGATTCCGCTCCCACCACCACATCGGGCGTGTGCACGATGGCGGTGTTGAAGGCGGCGATCTCCGAGCGCGTAGCCCGTCCTCGCCCGGGGTGAGGACAGGACCGCCTATTCGGTTGGCGAGAGCAGTGGTCACGTCGGGTCGCAGGCTACGCCGAGGACATTGCGGGGAGCTCGAAGCGCCGGCGAATCCCGTAGAGCGTGTCTCGCTCGGCGGCCGGCCGCCCGGCGGCATGGGCGGCCCCGATCAGGTCCTGCGGTTCGAGCCGAACGCCGTGCTCGGAGCCCGCCATGCGCGAGATCGATTCCTCCATCAGCGTCCCGCCGAGGTCGTTGACCCCCCAGCGAAGCGCCTCGGTGGCGGCGTCGAGGCCCATCTTCACCCAGCTCGCCTGCAGGCTCGGAATCGTCTTGCCGAGCGCGAGCCGGAACGCCGCGGTGTGCTTGAGGTTCTCCTCTCGCGAGATCGCCTCGATCCCGTGCGTGCGGCCCAGCAGCGTGTGGAATGGGATGAACGACAGCGGCACGAACTCGGTGAAGCCGCCCGTGCGCTCCTGGAGCTCGCGCACGACGCGCATGTGCTCGGCCAGCTCCCAGGGCTCCTCGATGTGCCCGAACATCACCGTGACCGTCGAGCGCAGGCCGGCCGCGTGGCAGGCCTCGATGATCTCGACCCAGCGCGAGACGGGCAGCTTGTTCGGCGAGATGCGCTGGCGCACGCCGTCGTGCAGCACCTCGGCGGCCGTGCCCGGCGTAGAGCCCAGCCCCGCGTCCTCGAGCCGGGCGAAGACCTCGCGGAGCGGCAGGTCGGCGGCCATGAAGTGGACCTCCATGGGCGAGTCTGCGTGCAGGTGGATCTCGGCGCCGGCCCGCGCGGCCGTGCGCTTGGCCAGCCGCAGCCAGCCCTCGTAGTCCTCGATCGTCCACTGCGGATGGATGCCCGACTGCATGCAAATCTCGCTGGCGCCGAACTCGATGGCCTCCTCGACGCGGCGCGCGAACTCGGACTCCGAGTGTTCGTAGGCGTCGGGCGAGCGGCGTCCCTGGCCAAAGCCGCAGAACGCGCACCCGACCGTGCAGATGTTCGACACGTTGATGTTGCGGTTGACGACGAAGGTGACGGTCTCGCCGGCCAGCTCCTGGCGTAGCTCGTCGGCGGCCTGGCGCATGTCCTCGATCGCCTCCGGTCGCGTCTCGGCGAACAGTGCGGTCAGCTCCTCGGCCGAGAGCGTGCGGCCGTCGCGGGCGCCTGCCACCGCGCCGCTCACGAGCTCGCGCCGGATCGGTCGCTCCTCGCGCCGGCCGGAGCCCCGCCGCGGAATGAAGCTCCAGAACTTCAGCTTGACCAGGTCGAGCACCCCCTGCTCGAGCCAGTGCGGATCCATGTACTGGGGGTACACGCAGAGCCGCTCGGTGAGCGCGTAGCCGCGCGGGGCGAGCTCCTTGCGCATGCGGTGCACCGAGGGGAAGGGATGCTCGGGCGAGATGTGGTCGCCGTTGGCCGAGAGCCCGCCGAGGTCGGTGGCGCCTTCCTCGATAAGCGGTAGCCACCAGTCCGAAAGGTCGGCCGGGATCTGCACTCCGACGTCGGGCATCAGCCGCCGGCACGCGCGGACGAGCGTGCGCATGTCGTCCAGCGAGATCGGCGTGGCCCACGCGGGCGCGGGGAGGTCGGCTCCCACCGCGCGCTCGCCATTCTGAGCCTCGTCGGCGATCTCGGCCGGCTCGGCTCCGTAGTAGCGCGGGTGAGCGACGAAGTTCTGCAGGATGATCTCCTGCAGGTGCCCGTACTCGCGCTGGAGCCCGGCCAGCGCCTCGAGCGCCTCGATGCGCTCGGCCGGAGTCTCGCCGATCCCGACCAGGATCCCGCTGGTGAACGGGATGCGCAGCTCGCCGGCCGCCCGGATCGCCTCGAGGCGCGCGCCGGGATGCTTGGTGGGCGAGCCCTGATGGACGACGAGGTCGGGATTGGTCGATTCGAGCATCAGGCCCTGGGAGGCGGTGACCTCGCGCAGCCGGGCAAGGTCCTCGCTCGCCAGCGCGCCGAGGTTGGTGTGCGGCAGCATGCCTCGCTCGAGCGCGCGCTCACAGGCCCATGCCACGTAGGAGACGAAGTCCTCGTGGCCGTAGTCGTCCAGCCGAGCGGAGACCTCCGCGTTGACCTCCGGCCGCTCGCCGGTCAGCACCAGCAGCTCCTTCGCGCCTCGGCGCGAGGCGTCGTCGAGGATCCGTTCGACCTCGGGCGGCGAGTACAGGTGCGCCTGATGCGGTGGCGAAGGCGCAGTACTTGCGATAGCACTGGCACGTCCGCGACAGCGACAGCGTGAAATTGCGCGAAAAGGTGACTCGGCGCATCCGGGCCGGAGTGTACGGCCCACCTAGGGTTTGCTCCGTGCGCAGAACGCTCCTCCTGCTCGCCTTGGCGGCGGCATTCGCCGGGTGCTCCGACGACTCGCCGGAGGACAAGCTGACGCTGGCGCTCGATTTTCAACCCAACCCGGCGCACGCGGGGATCTACGGTGCCCTGCGCCGGGGAAGCGACTTCGACGTGCGCGTTCCCTCGTCCTCGACGGATTCGCTCAAGCTGCTCGGCGCCGGCCGGGCCGACGTGGCGGTGGTGGACATCCATGATCTCGGGCTCGCCCGTGAGGCCGGCAGGGACCTGGTCGGAATCGGCGCGCTGGTTCAGCGGCCCTTGGCCGCGGTCATCGCCCGTCGCGGGATCCGGCGCCCGCGCGAGCTCGAGGGCCGCCGCGTGGGCGTGACCGGCCTCGCCTCCGACGACGCCGTGCTCCGGGCCGTGATCGAGGCGGACGGCGGCGACTTCGATCGGGTGGACCGGGTGACGATCGGTTTCTCCGCGGTGCCCAGCCTCATCGCCGGACGGGTCGATGCGGTGGTTTCGTTCTGGAACGTCGAGGGGGTTGCGCTGCGCCGGCGCGGCGTGCCCACGCGCGAGTTTCGCGTGGACGACTACGGGGCGCCGCGGTATCCGGAGTTGGTGCTGGTGACCGAGCGGGGGAATCTACGCCGGCTTGGCGACCGGCTGGACGGCCTGCTCGCCGCGCTGGCGAAGGGCACGCGGGTGGCTCTGGGCGATCGTCCCGCCACCGTGGCCGATCTGGTGGAGGCGTCGGGGGCCGATAAGGCGCTCGTGCGGGCGCAGCTCGAAGCGGTCGCTCCGGCTCTGCTGCCGCCCGTTCGGCTCAACCGAGGAGCACTGAGGGGCTGGGCCCGGTTCGACGCTCGGTTTGGGATCCTGGAGCGCCCTCCCGACGTGCAGCGGGTCTTCCCTCCCTAGCCGGTGTCCTCAGCCGAGCAGCGCCTCCACCAGCGCGGGTCCCTCCCGGGCCATCCGCGAGCGGGGCACCACGCGGGCTGAAGCCGGCGGCCTCGGCGGCCTTGCGGACGTCCTGCTCGACGTGGGCGTAGAAGCCGAGCACCGGCACGGCGGCTCCGGCCGCCGCGGCCACGCGCGCGTCGGCGTCGTCGGTCAGGTCCACCACAAGCACGTCGGCCTCGGCTTCGGCCGGCAGGACCTCGTGGCCGGCCTTCTCGAGGGCGCTGCGCAGGCGCGAGCCGAACAGCAGGTCGGGGCACAGCAGCGCGACGCGGGCCACCGCGGCTACTGCGCCCGGCGCTGGCGGAACTCCTGGCGCACGGACTCCGGGCGACCCCACATCTGCGTGACCTCCGCCCTTCCCGAGCGCGCCTCCCGCACCGCCATCTCACCCTCGATGCCGTTGTCGTCGAGCAGCGCCAGCGTTCCGCGGACGGTCTCGGCGGCGGCCGCGTGCCCGAACTCCCGGACGGCGCGCAGGCGCCAATGCCAGTCGTGCTCGGAATAGGGCATCGCGTTGATCTGAACGAGCAGGGTGGCCGCCTCCACGTAACGGTCCTCGTCGAAGATGCGCAGGTCGAGCTCCAGCTGGGTCCAGTCCGGCGGGAGCGAGTCGACGACGGCCTGGAAGTGGTCGGCGAGCGCGGCGATGCGGAAAGGCTACTGCTCGATCCGCATGGCGCTCGCCAGCTGATCGCCAAGCGCGTGGTCGCGTCCATTCGCGCTCACCGTCACCGGGCCGCCGAAGGGCTCGTGGCCCACCAGCTCCAATTCGTCGCCGGGCGCGATGCCGCGGTCGGAGAGGTAGCGCAGCATGTCGGGATTGGAGTCCGAGACCCGCGTGAAGCGGCCACGCTCGCCCGGATCGAGGTCGGTGAGGGCGCGCGTGGCGGCCTCGTCGATCTCGCCGTCGGCGGTCGGAATCGGATCGCCGTGGGGATCGTGGGTGGGGTTGCCGAGCTTTGCCGCGATCAGCTCCGAGAGCTCGGGTGAGATCGCATGCTCGAGCACCTCGGCCTCCTCGTGGACGCGGTCCCACGGCATCCCCAGCGCCTCGGCCAGGTAGAGCTCGAGCAGGCGATGGTGACGCAGCACCTCGAGCGCCACCCGCACTCCGGCCACGGTGAGGCGAACGCCGTGGTAGGGCTCGCGCTCGACCAGGCCCATCGTCTCGAGTCGCTTGACCATCGCCGATGCGGACGCCGGTGACACCTCCAGGCGCTCCGCGATGGCCGACGTCGAGACCGGCTCGTCGCTGCGCGTGCCGAGCGACCAGATCGCCTTGGCGTAGTCCTGAACCGCCGTGGAGGCTTCGGTGCGCGTGGCCATCAAACGCTCACCATCAGCCCGGTGGCGTACATCACGACCAGGCCGCAGAGCAGCCCTCCGGCCACGAGCGGGCTGAGCAGAGGGCCGCCGTCGCGGTCGCGGATCGAGGGCGCAATCTGCACGATCACCTGGGCGATGGCGCCGGCGCCGATCCCGAACATCAGGCCGGCGAGGCTCGGATGGAAGGCCGATGCTCCGATCCAGGCGCCCAGCACGGCGGGCGCGCCGGCCAGCAGCCCGAGGGCGGCCAGCCGCGGCAGCGAGACCTTGCCCTCACGCGCGGCGGGAGCGACGATCGCGAGCCCCTCGGTGTGTTGTGAGTGCGAAGCCGACCACGAGGGCCGCGCCGAGCGCCAGCGCCCGACCGCGTAGGCGGAACCGATCGCCAGCCCCTCGCCGGGTTGTGGAGGCCTATGCCGAAGAGCCACCAGGAAGGCCGGCGGTAGCCCGACTCTCCGCGGCGGCGGTGGCTGTCGCAGCCAGGCGTCCACGCCCGCCAGCGCGATGTAGGCGCCCGCCGCGCCGAGGAAGACCAGCGCCGCACCGCCGAAGCGAGCCGGCCCCTCGCCCGCCAGCTCGGGCCCTCGGCCGAGCGTCGATGCCCAGGATGCGAGCAGCCCGATGGTCAGGGCCATGAGGAAGCGGCATCCAGCGAGCGTCGACGGTCCGCATCGCAGGGGCAGCCACAGCATGCCGATGCCCACCGGGATCACGCCGACGTAGAGGCCGATGAGCGCCATCAGACGGCGCAGACAGTCGAGGTCGGCGTCCGGACTCTCGACGGCGACGTCGATGGCGTGGTCGATCGTCGCGCCGGTGGAGGTGAGCAGCATCACCTCGTGAGGGGACTGCCCCTCGATCCCAGGGGTACTCGGACGCCACCGTCGTGGCCGCCGAGGCGTCCGATCTGTCGTCGGACTGGGTGAAGGAGGCAAAACCGTCGTTGACGATGACCTGGCGGATCTCGACCGGATCGGGGCCGTCGTTACGCAGCTGCAATTCGATCTCTCCCGGGCGCAGGATGCTGCGCTCGACAGTCAGGTCCTCGACCGGCACACCCACGCGGTCGAGCTCTCGGCGCGTCGAGCGCCACGAGGAGGCCGATCGCCGCCGCGAGCACCACGAGCGGCAGGAGCCCGGCGAGCCAGCGCGGACGCCGGGGTGTGCGCTCGGGAGGCGCCGAAGCGGTCGCGGTAGCGGCCGGCTCCATCAGTCGCTGACCTCGAAGAAGCCGCATCCAGCCGAGTTCCGCGAACTCGGACACGTGGGCGTGGAACATGTACTTACCGGTGTAGGGGAAGCGCAGCTCGAGGATCCCGCGCTCGCCCTGGCCCTGGATCACGGTGTCCGTGAGTCCCGCGGCTCGAGCCGAGTGCCGGTCGGGTAGTAGTCGAAGAAGTTGGCGTGGATGTGGAAGGAGTTGAGGAGGTCGAACTCGAGCACGTTGACCAGGTAGATCCGCACGAGCTCGTCGCGCTTGACCTGCACGGGCTCGTCCATGTACGCGAAGGCCACGGTGTTGACCGCGTAGACCTCGTTGGAGCGGTCGAAGTTGGTGTCGAACCCGTTCATGACCATCACAAGCTCGTGCGCGGGCGGGCGACCGTCCGGCGGGTCGATGATGAACATGCCGTAGAGGCCCTTGGCGATGTGCTCGGCCAGCGGCGTCGAGTGGCAGTGGTAGAGGTGGAGCCCGAATGGCGTGGCGTCGAACTCGTAGGTCGTCGACTCGCCGGCGCCGATGTTGCCGGCCCCGACTCCGGGGATTCCGTCGCTGGAGGCGCGGTGGATGCCGTGGAAATGGATCGTGTGCGGGTGCGTCGACCGTTGACGAAGTTGACGCGCAGCCGCTCGCCTTCCCGGGCCCGCAGGGTCGGGCCGGGCACGCGTCCGTTGTAGGTCCAGGCCGCGTACTTCACGCCGGGAGCGACCTCGATCTCGCGGTCCTTGGCCACGATGTCCCACTCCCGCACGCCGTTGCGCACCCGGCCGTGGTCGAAGTCGCGCAGGATGGCCTGCGGATCGAAGCCGTTGGCCTCGGCGTCAACGCGCCCCTGCGCCCCGAGGTGGCCCGAGCCGCTGTGGGCCTGATGGCCGTTGCTGATCGCCTCCTCCCGCGCGGAGGCGGCCTGGTTGTGCAGGCCCTGATGCGGCACCAGCTCGTGGAGCACGGGAAGGGAGGCGCCGGCCGCGGCCGCGCCGCCGAGCAGCTTCCGCCGCGAGATCTCGTTCTCCCACAACTTTCGCATCTGGTGCTATTAAAGCATGGTTTAGACGAGGCTAATTCTAGGCCGTCAGTACGATCGGGGAGTGATCGCCACCTCCGAGTACGAGCTCCTGAGCGAGTCCGCCGGGCTGGTGGATCGCTCGGACCGCGCGAAGTTCGTCGTGCGCGGCGGCGAGGCCGCGGAGTTCCTGCAGGGGCAGGTCTCCAACGACGTCGAGGCGCTCGCCCCAGGCACCGGGTGCTACGCGGTGATCCTCAACCACAAGGGCAAGCTCCGCACCGATTTGCGCGTGCTGCGCGGCGAGGACTTCTTCTGGCTCGACACGGAGGCGATCGGTCACGCCGTGGTGGACCACATGCTTCGCACCAAGGCGCTCGGACGCGACGTCCAGTGGGAGGACGTGACCGCGACCCGCGCGCTCGCATCGGTCGTCGGCCCGGCGGCCCGCGAGCTGTTCGCGGGCCCCGAGCACGCCTTCGAGGAGCGCGACGGACGGATCTACGTGGCCACAGCCCTGGGGGTCGACGTGATCGGTCAGGCGGGGCTCGAGCTCGGGTTCGAGACCGTCTCCGAGGAGGCCGCCGAGTGCCTTCGCATCGAATCGGGCCGGCCGCGGCTCGGCCTCGACATGGACGCCGAGACGATGCCACAGGAGGCCGGCATCAACGAGCGGGCCGTCAGCTTCACCAAGGGCTGCTACATCGGGCAGGAGACCGTCGCCCGCCTCCACTATCGGGGCAAGGCCAACCGCCACCTTCGCGGGCTGCGGCTCGCGGAGCCGGCCGAACGGGGCACGGACGTGGTGCTCGGGGAGAAGGTGGTCGGGCGGCTCGGCTCGGTCTGCGTGTCGCCGCGACTCGGGCCGATCGCGCTCGCGCTGGTGCGCCGCGAGGCCGCGCCCGGCGACACCGTCAGCGTGGCCGGCGCGGAAGCCGAGCTCGTCGCGCTGCCCTTCGATCGTGACTGAACGGCGCCGGCCGCGCAGCCGCAGCGGGCTCGCGGGCGACGGTCCGCTCCTGGGCGGCGGACCTCTCGGCGTCGCGGAGCACGACTCCTACGACGCACGCGCCGACGAGCTCGGCCTCCCGCGCGAGCCGTCGCGCCCGGCTTCGCCCGCGCCCGACCTGCGCGACCTGCGCGAGCTCCTTCCGGCGGCCGAGCCCGGCCGCGAGATCGACGACTGGGGCCGTTCCCAGCGCGTGTTCGATCTCGTCGAGCCGCTGCTCGACTTCTACTACCGCTACTGGTTTCGGGTCGAGACCGAGGGGATCGACCACGTGCCCTCGGAGGGCGGTGCGCTGCTCGTGTCGAATCACTCGGGGGCGCTGCCGCCGGATGCGCCAATGATCATGCAGGCGATCCGCCACGACCATCCTGCCGCGCGCCCGCTGTACATGCTGGGCGAGCACTGGTTCAAGGGCTATCCGGGCGTGAGCATGCTCGCCAACAAAATGGGGATGGTGGCCGCCCATCCGGGAAACGCGCAGCGCCTGCTGGGCGACGAGGGGCGCCTCGTGTTGGTTTTCCCCGAGGGGCAGAAAGGCTCGCGAAAGCTCTATTGGCAGCGCTACCGCCTCCGCCGCTTCGGACGCGGGGGCTTCGTGCGAACCGCGATGCGCGCGCGGGCGCCGATCGTGCCGATCGCGGTGGTGGGTGCCGAGGAGGCGATGCCGATCTTCGCCCACGTCCCGTTGCTCCAGCGCCTCACCGGACTGATCTACTTCCCGGTCAACCACGCCTTCCCCCAGTTCGGGCTCGCGGCCGCGCTGATGTACTTGCCGGCGAAGTTCAAGATCCGCTTCCTCGAGCCGGTCGACCTCTCCGCCTTCGGCCCCGACGACGCCGACGACATGGCACTCGTGCAGGAGATCGGCGAGGGCATCCGCGGCCGTATCCAGGCGCAGGTCGGGGCCATGACAGCGGGCCGTAGCTCGATCTGGTTCGGTTAGGGTCACTCGAGGAGATGGGGCGCGGAAGCCTGGCCACCTGTGCGATAGCCGCGCTGCTCGTGGCAAGCGGCTGCGGCGGCGAGGACTTCGAGAACAACCCCAGACCGCCCGTGCCCGTGGGGCTGACCGGCGTGATCCAGGACGACAAGGTCACCGTGTCCCCGGCCAAGGTCGGCGCGGGCCAGGTCAACATCACGATCTCCAACCAAACGGACGGCCCCAAGACAATCACCCTGGAGGGCAAGTCGATCACCGAGCAGGTTGGGCCCGTGGGCCCACTCGACACGGCTCAGATCTCCCGGGACTCTCGCGCCCGGCAGCTACGAGGTGCGAGCGGGCTCGGAGCGGGCGGTGCGCAGGGAGATCGAACCCGCAATGCTCGACATCGGCAAGGAGCGAAGGAACTCGTCGAGCGACCTGCTGCTGCCCTGACCTGAACGGCCTAGAGTGCGAGCTGGCTGTCGTCGACGGGTGGCGGCCCGGCCGGTCCCTCCCCGGCCGGGCGCACCAGGACGTCGATCTCCTCCAGGTGCGCGCGCACGCGCTCGGCCATCCCCTCGACCAGGTCGTAGGCCTTGCCGATGCTCGTCTTGGCGCCGGTGAGCTGCTGCTTGATCTTGCGCTCCTCCGCCAGCGCGGCGAGCGCCCGCTCCACCGTGGAGCGCAGCGCGCCGGCGTCGATCCCCTCGCCGTCGGAGCGCTTCATGAGCACTCGGGCACGAGCGAGGCGGTACCCGAGCTCGAGGGCGAGCGTCCCGGACTCGGGATCGAGCGCCACCACGAGCTTGTCGCCGTTGTACTCCCGCAGCGGCTCGAGCTTGGCCGGAACCTCGTCCTCGGTCGGCACGACCAGCACGGCGAAGTCGGCCGAGCGCTCGGCCATGGCCTTGTCCAGCTCGGCCAGCGCCCCGGGCTTCGAGAGCTTGCGGTCCTTGGCCTCGACGACCACGCGGCCCCGCGCGGGGCCGTTGCAGCCGTCGAGCGCCACCACGATGTCGCCGACCTTGCCGGTGGCTTCGCGCAGGTCGCCCACCGCCTCGGCCACGTCGCCCTGCGAGAGCGCGATCCGGTCGAGCGTGTCGAAGACCGCCTCCTCGAAGGTACGCCCCTTGGCGGTGCCTCGCTCACGCTCGGCACCGACCTCCTCGAGCTTGTCCTTCTCGTCGCGCAGGGCCTGGAGCTCCTTCTGCAGCTCGCCGAGCTTGCCCAGCAGGGCGCGCTGAGTGGCGTCGGAACGGCTGGCGGCCTCGTTGATCGAGCGAACGGCAGCCGTCTTGAAGTCGGCCAGCGGGTTGCGGTCGTCGGCGGCCGAGAACTGGCGCACGAGATCCTCGCGTGACTTGCTCAGGGTCTCCGCCACCGCCTCGCGCACGCGGTTCTGCACCGAGGCGGAGCTGCCGTCGCCGAAGCGGCGCTCGAGCTCCTTGGCCAGCTGGCCGTCGTCCTCGCCGAACACGGCCTCGAACTGGCTCTCGAAGAACTCGGCGATGGTGCGCGCCTTGTCGGCGAACTCGACCTGCACGTCCTTTGAGGCCTTCTCGAACTCCGTCTTGACGAACTCGGCGTTGGCGGCGGCCTGCTCGCGGTCGAGTACGCGCGCCCCGATCTCGACGGCGTCCCGCACCACCTGGGCGGCGTCGTCGCCGTTGGCCTCGCGTTCTTGTACGAGCCGTACGGCGCAGCGATCCTCGACGACCAGGCCGTCGACGACGACGCGATCGCCGATCGTGCGCACGTGGGGTGGTCTGAGCGGAGTTGCGGCTTCCATACGGATTAGGTCCACGCTACGGACACGACCTGACGGAATGGGTGCCGGCTCGCGCGGGTTAGTCTCTCGACATCGTGAGACTGCTACTCGTCGTATTGCTGGCCGGGGCCCTGAGCGTCGCCGGGCTGGCCGTGGGGCCCGGCGCGGCGGAGGCCCGTAAGCCGTGCGGCAAGGCGTCGTCGGGCAACATCACCGTCAGGGTGGTGGTGCGCCGCGGCCCTGTGCCCTGCTGGAAGGCGCGTCGCATCGTGCGCCGCAATTTCCTGTTCGCCGCGCGCGCCGTGCCGGGGTGGTTCTGCTTCACCGCCCACCGCGGCCCCGGCGACCCGCCGCTGAAGCGTGTCGGCTCGTGCGCGCCCAACGGGCAGGATCCGGACACGGCGCGGCGCGCGATAGCCATCTTCCGCGCCTAGGGCTCCTCTCCCGGCTCAATCCGCAGCTGGCAGCCAGGCCGCGGGGAACACCCGTGGCAGGTGGCCCGGATAGCCCGGCGCCACTCGGCGTGTGTGCTCGAGGGCCGGCCGCCCGTCCAGGAGCGGCTTCAGGTCGTCCATCGTGCTCAGCAGGCCGGTGCTCGTTGCGATCTGGAAGTCGGCGGCGTTGAGCTCGGTCCCGCCGATCGTGCCCGCGGCGAGCAGCTCGTCCACGCGGTCGATCAGGTCCGGCAGGGCGGCCAGGTCCCGGCGTACGTTCTCGTCGCTTGCGCGGTTGGCCCTGGCCGCTGCCGCGACGATCGGCCCCAGCGTGGGCTTCGCCACCGCGACCGGTATGCCCGTCCGCGCGTCCTCGAGGTACGTCGTGATCGTCGAGCGATCGCGCTTGAGCCCGGCCCAGATGAGCCGGCGCGGGACGGGCTGAAGGACGGTATCGCCCCACGCCTCGGCGTCGACGACCGCCCTGCGGCGGTCGGGATCGCCGGGGAACAGCGCCGGCTGCGGTCGCAGCGCGTCGAGGGCCTGAGAAATCTCGCGCGTGCCCTGCACACGCGTGCCGTCGATCCGAAGGGCGGGCACCGTCACACCAGAGAAGCCCAGCGCGCGTAGGAGAACCCGGTGTACGACGCTGACCAGGTCGATGCGCCGGTAGCCGACGCGCTTGTGGCGCAGCATCAGCTCCCCCGTCAGCGACGGGTGCGACGCGGGAATGCCGAACAGGGTCGCGGTCATGGAGGCGCGATCCTACGGCCCGGGCGACGATAACCTCCCGCCCGTGGCCGTTGACGCGACCAAGGTGACCGAGCTCGACGTCGAGCCCGGCACGCTGCCGGACAGCATGGCCGCCTGGGTGATCCGCGAGGAGCGCCTCGGCGAGCCCGAGGACGCCTTCCAGCTGGAGGAGGTCGAGGTCCCCGAGCCCGGCCCGCTCGAGGTGATCGTCCGCGTGATGGCGGCGGGTGTGAACTACAACAACGTGTGGGCGGCGCTGGGTGAGCCCGTGTCGGTCATGCGCTACGGCGATCACCCGGACTGGGGACACCACATCGGCGGCTCGGACGCGTCGGGGATCGTCTGGAAGGTCGGTGCCGGCGTCACCCGCTGGAAGCCCGGCGACGAGGTCGTTATCCACTGCAACGTCGCCTCCTACGAGGATCCCGAGGTGCACGGCCTCGATCCACTGGCGGCGCCCTCTCAGATGATCTGGGGCTATGAGACGACCTGGGGCTCGTTCGCGCAGTTCACGAAGGTGCAAGCCCAGCAGCTGCTGCCCCGGCCCCAGAACCTCACCTGGGACGAGGCGGCCTCCTACGGGCTGACCTACTTCACCGCCTACCGCATGCTGATCACCCAGTGCGACATCCAGCCGGGCCACCGCGTGCTGATCTGGGGCGCGGCCGGTGGGCTCGGCGTCTTCGCTACGCAGATCGCCAAGCTGGCGGGCGCGCACGCTGTGGGCGTGGTCTCGTCCCCTGAGAAGGGGGGGCTGGCTAAGGAGCTGGGGGCGGTCGACTTCATCGATCGCAGTGAGTTCGCCGGGATGATGCGCAAGGGGGGCGAGAGCCCTGAGGAGGAGAAGGAGCGCTTCGGGGTTTCGCGGGCGTTCTCCAAGCGCGTGAAGGAGATCCTCGGCGACGCCCCCGACATCGTCTTCGAGCATGTGGGCAAGGCCACGTTCCCGACCTCGGTGCTCACGGTCAAGCCCTTCGGCAAGGTGGTGATCTGCGCCGGCACGACCGGGTTCCACCTGGACTTCGACGTCCGCTACCTGTGGATGCGCCAGAAGCAGATCCTCGGCTCGCATTTCGCCAACGCCGACGAGTGCAACAAGGCCAATGAGCTGATCGAGTCGGCTCAGATCCGGCCCGTGCTGTGGCGAACGCTCGGCTTCGACGGCGTGCCCGAGGCCCACCAGCTGATGCGCGACAACAAGCACCTGGGGAAGATCGCGATTTTGGTCGGGGCCGAGCGCGAGGGCCAGGGCAAGACCGCGGAGGGTCCCGGCGCAATCTACGCGGAGGTGGGCGCATGATCTGCGTGATGGTCAAGTGGGTGGCGAACCCGTTCCGCGGCGACCGCTTCGCCGAGGGCTGGCTGCCCGCGGCCGACAGGCGGCGCTCGACTACGGCGCGACCGCGTGGAGCTTCTACCGCGCGCACGACGGGCGTCTCGACTTCCTCCAGACGGCGACCTTCCCGACCAAGGCGGCCTGGGAGCGCTACTGGTACTCCGAGGAGATCTCCGAGAAGCGCGCGGAGCTCGCCGGCTACTACCAGGTGCGGCCCTCGCTGCTGCCGACCCTTCACGAGGTGCTCGGGAGGGCGCGCTGAAGCCGGTGCGGGCGGACGAGGCTCGAGCCCTAGGTGCGCTCGAGCGGGGCCATGGTCAGCCCGTGGCCCTTCAGCACCTCCCAGTAGTGCTCGGCGAGCTCCTGCGTGCCCGACCAGACGATCGCCCGCCCCGTGTTGTGGATGAGGTTGGCGAGCGCCATCCCCTGCTCGTAGGAGACTCCGGGCAGCGTCGAGGACAGGGCGCCGGCCACCCCCTCGAAGGTGTTGTGATCGTCGTTGAGGACGATCACGCGCCAGTTGCCGCCCATCCCGGTGCCCGGGCCCTCCACACGCGGCTTCTCGACCGTCTGCAAGCTATTCCGCCTTCTTGCGCCAGTACCGGGACAGGCCCGGTAGAGCTGGTCGGGCGGAGCAGCCTGTTCGAAGGCCTCGACCGTGGCGGGATCGGTGGCCTCGGCAAGGCTCGACTCCAGCTTGGCGATGAAGCCCTCCTCCCCATCGAGGCGGGCCGAGTCCGCCGACTCCTTCAACGCGTGCCGGACCCGATGCAGCTGGTCGGCCACGTCGGTCACCGGCCCGAAGTGGGTGAGGCAGAGCGACTGCGGATTCCATGAGGCGACCGTGTGCAACGAGTCCAACCATGCCTCCACATCGATGTCGGGTGGCGGCGTGGGCGCGATCGTGTGCTCGTAGGGCGGTAGGCGAACGCCGGCCACGTCACCAACGTAGGCGTCGCCCGAGTCAGCGTGCAGGTAGGCCACGTGTGCGAGGCGTGGCCGGGGGTGTAGGCCACGCGAAATCCCTCCACGGTCTCGCCGCCCTCGAGGACCCGCAGCCGCTCCTCGGGCACGGGTGCCACCTCTCCCCACAGCTCCCACATGTCGTCGCCCCAGACGCGCCCGGCGCTCTCGATCAGCTTCGTGGGATCGATCAGGTGGCGGGCGCCGCGCTCGTGCACGTAGACCGTGAGGTCCGGGTAGCGGCGACACAGCACTCCGGCGGCGCCCGCGTGGTCGAGGTGGACGTGGGTCAGCAGCAGCGCGCGCGGCTCGACGGGACCGAGCCCGTCGACCAGGGTGTCGAGGCACGAGGCGGGCCCCGGGTCCACGATCAGGCCGTCGATCTCGTATACGCAGATCACCCGATCGCGCCCTAGGTGCAGGACGTCTATGGCACGGACAAAGCGACCCCGACCTTACAATCCAAGGGTGAGCGAACATCGTTTGCCCGAGCGCGATCGGCCCTGGGTGATGCGGCACCTACGCCGGCCATTCTCACGGCCCGCGAGTCGAACGAGCCCTCACCGCCGCAACCTCGCCAAGGGCCAGACCGGGCTCTCGGTGGCCTTCGATCTGCCCACCCAGACGGGCTACGACCCCGACCACGAGCTCTCCCGGGGCGAGGTGGGGAAGGTGGGCGTCTCGATCGCCCACAAGGGCGACATGCACACGCTGCTCGACGGCATTCCGCTCGACGAGATGAACACCTCGATGACGATCAACGCCACCGCGGCGTGGCTGCTGGCGCTCTACCTCACGGTGGCCGAGGAGAACGGGCTGGAGCGAGGGTCGCTCCAGGGCACGACCCAGAACGACATCATCAAGGAGTTCTCTCGCGCGGGACGGTAACGCGCTTCCCGCCCGAGCCGTCGATGCGGCTGATCGCCGACACGATCGCGTTCACGGTGGAGGAGGTGCCGCAGTGGAACCCGATCAACATCTGCTCGTATCACCTCCAGGAGGCGGGTGCCACGCCGGTCCAGGAGATCGCCTACTCGATCTCGACCGCGATCGCGGTGCTCGACTCGGTGCGCGAGCGCGTCTCGCCGGACGACTTCCCGCGGGCTTCGGCCGCATCTCTTCTTTGTCACTGGCATTCGGTTCGTCGAGGAGCACGCCAAGCTGCGCGCGATGGGACAGCTCTGGGAGGAGCTCGGACGCGAGCGCTACGGCGTGGACGACGACCGCTACCTGCGCTTTCGCTACGGCGTGCAGGTCAACTCGCTCGGGCTGACCGAGGCCCAGCCCGAGAACAACATCATCCGCATCGTGCTGGAGGCGCTTGCCGTGACGGTGGGTCGTTCCGCGCGGGCGAGGGCCCTGCAGCTCCCGGCCTGGAACGAGGCTCTCGGCTTGCCGCGCCCGTGGGACCAGCAGTGGTCGTTGCGCATTCAGCAGATCTCTCGCCTACGAGACCGACCTGCTCGAATACCCCGACATCTTCGAGGGGTCGAAGGTGATGGACGCGCTGGTGGACGCGCTCGTGTCCGGCGCGCGCGATGAGATGGCCGCCGTGGCCGAGCGCGGCGGAGCGGTCGAGGCCGTGCCCTACATGAAGACCAAGATGGTCGAGTCGCACCGCGAGCGCATGCGGAGTATCGAGTCCGGCGAGCTGAAGGTGGTGGGCCAGAACATCTACACCGAGGCCGTAGCCCTCGCCGCTGCAGGAGGGCGAGGACGGCGGGATCATGCGCGTGGACGAGACCGTCGAGCGCTCCGCCATCGAAGCCGTCGAACGCTGGCGCTCCGCCCGCGACGCAGCGGCCGTCGAACGGGCGCTGGCTGAGCTCGAGAGCGCCGCCGCCGACCCCGAGGCGAACCTGATGCCCCCGCACGCTGGCGGCGGCCCGAGCCGGCGCCACCACCGGCGAATGGGCGGCCGCGCTGGCGCTCGGTCTTCGGCGACTACCGCGGGCCCACGGGCGTGGGCGACGCCACCACGGCGCCCACCGACGACGCCCTGAGCGCTCTGCGCGATCGCGTCGAACGGGTATCCGAGAGCCTGGGCCGGCGGGTGAAGATCCTCGTGGGCAAGCCCGGCCTCGACGGTCATTCCAACGGCGCCGAGCAGATCGCCGTGCGGGCCCGCGATGCCGGCATGGATGTGGTCTATGAGGGCATCCGGCTCGACGCCCGCCAGGATCGCGCGGACGGCGATCGACGAAGGCGTGCACGTGGTGGGGCTGTCGATCCTGTCCGGTTCCCACGAGCTGATCCCGACCGTGCTGAACGAGCTCGAGGACGCGCGGGCGTCGACGTGCCGGTGGTGGTGGGCGGGATCATCCCGCCGCGCCGACGAGGCGGCGCTGCTCGCGGCGGGCGTCGCTCGCGTCTACACGCCGAAGGACTTCGAGGTGAGCCGCATCATGGGCGACATCGTCCGGCCTGGTGGCCGAGCGCCACGGCGTGAGCCGCCGCGTCCGCTTGAGCCGGGTCAGACCGCCTTGCGACGGACTGCGGCTTAGGTCGCAAGCTGCGCGAGCGCGACCGCTCCGCGGCGCCGCGCCGGCGCTGAACCTGATCGAGGACCGCGCCCGGGAGGCCGGGAAGCCGCCGCTCGCCTGCTGGCCGAGATATCCCCACCGCCCTGGGCGGAGAGGCGCCCCGCGCACCTGATCGGCGTGACCGGGCCTCCGGGCGCGGGAAAGTCGACGCTGCTCTCGGCGCTCGTCGCGCATTGGCGAGGGCGCGCACCGTCGCCGTGCTTGCGGTGGATCCCTCCTCCAAGCGCTCGGGGGGTTCGCTGCTCGCCGACCGGTTGCGGATCGAGCACGATCCGCGCGACGAGGGCGTCCTGATCCGCTCGACCGCCGCCGGCGGACGGCTGGGCGGGCTCGCCCCGCCACGCGCGAGGCCGCCGACGCTCTCGCCGTTGCCTTCGACATCGTGGTGGTCGAGACGGTTGGCGTGGGCCAGTCCGAGACCGACGTGGAGGAGGTCTGCGACACGGTCGCCGTGGTGGTGCAGCCCGCCTTCGGCGACGTGCTCCAGTTCCTCAAGGCCGGGA